>CAJUBJ010000004.1 GCA_910584655.1 uncultured Bacilli bacterium
AAAAAAAGCAATAACAGCATCAAAGATAGCAAGCCAAGCAGCAGGAACAGCCCCAGTGGCATTAATGGCAGATGAAGCAACTAGTGGAATAAAAACGCTTGAAGATGGTCAAGTACCAAAACCATCATTAGAAGCAACTCAGCCACTACCAATAATAAAGGATCAAACTATAGCTGACGAAGCAACAAGTGGAATAAAAGCAATTGAAGACGGACAAGTATCAAAACCATCATTAGAAGCAACTCAGCCACTACCAATAATAAAGGATCAAACTATAGCTGACGAAGCAACAAGTGGAATAAAAGCAGTTGAAGACGGACAAGTATCAAAACCATCATTAGAAGCAACACAACCACTACCTGTAATAAAAGATCAAACAGTGGAAACCCAACTAACAAATGGATTGGAAAATATTAAAACACAATATCTAACAGGTGAAGAAGCACTAAAAAGATTACAAGAGATGGAACATAAACATAATATTTCTTTGTATGATATGAATGATACATTTAAGATTGCAGATGGAAAAATAAAATACACAGTAGCAGATATAGATAAACTAGTTCAAGAACAACTAGAATTTAAGAAATTAGCTAATCAAGGAACAAAAAAATTAGCACAGTCGTCAAATGAAGAAGTCTTAAAACCATTTGGAGTAGAAGATAAAACACCAATAAAACAAACAGCAGTTCCTTCAAGTCCAGTAAATTTAAAAGGAAATTATAAACCTGATTCTACAAAAATAATACCAAGCAATAAAGTATACGAATTGATTGGAAAGCTAGAAAAAAAATATAAAATTGAAGTTATAGACTTTACCGAGGCAATGGATATAATCGATGGAACAAAAAAATTAACAGAAGCTGATGTTTTTAAATTATTTCAAGATAAAACAGGTATGAGTACAGATAACATTTATGAACAATTTACTTATGCAACAAAACAAATGGAAAACGCCAAAGCTTTAGCAAAAGAAGAGTTTGATTTTCAAAACAAATTTACAGAGCAGACAAAAAAAATCAATTCATTAGATCCACAAGCAAATCAAAAATTTGATATACTACAGCAAAAAACAAAATTAGAGAAACAACTAATGGAAATGGCGCACGATAAAGGGTTAACATTGGATGAATATATAAAAAGTTTAAACCAATTGGAAGCAATCGACCCACAACTTCATAGTAGTTTAATGAAAAAGGCTCAAGAAATTAGTTATAAAGCATCTATGGCAGAACCTCAAGTTACACAACTTATGAAAACTCTTGAGGAAAATGGAGCAAGATTAGAAGGCTTATCACACAGATTTAAATCTGAAGATAGTATAGCAAGAAAAATTATCTCTTGGTGTAAATATTCTGGTGTAAGTGAAAATGCTATTGATTCGTATGGCGATGCAATTAATGACAGTCTAAGATACACATTAATTCTAAATGAAGCTACTTATAGTCAAGGAGTCTATTCAAGCTTAAAAAAATTAATGGATAATGGATATCAAGTAGACGCTATTAACAATCTTTGGGGAAACTCTACTTATCAAGGATTAAATGTTACTTTAAAAAATAGTAATGGATTAAAAATAGAGCTTCAGTTTCACACAGATGCTTCATATTTAACAAAAGAAAGTTATAACCATCTATATTACGAACTTGCCAGGAGCTCTGGAGCATCTCCACAAGAAAGAGAGCTTGCCAATCAAATAATGAAATTAAATCAAACTTTAAATGTAAAGACTATAGATGATATGGTATCATTAAATCAATACGATATAATTGAAAATGCTAAGAAGTTTACTTCGTTTACACAACCAACTGCCAAAAAATATACTAATTATTCTGAATTTACTAGCCATTATCAATCACAAAGACAACAATGGTTGAATTCATTATCTGATAACGATAAAAAAATAATTTATGCTTATGTTGGTGAAAGTGTAGAACAAGCAGGAAATTATAAAGCTGTAAATGGACTTTTAAGAGGAACATTAATCGATACTAAGAAAAAGATAATAAGTTGGAGAGGAACAGGTGGATATTTAAATACAATGTCTTTTGCAGAATTTAAGTCAAATTATGGAATGAGCGTCTCCGATTTTGTAAAATTACAGACACAAGCAGCAGACGATCTTAATAAAGTTATAAGTAGAATGGCTTTAGATGAAAGAACTATTTTGACTAGAGGAGTAAATTGGGATGCTTTAGGAGATTATGGAATAAAACAAGGAGACTCCGCTCAAACAATAATGAAAAAATTAACAGCTAACGGCGGAATTTATTCTGATCCAGGATTTATGAGTTCTTCACCGGTTCCTACTTATATAACTAGTTCAAAGCCAATACAACTAGTAATGGATTGCGATGCTGGAACAAAAGTTGCCGATTTATCATATTTTAATTCCGGAGAAACAGAAGTTTTATTTGGTGCAGGTCAGAAATTTGCAGTAGAAGGTGTAACTGAAGAAAACAATCAAATACTGATACATTTAAAAACAATTAATTAGAGGTGAAAAAAATGGAAGAAATAAACAAAAGTCTTGAAGATAGACTAACAGCTAAACAGGGGGAATTTTTTATTCACCAAGCTGTACCAGGAGAACATACTTTTAATACAGCAGAATTTACAACTGTAAATAAAATTAAACAGTATGAACTCATAAGCGAAATAGAAGATAAAAAGCTAATTGATACAAATGATGGAAGCTTTAAATATTATATCGTCGAAAATGGATTTTTATTAAAATATCAAAAAGATACATTTTTATGTATGAAACTTGACACAGAAACAATGGAATGGATAGATAGCCCAGAATTAATTTCTATCTTCTTTGATTCAGCATTAAGATTTCAAGAACTACCAGGATTTAAGGATTTCTATCAAAATCAAGATCAAGCTAAATTAAATGGGAGGCAACTTTGATGATCTACACACCAATGACGAAAAAAGCAATTAAAATTATGTATGAAAAACACAAAAATCAAGTAGACAAAGCTGGAATGCCTTATGTATTACATCCTCTTCATGTTGCAGAAAATATGAAAGATGAATTAAGAACAACTGTTGCATTATTACATGATGTAGTGGAAGATACTGATATGACTATAGAGCACTTAAGTATATTAGGATTTCCTGAAGAAGTGATAAAAGCACTTGAGCTATTAACACATAATGAAGAAGTAGATTACTTTGATTATATTAAAAAAATTGGAACTAATGAAATAGCAACAGATGTAAAAATAGCTGATTTAGAACACAATAGCGATTTAACGCGTTTAAACGAAATAACTGAATGGGATTTGGAAAGAGTAGAAAAATATAGAAAAAGTATTGAGTACCTAAAAAGTATAAAGTACATAAGAGAAGAAAATGAAAAAAATCTAATGGTTTAACTGTAAAATAAGAAAAGAGATGATTTATTTAGTCATCTCTTTTAACTTGTTAGCAATTTTTGTAACATTACCAGCACCTAATGTTAAAACAATATCTCCATCTTTTACATTATTTTTTAATAAATTTATGATTTCTTCATGATTACCAATATGAATAGATTCTTTATTTAACAATTTCAATTCATTAATTAAATCTTCTTCGTGAATGTCAAATGTATTAACTTCTCTAGCAGCATATATATCAGTAATAATAATATGGTCAAAATTTTTCAATGCATTAGCAAAATCCTTTAAATGTTCAGCTAATCTACTATAAGTATGAGCTTCAAATACTACCCATGACTCATTATATTTTTTATTCTTAATACCATTTACAGTTGCCATAATTTCTGTTGGATGATGTCCATAGTCATCATAAACCTTAGCACCATTTAACATACATTTATATTCTAACCTTCTAGATGCCCCATCAAATTTTAATAAAGCCTTTCCTACAGTTTTAATGTCTATTCCATAAGCATCACAAAGAGCAACACAGCATAAACTATTAAACACATTATGTATACCTGCAACTTTCAACGTGATATTTCCTTTATTTTCGCCACGATTATAAACATCGTATGTAGCAAAACCATCATCATCAAAAGTAATGTTTTTATAAGTCCAATCTGCATTATTAGAACTACCTATACTAATAACTCTAGCTTTAGTATAATTTCTTAAATCATAACATCTTTTATCATCACGATTTAAAATTAAATACCCATCTTCTGGTAATAAAGAAACATATTTCTGAAAGCTTTTAGTAATATTATCAATATTTCCAAAATAATCTAAATGATCATTATCAATATTTAAAACAATAGCACTTTTTTGTTTAAAATTTAAATAGCTTTCACAATACTCACAAGCTTCTATAATAAAAAAGTCACTATTTCCAACTCTATAATTTCCATCAATAGCTTTTAAGACAGCACCAACTTGTATAGATGGATCTAAATTAGCCTCTAAAAATGAACACGCAACCATACTAGTAGTACTAGTTTTACCATGTGTTCCAGCAATACCAATAGTATTTTTATATAGTTTCGTAATTTCTCCTAAAAACATTCCTCGTTCAACACAAGGAATATTAAGCTCCCTTGCTTTTATTAATTCAGGATTATCGTCTTTAATAGCAGCTGTATAAATTATCAAATCAACATCTTTAGTTATGTTATCTGGATTATGTCCTATATAAACTTTAATACCATTATTTTCTAACCAATCGGTTTGACTTGATTTTTGACCATCACTTCCACTAACTTCATAATTCCAATATTTTAAAATTTCAGCAATACCACTCATACTGATACCACCAATACCAATCATATATATTCTTTTGTAATCTTTGATATTCATAAAATACCTCCTTATTAAAATGTTAAATAAATCCATGCGTTTATATATAATAACACTTTTAACAAAATTATAGCATATAAAATATCAAGTAATTATTATTTATAATAAATTTTACGTTCTATGTTCTTTAATAATACTAATAATTATAAAAATAAAAATTAAAAAGTATGCTATAATAAGCCCCATGTAGAAACTTATCCAAGTATTTATTAATTATTAAATATTTGGTATAATTAAATACAGACATTTTATAAAAAAGGAGTGAATAGTCATGAAAGTAATTTTACTTCAAGATGTAAAAAAACAAGGAAAGAAAGATCAAATTATAGACGTTAGCGATGGATATGCTAGAAATTTCCTAATCAAAAATGGTCTAGCTGTTGCAGCTACTACTACAAGTAAAAAAATTCTTGAGAAAGAACTTGATAAAAGAAAGCAAGAAGAAAATGCTTTTATCGAAGAATGCAAATTAATTGCTGAAAAATTAAAAAATACACAGGTAGTTATAAAAGTTAAAACAGGAGAACAAGATAAAGTATTTGGTACAGTATCTTCAAAACAAATATGTGAAGAGCTAGCTAAACTTGGCATAAAAATAGATAAAAAGAAAATTAATATTGAATATCCTATTGATGTATTAGGAACTCATAAAGTAAAAGTAAATTTACATAAAAAAGTTGAAGGAGAAATCAACGTAATACTAAAAAAACAAAATTAACACTAAAAAGTAGGTGATAAAATGCCAACAAGAAAAATGCCTCAAAATCTAGAAGCAGAAATGAGCGTGTTAGGAGTAGCTTTCCTAAATAAGAATGCTCTAACTAAAATATGTGAAGATCTTTATTCAGACATGTTTTATAGTGACGCTAATAAAAAGTTGTTTGAAGCAATAAAAAGCTGTTATGACGAAAAAATTCCTGTTGATATTACAACAGTAAAAGACGTTTTAGATAGAAAGAAGAATCTATCAGCTATTGGAGGAATTGACTATATCAGTGAGGTAATTGACTCAGTAGCAACAGCAGCTAACTTAGACTATTATATTAAAATTGTAAAAGATAAAGCAGTAATGCGTAACTTAATTGAAACAGCAACGGATATTGTTACAAATGCATATGAAGAAGATGAAGATATAACTCATCTATTAGATAATGCTGAAAAGAAAATTCTAAATGTTGTTAAAGAAAGACAAACGAGTGACTTTATTCATATTAAAGATGCTATAGCAATTGCCCAAGAAAATTTAGAAAAATTATCTCAAAATAAGTCAGATATAACAGGAATACCAACTGGATTTTATGACTTAGATAAAGCAACAGCAGGACTACATGCTGGTGAAATGATAATTGTAGCAGCCCGTCCAGGTATGGGAAAAACTGCATTTGCACTAAACATTGCTACATATGCCGCTCAAAACACTAAAAAAGCAGTTGCAATATTTAACTTAGAAATGCCAGCAGAACAATTGGTAAATAGAATGCGTTCTGCTGTAGGTCAAATTGATTCTTATAAAATTCAAACAGGTCAAATGACTCATGAAGATTGGAAAAGAATAAACGAAGCAAATAGCCAATTAGCAGAAACAAATATACAGATAGTTGATGATGCTGGTATTACCGCAGCTGAGATAAAAGCAAAATGTCGAAACCTAGCAAATAAAGAAGAAGGTCTTGGATTAGTAATAATCGACTACCTACAGCTAGTTACAAGTGGAGGTAAAAGACCTGAATCTCGTCAACAAGAAGTCTCAGATATTTCAAGATCACTAAAAACAATGGCGATGGAATTAAAAGTCCCAGTAATAGCATTAGCACAATTATCACGTAGTGCAGAGAAAAGAGAAAATAATCAGCCAATGCTTGCAGACCTACGTGAATCTGGATCTATTGAACAAGATGCTGATATGGTATTATTTATAAACAGAAACGATTATTATAAAGCAAAAGAACAATTAGATTCACAAAAGAATGTTGTAGCTGATGTAATAATAGCAAAACATCGTAAAGGATCAACTGGTAAATTCCAACTTTTATTTGAGTTAAATATGAGTAATTTTAGAAATTATCTAGCAACAGAAAATGGTGACATAGATGAATAAAGCAAAAAGTATAATAGTATGTTCTTTATTTTTACTCTTATCTACAATATTGCTTACCATAGGTTTTTTTACTGAAGAAACTTATTCATATCCAACTTCAATATATCAAGTATATCTTGATGGAAATAAAATTGGATTAATTAATTCAAAAGATGACTTATATAGTTTAATAAATAAAGAACAAGTTGAAATAAAAAATGAATATAAAGTAGACCAGGTTTATCCTCCAAAAGGATTTCAAATTGTTAAAAAAAACACCTATGATGAAAACCTGACTTCTATAGAAGATATCTACAATATTATAAAAGAAGATAAAGCTTTTACAGTTAAAGGTTACACTATAACAATAAAAAGTTCTGAAGAAGGTGTTGAGCCATTATATATTTATGTTTTAGATGAAGCTGTATTCAAAAAAGCTTTAGAAAATATTGTTACTACTTTTATTGGAGAAGAAAGATATGAACAATATAAAACTAATACTCAATCAGAAATCGTTGATGTAGGATATATAATAGAAAAAATGTATTTTAAAGAAAGTATTACTATAAAAGAATCATATATAAGTTCAGAAGAAAAAATTTATACAGATGTAAATGAACTAACGAAACGTTTACTGTTTAACGAAAACACGTCTGTAAAAGAATATACAGTAGTACAAGGAGATACAATAGAAAAAATAGCAAACGATAACGAATTAAATGTTAATGAATTATTATTAGTTAATGATGATATTGAAAGTGAAGATACGCTTCTAGCAATTGGTCAAAAAATAAACGTTTCTTTAATTAATCCAATGTTAAAGTTAGTATATGAAGAACTTGTAGTTTCAGATGTTAAAGAATATTATCAAACAGAATATCGTGATGATCCAACTCAATATATTGGGTATAAAAAAGTTCAAACAGCTGGAGAAGACGGAATTAAAAGAGTAACACTACGTTTACAATTTATTAATGGTGATCAAAGCTCTGAAGTTGGATTCAACAACAATGTTCCAGACAAAATCATTAAACCAGTAGTCAATGAAGTAATTGTTAGAGGAACTAAACAAAATCCTATACCAGGTAGTCAAGTAATAATAATTAATAATAACTCTAACTGGTCTTGGCCAACAGATTCAACATTCTATACTTCTTCAAGTTTTGGCTGGAGAACATTAAATGGAATAAGAGAATATCATGATGGATTAGATATCCCACGTCCAGCAGGAGCACCAATATATTCAGCTTTAGATGGTGTGGTAATAAATGCAGGTTGGGGCGGATATGCAGGTTCCGCTGCAGGATATAACGTTGTAGTACAACATGAAAATGGGTATACAACAGTTTATGCCCACTGTTCAAAAATATATGTAAAAAATGGACAAAGTGTTAAAAGAGGACAAACAATAGCAGCTGTTGGACAAACAGGAAGAGCTTTTGGTAATCACTTACACTTTGGAGTATTTGTCGGCGTACCATATTCAAATGGTAAAGGAATAAATCCGCTACAATTTTACAAATAAAAAAATAAAGAGGAAGGTGAAATATGAAAATTTCAAAAAGTATAATCTTATGTGCATTAATTAACATACTTATAATTGTAATTTTAACACTTGGTTTTTTTACTGAAGAAACTTATTCATTGCCTACCTCAATTTATCAAGTATATTTAGACGGAAATAAAATTGGACTTATTAATTCTAAAGAAGATCTGTACACTTTAATAAACAAAGAGCAGATTGAAATAAAAGATGAATATAAAGTTGACCAAGTTTATCCTCCAAAGGGATTTAAAATAGTAAAGAAAAATACCTATGATGAAGAAATACAAACAGTACAAGATGTTTATAACTCTATTAAAGATGAAAGAAAATTTACAATAAAAGGATATACAGTAACAATTAAATCCTCTGTAGAAGGAGCGGAGCCAACTTATATCTATGTTCTAGACGATAATATTTTTAAAAAAGCACTAGAAAATGTTGTTACAACATTTGTTGGAAAAGAAAGATATAAACAATATTTAGAAAATTCTCAGCCTGAAATCGTTGATGTTGGATATATAATAGAAAAGATGTATTTTAAAGATAGCATTTCGATAAAAGAATCATATATAAGTGTTGATGAACAAATTTTTACAGATGAAAATACTTTAACAAAATATTTATTATTTGGAGATAATGAATCATCAATAATCTATACAGTAGTACAAGGAGATACAATAGAAAAAATTGCTGAAAATAATCGACTTAATATAGAAGAATTGCTAATTGCTAATGATGATATCGAAAGTGAAGATACCTTACTCGCTATTGGCCAACAAATAAACATCGCCCTTATTGATCCAGTTTTAACTTTGATTTATGAAGAATTAATTACATACGATATGGAAGAACAATATGAAAAAACTACTGAAGAAGATCCTACTAAATATGTAGGATATAGTAAATTAAAGCAACCTGGAATAAATGGAATAAAGAGAGTAACCTCTAGTGTTCAGTTCATTAATGGGGAACAAAACCAAGGAGCCTATTTTATAGGAGAAGGTCAAGTAATAAGACCAACTCAAAATGAAATTACAATCAAAGGAACAAAAAGACGTACTGAAGGAAATGGCGGAATATATGTTGATAATAACCAACCTTGGGCGTGGCCAACTAATTCTCCTTATATAATTACATCCCCATATGGTTATCGTTGGGGAACATTACATGATGGAATGGATATATCAGGAACAGGATATGGCTCCCCAATATATGCTGCTTTAGATGGAGAAGTATTATATTCTGGTTGGAATGGATATCTTGGACGAGCTGCAGGTTTAAATATTGTTGTATGTCATACAAATGGATACTGCACAGCATATGCTCATTTATCAAAAACATATGTTAAAGCAGGAGATAGAGTTTCACGAAGACAAAAAATAGGCGCAATGGGGGATACAGGAAATGTTACAGGAACACACTTACACTTTGGAGTATTTACGGGAATACCATATAATGGTGGACGACCATTTGACCCTCGTAAGCTATGGCAATAATGAAAATATGTAACTTAGCAAGTGGATCAGAAGGAAATGTAACATATGTAGAAACAAGTAATCATAAAATTTTATTAGATTTAGGAATGACAGTTAAATACATAAAAGAAAATCTTTCTGATCTTTCAGTTAATATAGAAGAAATTGATTATATTTTTATAACACATGTTCATGATGATCACATAAAAGCACTAAAAAGTTTTATAAAAAAATATAATCCCACAATATGTGTAAGTCCAAAGATGTTCTCCGAATTAGAAGTACTAAAGGATTACGAAAAAATATTATTATATGATGATGCTGTATATCTAGATGAAACATCCATTGAAATAATCAAGACATCACATGATACGTCAGATTCAAGAAGTTTTATTATAAAAAACAATAGTAAATCAGTTGCTTATATAACAGATACTGGATTCATAAATACGAAGTACTTTAAAAAATTAGAAAATTTAAATGTCTATTTATTTGAAAGTAATCATGATATCGAAATGTTACTTCATGGACCATATCCTAAATGGTTAAAAGATAGAGTTATAGGGCCTTGTGGCCATTTATCCAATAAAGATAGTTCGATATATTTAGCCAAAATAATCGGTCCAAATACAAAAAAAATTCTTCTAACACATTTATCACACAAAAATAATACTGAAGAAAAAGCATTATCAACAATTAAAGAAATATTTGCCGAATATGAAATTCCTTTTACAGACATTAAATGTGCCAAACAAAGAGAAAAAAGTGAGTTGATAGAGATATGATAAAAATAATTTGTTTAGGTAAAATAAAAGAAGAATATTTAAATAAATTAATTGAAGATTACAAAAAAAGAATTTCTCGTTATCATAAGATAGAAATAATAGAATTAAAAGATGAAAATGATTTATTAATAGAAAAAAACAATATTGAAAAATATATAAACAACCAAGATTATGTAATAGCTTTAGATATAGATGGCAATAATTTAGACTCAGTATCACTTGCTAAAAAGATTGATGAAACATTTTTAAGTCATGGAACTATTACCTTTATTATTGGTAGTAGTTATGGAATACATGAAGAATTAAAAAAAAGAGCAGATTATCGTTTATCATTTTCAAAACTAACTTTTCCACATGGTCTGTTTAGAGGAATTCTATTAGAACAAATATATCGTTCATTTAAAATATTAAATAATGAAACCTATCATAAGTAATTCTTAGCGAATTACTTTTTATTTTTTTTAATTTTCTGGTATAATAGAACAACACAAAAAAGGGGGATTTTATATGAATATATATGGTATAGAAAAAATATGGCTATATTTACACGATAGCCCTAAAGTAGTAAATCCAAACATGTATGTAGCAAATACTTATTTATACGCAAGTAAACTTATTGAAATGTTATCACTAAATCCAGAATATATTAGTGAACTTAATTTAAGAATGTTAACTGAAAGGTTAAATGATAGTGATTTTTTCTTAAAATTAAGAGAAGGTTATGGCAAGACTGAATATCGAATAGTAAAACTAATGAAAATAAAAGGACTAGGAGATACATTTAAAAGAATATTCCCAGAATTAGTTCCAAATGAAGAGCATAAAAACAAACTTACTTATTAACAAACAAAAACAAATATGGTAAATTTATAAACAGGAAGTGATTTTATGATAGGTAATGATTGGGATAATAAATTAAAAATAATTTGGGAGAGTGACGGATTTAAAAAGTTCATTAGTCTTGTTGACAACGAATATAATAACAAGACTATTTATCCACCAAGAAATTATATTTTTAATGCTCTAAAATTAACACCATATTCAAATACAAAAGTAGTAATAGTAGGTCAAGATCCATATCATGGAGAAGGAGAAGCACATGGACTTTCATTTTCTGTACAAGAAGGAGTGAAGATTCCACCATCTCTTCAGAACATCTACAAAGAACTCAATACTGACTTAGGAATTCCTATCGCTAAGACTGGCGACTTAACGAAGTGGGGTAAGGAAGGAGTCCTAATGCTAAATGCAGTATTAACTGTTGAAAAAGACAAACCAGCATCTCATAGAAAACTAGGATGGGAGTTATTAACTGATTATATTATAAAAGTTTTAAACCAAAAAGAAGAACCCGTTGTATTCATTTTATGGGGAAATTTTGCTAAAGAAAAAGCAAAATATATAACGAATCCACACCACTTAATAATAACTTCTCCACATCCATCACCATTTTCAGCAAATAGTGGCTTCTTTGGTAGTAAACCTTTTTCGAAGACAAATGAATTTCTTAAATTAAATGGATTAAAAGAAATAGATTGGGATAATAATAAAAAATAAAAGAAACTTAAAAAGTTCCTTTTATTTTTTTGAATTAAAGTTTGAAATCATCAACAATTTCGTCTTCCATATTCTTTCCGTCAAAAAATGGTTTTATAACAATTCCATGCATTCTAGCAACAACGTTAGAAGGGAACTGTCTAATTAAATCATTTAACTCGCTAGTATATTTATTATAGTAAGACTTTGCAGCTTGCAACTTCTCACTAACTTTCTTGTTTTCACTAATAATCTCTTTAAATCCTTTATTACTTGTTAAATCAGGATAATCTAATTTTATCTGTTCTAATAAGTTTAAATATTCAGTTAATTTTCTATCTAAATCAAAATTACTAATATTCTCATTTTTAACTTTATCTAATCCTTTAAAGTAAGTTTTATCACTTTCAAGTTCAGTTCTTATTAACTTATCAGCTCTAGCTAAAATATCATATCTATCTCTTAATGCTTCATCTATTAAACATTCAGCATGATCTATTTTAGTTTTTGAATGTTGAAGCTTATTGTATTGATAAACATAAAGAATACCTAAAGCACCTATTAAAATAATGATAAATAAAAAACTATATAATATTGCCATACTTATAACCTCAATTCTACTTAAATTATAGCATATTATTAAATTTACAAAAGAAATTATTTATATTAAAATGTAAACAGGTGATAAAAATGAATATAAAAACAATTGTAGTAGGACCTTTAGAAACAAATTGCTATATAATAAGTGTAGATAATGAATGCATTATAGTTGATCCAGGTGATGAATTTAATAAAATAAAAGAAGCCATTGGTGATAAAAAAGTAGTAGGATGTCTAGTAACACATTTTCACCAAGATCATATAGAAGCTTTAGAAGAGGTTCTAAGTAAATATGAGGTAGATATAAACAAAATATCAAGTAGTAAATTTGAATTTAACATAATAGAAACTCCAGGTCATACAAAAGAATCAAGAACTTTCTATTTTGAGAAAAACAACATAATGTTTACTGGAGATTTCATATTTAATAGAGGTATCGGTAGAACTGACTTAGGTGGCAGTGATCAAGATATGAAATCAAGTTTAGAAATGATTAATTCTTATCCAGATAATACAATTATTTATCCAGGTCATGGACCAAGTACAACTTTAGGAGAAGAAAAAAAGCGTTTTAGTTTATATTACTAACTAAACGCTTTTTATTATCCCATTATATATCCTTTTTCAGAATAATCTATTTTTTCATCAAATTCAACATAATCTAAGTAAATCATTAAAATTAAATACCAGTGCCCATTCTTTGGATCTCTAATAATAAGATGGTCTCTACCAGCCTGTTCAATAGTCCCCTCAAATATCCTATCTTTCCATTCATTTGAATCAGGAAAACTTACATAAGCCCTTACTTTCTTGCCTTTATTATGTCTTAAAATATTCTCAATATAACTTTGTTGCATAGGCATATCAGATAACTGACCTGCTTCATAGCCTGATTCAAAAGTATTATTACTATCTATAGTAGGAAATGTGGGATTTTGATAATAATTTCCATTCATAAAATTTCACCTCTGTAACAATATATGCAAATATAAAAAAATATAGTATAATTTATAATAGGTGAAAAATATGAATTTTGACTATAAAAAATTATCAGAAGAAGTTTTTAATAAAAATTTCTGGCCACGTTTTTTTATTGTAATTTTAAGTATCTTACTATTAGCAATTAATTATAATTTGTTCTTATTACACAATAACTTAGTAATTGGTGGAACTAGTGGCCTAGCAACTATTGTGTATGAAATAGTGGGCTTAAATCCTGCAATATTTATTTTTAGTTTTAATATAGTATTTATTATAATTAGTTTTATATTCTTAGGTCCTAAAAACACTGGGTTGACTATAATTGGTTCGCTTTTATATCCTTTATTTGTTTCTTTAACTAGTGCTCCGTGTGAATATATTGCTAACAAGCTTGTTTTTGATAATTTTTTTCTAATTGTTATTATAAGTGGTTTTCTTTTTGGTATAGCTAATGGTTTTATTTATAAAACAGGATACTCAACTGGTGGAGCAGATATCGCTATACAGTTAGTAAATAAATATCTAAAAATACCAACAGGTGTTTCTTCTCTAATAATTAATTCTATTGTAATTATTGCAGGAGGTTTAATTTTTGGAATCAGCAAAGCTATATATGCCATTATTGTAATTGTTATAAATAGTCAATTAGTAGATAAAATAATGTTAGGTATTTCTGATAGTAAAATGTTTTATATTCATACCAAAAAAATAGATGAAGTAAAAGACTTTATTAATAAAATGCATAGTGGATGTACTATAATGCGTACAGAAGGAGGTTACACTAATGAAGAAAAAGACCTTATCATGTGCGTTGTTCCAACTAAAGACTATTACATGTTCAAAAATGTTCTTACTAAAATAGATCCAGATTCTTTCTTAATTATTAGTGATTGTTATGAAGTATATGGTGGATATCGTAAGGAAAAATACCCATTTATTTAAAAGTTGAGTAAAACTCATCTTTTTTTAGTGAAAAAAATGTCAAGAAATTAATTATAAGTGTCAACCAGTTATTCCCATTTAAGCCTATATCATTTTTTTCCTAGCTTATTTTTGTTATAATGGAAATAGTAAGGTGGTATAGAATGAAATTTATAGATATAAAAAATTGCTATAAAGTTTATAAAAATGGTGTAACAGCAATTGCAGACCTAACCTTATCAATTGATAAAGGAGAATTTGTTTTTATTACAGGAGCTTCAGGGTGTGGCAAATCTACTTTTGTTAAATTACTATATAGAGAAGAAAAGCCTACTCGCGGTCAAGTAATGGTAGGTGGAATAAATGTTGCAAAATTATATAATAGTCGTGTATATAAATTAAGAAGAAAACTAGGTATTGTATTTCAAGATTTTAAACTATTACCAAAATTAACCGTATATGAAAATGTTGCTTTTGGTTTAGAAAATCTAGGTATGAAAGGAAAAGATATAAAAGTAAAAGTATTAAAAGCTTTAGATAGAGTTGGACTTAAAGAAAAGACAAGAAGTTTTCCAAACGAGTTATCAGGCGGTGAACAACAAAGAGTATGTATAGCAAGAGCAATAGTTAATGAACCAAAATTATTAATATGTGATGAGCCAACTGGAAATTTAGATCCAAAAACTTCAAAAGAAATAGTTAAAGTTATTAATAGTATTAATAAAGATATGGGAGCAACAGTCTTGATGGTTACTCATGACAAAGAAATAGTTAATTCTATGAAAAAAAGAGTAATAACTTTAGAAAATGGAGTTTTAACAAACGATACAGCGAAAGGAAGTTATACAGCAGATGAAAGGAATTAGAATATTTACAAGAAACTTAAGTAATGCTTTTAAGAGCATCTTCCGTAATTTCAGCCTAAGTATTGCTTCAATAATATGTACAACAATAACTTTAGTAATAGTATCACTAGCTATGATATTTTCAGCCAATGTTAATAATTTTACTAAAGATATAGAAAATACGTTAACAATACTAGTATTTGTAGATAAAAATGCAACAGATGAAGAAATAAACTCAATAAAAAGTAAAATTTTAGAAATAAAAAATATTAAAAGTGACGAATTAATTTACAAAGATAAAGAAACCTTGCGTGAAGAAATAATGAAAAATAATGGTGAAGATTCATCACTTTATACAATAATGAAAAATTTAACTCCAGAAGCTAATTTTCTAGAAACAGAATTTATTCTTTCTGTTAAAGATATTGCAGATTTAAAAGATACTGCTAACACTTTAAAGAAAATAGATAAAGTAACTAATGTAAAATATAGTGAAGATGTTGTAGATAATATGATACCAGTATTTGATGTAGTAAAAAAAGTTACTTTAGTAATAATTATTGGTCTAGTAATTGTAACAATATTCTTAATATGTAATACAATCAAATTAACAATATTTGCTCGTAAAAGTGAAATAGAAATAATGCGTTTAGTAGGAACAAGTAACTTTGTTATAAAATTACCATTTGTTATAGAAGGTTTCTTCTTAGGTATAATTGGTTCAATAGTTCCAATAATTGCAACAATATGGGGTTATGCAATCGCTTTCGATAAATTAGAAGGATATTTATTTACAAACTTTATAAAAATGATTGATCCACTTCCGTTTACTATATATGTATCAGGAGCTTTAATTTTAATAGGTTCTATTGTAGGTATGTTCGGAAGTTATGCAACAGTAAGGAAGTATTTAAAAATATGATGAAAAGAAGTATAAATATAATATTAATAATAAGCTTTTTAATAGTTATGTTTTGTCCTATCACGAATGTAAAAGCAATGACTCTTCAAGAGTATAAAAATAAAGTAGCAGCATTAAAAAATAAGCAATACGAGAATAATAAGCTCACAGCTGAAACAGAGAATAAAATTCGTAATAAACGAAATGAAATAATTGAAGCAACAAACAAAATTTCAGAAAATGAACAAAAAGTAGAAGATTCAAAGACGTTGGTTGCAGAAAGTCATGAAAATATTAAAATTAAACAAGAAGAATTAAAAGATGTTATCGTAGCTCTTCAATATACAGAATCAAATAGTAAAGAGTTATATACAGATTATATATTTTCAGCATCATCAATATCTGATATGATGGAACGTCAAGCAATAGCAGCACAGATTGTTAATTATACTCAAGGAGAACTTGATTCACTTGAGAAATTAATTAAAGATAATGAAGCCTTACAAGTAAAATTAGCTGATGACAATGTGAATTTAAATGAATCAATTACAAAATATGAGGCACAATTAGAAGAACTAGATAAATATATTGATAGCTTAGCTTCTATAGGATTAGATTATGCTAGTCAAATTGAAGCTCAAGAAGGTATGATAAAAATATATGAAGCAGCAGGATGCAAAAATGGTGATGATATAGATGTTTGTTATTATGCTGGTGGTTCTGGAGCATTTATGAGACCATTAGTAAGTGGAAAAGTAACTCAGGCATATAATAAAACTCATGCTGGAATTGATTTAGGAGGGAATAACCCAGGAACTTCAATATATGCTCCTGCCAACGGAACAATAGTTTATGTAAAAAATAAATATAGTTGTGGTGGAAATATAATATATATGCATTCGTTTGTTGGTGGCAAAAAATATACTCTAGAATTTGCCCACTTAAGATCCATTAATGTAAAAATAGGTCAAAGTGTAAAACAAGGACAAGTTATCGGAACTGTTGGAGGAGATCAATCAACATGGTATTACGATAGTTGTACAAGTGGAACCCATCTACATTATGCTATAAGTAATGGATATTACTTTGGGAATGCAACATGGAATGAATTTTATACTTTTAAAGCTAATACAACACCAACGGGTAACAAGAGTATTTCTAGTATAAATAGTTCAAAAGGTTGGACATGGAAAACAAGATAAGAAGATTCAAAAAATCTTCTTTTTCTATGTAAAGGTTTTTCGCAGTATATTTAATTAGCAAATAAATTGTGCTATCATAACATGTAATGAAGGAATATAACCTAATAATATTTAAGTGGCTATAAAGTCCTTATTAATTGAAAGGAATGAATATATATGAAAAAAATAGTAATCTTTGGAGGTGGAAGTGGATTATCTCAATTATTAAAAGGGATAATTAAATTTCCTATGGATGTAACAGCTGTAGTAAGTGTATCTGATAATGGTGCAAGTACAGGTAGACTTAGAGAAGAATTTTCTATTCCAGCAGTTGGAGATATAACAAAAGTATTAATGGCCATGTCAACTGAATCAAAAGGAGTAAAGGATTTATTTAATTATAGATTTGATAATAATAGTAGCATAGGAAATCACTCAATAAAAAATTTAATAATGACAGCACTTTTAGAGATGAAAGGTGATTTTGCTCACTCACTACCTATATTATGTGACCTATTAGATGTCAAAGGAAAATTATTACCATTAACAGAAGATAATGTTGATTTAATCGGAGTAACAACAGAAGGATATGAAATAATTGGTGAAGCAGAAATAACAGAAGCCAAAAGGAAAATAAAAGATTTAAAATATAGTAAAAAAATAAAAGTAACACAAAAAGTATTAGATGAGATAAAAAAAGCAGATCTTATAATATTTAGCTCTGGATCATTATTAACAAGTATAATGCCACATATCATAGTTCCAGAAATTCAAGAAGCCATAAGAAATTCAAAAGCAAAAAAAATGTATATTTCTAACATGATTACTCAACCAGGAGAAACAGATGGTTTTAAAGTAAGTGATCATATAAATGTCCTAGAAAAATATTTAGGAAAAAATATGATAGATGTTGTAATAGCAAATAATGCAGAGATTCCTAACGATATGACCTTACTTGCTAAATCAGAAGGAAAAGATCCAGTTCCAATAGATGAAGATGTCCTAAAGGAAATGGGGATTGAAATCATTGCTGAAAAACTATTTAAAGTCGAAGATGGTTATATTAGACATAATTCTCTTAAGACAGCATATCTAATCTTCTCTTTTCTAATGGAAGGTGAATAAAATGACATTCACCACAAGATTAAAAGAAGAAATAACAAGAAATGAAATAGGTCAAATCGAATCATTAGTTGAATTGTCTGCATATATAAGATTTGTTGGTCAAATAAAAAAAAATAAAATAACTCTTGTAATGGAAAATGCATCAGTTGCAAGAAGAATATATAAAGATATAAAAAATAATTTTGGAATAAATATTAAAATAACAGTTAGAAATCAAAAAAGATTTCGAGTTACACAAATCTATATATTAGAAATAAATGAGAAAGTAGATACTATTCTTGAAGCACTAAACATTCTAAAAGATAATAAAAAAACTTTACCAGAGGAGTATTTTCTTAACACAGAAGAAGAAAAGGCTGCTTTTTTAGGCGGAGCTTTCCTAGCTTGTGGAAGTTTAAATGACCCTAGTACAGCTGGATATCACTTAGAATTTACCACAGATACTAAAAAAGATGGATTATACATATCAAAGTTACTTAAACAATTCAATATAATAGCAAAAGTATTAAAAAGAAATAATCATTATATGACATATATAAAAAGTGCAGAAATGATAAGTGACCTTATTCGTTTATTAGGAGCAACAAACTGTTTCTTTTACTTCGAAGACATAAGAATATATCGTGACCATAAAAATATGGTAAATAGACTTAACAATTGTGAAATAGCCAACCAAGAAAAAATATTAAAATCAGGAATGAAACAATTGGAAGATATTTATTATCTTAAACAAAATGATTTACTAGGCCTTCTTGATGAAAATGTTCAAGAAGCTATAAAATATAGAGAAGCCTATCCAGAAACTTCTCTTTCTGAACTCGCCGAAATAATATCAACAGAAACTGGTCGCCAAATAGGTAAATCTGGAATAAATCATTATTTTATAAAAGTAAAAAAATTGGTAGAAAAACATAAGGAAAAAAACAATCAAGAATAATTAAATTGTTAATAACTATCTATTTATAAACAAGAAAAAATCACACAAAAAGAGAAAAATAATTTTCTCTTTTTTATATACTTTTTTTTTATTGATATCCACTACATAGGGTTCACATCAAAACTCATATAACTTTTTTTACCACATATTTGTATAATTACCATCATTTTTATAGACTTCATCCATTAATATTATGTATTTATAAATACTATTATGAACTAATTTATTTTTTGCAACAGTTGTAATAACAACACCACCAGTATTATTTAAAGACTCAGCTATATAATAGTTGCTATCATCCCAACCTGCCAAAATAGCCATATGACCATTTAGTCCTATTAAATCACCAACTTTAACCTTTCCTGAATTCATAAGCTCATCACTTATATATACTTTTGTGCCTAAATCATCTAAATCATTGTGTTCTAAATTTTCTCCAGCTCCAATATCTCCAACATCAAAACCACCATTTAGTAAAGCCCAAGTAACAAATCCTGAACAATCTAAACCATTGGGATAGTAATCGCCATATTTGAATTCTGGAAGTTCTGTAAATGTTTGTAATTTACATCCCCATGTACAAGGACCAACAAATTTTGAAGTTATATCTTTAAATTTATTTTCATTTAAATAAAGCCCACGATGATAATATCTTCCCTCTCCATCAACATGCTTATAAGGTTCATAATTATTAAGTCTTCCATTTTCGGCAAAATAAGGAATTCTATAAGCAAACTCAACGGTAAGAAACCTTGCAGCGGCAATAACACCAGCCCTTGTACCATAACCAGCAGTCTTAATCCTATCAAAAAGAATTTTATCTATCATATCAGCTTCGCTACTATTAAACTGATTACAATATACATAATCTTTCTGATAATTTAATCCAGGTTTATTAATATATTTACTAACAATGACTTTAACTTCTTTTGACTTTCCAGTATCGCTAATAGCTCTAACGTAAGTTTCCCCATAATCAACACCAGTTACTTTTCCATTTTCATCAATAGTAGCAACATTATCATTATCACTTTTCCAAATTATATCAGCATTAATTTCTCCAATAGTGGATAACTCATAAGTTAAAACTTCTTCACGTCCTTTCCACATATATATAACTTCTTTGTTAGTTTTTATATCTAACAACTTATTAATAACGACACTCTGAGACTTTAAATCATTAATATTACCATATTTATCTTTAACAAAAACATTATAATCTCCACTATTAACAGTAAAAGAACAATATCCAGCTTCTGCTCTAATCCAACCAGAATCATCTTTAGTCGGAACGCTTTCATCCAAAGATAATAAACACCATGTGTCTTTATTAAATTTAAAAAAATAATTTCCAATACTTATATTAAAAATAACTTGATCATCAAATCTCTTACTATCACTTATTTCAATATTGGTAATATAAGGAGCGATATTAAAATTGGCATAAACGATAAAGCCAATAATACATATAATTCCTAATATCAAAATAAAACCGAAAAAATTTCTAAAAACTTTTTTCAAATTAACACCTCATTTATTCTAATCAAGCTATATATGACTATACTTTAAATAATTATATCATATAAATAGAGTGTATAAAACAGGTCAAGCTATCAATATAAATTATATTTTTTTTACCAAAAGACTATATTTATAGTATAATTACTTTAGAATAAGAGGGATATAGTATGGCAACAAACAGAACAAATGTAACTTTTAATGATGGGACTACTCTTGAAATAGAAAAAGGAACTCCTATCTATGAACTTTGTAAAGTATACCAACCTAAAATGAAATACAATATTGTTGGTGCTGAAATTGATAATGAGACAGTTCCAATGGATACAAAAATAATGCGATCAACTAAAATAGAATTTATTGATGTAACGACTATTAATGGTTATAAGATAAATAAATGTGGTTTAAAGTTCGTTACAGAAGTAGCTTTAAAAGAAACTTTCGGAACCGAGTATGAAATAACTTTTGACCATGCAATAGCTAATGGAATTCATATGACAATACGTTGTGAAAAAAAATTCACTTTAAATGATGCTAAAAAACTAAAAACCAAAATGAATGAAATTATTGCTAATGATGAAAGAATATATAATTTAAATGTCGAGAAAAAAGAAGCCATAAGTTACTACAATAAAGTTAAAGCAACAGAGAAAGCAGAAAATATTCATAATTTAACAAATAAAATAGTAACAGTACATAAATTACGTAATTATATAAATTATTATTATACAGAATTGCCTTATTCAACAGGCTGTCTAAATAAATATGACTTAATATTCTTAGGAGATAATAAATTAGTATTATTATTCCCATCTCCAACTACAAAATTTAAAGTACCTGAATATATTCATTATCAGAATGTAATAAAGTGTTTTGATGAAAGTAAAAAATGGATTAACTCATTAAGAATTCCATATATAGCAGATATTAATAAAAAAGTAGCTGATAGTAAAATAGAGGACTTAGTTCAAATTGTAGAAACAAACTTTAATAATCAAATTCATAGTTTGGTTGATGATATTATAAAAAGAAAATCACGCTATGTACTATTTGCCGGCCCATCATCATCAGGTAAAACAACTACAACTAAAAAAGTGGCATTACAATTACGTAGTAGAGGATATGAAGTACTAGTAATATCAGTTGATAACTACTTTAAAAACAAAGTGGACTCTCCAAGAGATGAAAACGGGAATTATGATTTTGAATGTCTAGAAGCTTTAGATTTAAAATTATTAAATAAGCAATTAAAAGACTTGATAGCTGGAAAGAAAGTCTCATTGCCAGAATATAATTTCGTTAAAGGAGAAAAAGAATACAATGATGAACCTATTAAACTAAGTGAAAATGCCATAATATTAATGGAAGGTTTACATAGTATAAATGATGCAATGACTCCAGACTTAGATCCAGAACTTAAATACAAAGTTTACTTAAGCCCATTTATACCACTAAATATAGATCGACATAATTATGTTTCAACAACAGATTTACGTTTGATGCGTCGTATTGTTAGAGACAATCGTACAAGAGCAACAGATGTAGGAAAAACAATTATGTATTGGAATACAGTTCGTAGTGGTGAAGAAAAACATATTTTCCCATATATAAATAATGTAGACAAGGTTCTTAATACTTCATTAGTCTATGAAGTTGGTGTCTTAAAAGTATTCGTTGAGCCTTTATTATATTCTGTAAAAAGTAATTCACCAGCATATAATGAAGCAAGAAGGTTAATAGATTCATTACGTGTATTTTTTCCAATACCATCTGATTATGTAACAGATGAATCTATTTTAAGAGAATTTATTGGAAAAAGTGCATTTGAAACATATAAATAATAAAGAAAGAGGAATATAAATGATAAAAGTAGCAATTAATGGATTTGGTCGTATAGGAAGACTAGCATTTAGAGAAATGATAACAGGAAATAATTTTGATATTGTAGCAATTAACGATTTAACAGATGCAGAAACTTTATCGTATTTATTAAAATATGATACAAACCATCGTTCTTTCCATGAAGACATTATTAATTTTGAAAATGATGAAATAGTTATTAAAGGAACAAAAAGAATTAAAGTATATAGTGAGAAAGATCCTGCTAATCTGCCATGGGGAGAATTAGGAGTTGATGTAGTTTTAGAGTGTACTGGATTATTTACTAGTCTTGAAGATGCATCTAAACATATTGAAGCAGGAGCAAAAAAAGTTATAATATCAGCACCTGGTAAAGGAGATATGAAGACAATTGTTTATAATGTAAACTCTGATACATTAGATGGAAGTGAAAATATTATATCAGCAGCTTCATGTACAACGAATTGTCTAGCGCCTGTATTAAAGGTTATCGAAGATAATATTGGTATTGTAAAAGGGTATATGACAACAGTTCATGCTTATACTAATGACCAAGCAACATTAGATATACCTCACAAAAAAGGTATTAAGGCTCGTCGTGGTCGTGCTTGTGCAATGAATATTGTTCCAGCTTCAACAGGAGCAGCAAGTGCAATAGGTAAAGTAATTCCATCATTATTAGGAAAAATGGATGGTAATGCCTTCCGCGTTCCAGTATCAGATGGTTCAGTAGTAGACGTTACTTTAGAACTTTCAAGAAATACTTCCATCGAAGAAATAAATAATTTATTTACTGAAAATCAAAATGAATCATTGCGTATTACAATGGATCCTATTGTATCAAGTGATGTACTAGGTAAAAAAGTAGGAGCTTTAGTAGATGGTCTTTCAACTAACGTTTTAGAATCAGAAGGTCGTCAGTTAGTAAAGATTGTTGCATGGTATGATAATGAAATGGGTTATACTGCACAGATGATGCGTACTGCAAAAAAATTAATGGAATTAAATAAAAGTGTCGAATAGACACTTTTTTTGTGTAAAGAGCTAAATATAAAAATTGAACATAAATTATCCATATTTTATAATAAGAAAGGTGATGATATGAAAAGAAGAATTCAGGACATGAATGTTAAAGGAAAAAAAGTTTTACTTAGATGTGATTTTAATGTTCCAGTAAAAGATGGAGTAATCATCGACGATAGTAAAATAGTAGCTTCTTTAAATACCATAGATTATTTAATTAAAGAAGGAGCAAAAATCATTATTTTATCTCACTTTGGAAAAGTAAAAACAGAAGAAGATAAAGTAAATAATTCATTAGCTCCAATAGCTGCCCATTTACAAAAGTTAGTAAATACAAAAGTAATATTTTCTAAACAACCTAGAAGTCTTTACTTAGAAGCCAAAATAGAGAATATGAATCCAGGAGAGATAGTAGTTTTAGAAAACACACGTTTTGAAGATGTTCCAAATAAATTAGAAAGCAACAATGATCCTCAACTATCAATGTATTGGGCTGGTTTAGCAGATATCTATTGCCTAGATGCGTTTGGGTCATCACATCGTAAACATGCATCAACATATGGTGTAGCTAAATATATCCCAAGTTGCATTGGATTCCTAGTTCAACACGAAATAGAAATGTTAGATGAATATGTCTTAAATGCAAAACATCCTTTTACTATTGTCATGGGTGGTGCTAAAGTAGAAGATAAAGTTGAATTGATAGAATCTTTATTGCCTCGTTGTGACAATTTGTTGATAACAGGAGGAATAGCTAACTCATGTTTACATACTTTAGGTTTTAATGTCGGAGGTTCACTTAAAACAAATAATCCAGAAGTTTTATCAAGGATAAAAAATATTTTAATAAATTATAAGGATAAAATTATGCTACCAGTAGATGCTATAATCGGTCGAGTGTATAATGAAAATTTCATCGAGCACGTTAATATTGATAAAATTGAAGAAGATGACATTATTTATGACGTCGGTATGAAAACGATAAATAAATATAATGAAATTCTAAAAAATTCTAAAACAATTTTTGTAAATGGTACAGCAGGTAAATACGAAGATAAAAGGTACGCAACTGGCACCAGAGAACTGCTTACTAATATTGTTAATAGTAATGCTATCAAAATAGTTGGTGGTGGAGATGGGGTAAGTGCCGTAAAACATTTTAAATTAGAAGATAAATTTTCTTTTCTTTCAACAGGTGGAGGAGCAACTTTAGAATATATTATTAATAAAGGATTACCAGCAATCGATAATATTGCTGATTTTGAGTAAAAATGAAATATTTAGTTTGTAATTTAAAAGCAAATAAAGTAAAAAAAGAGTTAATAACATATGAAGATAGTTTAAAGAATATCAAAACAAATCCAAACATCGAACTTATAGTATGTCCATCAACTCCTTTTTTGTTCGTTTTTCAAAGTGATAATTATAAACTTGGAGCTCAAGATATTTCTATGTATGAAATGGGTCCTCACACGGGTGAAAATACAGGCGAGCAACTAGCTTCACTAAACGTGAAATATGCCTTAGTAGGGCATAGTGAAAGAAGAAATTTATTTAAAGAAGAAGAGCAAACAATAATCCAAAAAATAAAAAAATCATATCATTCACATATATACCCAATTTATTTTATTGGAGAAAAAGAACTAGATAATAAATTAAATAACACTAATAAGGTTTTAGAACAACAGATTTCTCACATAATTAATGAAATTCCAGACTACAAAAGAGAAAAGATGATTATTGTATATGAACCTATTTGGGCTATAGGAACAGGAGTAGTTCCAACAACACAAGATATAACAGACAGAATTATATTTATAAAAAAAATAATAAAGGAGTACTATGATTTAACTCTCCCAGTATTATATGGAGGAAGTGTTAATGAAAATAATATTATCGAACTAAACTCCATAGATATATTAGATGGTTTTGTTTTAGGAGAAAGTTCAAAAGAAATTGATGATTTAATAAAAATATATAATACAATAGAAAAAAATATTTGATTCGACAAAAATAAACATAATGCCAAAAGAAGTTAATATAAAATAAGTAACATAGAAAGAGATAGGTTTATGAAATACAATATTAATACATTGGTAGTATGCAGTAACGAAGAGTTAGTAAAAATCAAGAAAGAAGTTAGTCAGATATCAACTGAGGTCAATATAAAATATGCTGTAGAAACTTACAAAGAAGCACTAACAATAATAAATGATACCAAATCAAACTTAGATGCTATAATAATCGATGGAACTCTTAAAGAAGAAAATATTCTAGCACTATTAACTGGATATAAAAACGAAGTACTATTATCTAGAACAATAATTTTAGATAATATAAAGTTAGATTGTTATAATTTGTCTGCATCAAATTATCAAATATTTAATGTAATTCCTAAAAACTATAAAGCTGAAGAACTAGTTATATCTTTAAGAGAAATAAAGAATAAACAAGAAAAATATAACTTCTTAAAAATATCTATATATGATAAAGTAGCTGAAATTTTAAAGAAATTAGGTATTGCACCAGATAAAAATGGTTTTCATTATCTAAGAAAAGCTATATATGAATGTTATTTAGATCCATCTTTATTAACTTCTATAACTAAAGAAATATATCCTATGCTAGCACATTCTTTTGATAAGAAAGAAAGTTGTATTGAAAGGTCAATAAGAAGTGCAATAGAAACTGGTTGGGATAGAGGAAACTATGAATATTCAAATGAACTATTTTCTAATTGCGTTGATTATGAATATAAAACAAAACCAACTAATGGAGAATTTATAGCAATTATTGTTGATAAATTAATGATGGAAGAAGGCAGAACTGCCTATTAATATAGAGGGAAATCACAAGTCTCTTGTAATTTCTTTTTTTTTTATGCTATTATGAATAGGGAGACTTGCTTATGAAAAAGATTTTAACAATAATTCTAGATGGTTTTGGAATGCGTGAGGATATTTATGGTAATGCTATTAAAAATGCTGGAATGAATAATTTTATAAATTTGTGGAATAATTATCCTCATTGTCTACTTAAAGCAAGTGGCTTGGCTGTTGGACTTCCTGATAAACAATGTGGAAATAGTAAAATAGGTCATGAAATAATTGGAACAGGAAGAAAAATAAAAACTAAATTATCTGTTATTGACGAAGCATGTAAAAAGAAATCGCTAAAGTACAATAATAAATTTGTTGAAATGTCAAAAGAATTAAAAGCTCATCCACAACGCAAACTTCATATAATACATCTTTTATCAGATGGCGGAGTTTCATCAAATATTAACCACTTAAAATGCTTTTTGGATGAAGCCGCAGAAAGTAAAATAGAAAATAAAATATATTTGCATCTTGTTGCAGATGGAAGAGATTCCAACAAATATAGTACTAACAATTATATAAATGAAATAAAAGGATATATAACAGATAATGTTCATCTAGCTTCTGTATGTGGTAGATATTATGCTTTGGATGAAACAAGTGATTATAAAAGGACAAAAATGTACTATGAATTGTTGTTTGATGGACATGGTATAAATGCTGTTAATATGCCTAGAGTAATAGAAAAATGTTATGAAAAAAAATTATCTGATGAATATTTGCCTCCATTAAAAGCACAAGACTTTATACCACTAGATGATAATGATGTTTTAATATTTTTAAACTTTGACAAAGAAAATCAATTACAAATATTAAATGCTATATGTAGCAAAGACTTTATTGAATTTGATACCTATAACAAAAACATCTCAGTTTATAGTCTTTATGAAATAGATAGAGAAATAAATAAAAATTATTTTTTTGAAAATATTACATATAATAAGACACTTTCAGAATATCTATCAGAATTAGGACTTTCCCAAGCTTATATATATGAAAGTATAAAATCAGCTTCAATGAATTATTATTTAAATGGAGCGAGATATTTAAAGCTAGAAAATTGTGATAAATATTGCATTGATTCAATTACTGTAGATAGTTTCGATGTAAAACCAGAAATGAATGCATTGTCAATTGCTAAAACAGCAATAAAATGTATGGAAAAAGATTATGACTTTATACTTGTTAATTTTGCAAATCCAGATGAAGTAGGTCATACAGGTAATTATCAAGCAACAATTAATGGACTACAAGCAATAGATGTTTGCCTAGGCAAAATAATTGAAGTAGCAGATGAAAATTTTTATAAAGTAGTCATTGTTTCTAGTCATGGTAAAGCAGATACAATAATAGATAGAGAAAACAATATAGTAACTAAAAATACAATAAGTCCTGTTCCTTTTATAATTGCTGACAAAAAAATTAAACTAAATAATGGATTCTTAACTAGTTTTGCACCAACTCTTTTAAAATACATGGATATTGCAGTTCCTAAAGAGATGAAAGAAGCAGAAATTTTGATAGAAAAGACATAAAAATTTAGAAAGTAATTTTACTTTCTTTTTTTATGCATATTAAAAAAAATAAAAAAAATTTAACTTTTACTTGATTTTATAAGGCATGCTTGCTATAATGGAAACTGTATGACTGCGTAGATGTGTGAGGTTGCCGATACGCTAGGAGATGTTGTTAGATATTTTCTTGAGATCGGGTAATTCATTACGGAGCGAGCCTATACTCAGATATAGACGAAAGGAGAAATGACAAAATGTCAAGTAACAAAGTTCGTATTACTCTAAAAGCTTACGATCATAGAGTTCTAGATCAAGCTTGCGGAAAAATAGTTGAAACTGTTAAAAGAACTGGGGGAGAAGTTGTTGGTCCAGTACCTCTACCTACTGATGTAGAAAAAGTAACTGTACTAAGAGCTGTACACAAATACAAAGACTCTAGAGAACAATTTGAAAGTCGTACTCATAAGAGACTTATAGATATTAAAAACCCAACAAAAGAAACTGTTGAAGCACTTGCTCACTTAGATATTCCAAGTGGTGTTGCTATTAACATAAAATAATAAAATATATACGGAGGTAAAGAAATGAAAGGAATCTTAGGACGTAAAGTCGGAATGACTCAAGTCTTTACAAAAGATGGAAAACTTGTTCCTGTAACTGTTGTATCAGTTGAACCAAACGTTGTTACACAAGTTAAAACAACAGATACTGATGGATATAATGCAATCCAATTAGCTACAGTGGACAAAAAAGAAAAAAACGCTACTAAAGCAAGCGTTGGTCATGCTAAAAAAGCAAACACAACTCCTAAGCGCTACTTAAAAGAAATTCGTGATTACGAAGGTACTTATAACTTAGGAGATACTATTAGCGCTGATGTTTTCGCTGCTGGTGAATATGTTGACGTTACTGGTACAAGTAAAGGACATGGTACTCAAGGTGTTATCAAACGTTGGAATCAATCAAGAGGTCCAATGGCACATGGTTCACGTTATCACAGAAGACCAGGTTCAATGGGAACAATGCTTCCAATGCACGTTCTTAAAGGTAAGAAATTACCAGGACATATGGGTGTTGAAACAACAACAATCCAAAACCTAGAAATTATCGAAGTAAATGCTGCAGAAAATTATATTTTAGTTAGTGGAAATATTCCAGGAGCTAAACAATCTTTAGTTTTAATTAAAACAGCTGTTAAGAAAAACGGTTCTGCTGAACCTAAAGAAATCTTAAGCTATGTTGAAGAAACAGTTGTTGATGAAGTTGTAGAAAGTGAAAAAGTTGAAGAAGTAGTAGAAACTGCTGAAGTAACTGAAGAAGCTGCTACTGAAGAAAACCAAGGAGAAAGTAAGTAATTTACTTAGAAAGGTGATCTAATATGGCAAAAATACAATTAATTAATGTAAAAGGCGAAAAACTAAAAGATTTAACTTTAGCTGACAGTGTTTGGAATATCGAAGCAAATGACATCGTTCTAAAAAAAGCTATCGATTTACAATTAGCTGCAACTAGACAAGGAACTGCAAAAACTAAAACTCGTTCAGAAGTTTCTGGTGGCGGAAGAAAACCATGGAGACAAAAAGGTACAGGTAGAGCTCGTCAAGGTTCTATCAGAGCTACTCAATGGCGTGGAGGTGGAATCGCTGGTGGAGTTACTCCAAGAGATTACACATTCCAAATCAATAGAAAAGAAAGAGTTCTTGCTCTTAAAAGTGCTTTAACTCACAAATTCCAAGAAAAAGAATTGGTAGTTGTTGACACAATTACACTAGATACATTAAAGACTAAAACAGTTAAAGATATAATGGCTACATTAAAATTAACTGGAAAAGTTTTATTCGTAACTGGCGAAGACAATGAAAATTTATACATGGCAACAAGAAATTTAGGATATGCATATAACATTAATGCAGACGAAATTAATTGCTATGACTTAGTAAATGCTGACATCGTAGTATGCGATGAAAAAGCTGTAGAAGTAATTGAAGGGGGACTTAAATAATGAAAGATTATACTGATATTATTATTGCACCTGTAATTACAGAAAAGGCTGCTATTCAAGCAGAAACTAATGTATATACATTCAAAGTTGCTGCTGATGCAAATAAAATAGAAATCAAAAAAGCTATCGAAGAAGCTTTTGGTGTTAAAGTAGTTAAAGTTAATACTTTAAACACAAAATCTAAAGCTAAAAGAGTTGGTAGATACGCTGGAAAAACTAAAACTTATAAAAAAGCGTTCATCACTTTAGCTGATGGCGAAAAAATAGAACTATAGGAGGAAATGAGTATTATGGCAATAAAGAAATATAATCCAACGACTAATGGTCGTCGTGGTATGACTACTTTAGCAAACAATGAAATAACTACTTCAACTCCTGAAAAATCTTTAGTTGTTTCTAAAACTAAAACAGGTGGAAGAAATAATCAAGGTAAAATGACAGTTCGTCACATTGGTGGAGGAGCTAAACAAAAATACAGAATCATCGATTTTAAAAGAAACAAAGTTGGTGTTACTGGTAAAGTAGCTACTATCGAATACGATCCAAATCGTAATGCAAATATCGCATTAATCAATTACAGAGATGGTGAAAAAAGATATATCATCGCTCCAAAAGATTTAAAAGTTGGATCAATTATCGAAGCTGGTGAAAATGCAGATATCAAAATTGGTAATGCATTACCACTTATGAACATTCCAGTTGGTACTACAATTCATTGTATTGAACTACAACCTGGAAAAGGAGCTGCATTATGTAGAGCAGCAGGAACAAGTGCTCAAATTTTAGGACGTGAAGATAAATATGTTCTTATCAGATTACAATCTGGTGAAACAAGAAAAGTTCTAGGAACATGTATGGCAACTATCGGAGTAGTTGGAAATGAAGACTACGAATTAGTTAACTGGGGTAAAGCAGGACGTACACGTCATTTAGGTATAAGACCTACAAACCGTGGATCTGTTATGAACCCTAATGACCACCCACATGGTGGTGGTGAAGGACGTACTCCAGTAGGACGTAAAGCACCAATGACTCCATGGGGTAAAAAAGCTATGGGTGTTAAGACTCGTAGTAGCAAGAAAAAATCTAGCAAGCTAATTGTTAGTCGTAAGAAAAAATAGGAGGAAATAAATAATGGCAAGAAGTTTAAAAAAGGGACCATATGTATTCGAAAGATTACTAAAAAAGGTTCAAGAATTAAATAAAAATAATAAAAAAGAAGTTATTAAAACTTGGTCTCGTCGTTCAACTATTTATCCTGATTTCATTGGACATACAATAGCTGTTCACAATGGTAAAGAATTTATCCCAGTATACATTACTGAAGATATGGTTGGACACAAATTAGGCGAATTTGCATTAACTCGTAAATTCGGCGGACATGCTGGACAAAAGTAGGAAAGGAGATATAAGTAAATGGAAACATATGCAATACATAAAGGCGCTATGATTGCTCCTCGTAAAGCAAGAATGACTCTTGATTTAGTTAGAGGAAAAGACATTCATACTGCACAAGGTATTTTAGAAAATACAAATACAAAAGCAAGCAGACTAATCCTTAAGGTTTTAAATTCTGCAGTTGCAAACGCTGTTAACAATTTCGGCGCAAATGAATCTGATCTTGTTATCTCTGAATGCTACATCAACCCAGGACAAGTTCTAAAAAGAATCAAATTTGGTTCAAGAACAAAAGTTGATAGAAGAGATAAAAGAACAAGTCATATTACTGTAAAAGTATCTGATAATAAGGAGGCAAAATAGTATGGGACAAAAAGTTAATCCAATAGGACTAAGAGTTGGCGTTAATAAAGATTGGGAAGCTAACTGGTTTGCTGAGAAAAAAGATTTTGGTACTTTATTAAATAAAGATAATAAAATTCGTAAATACTTAGCTAACAAAATGAAAGACGCTGCTGTTGCATCTGTAGTTATTGAAAGAACTGCAAAAAGAACAGACGTTAAAATCTATACTGCTAAACCTGGTGTTATTATCGGACATGGCGGAGAAGATATTGAAAAATTAAGAAATGAATTAAAGAAATTAGTAGATGAAGAAGTTTATGTTTCAATCATCGAAGTAAAAAATCCAGATTTAAATGCTAAATTAGTAGCAGAACAAATCGCACAACAAATTGAAGCTAGAGCACCTTTCAGAAGCGCTCAAAAGAGAGCTATCAGAAATACTATGAAAGCTGGAGCTAAAGGTATCAAAACTGCAGTTTCAGGAAGATTAGGTGGAGCTGAAATGGCACGTACAGAAGGTTATACTGAAGGTACTGTTCCATTACATACAATTAGAGCTGATATTGACTATGCAATCGCAGAAGCTAATACAACTTATGGAAAAATTGGTGTAAAAGTATGGATTTACAAAGGTGAAATTCTTCCTACTAAGAAAGTAACGAAGGGAGAGAACAAAGATGTTAATGCCAAAAAGAACTAAGTATCGTAAACAACATCGTTTATCATACGAAGGTTATGCAAAAGGAAATACTGAACTTAATTTTGGCGAATACGGATTAATGGCTCGTGAAGGTGCTTACATTACAGCACAACAAATCGAAGCTGCACGTATTGCAATGACTCGTTTTATGAAACGTGGTGGAAAAGTATGGATTAACATCTTCCCACATTTACCATTAACTAAGAAACCTCTTGGTGTTCGTCAAGGTAAAGGTAAAGGTAACGTTGAACAATACGTAGCTGTTGTTAAAAAAGGAAAAATTATGTTCGAAGTTGGTGGCGTAAGCGAAGAAATCGCTAGAGAAGCTTTAAGACTTGCTTCACACAAACTTCCAGTAACTTGCAAAATAGTTAAGAAAGAAAACAAAGGTGGTGAATCTAATGAAGGTTAATGAAATCGTTAAAGAACTAAGAGCTTTATCAGATGAAGAATTAGTTGCAAAAATTAAAGAGTCAAAAAAAGAATTATTCGATCTTAGATTAAAACAATCAACTGGTTCATTAGAACAACCATCTAAGATTCGTGAATTAAGAAAGAACGTTGCTAGAATGAAGACTATCCTAGCAGAAAGAGAAAATGGAGGCGAAAAATAATGGCAGAAACTAAAAAAACAACACTAGTTGGTAAAGTTGTAAGCGCAAAAAATGACAAAACTATTACTGTTTTAGTTGAAACATATAAAAAGCATCCACTTTATGGAAAAAGAGTAAAATATTCTAAAAAATATACTGCTCATGATGAATTAAACAAAGCTAAAGAAGGAGATACAGTTAAAATTAGTAGTACAAGACCATTATCAAAAACAAAAAGATATGAACTTGTTGAAGTACTAGTTGAAGCTGTAGTTCTATAGGAGGTATCATTATGGTAATGCAAGAAACAAGACTTAAAGTTGCTGATAACTCTGGAGCTCGTGAATTACTTGTTATTCAAGTAAAAGGCGGAAGTAAAGTTAAGAGCGGTAACATAGGTGATATCGTTATTGGAACAGTAAAAAAAGCTATTCCAAATAGTAATATTCCAAAAGGAAAAGTTGTTAAAGCTGTAATCGTTAGAACAGTTCAAGGTGTTAGAAGAGCTGATGGTTCATACATTAAATTTGATGATAATGCATGTGTACTAATTAAGGAAGATAAGAGTCCAATCGGAACAAGAGTTTTAGGACCTGTTGCTCGTGAACTACGTGAAAAAGATTTCATGAAAATTGTTTCACTTGCACCTGAAGTATTATAGGAGGGGCTAAATATGAAAGTTAAAGTTGGAGATAATGTAAGAATTCTTGCTGGTAAAGATAGAGGCAAAGAAGGAAGAATAATCAAAACTCTTAGAAAAGACGACAAAGTTGTTGTTGAAGGAATTAATATAGTAAAAAAACATGTAAAACCAAATCGTATGAATGAAGTTGGATCTATCGTTGAGGTAGAAGCACCAATTCATGTATCTAACGTTAAAGTAGTTGAAGAAACTAAAAAAGAAGCAAAAAAAACAACAAAAAAATCAGAAAAGAAAGCTAGTTAGAAGGTGTTGATATGAGTACATATAAAAAGTTATATAATGAACAAATCATCGACTCTCTAATGAAAAAATTTAACTATTCATCTAAAATGGAAGTTCCAAAATTAGAAAAAATAGTTATTAATATGGGAGTTGGAGAAGCTTCACATGACACTAAGTTTATTGAAGCAGCAGTAAAAGACCTAGAACTAATCGCTGGTCAAAAACCTGTAGTAACTAAAGCTCGTAAATCAATAGCTGGCTTTAAAATCAGAGAAGGCCAAGTAATTGGAGCTAAAGTTACATTACGTGGAGAAAACATGTACAATTTTATGGAAAAATTGATTAAAATTGCACTACCACGTGTTAGAGATTTTAGAGGAATATCAAAAACTGCATTTGATGGAAAAGGAAACTATACATTAGGTGTTAAAGAACAAATTATATTCCCAGAAATAGAATATGATCAAATACTTAAAATAAGAGGTATGGATATTGTATTCGTTACAACTGCAAAATCAAACGAAGAAGCATTCGAATTATTAAGTGGATTCGGAATGCCATTTAGAAAGTAGAAAGAGGAGGTAAATATTTATGGCAAAGACTAGTTTAAAAGTTAAACAACAAAGACCTGCAAAATTTAAATCAAGAGCTTATACTCGTTGCGAAAGATGTGGACGTCCTCATGGAGTTCTTCGTAAATATAAGTTATGTCGTATTTGCTTCAGAGAAATGGCAAATAACGGACAAATCCCTGGCGTTAAGAAGTCAAGTTGGTAGAAAGGAGGAATTTAGACTATGGTAGGAGATAGAATTGCTGATATGCTTACAAGAATACGTAATGCAAATCAAATGAGATATGAAACAGTTGAAGTTTTAGGTTCAAAGATGACTTTAGGAATCGCAGAAATCTTAAAACGTGAAGGTTACATTGCAGATTTTAAATATGAAAAAAATACTAAAGGTGATAAATTAAATTTAACACTTAAATATGGAAACAAAAAAGAAAGAGTAATTACAGGTTTAAAAAGAATTTCAAAATCTGGATTACGTGTCTATGCCAAAAGTGATGAAATTCCTCGTGTTCTTAACGGTTTAGGAATTGCTATCATTTCAACTTCAAAAGGATTAATGACTGACAAAGAAGCTCGTGAAGCTGGTCTAGGAGGAGAAGTACTTGCCTATATTTGGTAAGGAAAATTGAGTTATGAGTAGAATAGGAAAAAGAGAATTAGTAATTCCTGCTGGAGTTACTGTAACTGTTGAAAATAATACTGTAACTGTAAAAGGTCCTAAAGGTGAACTTAAGCTTGAAAAAGCAGATATTATCACTATTAAAGAAGTTGAAGGCAAAATTATTACTGAAAGACCAAATGATGCAAAAGTATCTAAACAATTACATGGAACAACTAATGCTTTAGTTAAAAACATGATAGTTGGTGTTACTGATGGTTATACAAAAGGTCTTGAAGCAGTTGGAGTTGGATATAGATTCCAAGTTCAAGGAAACAAAATCAACGTAAGTGCAGGTTTTTCACACCCAGTTGTTGTTGAAGTACCAGCAGACTTAAAAGTTGAACAAGTAAACAATACTGAAATAACAATTTCAGGTATCGATAAGCAAAAGGTTACTGAATTTGCGGCTAATATTCGTGCAATAAGAGAACCAGAACCATACAAAGGTAAAGGTATTCGTTATAAAGGTGAATATGTTCGTCGTAAAGAAGGTAAGAAAGCAGCTAAATAAGGGTAAGGAGTCGAGATATTATGATAGTTAAAGAATCAAAAAATGAAATGCGTAAAAAAAGACATACTCGTATCCGTAATAAAATAAGCGGAACAGCTGAATGTCCAAGATTAAACGTATTTAGATCAAATACACAAATATTTGCTCAAATTATCGATGATGTTAAGGGCGTTACTCTAGCTAGCTCTTCATCTGTCGAATTAAAAATAAAAAATGGTGGCAATGTTGAAGGTGCAAAACTTGTAGGTAAAGACATTGCTGAAAAAGCTAAAAAATTAAATATAAGTGAAGTAGTTTTCGATAGAGGTGGATACCTTTACCACGGACGTGTTCAAGCTTTAGCTGAAGCAGCACGTGAAAATGGACTAGAATTCTAAGAGGGAGGTACAGATTATGCCAAAAACAAAAATGGACTCTAAGAAAAACTTGCTTGAAGAAAAAGTTGTTTCTATAGGCCGCGTAACAAAAGTTACAAAAGGTGGACGTCATTTTAGATTCTCAGCAACTGTAGTTGTTGGTAATAGAAAAGGACTAGTAGGAATCGGAACAGGAAAAGCTAATGAAGTTCCTGAAGCTATCAAAAAAGCTATTCAAGCAGCTAATAAAAACGTAACAAAGATTGCATTAATTGATAATAGAACAATTCCACATGAAGCTATAGGAAAAGTTGGACGTGCACAAGTTCTTATTAAACCTGCAAAAGAAGGTACAGGAGTTATTGCTGGTGGATCTGCCAGAGACGTTCTTGAACTTGCAGGTGTACGTGATATAGTTTCAAAATCACTTGGATCAAATACTAAAATAAATGTTGCAAAAGCTACACTAGAAGCATTAAAAATGCAAAGAACTCCAGAGCAAGTTGCTGCTCTAAGAGGAAAGAAAGTAGAGGAATTATAGTATGAAATTATACGAATTAAACTCTGCTCCTGAAGCAAAATCTAAAAAAAGAGTAGGTCGTGGACCTGGATCTGGAATGGGTAAGACTTCAACACGTGGACAAAAAGGGCAAAAATCTCGTTCAGGTGCAAGTATACCAGCATGGTTCCAAGGTGGACAAACTCCATTATATAGAAGAATACCAAAACGTGGATTTAGCAATGCTAGATTCAGAACAGAATTTGCAACAATTAACTTAAGTGATTTAAACAAATATTTCAATGATGGAGATGTAGTTACTCCAGAATTATTAAAAGAAAAGGGAATTATCAAACAACAACTTTGTGGCGTAAAAGTCTTAGGCAATGGTGAACTAGAAAAGAAAATAACTGTTAAAGCTAACAGATTCTCAAGTTCAGCCGTTACAAAAATTGAAAGTGCTGGCGGAAAAGCAGAGGTGATCTAGATGTTTTCTAACCTAAAACAGCTATTTAACCGTTCAAATAAAGATTTAAGAAAAAGAATTTATTTTACACTATTTTGTTTAGCTGTATTTAGCTTTGGAAGTACTATAACAGTTCCATGGGCTAGTACAGTATATGAGGAATTAGGTTTCTTAGAAATCTTCAATCTAATGACTGGTGGAGGATTAAAATCTTTCTCCATCTTTGCATTAGGTGTTACTCCTTACATAACTGCTCAAATTATTACACAATTATTACAAATGGATATAATTCCATACTTTAAAGAATTAAAAGAACAAGGTTATACAGGAAAACAAAAGATAAATGCGATAACTAGATACTTAGGTGTATTATTCGCTTTTGTTCAAGGTTTTATATTTACAATTGTTTACTCAGGTACAAATGATCCTATGACAATAATTAAAACTACAGTAGTATTAACTGCTGGTACATGTTTATTATTATGGATTGGTGATCAAATAACTAAGCATGGAATTGGTAATGGGCTATCATTATTAATAATGGCTGGTATTTTACAATCAATGCCTTCAGTATTTGTAACAGCATTTAAAGAGCTTGTTATGGCTGAAGCATTTAGTACAGTAATTGGTTCATTACTATTTGCATCATTTGTAATAATATACTTAGTAATAATAATTGGAATGGTATGGATTCAACTTGCAGAAAGAAGAATTCCTATTCAATATGCAAATAGAACAAATAGTGCTTATGGAGGACATCAAAATTTCCTTCCAATAAAAATAAATGCAGCTGGTGTAATTCCAGTAATATTCGCATCAACGTTAATTACAATACCTGTTACAATTGTTAATTTCATAAAAAATGAAAGTGCAATTAATTTTGTAAATAAGTATATTGTTAACACTTCTTTAACAGGTTTTGTACTTTATGTAGTATTAATATTCTTTTTCGGATATTTCTATACATTCTTACAAATGAATCCAGAGGAAATGTCTAAAAATTTAAGTAAAAGTGGAGCATATATTCCAGGTATAAGACCAGGAAATGATACAATTGAATATGTTAGTAATGTTTTAAGCAAATTAACAATAGTTGGATCATTATTCCTAGTTATTATAGCAGGACTACCTATTTTATTCTCTAATTTCTCAGGACTATCTAGTGCAGTTACAATTGGAGGAACAGGTTTACTAATTGTAGTTGGTGTTGCAATTGAAACATACAAACAACTTGAAAGTAGTTTAATTAGTAGAAACCACAGAGCAGGTATAAAAAGATAATGAAAAACATTATATTTTTAGCAGTGCAAGGTGCCGGAAAGGGAACATTTGCTAAACTATTAAAAGAAGAATATGGCTATACTCATATATCAACTGGTGATATTCTAAGAGAAAGAGCTTCAGTTGGAGACGAGTTGGGCAACGAAATAAAAAACTTGATTGATAATGGAGTATTCGTATCTGATGACATTATATATCAAGCTATAGAGTATAAAATTACTCAACCAGAGTGCGAAAATGGTTATATCCTAGATGGCTTTCCAAGAAACTTGGAGCAAGCCAAGGGTTATGACAAAATCCTTGAAAAATTAGGAAAAGAATTAGGCGTAGTAATTAATTTAGTAATTCCTGATGAAATACTAAAACAAAGAATTATTGGTAGAAGAATTTGTGCAGATTGCGGAGCTATCTATAACATTTATGACAAAGCCTTACAACCTAGGGTTGAAGGAAAATGTGATAAATGTGAAGGAGACATCTACCAAAGAGCTGATGATAATGAAGAATCTATGAAAAAAAGAGTAGATACTTACTACAAAGTAACTGAACCAATAATTGATTATTACAAGCAACAAGGCGTATTAAAAACAGTTAATTCAAATCGAAAGATTGAAGAAACACTTAACGAAATAAAAGAAATTCTTGAGAGTGAGGATGTGGATAACTAGTTAGTTTTCCACATCTAACAACACTCAAAGGTTATGGGAGATATAGATACATGGCTAAAGAAGAAAAAATTGAAGTCGAAGGTAAGGTTGTAGAAATCCTTAAAGGCGGAACTCCAATCGTTGAATTACCTAATGGACACACTGTAGAAGCCTACGTTTCTGGTAAAATGCGAGTTAATATGATTCGTATCTTACCAGGTGATACAGTAACAATAGAATTATCGCCTTATGATTTAACACGTGGGCGCATAATATGGAATAAGAGATAAATGGAGGTACAATTATGAAAGTTAGACCATCAGTTAAAAAAATTTGCGCAAAGTGCAAAGTAATTAAAAGAAAAGGAAAAATAATGGTTATTTGTGAAAATCCAAAACACAAACAAAAACAAGGCTAATAGGAGGTAAAATATGGCACGTATTAAAAATATTGAATTACCAGGAGAAAAACATACTTGTATAGGATTAACAGCTATTTATGGTATTGGTAGAAGCCTAGCTAACACAATTTGTGATGAAGCTGGTGTAGCAAGAGACAAAAAAATCAAAGATTTATCTGATGAAGAAATAACAAAGTTACGTTCTGAAGTAGATAAACAAATGGTTGAGGGTGACCTTCGTCGTGAAGTTCAAATGAATATTAAAAATAAAATGGAAATTAATAGTTATCAAGGTACTAGACATAAAAAAGGTCTTCCTGTACATGGTCAAAGAACTTCAAGAAATGCTCGTACAAGAAAAGGTAAAGGTAAAGTAGTTGCTAATAAGAAGAAAGCTACTAAATAATAAATAGGAGGTTAGAAGATTATGGCTTATAATAGAAGAAAAAGAAAAGTTAAAAAGAATATTCCTGAAGCACAAGCTCATATTCATTCAACATATAACAATACTGTAGTAACAATTACAGATAAAGAAGGTAATGTTATAAGTTGGGCTTCTGCTGGTACAATCGGTTATAAAGGAAGTAAAAAGAAAACTCCATTTGCTGCTGGTATGAGTGCTGAAGCTGCTGCAAAAGCTGCAATGGATAACGGAGTTAGAAAAGTAGAAGTATTTGTTAAAGGTGTAGGAGCAGGACGTGAAAATGCAATTCGTTCATTACAAACTGCTGGGTTAGAAATCACATCTATAATTGACGTTACTCCAGTTCCACATAACGGATGTCGTCCACCAAAACGTCCAAGAAATTAATTGAAAGAGGGGACTTAAGGATATGTTAAGATTTGAAAAACCAGAATACAAAATTTCAGAATATATAGAAAGTAACCACTATGGTAAATTTGAACTAGAACCACTTGAAAGAGGTTTTGGTACTACTATAGGAAATGCTTTAAGAAGAGTAATGTTATCTTCACTACCAGGAAGTGCAATAACATCAGTAAAAATTGAAGGAGTTATGCATGAATTCCAAAAAATTGACGGAGTAGTAGAAGACGTAACAGCTATTGTATTAGCACTAAAAAGTATCGTTATTAAAAATCACTCAGAAGAAGATAAAGTTATAAGACTTTATGCTGACAAAGAGGGAGCTGTAACAGCTGGCGATATTGAAATAGATGCTGACCTTGAAATCGTAAATCCAGACTTAGTTATTGCTAATCTTGTAAAAGGTGGAAAACTAGATATGGAAATGACAGTTAGCAATGGTAGAGGATATGTTGATTCAAAAACTAATCAAAAATTACTAGGCGAGAACAAAGCTGGCGTAATAGCAATTGACTCATTATACTCACCAATCGAAAGAGTAAGTTATGAAGTTGAAAGTGCTCGTGTTGGTCAAAACGAAAACTTTGATAAACTTGTTATGAATGTTTATACAAATGGATCAATAACACCAGAAGAAGCAATGGCTTTATCTGGAAGAATTTTAATTGAGCATTTCAACATTGTTACAGATTTAAATTCAATAAGTGATGTTTCTGGCTTAATGGCAGAAAAGAAAGTTGATACAATCACTAAAACTTTAGAAACACCTATTGAAGAAATCGAATTCTCAGTTCGTGCATATAACTGCTTAAAGAGAGCTGGAATTAACACTGTTCAAGACTTAATTTCTAGAAAAGAAGTAGAAGTTACTAAGATACGTAATCTAGGTAAAAAATCTTTAAAAGAAGTTATAGACAAAGTAAAAGAAATGGGACTTAAGTTCCGCGATTAAGAAATAAATTAGGAGGTAAAATACTTATGGCAAAATATAGAAGATTAAATAGAGAAAAAAGTATACGTAGAAGTATTTTAGCTGGTTTAACTAAAGACGTTATTTTAAACGAATCAGTAGTTACTACAGAAGCAAGAGCTAAAGAAGTAAGAAAATTCGTTGAAAAAATGATTACTTATGGTAAAAGAGGAACTTTAGTTTCTAGAAGAAAAGCATTAGCTTTTGTTAATAATGATAACCAAGTAGTTAGTAAAGTTTTTGATGAATTAGCTAAACGTTATGAAACTAGAAATGGTGGATATACTAGAATCATAAAACTTAAAGAAAGAGTTGGCGATGACGCTTTAACTGTAAAATTAGAACTAGTTTAATAGTTCTTTTTTTAATTATAAAAATCTAAAATAAAATTAATAATGCATAATTATAGTTTTATTGAAAATAAGGCTACTTTATGATATTATTATTCTAGAATAAAATAAAAGGGTGTGCTATTATGGACGATAAATTAAAGATATTTTGGAATTTGGATGTATTAGTAAAAATGTGTCGTTCAAAAAGTGATGGTCCATCTTTACGCATTGAAGAAGTAGAAATAGAAGAGAAAATTAAAGCTTACAATCAAGAAATAGAAGAAATAAAAGCTCTTTCTGAAGAAGATAGTTACGACACTAGTGCAGAAATGGCTGATAGAAATATTGAAATAATAACAAAGAAACAACTTCAGGCTTTAAAAAATGACTTAAAAGAAAAAAATAAGGAATTAACAAGCTTAAAAGAAAAAGAAACTACATTATATGAAAAAACATCATTATTAAGGGAAAATAAGGCTAGTCAAGAAAAATACATTATTAGTATGCAAGAACGCATAGGTGAGGCAGTAAATAGCGAAATTATAGATCGATATAATTCTTTAATTGCTGAAACAAGCGAAAAAATAGCTCAAATAAATGAACAATTAAATGAACAAAATGTCTCATATGAAGAAGTTCAACAATCAATTATCGAAATTACAGATATAATAAATGAAATCGAAGATAAAATAGAGAAAAAGAAAAAGCTATTACTAGAGACACAAGCAAACTTAGAAAATAAAGATAATTATATAGATAAATCTAAAAAGGAAAAAAATAATAAACGCATTGTTGATTTAGAAAATAAAATACAAAAGCTAAGTTGTCGACTTGAGGAAATAAAGAAAGATCCAAAATATCTTGAAAGCAAAATAAAAGATGTTATAAACGCCAAGACTGATATTAATGAGGCAAAAAACTATTTATTACAACTTATAAATCAAGTTATAAAAATTCGATATATAAATGTACCAGCAGATAATGCCTTAGAAGAAGAACTTTTAAGAGCAACACAAGCAAGAGATTCTTTTGCAAATGAAATAGATCAGAAAACTTATAATATATTAGAAGCTAATACACCAGAAAAAGTACGCATCGAATTTCTTACAGAAAGAATTGAAAAATGGCAAAATGAATTAAAAGAATTAGAAAATAAAATATCTCAAATAGACAAAGATCAACAATATGACTATGAAAGTAAAAATACAGCTTTAGCAAACATGATTAAAGTTATGAAAAAAGATTTACTTGAATATGAAAGAGCATACAACGAAGCTCCAGATATAAATATTGGTGCAAAGGCTAGTTTAAAAGCCGCCTTAGATGAGAAAAAGGAAGATATAGTTGAAGCAGAAAAAATTGCAACGTCATTTAAAAATGATGAAGCAGAAGACATAAACACTGCAACAAGAACTATTAAATATGAGTGTGATAAAATAAACAAAAACATCTCTCAAGCCGAAATAGAAATAGCTACGATAAGAAACCGTTTAACTTCTAAAAAATCTGGACTAATTGATATCACATCACGTAATAAAGACAAAGATATATTAAAAGAATTAGCACAAACTGTTATAGATATTAAACATCGTCGTCAATTTCCAGAAACACCACTTGATATAATAAAAAGATTAGAAGAAGATTTAAAAATAAATTTAAGTAATGAAATCGATTTAAATTATATAGAAGAAACTTCAAAGATAGAAACAAAAGACTATGAAGATTACATTAAAACAGAAGAACTAGAAATGATAGAAGATTTAGATGAAAATCTTGATACAATAACTGAGCCTAAACGAGGTATAAAAGTAATAAATGAAGCAGAAATAACTTTTCCAAGTGATAATGAAGAAAATGATGGTGAATCAGAATCAGAATCAAGATTAAAAGCTGCGATATTAGAAGTTTCAAATAACGAGGAAAACATAGCCAATAATAATCTTGTTGAAGAAAATACTGTAGAAAATGTTAATTTTGAAGATAGCTCTATTACAGATAATAACAATTCTATTATAGATGAGAATTCTGATTCAGAAAATGCACTTGAAATAAAAGAAGAAGCAGATTATAATCAAGACAATGAAGAAGAGCCATTAGATATTGCTGAAATAATTAATGAAAATAATCCAAGTATAACAACAGAGAATATAGAAGAAAATGAAGCAAATCAAAATGCTTTTATTGGGCAAGACATAGAAGATGAGCTAGATCAATATATAAATAGTTTAAGAAATCAAGAATAAAAAAGGAGATGATACAATGAGTCTAAGAACTAACACTATAATAAGTTTAGAAAATAACGAAAAATATGTTGTATTAAATGAAACAATGTATGGTGGAGTAAAATACTTTTTAGTAATGGGTGTAGATGAAAATAAAGATATCATTCCAACAAATGTTGCAATAGTAGAAGAGATAATAGATGGTCAGGATACTTATGTTGATAGAGTAAAAGACCCAGAATTAATTATTATTTTAACTAGAATACTAAAATCACAAATATAGCAGAACCTCTCTGCTATTTTTCTTTGCTCATTGACTTTCACTTACTTTTATAGTAGTATAGCAATCAAAAAGGAGAATACATATGAATCTAATTACATTAATAATTCAAATGATACTTACAATACCTTTAACAATAATACTTAATGTATTTAAAGCCAAAGAAAATAGAAGATTAAACCATATACTTATCCCATCAATGTATATAATAATTATTGCTGCATTAATGCCTATGGTAAAAGAAAATATTTATTTGATTGTAATATTTGAAATATTTGTTAGAAATTTTTATATAACAAATATTACTAATCAAGATGTAGAAGTAAGTAACACAATGTTTATTTTTGAAAGTTTATTAAGTATCGCCTTAAGTTTATTTACTTACAATTACTTTATAGGTGCTGTTGAATCTGTAATACCGAATCCTGAAGATATTAAACCATTCATCTGGTTCTTAATCGTGATTTATATTGTCGGACTTTACAAACTATCAACAAAAGGAAAATTAGAAAAAGAAAAAACTAAAACCACAACGAGAAAAAAAGAGCAGATAATAATGCAATATGCTAAATATAAAAACATGTATTCTTCAATAGTAAAAAGTAAAAATGAAGTAATAAATAATCTTACTTATGCTATTATGATTCATAATAATTACCAAAATCCAAAAATATATCGTAATATAAATGCCTATATAGGAGCAGTTACGAAAAAAGAAACTGAATATGGAATAATGAGAATAAAATCTTACAATCGTATATCAGACGAAGAAAGTATAAAGATAACAATATCAAACTTTGAAAAGGAATTAAAAAACAGTAAACTTAAAGAAAATGAAAAAATAAATAAATTATTAAAAGAGTATAAGATAGAAGAACAACAAGATATTCAAAACATATATAAAGACATTATTGAATTTCTAAAAAAATAAAACTTTTATTTAAAGATAAAAGTTTTTATTATTTTAATTTGATTTAACTTATTTAATGTGTTAAAATACATTTTAGAAAACGTTGAAGACGAACTAAGTAATTATATTGAGTTCTTAACTTAGAGATTAAATGTCACCGGCTGAAAACATTTAAAGATAAACAATGTAATGAAATTCATCGTTGGAGTTAGACCCGCAAATAGATGCGTTATATCTATACTAAAGAGCTAGATTTCTAGAATTAGGGTGGTACCGCGGAATATAATTTCGTCCCTTGGTTTTAGATTTTTTTTATTGGAGGTAAAAATATGAAAGAAAAAGTAGAAAATTTAAAACTTGAAGTTGCTGAGAAACTAAAAAACACCACAAGTCTTAAAGAAGTTAATGACATTAAAGTTGAATATCTTGGAAAGAAAGGACCAGTTAATGAATTAACTTCACATATGAAAGAACTTAGTGTTGAAGAGAAAAAAGAATTTGGAAAGTTACTAAATGATTTAAAAACAGAATTAACAACAAGTATTGATACTAAGATTAAATACTATGAAGAGGAAGAACTTAATAGAAAGCTTTCTAATGAAAAAATTGACGTAACATTACCAGCTACTAAAATTCCTGTAGGAGCACCAAATATCCTAGAGAAAATAGTAGAAGAAGTAGAAAGTGTTTTTATGTCTATGGGGTATGATGTAGTAGATGGCCCAGAAGTAGAAGAAGATAAATATAACTTTGAACTTTTAAATATTCCAAAAGGTCATCCTGCACGTGATGCACAAGATACATTCTATATTGAAGATGAATCAATATTACTACGTAGTCAAACATCACCAGTTCAAGTAAGAACAATGCTTGCTGCTGGAGGTAAAGAACCAGTAAGAATGATATGTCCTGGTAAAACATATCGACGTGATGCTGATGATGCAACTCATTCACATCAATTTATGCAAATAGAAGGTCTTTTAGTAGATAAAGATATTAAACTATCTGACTTAAAAGGTACTTTCGAAGTAATGGCAAAAAAATTATTTGGTGAAGATTGTATAGCAAGACTTCGTCCAAGCTATTATCAATTTACAGAGCCATCTGTAGAAATGGATATATCTTGTTTTGCCTGTAAAGGTAAAGGCTGTCCTTTATGCAAAAACACTGGATGGATTACAGTAAGTGGAGCAGGTATGGTTCACCCAAATGTTTTACGTAATGGTGGGTATGATCCAGAAATATGGTCAGGATTTGCCTTTGGCTTCGGAGCAGAACGTCTAGCGATGCTTAAATATGGAATAAATGATATTAGAACATTTTATCAAGCAGATTTAAGAGAATCAGCAAATTTCGATAGAAAGGAAGTGTAATATATGATAAGTTTAAATTGGGTAAAAGATTATGTTGACATTGAAAATGAAAACTTAAAAGAATTGGCAGTTAAAGTTACTAAGGCTGGTGTCAATGTTGAAAAAGTTATAAATAGTCATATAGATAACCTTGTAATTGGAGAAGTATTAGAATGCATAGACCATCCAGATAGTGACCATTTGCATATATGCCAAGTGAATGTAGGAAAAACTACCACACAAATAGTATGTGGTGCTCCTAATGTAAAAGTAGGAATAAAAGTTTTAGTAGCACTACCAGGATGTATACTTCCAGGCGAATTCGAAATTAAAGCAGGTAAAATACGTGGTCAAGAATCAAACGGAATGATATGTGCTTTATTTGAATTAGGAATAGAAGAAAAAACAGAAGAAACATATGCTAAAGGTATTGAAGTACTAGAAACAGATTTAGAGCCTGGTACTGATGCAAATATATATTTAGGTAAAGATGACACATTATATGAATTAGATGTTCATAAACATCGAAATAATGATTGTTATTACCATATAGGATTCGCTTATGAAGTAGCAAGTATTTTAGGTAAAAAAGTTACATTACCAGAAGACAGCCATAATGAAATAGAAGATAATGTAAATAATCATATATCTCTTAAAGTAGAGACAGAAAAATGTCCATACTATACAGCCAAAATGGTTACAGGTGTAGAAATAAAAGAATCTCCTGATTTCATTAAGAAAAGACTTATATCAGCAGGAATGAGACCTATAAATAATGTTGTTGATATATCAAATTACGTAATGTTAGAATATGGACAACCACTTCATTTCTTTGATAAAAATAAGCTAGGAGATAATATCTTAGTTAGACAAGCAAAAGAGAATGAAACAATTATTACATTAGATGGTCAAAAAAGAGATTTATTAACTAGTGATATACTTATAACAGATGGAGATAAACCAGTATGTATAGCTGGTGTTATGGGTGGAGAAAACACAGATGTTGACGAAACAACAAAAGATATTTTAATTGAAAGTGCAATATTTGATGCTGTAAGTATTAGATACACATCATCTCGTTTAGATTTACGTAGTGAAGCTTCAATAAGATATGGAAAAGGATTATCTTATGAATACACAGATAAAGCTTTACAAAGAGCATGTTATCTTCTAGAAAAATATGCTAATGCAACAGTATTAAGTGGAATCGTATCGCATGATACATTAGATAAAACAGAAAAAATAGTTACATTCAAAACTAAAGAAGTTTCAACATTACTTGGTCTTGAATTAACAAATAAAGATGTAGAAACAGAACTTGATCGTTTAATGTTTAATTATAAATTAGATAAAGATATATTTACTGTAACTATTCCTCGTCGTAGATTAGATATTGATCCAAATGTTAATGATATAGCCGAAGAAATAGGTCGTTTATATGGATATGAAAATCTAGTATCTACATTACCAAGTATTCCAACACGTCGTGGTGTATATGTAGGAGATGTTGGTATAAGAAAAGACATTTCTAAAAGACTTAGAACACTAGGACTTAATGAAGTAAAAAATTATACATTAACAAGCCCTGATATGGCATCTAAGTTTAAATATGAAAATAAAAAACAAATTACATTACCAAATCCAATGAGTAGTGATAAATCAATAATTAGAACATCTTTATTACCATCATTAGTAAATAATTATGAATATAACAAAGCTCGTAATATAAAAGATGTTAATATTTATGAAATAGCTAAAACATATGACTCAGAATACAATGAGGACACTAAAGTTTCAATTCTTATGAAAGGAAACTACTTAATAAATGAATGGCAACATACAGTAGTTAAATGTGACTTTTATTGCTTAAAAGGAATAGTAGAAAATTTACTTGACTATTTAGGTTTTAAAAATAGATATAGCTTTGAATCATGCGAAGCTCCAGAAATGCATCCAGGTATATGTGCAAAAATTCTATTAGATAGAAAAGAGATAGGAATAATAGGACGTATCCATCCTTCATTTAAGAAAGATGAAGTATACGTAGCAGAATTATCTATGACTGTTCTATTTGAATCAACAGTTAAACCATTAAAATTTAAAGAAGCTTCTAAATATCCAGAAATAACTAAAGATGTTGCTTTCGTTATAGAAAATGAAGTTGAAAGTGAAGTTATTAAAACACAAATAAAAAAATCTGGTGGAAGATTACTTGATAGCATTGAAGTATTTGATATTTATGCTAATGTTGAAGAAGGTAAAAAGTCTATTGCATATAAATTAGTTTTTAAAGATCAAAATAGAACACTATCAGATGAAGAAGTAATGGAAGTATTTAATAAGATAATAAATGAAGTAGAAGCAAAGACAGGAGCCAAGTTAAGAGGATAAAAGAGTGAAAATTCACTCTTTTTTTATATCTTTTAATTTATTAATATATAAAGCTAACACAATCATAAGTACATACCTTTTTTTGCTGTTTTTAAGCTGTTTAAACTAAAAAAGTTCAAAATATGAATAAGATTACAGAAAAGAATATATACCTTAAAAAGCGTCTAAAAACAACAAAAAACTTGATATCTCTATCAAGTTTTATTTATTACTATTTTTGTCCAGCTGTATAAGACTTAGTTTGTGTTTTAGTTTTACCAGTAAACTCCCAACCTTCTAAGTAAGATTTCTCACTCCAAGTATATTTATATGAAGTAGAATTCTCAGTAGTAACATTAGCATCTACTGTAACAGTAGTTTCTTTTGTACATTTATCTCCGTTTAAATTATAGTCTGTTGGGCAAGTATAACCTTTTATATCACCTTTAACAATCTTAATACATTTATTTCCTTCTAATTTAGCATCAGAATCTTCACAATAGTATTTACCTTCTGTTTTAACAACTCTACTACAAGTCATTGTTTCTCCTGTACCAGAAGCAGTAAATCCAGTAGGACAACTATATGAATATTTCTTTGTAGCAGTAGCACTTATCTTATGTTCACATTTCTTAGTTGTACTATTATATGTATATCCAGTAGGACAAGTATAAGTAGTTTGTCCATAATTTGGAGTAGCAGTAGTTGTTAATGTACAAGTACTTCCGTTTAATGTACCACCATTAGGACAACTATAATATCCATTACCAGTACTTGGAGTAGCATTATATGTTTTAGTACAATTAGTTCCATTTCTAGTATAACCAGAAGGACAAGTATAAGTAGTATTTGGAGTAGCATTAGCACTTAAAGTACAAGTACTACCATTTCTAGTTCCACCATTAGGGCAACTATAAGTTGTATTTGCAGTTGCATTTTGTGTTTGAGTAGTAGTCTTGCTACAAGTAGAACCGCTTCTAGACCATCCACTTGGACAAGTATAAGTAGTATTAGTGCTTCTTGTATAGTAAATATATTTATACCATATACCTTTATTACCACAAGGAGATCCACATGTTGCACCAGAGATTGCTCCTTGTAATACAAGCTTAGATGTTGTTCCTGTATAAGCTTTAGATGAAGATGTATAGTATTGAGTTCCTTTATTTACCCAACTTCCATAAGAAGTAGACGCACTTGCTGCTTGTGTTTGAGTACTAGATTTAGTACATGTTGAACCATTTCTACTCCATCCACTTGGACAAGTATAAGTTGTACTAGCAGTAGCATTATAAACTTTATAGCAACTTGAACCATTCTTAGAATATCCAGAAGGACAAGTATAAGTAGTGTTTGAAGTAGCACCTGTAGTTAAAGTACAAGTTTTACCATTTAAAGTACCACCATTAGGACAACTATAAGAAGTTGAACCAGCATGATATGTAGCATTATATGTTTTTGTACATGTTGTTCCATTTCTAGTATAACCAGAAGGACAAGTATAAGTAGTATCTCCTTTTTTCTCAGTAGCATCTGTATATTTAATACAATAAGAACCATTTAAAGTATATCCTGTAGGACAAGTATAATCAGTCCCAACTTCAGTTTTAATAGGTTTTGCAGTTTCAATATGAGACTCTCCATTACCTAATTTAGCATCAACTGTAATAGTTTGATCAGGATTATACACAGGAGTAGCATCTATAGTAGCACCAGTAGCTTTCTTAATACATTGAGTTCCGTTTTTAGTATATCCTTCAGGACATGTATATATAGTTTTTGTTGTAACTACAGCTTTTCTATGTTGATAAAGTGTGGTATTTATTACATAACCATCACCTTTAACATCACCTTCAGTTGGTTCATCACGATCAACTATTTCTGTATCAGGACCATTATTAGTTGGTGGAGTGTTATTTGCAATTGTTCCTGAACTTGAATTATTACCATTATTAATTATAGTTGTACAAGTTCCGTTAGAACAAATATTAGTACATCCAATAGTCTCTAATATATAGTCATTTTGTTCCCCACAACTAAGTTGAACTTTTAAACTATATTCATTATCTGAAAGTTTTGTAACTTCAACTTTACTTGTAGATTCATCACAAGTTTTTCCGTCTTTGTCTGTAAAACGGATTAACATTTTATTATCTACCATTTCTTTTAATGTCAAAGATGATTTATCTCCAACATTTTTTGGTAATCTATCCACTGTATAGTAGTTTCTAGCAGCTTCTTTCATTGTTTTTATATTATTAGTATATACAGTATCATAGAATACTCCTAAATCAGCTTTTGGAAATAACCATAACAACAAAAGAACAAATAAACCAAACATTATTATTTTTATTATGATATCTTTCCAGTTTATGCCGATTCTGTAAGTAACATTATCATTATCGTACATATTAATTCCTCCTATTCATTATTTTATTTTGAAAGTGTTTGTCCAGAATGCATTGCATAGTTGTTTTGTGCCATTCCTTCCATATCTCCTTGAATTCTTTGACCAAATGTTTGACCACCTATAAGGACATCTTCAATTCCCCATTCATAATCACAACCATTATTTATCCAAGCCTGAATTTCATCTAAAGATACTTGATCTGGTTCTTCACCATTAAATTTATTATAAACTTGCCATACAGTTGGAGAAGATTGAATAACTTTATCATTAGCATCTCTAATTTCCAATTTATTAGCAAATATTAATTGAGCATCAATTGTAAGTAACATTGCAGAAGCATGGTTGGCTAATATTTGTTCACTAGTATATGTATAAGTAAATTCTTGTTTATCATCATATATAGTAATAGTGCATCCATTACCTTTCATGATATCTGCCATTACTTGTCCAACTTCACAATATATCTTTTCAATTTCTTCTCTGTTTGTTGTTGAGTAAATAGCCTCACGTTGTTGTTGCATCCATAGTGTTAATGGATACACACCATTTTCTTCATATTCTGCAAAAGCAGAAGCAAAATTAACATTCTTAATATTATTAGCAGCTTCTACAGCCATGTCTTTAAAATCATCATTACCAGAAGCATACACAACATGATACAAATAATTGTCAGTATTTAATGGAGAAATTAATAAGTTTAGTAAATTTAAATGTAATACATCAATTTCTTCCATTGTTTCAGGAGTATAGACACCGTTAGCATATTTTATAAGAGCAGTAATTTCTTCTACTGTATACAAAGATCCACTAGTAGGATTAATTATACTTGCTTCTTTTAACTCGTTAACTAAAGCAGTAGCTCTTTCTGTAACTATAGCATCGTCGTAAATATCAGCGTAATGTACTATTGAAGGTATTTCTCTTTCTTCTGCTTGTCCTTGACCTTGTTCTTGCCCTTGTTCTTGCCCTTGTTCTTGAGTTTCTTCTGTCTCTGTAGGAGCAGGTGTTTCACCATCTACTTCTGGAGTAGTAGGAGCATCAGTGTAATCCTCATATCCAACTTGATTTGATTTAGCATTATCACTATGTTTACCTAAAGCATAAGCACCAGCAAATATAGCAACAGCAACGCCAACAGCAACAGCACCCGCTAATATTTTTTTACCAATACCGCGTTTACGTCTTGGCTTATCATCTTCATAATCATCTTCATAATCATCATATCCAGAATTAAAATTTTCACGAGCATAATTTAACTCATCAAAGTATTGATTGAATTCTTCTCTAGTAATCTGACCCATATTCCTTTTAATATACAATTCTGTCATTTTATCAGTATAAGCTTTTTCAATCTCTTCTTGTGTAGCATCTATATCTACACCTAATATTTCACATAAATTTCTTGAATTCATAATAAATCCCCCTTTGAAATAAAATCTCCTTTTCGAGGAATTACACTAACACAATAGTAAGAAAAAGTCAACTTTATCCTATATATATGTATTAATGACGTTCTCTTCGAAACAGATGTATTTTCTTTTTGATTATTGAATTATAGCATTGACGTTAAAATATGTCAAAATTTGCTAAATAAAGTTAAAGAATTACATTTTTTTATAATATGTGCTATAATTACTACACATATGGGGTAGACTTGGTTTCGACAGGATATGTCTCGATATGACTGCAAGTGGTAGGAATACCTAAAATTCAAAATTAAAATAAAATGACGAAACTTCATATAGTTTCGCTCCTGCTTTCGTAGCAGCCTAACATAAGGTATAGGAGCACTCTTACTTACTTTTATCTATAGGGTAATCTAAGGGTTAATAAATATAGAGTATATTATTGTATTTCCTAAGTTACAATGATGAATATTTATTAGGATAGTTAAGAATGTAGGTACGTTATAGCCGGCATCTTAATGAAATTAAAAATCTAACTAAACTTGTAGACGTTGTATTAGGGAGTATCTTGGACAGGGGTTCAATTCCCCTCTACTCCACCAAAATGAATGACACCTCGAGCTTTTATAACTCGAGTTTTATTATTTAGCCTTTTTATATAGTTGTTTTCAGATATTAAATTTGCTATTTTTAGCAAATTTTTTTATAATAAGCCCAAATTTATTAAGGGGGAACTATTAATGAAATATATAAATATACCAAAGGGCAATAACCAAAAAGTATATATTGATACAAGATGGGTACCAGAAGCATATATTAATTATTTACTTGAAAATGAATATGATGTTATCTCAGATAGTTCATTAGTTACAGATGATACATTCTTTTTAACACCATGTCTTGATGAACATATTAATAAAGAAAAAAATGATTATGTATCCAAAAAGATGAAGAAACTTAGAGAATGTTTTGCTGGTGAAGAAGTTTGTGAGCCATTAACAATAACTTTCCCTAGTGATAAGTTTCCAGAAACTACACCATCTTTACCTTTTGTAATGAAAAATATAGAGGAAAATGGTGGTTTTGAAAAATTTATAGTAAGAACACCAGAACAATTAAATTTATTAAAGAGATTCTACAAAGAAATTAATGATTATGACTTTGAATATCGTGTTAAAAGCGCCCAAAAAAGTTGGTCATGCTTAGGCGAAATAATTTTTGATAGAATAACTGGTCACTCTAACAAAGGAATATCTTTATTCATTTATGACTATAAAGATATCTTTCATGAAAGAATTGTTTTACAAGAATATGTAGAGACACCAACGATATATAATACATCTATGAGGGTTTTAACTTCTTCAACAGGCGAAATATTATGTGCTAGTTTAAAATATATGGAACCTTCTTTACCTGATGAAAACAAAAGATATCATGGCTATTTTGATACATATTTAAGTGATCCATCATCCCCTTATTTTTTAGGGAATGAATCTATAATATCTAATACAGTAGCTGGAGGTAACAGCATCTTACTTAGAAAAAATAATTATTCAGCAAAAGAAAAAGAAATATTATCTGCTCATAATATAAATACAGATACAGGAAAAGTACCAGATTCAGTCGCTCGAGTTGCTACTAAAATAGCTATTCATTGTCGTCGTGAGATTGGCGCAATTAGTGGAATGGATTTTATATATGATAATAAATCTAAAACTTGGAAATTCTTAGAACAGCATGAGTTCCCAATGTTAACCACATATGCCCAAGCCCATAATATTCCACTACCAGAAGATGATCTTGAGGAATGTGCTTTTCATAGAGAATTAGACTTAAATGTCCGACTTCATGCTTTAATTAATTATATGAATAAAAAATATAGCCAGAAGAAAGATTCTAAAAAGTTAAATTTAAAATAATAAAACTAATAGAAAAAGTCCTAAAGTTTAGGACTCTTTTTTATCATCAACATATACAAGTTTCAAAGTACCATGAAAATCCTTATCTTGATCTATCATAAAATTTTCATTTCCTGCTAAACACTTTCTTAGATTTTCTATTTTTGATACATCAATATTTCCTTTTTCATCAACATAAGCCATTATACTTAATTCTCCAACTTCTCCAGTTAGTGTATTTAAAAATTGGCTATCTTTACCATTCATTATTTGAATAAAATTTCCAATAGGAAAGCATCTACAATTAATAGAATCTAAAACAACACCAACATCATTTCCATAGATTATTTTTCTATAATTAGTTCTTCCATATCCATCAACAAAATCAGTAGTAATACAAACATATCCATTAACAATAAAATAACTAAACTCTCCTAATCTAAAATTTAAATCATATTTTTTAAATTCAAAATTAGAAATAATAACGCTTAATTCACTATCAAAAAAATCCATTTTTTCATAATCTGCATGAATTCCATACCCATAAGGAGCATCAAAGTGGTATTTTATAATTTCATAATCTGTCTCTTTAGCACTACCATTTTTGGAATTAATTAATTTCTTTTTGTTATCACTCTCAACTATAAACAAAGACTCATTTTCATCATCAGCCGAATAACAAGAAATTCCTTTTTCCTTTAAAATAAAATTTAAGTCTTTATCATAAAAATAAAAGTTAGTTAAAGTTGAATTATATCCATTTGTATCAAGTTCATCCTGACCAACAAAACAATTTTGTACCCAATAAGGATAACCATTAATCCTTAAATGCTCAATTTTTTTGCCGTTTCCAACATTAATAAATATATGTTTATTATTATCTTCACCATTATATATTGTTGGAACTGCTAATTTTAAAATATCTCCAATTCTTTCACTACTATTAACAACACTTAAACCTTCAATATCTATGCTTTTTATTAATTCTAAACTAGGTTTATAAATATTTATTTTATCCTTTAAAACAATAATTATTTTTCCATCATAATATTCAGGAGCTGTTAATATAGTTTCATCCTTTTCAATCTTTTTTACTGATTTAATTTTACAATTATCATCCAATTCAAGTATTAAAAGAGAACTATCTTTATGAACTATTAAATAATTATCATTTAAATAAATCCACCCTTTAACATTTTCCAATACAAAGTTACCTAAAATATCTATTACACATCTTTTTTTGTCATAAAAAGGAATATTACTATTATTTTCAACAAAAACATATAATCCTTTGCCCAATGAGTTTTCATATTCATAATTATCTGGCATTGGTAAATAACATTTTCTCTCAATATCATAAATAATATTATTTCCTCCACCAATTTTCTTAATAACATGTAAAGTTCTATCATCTTCTTTACTTATAGAATAAGCATCTTTATCATCAAATAAAATTTCTTTAGTAATTAAGTCTACTAAACAAATACTTAAACCACTAGAAACAACTAGACAAGTTCTATTACCCATTTTTAATATTTTTTGTACATATCCTAAATCACTTAAATCATATATTTTATCTTGATTAGCTAATAATTTCTGTCCATTATCCAAAATTATATATAAGAAGTCATCGATATGTGAAATATCCTTTACTTTTATACTCTTAATAGCTAAATTATTATCACATTCATTTACTAATTTTAAATTTTCCATAAAGTTTCTCCTTAGATAAACTTATTATACTTAAAAAATATAATTATTCAATTATATAACACTACACTCTATCTTTTAATCGTTATAAAAGAGTGATAAAATAAAAAAAGAAATGGGTGAATTTATGAACGAAGAATATTTTGATATCCTAGATGAATTTGGCAATAAAACAGGTTTAATTAAATCAAGAACCTTAGTTCATAAAGATGGTGATTGGCACCGTGCAGAACATATTTGGATTGTAAATCAAAAAGGTGAAATTCTTCTCCAAAGAAGATGTGCGACTAAAGATAGTGATCCTAATATGTTAGATATATCTTGTGCAGGACATTTAACCAGCGGAGATAAACCAATAGAAGGAGCACTTCGTGAATTAAAAGAAGAATTAAACTTAGAAGTAAATCCCAATGACTTAAAGTTTATAACAACATTAAAAAGAAGTCCAAAACATAATAATGATTTCGTTGATAACGAATTTGATGATATGTATCTCTTGCATATAGATAAGGATATAGAAGATTTAAATTATCAAAAGGAAGAAATATCAGAAATATTATTTGTTCCCTATCAGAAGTTTAAAGAAATGGTATCAAATAAGCAATCAGACTTAGTCATATATCCAGATGAATATAAGATTTTGTTTGAAATTTTAGATAAAGAAATAAGAAAAGGTGATTAATATGTATAAATTATTAAAATATGAAGATACAACTAGATTTGAAAAAAATGGTGTTAATTTTACAGGATATGATAAGATTTCTGATGATATTTCAATTGTTATTGAAAAAGTAGAAGAGGGTCACTTTGAAGAATTTATTCATAATAAAAGTACTTTTACCTATATATTTCTAGAAGGTTATGGAACATTTTATCTTGATGGTGAAGCAGTAGAAGTAAAAAAGGGAGACATATTATCTATAAATCCTGGTACTAAAATTTATTTTTTTGGATCATTAAAACAAATTTTAATTACTACTCCTGCATATGACCCTAAATATGAAGAACATATAAGAGACATAGATAAAACAGAAAGTCCTTATTATGAAGAAAGAAGAAACATAAATGAAAAATAAGATTGGTATAGTCTATCTATTGTTAATAAGTAGTGTTTTATTAACAGGATGTGGAACATCTAAAAAGGATTTAGAAGAAGCAAGTAATCCACTAGAATTTGTGGAAAAAACTTTTGAATCCTATTATAAAAAGGAAATAATTTTATTAGATCATGAAGAAAAAACAGATAATAAAAAGCAAAAAACAGATTTAATGAAATATCAGTTAGAAAACAACGAAAATTTTACTTTTAATGCTTGTGCATACTGGGATGTATCATCACCAATACCAAATAGTTATTATACAAATGTAAATAATTATGAAAATATTTATGCTACAAAATTTATTCAAGAACATTTTAAAGATATTTCATATACAGAAGTAATATTAGACTCATATAAAACAAAGTATAATGACTTCTGCGAATTAGAACAAAGTAAAATAACTATAGAATTAAAAGATATATCTAATTTAGAAAATCTAGAACAAGAGTTAATAAAAATAAAAGAGACAAAAGAAATATACGCAATAAATATAAAAATAAAGTATGAAGATAGAGATGTTACTATATTAATATCTAATCAATCTACTGAAGAAAATATTTTAGAAGAATTAAATAAACTAAAAAAATCATAACTTCACATCAATAGTTATGATTTTTTTTTTATCTTATAATCATATCATCATTATCAGGTCCAGTACCAATAAATTTCACTGGAACACATAAATGATTTTCAATTACTTCAATATATTTTTTAGCGTCAATAGGTAAACTTTCATAATCTTTTAATCCAGCAATCTCAAATTCAGTATTCAAATCTACATATATAGTTTCTACTTCATTTTCGTGACCAATAATATCGTCACTATATTCATCATAAATTACATTATTTAATTTATACCCTACACACAATTTAGCTTTACCTAATTTACCAATTGTATCTAAGTGATTAATTGCCAGACCAGTAACACCATTAATTCTTACGGCATATTTTAAAGCAACTAAGTCAATCCATCCACATCTTCTAGGTCTTTTAGTAGTTGCACCATATTCATGACCTAATTCTCTTATAGTATCACCAATCTCATTATTTTGTTCTGTAATAAATGGTCCTTCACCAACACGTGAAGCATAAGCTTTACATACTCCATAAACATCTGTGATATCATTTGCACTCAAACCACTTCCAGTTTGAATACCACCAATAGTAGGATTGCTTGAAGTAACCATCGGATAATCCCCTAAGTCCATATCAAGCATCGTTGCCTGAGCTCCTTCACAAATAATATTCTTATTGTTATCCAAAGCTTTATGTAAGAAAGAAACTGTATCCATAACATAAGGCTTCATTTTATCTCTATATTCTAAATATTCATCAACAATTTTGTTTTCATCTAGTAAAGGAAAACCATATAAGTCAAAAAGTTTATTTTTATTAGTTATATTTCTTCTTAGCTTTCTTTCAAAGTCTTCATTGTACATATCAATTACTCTAAAACCAATTCTATTAGCTTTATCCATATAACATGGACCAATACCTCTAGCAGTTGTACCAACCTTATCATCACCCTTTAATAACTCTTGCAATTTATCCTCTTCAATATGATAAGGGAATATAACATGTGCTCTTGTACTGATATGTAATTTGCTCAAATCAACACCATGTTTATCTAGAACTTCTAACTCTTCAAACAATACTTTTGGATCAATAACAACTCCGTTACCGATAACAGCATCAGTATTTTTATTTAAAATGCCAGATGGAATTAAATGAAATACAATTTTTTCGCCATTAAATTCTACTGTATGACCAGCATTGTTTCCACCTGTACATCTTAACGCAATATCACTATTGCCAGCTAAAAAAGTAGATACTTTTCCTTTACCTTCATCCCCATAATTTAGTCCTAAGACTACTGCAACTTTACTCATAACTTTACCTCCAAATATATAATAACATACTTTTGGTACTTTTGACCATAAATATTTTCAGATAAATAAAAAAGTAATCATAAGATTACTTAATTTCTGCCTTATTTACACTCTTAATTAATAATTCTAAATGTTTATTATCTTTATGCAAGTGATTACCAAGAGCTACGATTATATCTCTAATCCTATTTAATTCGAATATTTCAAGATTACTTTTTAACAGCCAAGTTAATTCTCTAGCCACTTTTTCATAATCATCATAATCAAGTTTACCTTCAAAAACATATTTATATATTAAGTCAAAATTCTTTTCTCTGCATAACTCTCCAACTTCAAAAGCACTTAAATGTATAAGCTCTACTTTTTGCTTACCAACAATATCATAAGCAGGAATATCTTTAATGTGTTCTAAATAAGAATCTAGGCATTCTAATACACCATCAAAACCTTCAGTTAAAGTACTATAACACATTATATTATCTTTACTTAAGTCTTGCTCATTTTTTACAGAAGGTCTAATTATAAATACTGGTCTATCATTTTTAAATCTTTTTATATAATCATCACTAACAGAATCATCTATTATTCCATGACATAATACATTATATTTACTAAAATATTTACTTTCAAAAATATCAGTTTTATTTAAATTATAGCCAAACTCTTTAACTTCATCTTCACATGTTTCATAATTATATTCTCCAAATAAATAAGTAGCAGTATCTAAAACAATATTAGGTCTTAAATTTCTATGCAATATTTCTAGATATTTAATTAAACTATTTGGAGTATGCATATGAGATGACATATTTATTATTACTTTATTAGCACCATATTTAATTCTTAATTTATGCAACTGCTTTATAAATGTTTCAGCTTTTTCATCATCAATTCCATCAATTGTTCCTTGAACATCTAGCATTATAACAATAACTTTTTCCCTATTGTCTTCAAATAAATCATCATTAAAATTTTCAATGTTTCTATTATGTGATTCCAAAAAAAGCTTTTCTCGATAAGGAGAAACCCAAGAGTATTTTTTCATTTTATCACCTCATTGATTATATATTATATATCAACATTTATATAAAAAAAAGCAATCTTACAATTGCTTTACTATTTTTTTGGGTCAATTAAAATCTTAATTGCATTATCATCTCCAGATGTTAATCTTTCAAAAGCATTTTGAACTTCATCAAGTCCAACAATATCATCAACAAATTTTAACATATCAATTTTTCTTGAAGACATTAGATTTATACATTCTTTGAATTCATCAATTGTATAACCAATTGCACCAAATACTTTTAATTCATGCATCACTAGTACAACAGAAGGAATAGTAATACTATCCATAGCAACTCCTACACATACTACTGTACCATTAGGTTTAGCACAAATAAGTGCTGTCGAAACAGCAGAACTATTACCAGAGCAATCTAATACGACATCATATCCGTAAGGACATTCTTTTTTTACATTTTCCATAAAATTTGCATCTTTAGCATCGAAATATTCATCTGCACATTTTAAAGTAACAGCTTTTTTTCCACGTTTAACATTAGTTTCAGACACAGCTACATAAGAAGCACCACACATTTTTGCAAACATAGCACAAATATCTCCAATAATTCCAGCACCTATAACTAAAACTTTATTTCCAATTTTAATATCAGCCAAGTTAACAGCATGTAATCCAACTGCAGCAGGTTCAACCATTGCTACCTCTGCATCTGTAATATTACTAGGAACTTTTATGACTAAATCAGATCTTATCGAAGTAGATTCAGCATAAGCTCCAGGATTAGTTAAAGACAATCCAACGGCATTGTTCCATGTCTCAGGACAATATTGTGGATTTCCACTTCTACAAGCTGGACACTCTCCACAAGGAGAAATAGGTAAAGCCGTAACTCTATCTCCAATTTTTAAATCAGTTCTATCACCAGTTTCTGTTACAACACCACAAAATTCATGTCCCATTACAAGACCTTCAGGCATTCCAGCATCCCAATAATGTATATCAGAACCACAAATTCCTGCTTTCTTTACGTCGATTATAACATTACCATTTTTTAATTTGGGAGAATTTATAGTAGACGATATTAAACTTTTCTTACCATTAATAACAACACATTTCATAAAAACAACTCCTTTATTATTCCTTAAATTATATCATTAAAAAAGAAAAAACGAAATAGTTTAAATTGTATTATAAATGTTGTATAATTTTTATAGGCTGACTTAGCACAGTGGTAGTGCAACGCCCTCGTAACGCGTAGGTCATTGGTTCAAATCCGATAGTCAGCACCATCAAATAGATTACTCCGCTTTATACGGAGTTTTTAAATATATAAAGGAGGATAATAATATGAAAAAGCCAATAATAGGAATAATAACAAAACATTATAAAGAAAAGCATATAAGACCAGATACTTATATTAGAGATGAAGTTAAACAAGCTATAATTGACAATGGAGGTATTCCTATTGGTATTGTTCCACCTGATAAAAAAATAAAACATATTGCAGACAATTGGTCCTTCACATTAACGGAAACTGAATATGATATTTTAAAAGAATCCATTGATTTATGTGATGGAATAATTTTTCAAGGAGGAGGGGCATCTGACAATTATGAATGTATTGCAGCTAAATACTGTTATGATAAAAATGTTCCTACTTTAGGGTTATGCTGTGGTGAAAATATAATGGTTAGAGCTTTAGGAGGTACCACAAAATTTTTACCAAATCCAGAAAAACATTATAATCATTTTAAAAAGCATGTTCATAAAATTAATATAGACAAGACCTCAAAATTTTATAATATAGTAAAAACAGACGAATTAAAGGTTAATTCTAGACATAAGAAGACCGTTGCTACATGCCCAAATTTAGATAGAGTTGCATTTTGTGAAGATGGTTTTACAGAAGCAGTAGAATCAAAAGAAAAGAATTTTTATATGGCTGTAAGATTTCATCCAGAAGGGCTATATTTAGAAGATGAGCATATGAATAAAATATTTAAAGAATTCATTAATGCTTGCCGAAATAAGGAGTAATATATTATGAAAAATCCATTAAGATTTCAAGTAACAGAATTTGATTGTGGCACAGTATCACTTTTAAATGCCTTTACTTATTTATTTGAAAGAGAAGAAATACCAGCAGAATTAGTGAAAGCTATTCATAAATATACTCTAGATTGTTATGATGAATTTGGTAACATAGGCCAAGGAGGTACTTCTAGAGAGGCAATTAATAAATTAACACATTGGATAACTAGATATGCTAATTCTAAAAATTTTAATATCATATGTAATCGTTTAGAAGGTAATGATGTTACATTAGATAAAATAACAAATTGTATAAAAAATAAAGGTTGTGTTTTGATAAGGTGTTGGCAAAAAGTTGAACACTACTCTATAATTACCAATATAGATAAAAAGAAAGCTTATATTTTTGACCCTTACTATCTAGATAAATATGAATATGATAAAGATAAGCAAGTAAAAATAATTTTAAATAAACCATTTACCCATAATCGTATAGTTACATTAAAAAGATTAATGGGTGAAAGTAAAAGTGATTTTTCTTTAGGTGAAATTTCTAGAAGAGAAGTTGTTTTAATAAATAGAACAGATAAAAAATAGGTGACATATATGAATCAATCAATAAAGCAAGAAATATTAAAAAGATATCAATACTTATATGATAATAAAGAAATTATATTATCGTTATGCATTAAAGAGGGGATTGAAGAAAAGTATTACAAAAAATGTATTAAAGATTTAAAAAAGTCTTTGGCAAACTTTAAAAAAGATGGCTTTAAAGGACAAGAACTAATAAATGTATTTAAAGATATTGAGAGTAAATACAGAGAAAAATTAAAAAATCCTCAATTTTATTTAATGGATGAAATTGATAATGCTGTGTTACAACTTATTGAAGATTTTCTTTTTGCTGATGCACCTTTAGAAGAATCTGCGTTATTTAGCGAAATAGAACATATAAAAAGTGACGATTTAGAACTATCTCAAGCAGAGTACTTAATAGAATCTCTAGCTCAAAGACGCAAGTTAAATGAACATTTAAAAAACAGAAATCCTTTCACAGTATGGCGCATCCTAAATTATGTTAGGAAACACAATATAAAAAATGAAGATGTTCAAAGCTATTTAGATATTTATTACAATTTAGATCGTTACGTAAATTCAGGACTTGAATGGGACAGTGGTTACTATTTATCAGAATCTGATTATGAAAGAAATGAATCTTTTATTAATTCATATCCTTCACTTTCTATAACAACTGGAGTTAATAATGAATATGAAGAAAGTACCATAATAACTCCTTATAGAGAAAATATCTTTGAAAAAGAAGATGAATATTTTGAGTTATCATCTGTATCAAGAGTAAATTATGATAAATCATTAGTTCCTATGACAAACTTCATTTATGATGCAATATGGGAAGGTCAAATTCCTGAATCAGACAAAAAAAGATTAAAAGAAAAACTACAAGGTAACTCTAAAAAATACACATATTAAAAGCTCGCATATAGCGAACTTTTTATTTTTCATTTAATAGATTAGTAATTGCTTTATATTGGATTACTTTTTCTTTAAGGGCATCTTCGTTATCGACACCTAAATATTTAGCAATATCAAATACCAACAACTGATGACAGTATTTAGAATTTCTAACTATTTCTAAAAATTTATACATAGCCTCATATTTATTTAACTTGTATTTTTCTTCAATTATATTTATACAGCCTTTTACAAATAAATATGAAGATATATAGGCTTTATCAAAAGAACAAGAAGCGTTAGGCAAAAGTGGAGAACCAGCAAATTTATTTTTATTTTCTAGTTCTAATAATTCTTGCACTGTTAATATATCATTTTCGCTTAAAGATAAAATAACTTCACGATGCTGTTTAAATTTCTTTTCATAATCTAAAATATAAAATGGAAATAATTCTGCAAAGCCTTCACATAAATATCTATCTCTAGAATAAAACATATTATGTACCATATGAGCTAATTCATGTATATCATTAACTTTTTCCATAATATTAGTAACACCTTGCTTCATCATTATATTACTACTAACTCCATATGCACTATTAAATCCATCCAAGTCATAACATTTGACTATTTTACCTCCACCTTTAGTAGACCTGTTAGAAGGAAAGTTTAATAACTTTACAAATCTATCATCAGGTACTATATAAACATAATAAACAGGTTTAGCATTACTAGGATATATAATATTAAGACTTTTTATTTCATCAATAGCAAAAATTATATTTTCTATTCGTTTATCATATAAACCACTTTCATAATTATATAATAGTTCTTTACTTAATCTTATATTTAAATCACCATTAATTTTAATTACTTCACTATTTTCTATATATTCTCTAAGTTCATCTATTTTGTAATTATTCATAACATCACCAAATTATATAATTATTATATCAATAATCTAGTAATTTTTGTCAAAATTCAGTATTTATGCTATATTTATGAACAAGAAAGACAAAAAAACAAGTATGTTAGGAGGACTAGTATGCTAAAATATTCACGTAAAATGCATGGTGGAGAATTATGGGCTATAATAGAAGTCCTTGAACAAGTATAATCTCCTTTGTTTTTAAGATATTATAAAATGAAGGAGAAATAAAGTTATGAATTATGAAGATAAAAAAATAGTAGGAATAATTGCAACAAATGTTGATCCATCAGTTGCATTAAATGTAATAGGACATTTATCTATTTCTATAGGTAAATATTCTGAACCAGAAATAATGGGTCAAAAAACAATAACAGATGCATCAGGTATAAATCATTTAGGAATAAGTAAATTTCCATTTATTATTACAAAAGTAAAACCAAGTAAGTTAGCAGCAACAATTGCACTAGCAAAATCAAATCCAAACTTATTAGTAGCAGATTACCCACGTGATATGCTAGAAACAAGAACAGATGAAGAATTGATAGAATCTATTAGTAGTAAAGAAAATGATAAATTAGAATATCTTGGTGCTATTATTTACGGAGATACAAAAGAAGTAAACGAAATAACAGGTAAATTCCAATTATGGAAACTAGATTAATAAAAGGCAACTAAATGTTGCTTTTTTCTTATGTATAAAAACATATATGCTATAATAAACTCAAGAACAAGGAGGATTATATATGAAAATTTATATAACATATACAAAAGATAGTTTTACAGAAGAGCAATTAAAACAATTAAATGAAGTGGGAGAAGTTATTATATTAGGAGAGTTATTTGACTTAGATAAAGCACCATACTTAGAAGATGATAGTGAAAAAATATTAGTCGCAGACCCAGACTGGTATAATTGGGATATAAATTCAGAACATTTAAGTAAAATTAAAAATCTAAAAGCAGTATGTTTGTCTACAACAGCTTTTGACTGGATAGATTTAGATTACTGCCAAGAAAATAATATAATAGTAACAAATATTCCTAAATATTCAACTGATTCAGTTGCAGAATATGCTATATTCTTAATGATGAGTTTAGCAAAAAAATTTCCTCTTCAAATTAAAACAAACTACAAAACAGATTATTCATTATCTATGTTAACTACAGAAATTAGAAATAAAACAGTAGGTATAATTGGGCTTGGTCATATCGGATTACGCATTGCAGAAATATGTTCTGGTCTAGGTATGAATGTGATTTATTGGAATAGAAAAGAAAAATCTGTTCCTTATAAATATGTCGATTTAGACCCTTTATTTTCAGACTCTGATTTTATAATTCCAACATTTGTAACTAATGAAGAAACAAAAAAACTTATAACAGATGACCTTATTAATAAAATGAATAATAATGCATTAATCAATATTGTTAATAATCCAAATGAAATATATAATCATAACTTAATGTTACAAAAAGCTGAAGAAGGTACTATAAGTTATGCTTTTGAAAAATATGATGATAAAGTAATGGACGACTTTGAAGGAAATGTTATGGTAACAGCACCATATGCTTTCTATACAAAAGAAGCAATCGATCGCTTAATAGCAATTTGGTGTGAAAATGTCGTTTCTGTTGTAAAAGAAACGCCACAAAATATAGTGAGTAAATAGGTGTAATATGTGGCGTAATGACGTAAAAGACTTTATGAATAAAATTAAACCTAACATATTATATAAGGACATAGAAATATCTTTTAATATTAAAGATAGTGAATATAAATTAAAAGTAAAATTAAATCGTCCAGATTTAATCTATGGAATAACATATATTTTAATTCCGAAGTCTATAGAAAATTTATCTAGTAAAGTGGCTATTCATCCTTTAACCAATGAAGAAATACCTATTATAGTAGAAGTCATTAATGAACCTAAAGCAGGAATACCAGCTCATATTGAAGAAGATTATCTATATGCAAAAAGAAAAAAACTCCCTATTAAACAAGTAATAATGCCAATTAATGCTAGTCTTGATGAAAACAAACCTCGTGAAGATAAAGAATGGAAATATCGTGAAAATGTTGTATTAATAGTAAAACATTGGAGTGAAGAAAAATATTTATATATCAAATACAAACATCAAAAATGGCAATGTTTTATTTCTGGTGGTGTTGACGAAGGGGAAACTCCTTGCGTTGCAGCTATAAGAGAACTAAGGGAAGAAAGCGGCTATACAAGTATAAAAAATATCGAAGAACTTCCTTTTAAAATGGCCAATGTCTTCTATGCAGCACATAAGGGAGTAAATAGATATTCAACAGTTACATCTTATTACATAGAACTAGCAAATGATATCAAAGACATCATCTCTGTTGAAGAACAAGATGAGCATGAATTAAAGTGGGCAACAAAAGAAGAACTTTATGAAATATTAAAAAATGGTTTTACAGATCAAATATGGTTATTAAAACAGCAATCTAATGAAATAAATGCCTATACAGGTCAAGGTAAATATATAAATTCAGATATTTTAAATGATATGGAAAATCAAGAGGATGCACTAAATAAAATATGCAAATATATAGAAGAACTATAAATAATGTGTTATAATTAAAATACAAGTAAAATAACTCCAGTTATGTGAACTGGACCCAGAGATGGATATCACAGGATATCCATCTCTTTTGTTTTAGGAGGAAATAATATGAAAGAAAAAATACTTATTATTGATGGACATAATTTATTATTTAGAATGTTTTATGGAATACCATCATCCATAAAAAATAGTAAAGGTCAAGAAATAAAAGGATTAGTGGGATTTCTAGGTAGTATAAAAAAACTAGTCAAAGAATTTAATCCTTATAATATCATTGTCGTATTTGATAGTGAAACAAGTAAAAAAAGTAATTTATCACTTGATAACAATTACAAAGCAAATAGACAAGATTATACTAAAGTTCCAGACGAAGAAAATCCATTTACAAATTTACCAGCAATTAAAAAAGCTTTAGATTTCCTAAATATAACAAATACAGAAGTGATAAATAACGAAGCAGACGATTACATCGCATCATTAACTAACAACAATTTATATAATTACATAATTGTATCTACAGATACTGACTTCATTCAATTAATAAATGATAATACTTATTTATATATACCCAGAGGTAAAAAAAGCATTCTATACGATAAAGAAAAAGTGTATGAAAAATACAAAATTTATCCAAAACAATATGTATTATATAAAGCTCTTATAGGAGATAAGTCTGATAATATTAGTGGAATAAAAGGAATAGGTAAAATAACAGCAACTAAAATATTACAATATAAAAATATAGAATCTTTCATAAAAGATAATAAATCAAATAAAATATCTGAAACAATTTTAAACAATAGAAAACGAATATTAGTAAACACAAAGTTGATAACACTTAATAAAAATCTAGATACAGCAAATATTAAAATAACTAACTTAATACTTATAAACAAGAAAGTATATGAAATAATATCTTTAATTAATGAATTATAATAAATATAGTATAATTAATTTGGTGATAATATGAAATTAATTACTTTTCAATCAAAAGAAGCGTTAAAATTTCTTATAAATAATGGTTATCTAATATGCGATGATAAGTATGTAGATAAAATAAAATCAGATTCAGTTTATAAATGGGTAATACAAAAAATGAACAAATCAATACCAAATAAAGAAAATGTAAATTATCCCTTATGGTGTTGGGTAAAATATAAAAAGTATACTTGTCCACCAAAACATAAAGGGCCAAAAATAAAAGGCTATGACGTAAAAATAACTTTTCATAAAAATGAAAAAGATATATTTATTACTGATTATAGAAGATTTTCATTCTTATTAAATAATGCTTTTATACCAACTACTCTAAAAGAAAAAGAATATTTTGAACAAAAATTAAAAAAAATGAATATAACTAACGATGAATTAAAAGCATTTATCAGAAGAGATAAATATAAAAGTCATAGAACAGATAAAAGCTTTTTAAATATCTGTAACGAAATAAAAGAAAGTTTTGATAAATGTATTACAAATGATAGTGATATTTTACAAGGATGCATTTGGAGCATATCAATAGATGAAGTGGAAAAGATCGAATTTCTAAATGATGAAAATTATATAAATGGTTCACTAAATTATATTAGAAGTAATGGTCATAGAATAAATTGGCGTGAAGATTTTTATAAAAAACTAAAATAATGTATAAAAGTGTCAATGCTTAACAAAAAAAAGTATAAATTACAAATAATATGCTATCATATTAATGTACTTGAAAAAGTATATTTATGCCGAGGTAGTTGTAACGTTAGAACGTATACTTTGTTTGTATAAGGTGACTTGTTTAACTCAGTCCCTCGGCACCATTAAGAAATGTGACCTGTAGATACAGGTTTTTTTAATTGCTTTTTACACTTAAAATAACTATTTTGTAAACAAAAAGACTAATATTGTCTTTTTTATTTGAATAAATCAACAAAATGTAGATTTTTTTGTACCAAAACTCTTAAAACTTTGATATAATTTTCCTATAGACTAGGAGCAGTTATTATGGATGAAAGATATAATGAGACAAATGAACAATATTATATAGTATCCCTTGATAATGGTATCCGTAGAGAGGAACCAGTAACTATTGATGTTATTAATAGTTTTAAAGACAACTCTCAATTAGTTCAATTAAATAAGAGCGTATTTGGTGTGTTTAAATCAAACAGTCTAAATCCAGATACGATGTATATAGATGATTATGATATTATTAAATGCGATATTGCTGAATTACTAGACGTTGATCATGAAGAAATAAAAAGAATAGTAACTGAAGATAAAAATGTTGGAAACTTTACTATTTTAAATTATAGTAAAGACATTGAAACGCGTATTTCTGCTACTACAGTTCTTAAACATATAGTAGAATATTCACAAAAATCTATACTTAGTGAAGAAGAAAATACATGGATAACAAAAGTAATTCAATATAATAATGAAAGCACTATCAAAGATTACAATCAAATAGAAGATATTATTAATCTTGGAAAATATTCATTAATTAAAGAAGTAGAACTACAAGCAGGTCAACCATTAGATGCTAAAACAAAAAGAGCTATAGAAAAAAAATATATTAGAATGATTATTTTTGATTATTTAATAGGAAGAAAGTATCGTGGACTCGATTATTATTTAATAAGTAAAGTTAATGAACAAAAAAAACCAGTTTGGATAGATGCTTATTTAAGTCCAATATCAATTTCTAATAGCATTGAGAAAGAACAATTAATAAGTGAAAATGCTTATCAAATTAATAATAAGATTATTGATAGAGACGCACTTCTAAATGTATTATTTGAAAGATTTTATGGTGAAATAAGAAAATTAACTGAAGCAATATGTGATGCTAAAAAGTTATATGATGATGCAATTGTTAGGATAATTTATAACAATACTGATTTAAATCACGCAGCAACTTTAGAATCAGAAATCATAAAAAATCTTAACATAATAGCAAAAATGCAAAAAGACATTGAAAATAAATTAGATAAAGAACAAAAACAAAATAAAGTCGAAAAAACAATGGCTACACAAAGCTTCAATGTAAGAGTTACTACAAAGTTGGATTTAATTCAAAAAAAATATCCAATCAATCCTAAAGACCATCCAGAATTGCTTGAGAAAGCAAAAAATGCCCAAACAAGTGACGACATCAAATTAATTGTAGAAGAAGAAAGAGCTAGTGCAGGATTTGCAACATCATCAATTCTTATATCAATAGTATCACTTATATGTGGTATTGGAATTGGAATAGCTTATGTATTAATGACATTTGGAAACTAGAGATAGTTTCCTTTTTCTTGAATAAAATTATAAAACATTATAAAATAAAAATAAGTAAAGGGTGGTTTATGTGTTGAAAACTAAAACCAAAAAAAAGAAATATAAAAAAGGTTATATAATTTGCATTATCATAATTTCAATACTTCTAATATCTAATATTTACTTAATGTATAATTATAAAAATTTAGATAAAGAAGATAAAGTAATAGAAGAAGTTCTATTTACTAAAACGGAAGACAAATATAATAATGAAAAAAAATATTATGCAACAATTTCTTATAAGAAATTCAAGACTCTATATAAGAGTAATCAAATAACTACAATCGCAGTAATAGATAATACAAGTAATACACATGAAAAATTTAAAGAACTAGTAAATAAAATGGCATATTATAAAAGTACAAAAATTCATTTACTAGAATTAAATAAGTTATCTAGAAAAAATGAAATAGAATTTTATGATTTAGATGAAAGATTACCATCATTAGAATCAAATTATATAATTACAATAAGTAATAACAAAATAATTTCTATAACAACATTTGAAAATACAGATTTAAATAAAGTAATAGAAGGATTAGGTGAATAATATGGGAAAAGTATATGATCAAGTATGTATGTTTAAAGCAAAATATCCAGGAACTATAACATGGTGGAGATTAAAAAAACATGCTAAAGTAATAGAGCAACATTTAAATGCTGATGAAGAACCATTATATTCATTTGCTGGTCAAAAAAACGACGATATGCTTGATATTTTTTCTACATCAGTTTTATGTCTAACTAATAAAAGAATATTAATTGGCCAAGATCATATCTTAACTGGATATACATTAAATTCTATAACACCAGATATGTTCAATGATATGCAAGTTTATAAAGGAATTTTATTTGGTAAAATAACTATCGATACTGTTAAAGAAGTAGTAGTATTTACTAACTTAGATAAAAAAAGTTTACCAGAAATAGAAACAGCTATATCAACTAATATGATGGAACAAAAAATAAAATATGGTAATCAAAATAGAACAAAATAAATGGAGTAAACAATTATGAAAAAGAAGTACAAATTAAAAAAGAATGCTATCATCGTAGCAAGTACATTCATAATTCTTTTAATAGCACTCATAATTATTATAGCAATAAACAAATCAAGTTCTTACAGTCTTGAATACAACATAGATAACTTTGAAATAAGTGAAAATTACGACTTATCAGAAAAGTTATATTATTATGAAATATCTTTAGATGGAATAGATTATAATTTTATATATAATCATAAACATTTTAGTAAAAAAAGACTAATTACAAACATAAATAAATATGAAGAAGATAATTACGTATGTTTGTCTATAGAAAGTGAATACATATCATCATTACCACTTTGTAGTTTAGATGAAAAATCTATAGATTTTTATCTAGTACCAGAATCATTAAAAAAACAAATTGATTATCCAACAGATCAAATATCTGAAGAAAAATATCAATACCAAAATTACAATATATATAATTCAAATACAAAAATGTATATTTGGTCTTATAAAGGATTTAATTATATAATTGATAACAAAGTTGAATTTATTAAAATATTTAATAAGGATATATATGATATTCCACATGCCACCAAAATAAATAATTTCATAGTTATTCCAAACTATGAACAAGAATATAACTTTGATGAAGTATATATTTTAAACTTAGAAAATAATGAAGTAAATAAGTGGAAATTAGACTATGAAATATCTTTTGATAGTTATGTACTTGGTACAAATGATAAATCAATATATATACTAGATAATAAAAATAAAATAGAATATGAACTAGTACCTCATAAAGAAAAAATGCGTATCGTTGCTAATTCAAAAAAACAAGGCATAGTTTATAATAATGGACTTCAGGAAAAAATTTCAATGAATAAACTAATATCATCTAATTATTCTTTTATTCCAAAAAATAACTATGTTTATACATTAGAAAATGAAACGCTATATCTATCATATTTAGATAAAAAAATAAAAACCCAAATATCAGACTACAAAGTCTCATCTATTATTTATATAAAAAATGATAATATTTACTACCTAGTAGATTCAACATTATATAAATATAGTATAAAAAAAGGAGAAGAAAAACTAATTACTTATTCAGAATGGGAATTTAATAATAAAAACCTAATATTTATTAATGACTAAATTAAATTTTTTACATATGTTATATTAGGAGTGATTTTTATGTACGACAAATACCTAATAAAAGATGGAGAAGATTTAAGTTTTATAGCTAAAAAATTTAATACTACTGAAGGTATAATAATGGATTTAAATAATATTCCATTTCCTGATATGATAAGAGCAGGAAAAGAAATTATTGTTCCAATAAATAAAGAAAAATATTTTGAATATTATACAATAAAAAAAGGAGATACTTTATATGGTATTGCCAGAGAATATAATATTAATCCAGATTTACTAGCTATTCTTAATGGATTAGATAGTGGAGATTATATATATCCAAATCAAGAAATATTAATACCTAAAAGTAATTATAGTTATTATGTAACTAAAGATGGCGATACTATAGACATTGTTTCAAACAAGTTTAACCAAAGTGTTGGAGACTTAATTAATAATAATGAAATAATATATTTACTACCAGGACAGTTACTAGTTAGAAAGAATTAATTTTTAATTCTTTTTTTTGTTATTATGATATAATAAAAAAGAATAGGAGGGATATATCTGTGATTATTAGAAACCCTTATGGTTTTGTTGCAAGACACTTTAAATTAATTAACTTAATATTGATAATACCTATGATATATTTAGCATTTAAATTAGGAGATGTTTCTTCTTTCTTTAGTGATTATATATCTAGTGGATATTCAACTCCAGAAACAAGTTTTGCTGATTTATACATCAACGCTATAATGTATATAATTACAATAGTATTGCTTTTGTCAAACATATTTCTGTCATTTATATTTGCTAGTAAGAAAAAAAATAATACTATTTATCTAATAAATTCTCTATATTATGTAATTATCATAATATTAATGTTTTTCTTCCATTCGACAATGAGTGGTATAGAGAAAGGCTCTATAGATGCAACATTTGCAAACTTTATAAGAGATTGTGCACTTATTGCACACTGGCCAATGTATATTTTAATTATCGTTAATATATCTAAGGCAGTCGGCTTTAATTATCGTACCTTAAGATTTGATAATAATTCAGATTTAAAAATCAGTGAAGAAGATGAAGAGGACATTGAAATAAAAGTTGGCTCTGACGATAATAGTGCTAAGAAAACTGTAGTTCATTTAGTAAGAGAATTAAAATATTATGTCTTAGAAAATAAATTTGTATTTATGTGTATAGGAGCTGTTTTCATAATATTTTTAGGGTACAACTTATATAAAGAATTTCAAATAATAAACAAATCAGTATATATTAACCAAGCTTTTAGTTTAGACGATTTTAATCTAGCTTTAAAAGAAAGTTATATAACAGATGTTGATCAAAGAGGAGTTACTATTACCGAAGGCAAATATTACTTAGCTGTTAAAATGGGAATAGAAAACTTAGGTGAAGATACTAAAATTAGTAATTCAAGTTTTAGAATTTACATTGATAATGAAGTAATATATCCAAGTTATGATAAGAGTTCTCGTTTTGCTGATATTGGAGAAGCCTATCAAGGAGAGACTATTAGAACTAAAGAAGCACATGATTATGTATTTGTCTATGAATTAGAAAAAAGTCAGGTAAGAGGCAATTATCAAATGCGCATTTTAAGTGGACTTAATGAAAGAAATGGTAAATTAGAAAAAAGATATAAAAAGTTAAGTATAAAACCACAAAACATAACTAAAACAGAAAATATTGGTGAAGTAAAAATAAACGAAGTTGCTAATTTAAAAAAGACCACTTTAGGTGAAACTACTATAATGTTAAAAAAAGTTGATGTCGCAAAAGTTTATTCATATCAATACGAATTATGTCCATCAAACGGTGGATGCTATAAAGTAAATGATACTGTTATTCCAAGTGGTGGAAAAGCATTATTAATAATAGAAGATGAAATCAATATAGATGAAAAGACATCTTATTATAATTATAAAAAGAAAGACTTCTATTATGACTTTGCATCTGTTAATTATCAATTTACACCTACTGGGTCTGATAATGATAACGTAGTATATAAAACACATACGTTAAAAAATATTACACCTTCTACATTAAAAGACGTTAAAGTATATGAGATTCCAAAAACTATCTTAGAAGCAGAGAAAATAAGCCTAGTAGTTAGAATAAGAAATAAATATTTTACTGTAATTATATCTGAATAATAAAAAGAGACTAATAAGTCTCTTTTTTATTACATAATTTAAATAAATGAGATTCCCTCGTCTTATCGATAAATTGTTATCATAAAAAATAATAATCATAATATTATTTTAATATAACATAATTGACAAAGTATCATTATTAGTGTAAAATACAAATTAGTTATGGGGCTTTAGCCAAGCGGTAAGGCAAGGGACTGCAACTCCCTGAGCACCGGTTCAAATCCGGTAGGCCCCTCCATTTAGAAATTAAAGAACTCTATTAAAGAGTTCTTTTTCTTTATTCTAAAAAACATCAAAATAGCTCGAAATTTACAGATAAATTTTATAAAAAAATTATTAAGTTGGACTTTACACATATATGTTTACATTTTTTATCACCCTCCTATCAAAATAAAAAATACATTATTAAAGCCTTTATAGAATTTATTATATTTTACCTTGAATTACGAAAAATTAAGAGTTAATATCACACACAGAAAGAAGGGATAAGAATTATGTGTAATACTATTATTAAAACTAACAAAAAGATTTTAACTCTATATAATGCACTTAATGATATGTATTTTAAATGTAAATTTCCTATAGATATAGAAAATAAAATAATTGAATTAATGAAAGAACAAATTAAAATTCGACATTAAGTCGTTTTTTTATTTAATCTCTTTTCTATCAAATAATTTGTCTATTGATTCTATTTCTAAATATTTAACAAGTATTACTAAATATAAAGTTTTAATTAAATTTTTACCTCTTTCATAATTTGATAATGAGGTTCTAGCAATCTTCGTATCTTCTGCTACTTTGCTTAAAGTCAAATATTTTTTCTTTCTATTTGAACGAATATTTTTCCCTAGAAAATCAAAGTTGCTTGAATCTGTATTAATTTTAGTGTATTTAGTGTTATAGTTTTTTAATCCAAAAAGATAATCAAGACTAATATTATATTCATTTGCAATTGTTATTAAGTGTTTTAATGGAATTATTTCCAACTCATTTTCATAACATCTAATTGTACTTTCTTTAACTTTTAGAAGTTTTGCAATTTCTATAACTTTTTTATCTAATAAAGCAGTTCTAAATTTTTTGATATTTTTAACTACTAAAGCTTTGTTTTCTTCCATTATTTACACCTCTAAAAGATTATTTCATTATATTTGGAAGAAATTACCAATTGTTGGGAAATAAGAAATTCAGAGCTGAAATTTATTTTATAATAATCTTATATTAGGTTAAGTAGGTGTAGTTAATGAAAGAAAATAACAAAAGAAGTATAGAACCAATTAAAATAGGAAATTTTATATCTAAATGTAGAAAAGAAAAAGGTTTAACACAAGAAGATTTAGCAGTTAAATTTGGAATAACTAGTCAATCAGTTTCAAAATGGGAGAATGGTAAGGCGATTCCGGATATGTCTCTGTGGCAAGGTATTTGTGAATGTCTAGATATTAATCTTTCTGAACTATTATATGGTGAAGAAGACGTTGAATTTTTATCAAAAAAAGAAAAGGAATCATATAAAGAGCAAGCAGTAATTGAAGGAGCTTTTTATCAAACTAAAAAAGTTAAAAGAAAATATATAAAAATAATATTTATTTTATTATTAGTATTTTGTGTAACATCTTTGTGTTTTCTTTTTACATATTATATAAACAACTATAATAAAGTTAATATTTATAATATAAGCGGAAGTGATAATCTTCTATTAAATGGGAAAGTTATTTTTAATCCCCAAAAACAGACTATTATAATAAATAGAATCAATTATGATGACTTATATTCTGGTACAGATAAAGAAATTGAAACTAATAAGATTAACTTAAAAATTGTTTACGAAAATAATATTATATATGAAACAAATGTGAATAATGAAAGCAATAAAAAATTAAATTATTATCTTGATCAAATTCATATTGAAGAATCTGATACTTTATCTAAAGATGAATATGTTTTATTAAAAAGTTCTATTAATGATTTAGAATTAATAATAAAATATTATGACCAAAAAGGAATCACTCATGAATTATCTTTTAAATTGAATTTAGAAGAAGAATTTTCAAACAATAATTTATTTTATTAAACTTGCCTCATGGTTGAGTTAATTAAACCAATGGTTGAGTTATTCTAAGTCATCTCTTGATATAATTAGTATGGAAAGGAGGAAATCAATCTATGAAAAAAATATTTTTATTAGTTTCTTTATTATTTGTTCCATTGCTAGTTAATGCCGAAGTTTCTGGTAATGATTATAATGAAGGCTATGAAATAATATCTTCATATGAAAAGTACTATAAAACAGAATACATTTCTAATAATATAATTCTTTATGGTAATGATAATTATATGTCTAAAACAACAGAAATTTCTAAGAGCGAATATGATTCTGCTAATGTATCATCAAGTATTAGACCTTTTGAAACTATATCTGTTGAAACAGAATATAAAAAATTAAATATTAGTATAATGAAAAGTGGTTCTAATTATAGGTATCAAGGAGTTCTCGAATGGAAGAATATGCCATCCACAAGAAGCTATGATATTTTCGGTATTGGATATAGATCATCTGTTGGAACAAATATATCATCTTTTAAGACTGACTATTGTTTAAAAACAGGTGGTTGTTATACAGCAAATAATTATAGCTATAAAAAATCAAAAAATGGCGTTGGAGTGTCTTTTAAACTTCCTGAGAAAGAGATTAGGTCATTAAAGAGTACTTTAACTTTAGACGTTTACAAAAATGTAGATGCTACAATTATTGAACAATATGTAGTTGGAGACTATGCTCATGCAACTAAATCTGTATCTTTAAGTTCATCACAAGAATATTCTATTGATACTTTTGGAATACATTTAAATAATTCTATTTATTCTTATTATGATGAGATTTCTCCAGCTTCTGCAAGAATTGATTGTAACTGGTAAAACATAGGCAAAACCTATGTTTTAAATTGCCTAAAAGTTGAATATTAACTTGCCTTTTAATACATGTTTTTTTCACATTTTATTTTTTAAAATAAAGGTGTAATTAAGTATTACTAGAAAGGAGATAAGTAAGTCATGAAAAAACTTATAATTTCATTAATAATGTTTTTATCTTTTGTTACATTTGCAAATGCTAAAGAGTGTGTGAACGGATTACCTTCTCCTCCAATTTACTATAATGGTAATTGGGCTTTTGGACAGACTATAAAATTAAAAACAACTGCATCTTCTTGCTTGGCCACAAATACTTCAGTTTATTTTGAACAATTTGGTGATTACTTACCAGGGTTTGGTTTCTATGCTGAAGCAATGTTAATGGAAGACGATGAACATCCTAATGAAGATGATCCTGTGAAATTATATTATGGTCATAGTTCAGGAACTTCAGGATGGTCTTGGTCAAAGCCTGAAATATTAGATTATGGCAACTTAGACAGTGCTGGTGATCAAACTTGTGAACTCTATGTGAAGTTTAGAGTTCACCCCAAGTTAGCAAGTAATAATGTTGAATATTTTAAACAAGGACTCATAAGATATACAATATGTATGGACTAATGTTATAATTAAAATTAAGAGGAGAGATAATATGAATAAAAAAAAGTTAATGTATATCTTTTCATTTATAATTATAATAATTATAATAGGCTATGCAATATTTAATAAAAAAAATAGTAACTTAAATATAAATGATTTAAATAATGATAATATAAATGAAAATGCTGAAAGTATTGATAATGAAATATTATTGGGAAATTTAACGAAGAAAGATGCAATTGATTTGATTTATAAAAAATGTAGAGTCGATAAATGCTTTAACTATGATAATCTAGAAGAATTTGAAATTTTAGATATTTGGAATTTTGGATATTTTGAATCAAAGAGTAATATTAGATATTTTCAAGTTAACTATAGTTTTAAGTGCGCTGACGAAACAAAAAATTGCAATTTGTTAAAATACTATTTTGAGGATAGAGATTTTTATTCCTTTAAAATAGGATTAGATTTATATGATACAGAATATCTAGAAATTGAACCAGATTTTTCTATTAATATAAATTCAGATTGGATAGCCACGTAATAAAGCATACATAATGATTATGAAATTGTAATTGATAAAACATAGGCAAAAAATCCTATGTTTTTAGTTGCCTAAAAGTTGAATTATTAAACTTGCTTTTCAGTATATGTTTTTTCTTTTTTTATTTTATTAAAATGAAAGTGTAATTAGAAGTTAATTATATTTCATAATATTATTTATGGAATTTTATAGTAGTAATTGTCGACAAATTTTGGAAGGAGAAATTTATGTAGCAGATAAAAAAATTAAATGTATTTGAATTATATAAAAAAAGGAGTGATGAATAATGGCAAATACAGGTGACCCATGGGTATTAAACGTTCAAAAATGGGTTAATGAAAAATTTAGGGGAAAAAGTGGTTATACAGAAATAGAAGAAAATGGCTTAACAGGGTGGAATACCATTTTCGCATTATTACATGGATTACAGATAACTTTAGAAGTTGGATCCACGGCAAATAATTTTGGTACTGGAACAATAAATGCATTTAATTCATTTATAGATAAAAATGGTCCAATAAAAGAAAGAACAAAAGAAGATGATGAAGAACTCTTAGCAAATAGTCTAATTGTTTCTAATGATACTGCAAAATATCAAAAACTAATTGATCAATATGATAAGATTCATGGAATAATTCAAGGAGCATTATTATGTAAAGGATATAATATAGGAGCAACTAAGCCTACAGGTCATTTTTATGGGGGAACAGCTTCAGCTATAAAGAAACTTAAATCTGATGCTGGAATATCAGATACTAGTTCAGAAGTAACTCTTAACATTATGAAATCTTTAATGTCAATGGATTATTTTTATTCATACGATAATTCTGAAAAAACTCAGAATATTATAGAAATGCAAAGGTACCTTAATAGAAATTATGAGGAATATATTGGTCTACGTCCTTGCGATGGAATATACAGTAGAAGCACTAATACTGCATTAATATATGCAATACAATATGAGGAAAATATGCCCAAAACAGTTGCTAATGGTAATTGTGGACCTGCTACTAGTGGAGCTTTACCATATTTGCTTGTTAATGAATCAGAATTACAAAAGTCAAATGGAAAAGATTATAACGGAAAAGCATATTCAAGTAACTCTTTAAGTAAATTTAAGACATTAGCAACAATCGCGTTATATTTAAATGGATTTGGCTCTGGAATTTTGAGTAATGGATTGAATGAAAATGTTATAAAAATATTTCAATCAAATTATGGCTTAGACCAAACTGGCAAAATAGATAAATCAACTTGGTTGTCAATGCTAATTAGTTGTGGAGATACATCTCGCAGTTCTGTAGCGTGTGACACAAGATTTGAAATGACAGATGAGCGAATTAAATATTTAAAAGATAATAATTACCAAATTGTGGGAAGATATTTAACAGGAGGGGACTTTAAAGAACTTAGATTTGGGGAACCAAAAAAAATTTTAGATAGTGGTTTAAAGTTTTTCCCAATATTTCAGGAATCAGCTACAGATCTTAGCTATTTTACTTACGAACGTGGAATGAAAGATGCTAATTCTGCGACAGCAGCATCTAAAATACATAAAATTCCTAAGGAATCAATAATTTATTTTGCCGTTGATACAGATCCACAAAATAGTGATATAGTTTCTAGAATTTTGCCTTATTTTGAAGGCATAAAGCATGAAATGTCAACCAATCTTGGAGAATATTATAAAATTGGGATATATGCAACAAGGAATGCTTGCAATCAAGTAATAGAAAAAGGATACGCAACTACTTGTTTCGTAAGTGATATGTCAACTGGTTTTAGTGGTAATATGGGTTTTAATATTCCTGAAAATTGGAATTTAGACCAATTTTATGAAATAAAGAACATACCAAGTGCAGATGGGCAATGGGATTTAGATAAAGTTTCTTACTCTGGAAAGTATCCTGTTGTTACTACTCTTTCTAATATTGATTCTACTGATGAATATTTTAATTTATTAATTTATAAATTATCCAAATTGGAAAAATATGCAAACGATTACTTGATTGATAAAGGTGAATATCCTATAATAAAAGAAAAAAATAAATTAATACTTCAATATTTAAGGAATGAATCTTATAATAGTATTTTATGGGATATATCAGCTGGTAGTATAGATTATAATTTTGTTAATTATGTAAAAGGGCGAAATGATACAAGTATTTTGCCTAAAAATATATTAATTCCTAAAAAAAATTATCCCATGATGGGTATAGAACATTTAGCAGCAACTTTAAATTCCTTAATATATAAATCTGTTTTAGATGATGAAGTTAATGATTTAGCAGGTTGGGCTGGCGATTTATTGCAGCTTGGATGTGTTTATTGTGGTGCAACAAAGGGTGAATCTAATGTTAATACAGATGATTTGGAATTGATGATTGGATCATTAGACGATTCATTAGCTAATAAATATTTATCTGACGGAAAGGAACACCATGCTGCGGAATTGGGATTTGGTTATGAAGATTATGAACATGATATTGACTCTTTATCAATCGGAATAGATTTGTTAAATGGAAAAACAATATCAGAAGCTTTTAAAGACTATTATATGGGAAACTCATATTCTGGTAGATTTGCTACATTTGTATCTAGTGTTTTAGGAAATAAAGTTGAGAAAAGTTTAAGAGAAGACTTATTAAAAAAAGCTAAAAAGTATACTAAATTACAGACTGCAACATCTATAGAATTTGTAAACCATTTTGCAGATAAATATGGTGATTATGATTCAGAAAAAATAGGTGATATCTTAGCTGAGATATTTGTTGATAAATTTTTTAAAGATTTTAATAATTAAATAGTAAAAGAGATGATAATATGAAAAATAAAATTATAATTTATTGTGGAATAGTTATTTTACCATTTATATTATGCATCTATTTCCATAATTTAACATTAAGTTCATTTTCTGCTTATTATAAGATTGGTGAAAATAAAAATGTAGATAATGCTCTAAAAAATTTGGGATTAGAGGTAAAAAATAATTGTATATTAAGATATAACCAAAAGGGATATTATTTTAATTTAATAGTTGTTGATGATGAAATAAAATCCTATAGGTTTTCAGTAACAGAAAATGGTAGTAGTGGAAGTGAATTATATGTATATTTAAAAAGTAAAGGTAAATGGACATATGTTATAGGTATTCCAGTCACAATTATTTTATTAATTATTAATTTTATCTTTTTGCTAAAAAGTTTTATCAAAAAAGTTAACTAAAAGTTGAATTTATTAACTTGCCTTTTGGTATGTTAATAAATTCTTTTTTTTTTGCTTTAATTTAATTGAAACAAAAGATGTTTTTAGAAAGGAATGTAGTAATGGATTTTATTAAAGAATTTTTTTCGTCATACGGAAGTAGTATTCTTAATTCAATTTATATCTGTTTAATGGCATGTTGTTCATATATAGGATTAAAAATCAAAACATCAGTTGAAAAATATGAAAAAGATCGAATTAAGAAAAGAATAGTTGAAGATTCAGTTAAATATGTTGAACAAGTATATAAGGAACTTGGAAGTAAAGAAAAATATAAAAAAGCTGAAAAAAATATTTTAATTCTTTTTAATGAGAACAATATTGTTGTTACAGATTTAGAATTAAAAGTTTTAATTGAGTCAGCTTGTAATGAGTTTACTGAAAAGAAAATTAATAAAGATAAAAAGGGATTATAAAATAAAAATTTTATTTTATGCAGTTCCTTAATGTATAGGCAATTGCTTAGGAGTAGTTGCCTATATATCAAGAGTATAATGATAAAAGAACAAATATTGTTAAATAAAGTTATTTTATGACTATGTTTTGTATTTTAATGCGAAATACAGAACATAGTCTTTTTTCGTGTATTAAAAGTACAAATATAAAAAACAAATCTTCGCCTTCAATTAACAAACAAAAAAGTTAATTGGAAATTATTTTATAAAATATATTAAATCTAGTTAACGACGTTATGGGATATCTAAGACTTTTTGTTATTGAAGGTACCGCTTTCTTTGTAGCAAAAGATTAAGCTTTAAAGATGGATTCTTCTGATGACACTCAAAAATCAAGTTATAATAGAAAAAAAGACGACTATTATAGCAGGTGTATCAGCATTATATATATAGTATTTATTGTTTTTTATTTCTAATTTGTTAATTTTGCAAACAATATTTTATTTTGTGAGAAATAATAATACATGTGTTATAATTAAATAAATAAGTTTATATGTTTAATGTTTTTGTATTTCACCTTTTGTAGCTGGTGCTGGTGATAGCAAAGTGCATGAAACAACTTATAAGAAATTAACTGGATCGGTTATAAAAACTAGTACAACAGAGCTTAATAAAAAATTGGTTATTTCCTCACTTGAATGTAAAAAAATACCTTCTACATTTAGTTACGATATTTATGCTTCAAGAGTTTCAAATGGTTTGGGTGGCGTCGTTTATTTCAGCAATAGTAATTTATCATCTGCATATGATGGAATGGCTGGCTTAACTATATCATATTAGAAATGATAAGGAGGGTTCTATATTATGAAAAAATTTTTTAATACTGAAAAAAAAGAATTAAAAATATATTTGTCTTTATTTATTATAAACATATTATTATGTTTTAATAAGTTTTCAATATACAATTTATTATCAGTAAAGGGTATATTCTTTCTATATTTTATTATTTTATTATTAAATAAAAAAGAGAATCATAGTGTATTAAATAAAATATTGATATGTATGATTTTAGTCGCAATAATACATAGAAGCTACTATTTAATTTCTGCTATATTAAATTTTAATAATTTAATATATAGTAATATTGTATTAAATATTTTATATTTAATATTTTATACTTATATTATTATAAATTTTACATTTATTAAAACAAATATTAGAAAGTCTTTCTATGTAAGTATGATTGTAATATATCCTATAATTAGAATTATATGTTATATTTGTTCTTTAATAATTCAAGGGGATTATAATATTATCTTCATTTTATCTAACCTAATAATACCATTATTTCTTGAAATTATTATAATAAAATACTCATATAACTTAAAAAACAAAGATTAAAAAACGATTATAAATAATTTGAAAATTAGTGTATATAACGTTAAAAAGATTATAACAAATATAATTATAAAAAGTCACACTAAAGAAATATTAAATTTAAATAGGAGATTTAAATGATTAAATTTTATTTTATCTTTAAAACAAATTTTATATAAAAAGAACCACGGTTTTTAGCATTAAAGTGATAAACTAAAAGTAGACACATAAAAAGAATGTGATCTGCTTTTGGTTGACTAGTTCAAACTCTATTAAAGAGTTTTTTTCTTTATTCTAAAAAACATCAAAATAGCGATATATATGTTATACTTATGATAATAAACAAAATGTTTACTAATAGAATAGGAGTAATTAAAATGAAATGTAAATATTGTGAACAGGAAATAATGGGAGATGTATCCTATTGTACCAATTGTGGTAAAAAAGTAAAAAGAATAAGAAATAAAAAGCCCCTTATAATAGTTGGTCTATGGACTTTACTAGCTATATCTTTTCTTGTACTTACATTCATCTCTTTAATAAAAAATATGAACAATTATCAAGCAAATACAGCTAGCAAGAAAGAATTTATAGAAGAAATAGATAAATTAGGATGTAAAACAATTGATGTTTTAGAAGAACATCCAGATAATGCTTTTAATTTTTATTACGTAACTGACAATACATGTCCTTATATCATTGCATATGCTAAATTTAATAATAGTGAAGCTAAAAATAGTTTTTATAATAAACTAGTTAAAGATGTTCAAAATATCAGTGGCAGTTCAAGATCATATTCAACAGTTAATGTAAAAAATTATAGTGAATATACATACATAAGTAATGAATATAAAAGTACAGCATCATCTAAAGATTATGTCTTATATATTCATACAGCAAAAAAAGACAAAGAAATAGCAAATAGATTAAAAAATAGTTTAGGATTTAAATTTAAATTAAATCTAAATTTTCTATATTACATAATAGCATTCTTTATAATTAAAATATTATTATTAATTGTTAGTTGGTGGAAAATTAATAAAAAAATGAAAAGACCAGCATGGGTATTATTAATTCCTATATATAATATTATATGTTTATGTGAAGATGTTATGGGAAAAAAGATATACGCTTTATTATTCTTTATTCCGTTTGTTAATTTATTTTTCATTATAGCTTTGTATTTTAGCATTGCTAAAGTCTTTGGTAAAAGTGATGTTTACCAAATATTAACTATCTTCTTTCCTTCAATTACTATACCTTTAATAGCCTTTGATGATTCAAATTATACTAAACCCAATAAAAATACAATAAACACCTAAGATATTTTGCATAAAATAAATAATATTGTTATAATACTTCCTAATTAAAAAGAGGGGGAGTTATATGGATATTTTATCAACAAGTGAAAAACTATATTATGGTCAAACCTCTCACAAGAATCGTTTTGAAAGTATAGACACAGCTTATTTATTTACAAATGAAAACATTAATGGCTATATGCCTTCTTTAGAAGGACAAAATGTTTTAGCCGTAGGTAGTTGTGGTGATCATTATTTTAATGCCAGACTTAATGGAGCTTCTAAAGTAGATTTATTTGATATAAATTATCTTAGTAAATTTATAATATGTTTAAAAAAAGCAGGATTTGAGCATTTGGATTATGATACATTTTGTATATTTTTTGGATTATACAATATTTATAATATTTTTGATTATGATATATTTAATAAATTTTCAAAATATTTAGATGATGAAACTTCTACCTATTGGAAACACATTTACGAAATAGCAAAAAATAGAGGTTATTCAATATATGAATCAGAACTTATCTCTAAATTTCATCATCAAGCAGAGGAAATTATGAAATCAAATAGATATTTTGCTGAATCAGAATTTTTGAGATTAAAAAAACTATTATCTGAAACCTCAGAAATAAAATTCTTTCATACTGATATTAATGATTTACCTTATTTAATAAGAGAAAAATATGATTCAATGTTTCTTTCAAATATAAGCACATATCAAAATAATACTAGATTTATTAAATTACTTAAAGCTTTAGCAAAAAGTCTTTATGAAAATGGTGAAATATATTTTGCCTACATATATGGCGGAATTAGTGAAAAAGCTTCGTTCTATGACAAGCTCTTATGTAGTTCCCATTATAGAAAAGAATTAGTTCCATCCATTCAAAATAATGATTTAAATCATAAGGTATACGTATATAAGAAATAAAAAAAGATGTTAATTTTAAATATTAACATCTTTTATATTACATAATTATATTTTTTTTAAAACTTGACCATTACTTTCTTTAAAGTTCCTAAAAGTACGTAATATTTCATCTCTATCATCTTTTACAGAATCTAATACTTGTTGACTAATCTCAGGAAATAAATCATATAAATTGCATCCCATTTTATCTTCTAATCTTTTCTTTAATTCCATAACTTTATTAAAATGAGGCTCTGTAGTATCATAAATGCCTTTTCTTGTATAAATATCTAACATTCTTTTTTCAATAGTAGTGAATCCTGTTTCTAAACAAAATAAATCACACATTTGTACAATATTATCATATGGAGTTAATTCCACAGATTGCAAAAATCCATTCATAAAGTCAAATCTTTCTTGTGGACCACTAACTTTATCAGCAGCATTATGAATATTATTATCTATAAAAGAATGAGTTAAACAACTTCTAGCTTCTTCAATATAACCATGCTCAACCATGTAGTGATATCCATCTATCGTATGATTAGGATGACTTATTTTTCTACCAACATCATGAATGTATCCTAAAGAAATTGCATAATCAACATCTAAGCCTAGCTTTTCTGCAATCCTACCAGCAGCAATTCCTACATAAATGCAATGTTTAACCCATCTGTTTTTATCTTCGCTTAAATCTTCTTTTTTTATAATTACATCTTTAAGTAATAAATTTAAAGCAGTTTGTGAATCTAATTTACTCATATTACCAACCCCTATATTTAATATTAAACCATAACATTATAGATTTGACAAATTTATCAAAAAATATAAGTAAAAAAGTTATTCATGATATAATATTTATATAAAGTAGGTGAATTAAATTGTCTAAAAAAATAAAGAAACAAAAAAGTTCGTTAATAACAATTTTAGTTGTTATATTATCAATCGTATCATATTATATATCAGTTCATGAAGAAATTGATAGTTCATATTCCTTACATAATAAAAATACAGTAACTAGTGACTTAAAAATATATTATTTAGATGTTGGACAAGCTGATAGTATCCTAATTTCTAATAATAATCATAATATGCTAATTGATGCCGGAAATAATGAAGATGGACCAAAATTAGTAAAATACATAAAAGAAGAACTAAATATTACCAAATTTGATTATGTAGTAGGAACTCATCCTCATGAAGACCATATTGGTGGTTTAGATGATATAATTAATAATTTTGAAATTGAAAATATTTTATTACCAGAAGTAACTACTACAACTAAAACATTTGAAGATGTTCTTGATTGTCTAGCAAATAAAAATCTTGATATAACTATTCCAGTAATAGATAGTACCTTTAAACTTGGAGAAGCTGACTTAAGTGTTATATATACAGGAACAGATGACGAAAACTTAAATAATAGTTCTATTATACTAAAGATGATATTTGGTAATTATTCATACTTATTTACTGGAGATGCAGAAAAAGAAGTTGAAGATAGTATATTAAGAAAAAACATAAATGTTGATGTTTTAAAAGTAGGACATCATGGTTCAAGTACTAGCAGTAGTGAATCTTTCTTAAATAAAGTAACACCATCATATGCCATTATATCAGTTGCAAAAGAAAATTCTTATAATCATCCATCTAAAGAAACAATTGATAGATTAAAAAAATATACTAATAATATATATATGACAAGTGAACTAGGTACAATATTATTAACAAGCAATGGAAAAACAATTAATATAGACAACTTTAAAACAAATACAAATGGATAGGTGTAAAATATGAAATATGCAGTAGATAAAATAGAAAATAATATCGCTCTTCTAGAAGATATAAATACAAAAGAAAAAAAAGAAATAAATATTTCTTTATTACCAACTTCCATAAAAGAAGGTAGTATCTTACTATTTAAAGATAATCAGTATTATAAAGAAGAATCAGAAGAAGAATTAAGACGAAAAAGAATTATGGAAAAGTTTAATAAACTTAAGAAATAATTCTTTTTTTTATTATATAACATAATATATAATAGGTGAGACTTATGAGATTTAACTTTGATTTATTTATAGATATTTTATGGCTTGGAACATTATCTGGTGTAATATCAACAATCTGTTTACAAAAGATAAAGAATATAAATTTACTTATTAATCATCGTTTGCTATATGTTATTATTCATATATTTATTGGTTATAGTATAAGTAGATTATTTACCAATTTATCAGTCGTTCTATCTATTGCAACAGGAGTAATAACGTGGATAGGTGCAGAAACAATTTATGACAAGTTAAATAGTAAAAATATGTTAACTAGTAGAAATTATTCTGAAATCAAAAAAGAAGTACTATTAAATGAAGAAATAGAAGAAAATGATAATTATGAATCCTTAGATGATATAGAAGAAAATATAGAACATTAAAAAAGACCTAATAAGGTCTTTTTATTAATTTAACTTAGTTCCACAATTAGCACAGAAGTTTGCACCATTTGTTTTAGTTCCACAATTAGGACAGAAATTTGGCACAGTTCCATTTCCGTTTGCAGGTTGTGCAGTATTGTTATTTACTGGTTGAGCTTGCACATTTTGATTAACAGCACCCATTAATCCAGCACCAGCATTACTAGCCATATTTAATCCAGCAAATCCCATCATAGCGCCATTTTCATTAGAAGCAGCATTTTTTAAAGCCTCAGCAGAAGCATTTGCCATTAAACCAGATTGTAATCTAGCATCAGAGAAAATAGTAGCATCATCTATTTTATTAATTCTTTCCATAGAAGCTTCTGTAACATTTATATCTGCCATTGCAACATCAGTTACAATTAAACCATATTTTTCTTTCCATGAAGAACTTAGTATTTCATTCATTTTATCAGAGATATCACTACCATATAGCCCCATATCCCCAAAAGATACTTTCTTAAGTCTCATTACTTCAGAAATAGCTTTTGTAAGTTGTTCAACAAACTCTTGTTTTAATTGACTTCCCATAACTTCATCAAAAGTAACTTGATCTTTAGCATTAGCTCCTAATACATTACCAATTAATGCAACAGGATCTTCAACTTTATATGAATATTCTCCAAAGAATGTAACTTCTATCATTCCGTATTTTTCATCAGTAATTTTCTTTGGTTGAGCAGAACCAAATTTATTACCCATAACATTTAGTAAGTTAACGTAATAAACTCTTTGATCTCTTGCTGTTTGACCACCAAATGTAATACGACTACCAATAGTTTTAATAGTGTCAACAAGGCCTTTTCCTAAACCTTCATGAAAAATACTTGGTTCACTACCATTATCGTAAATAAATTCACCTGGTTCTGATGAGAATTCAGTAATTCTACCATTATCAACTACCATCATTGCCCAGCCTTGAGGAATAGTTATTTTACTTCCGTTAGAAATAACACCCTCAGATGGATGTTTATTTCCATCACCATGACTAACAACACCTCTCGCAATTAATACATTTTTTTCAACAGCAGGACATTCGACGAACTCCTTAAATTGATCTCCAAATGCACTACCAGTAGAACTAGTTAAAGCTTTAATTAAACCCATTTAAAATACCTCCAATTTTTAACTAATATCTAATTTAGTTCGTATCCAATAACAAATAATATCTATATTTATTATTTTTTGAATACTATACTACCATTACTTAAATTCATTATATAATTCAAATATCTTGATTGCAAGAAAACTTTATTTATGTGTACACTTTCATTTACTATAATATTTATAATCTTTTCTAAAATAAATTATAAATAAAAAAGAAATGTTAAATAACATTTCTAACTTTAAAGAATACCTTTATCACTAAATCCAAGTTTCTCTTTTACAATATAAACTGGTCTATTTTTAACTTCAGTATTTATATTAGATATATATGAACCAATAACTCCTAGTAATATAAATTGAAGACCAAACATAAATAAAACTAAAATAATTAAAGCATATACAGCATTCATTTTAACACCAAATCCTAGTGTTTGTACTAATACTACAATTAAATATATTAATGAAGCCAAAATAGATAAAATGCCTAAATTGGTTGATATTTTAAGTGGTTTACTTGAGAATGCAAATATTCCTTCAAAAGCATATTTAACACTTGCAATAAATCCAAAAGAAGAAGTTCCACTATTCCTAGGCTCAACTTCATAAGGTAAATACTTAACATTAAATCCTACCCAAGAAAATATTCCTTTAGTAAATCTATTTTTTTCAGATAAACTTATCATCGCTTCTTTTACATTAGTTCTAAACATCCTAAAATCAGAAGCAGAACTTTCTAATTTAATATTATCACATAAAGAATTCATAAGTTTATAGAATGCATTTTTACCAAAATTCATTATACCTTTATGATTAATATTTTTCATTACCATAGAAACTTCATCATATTCTTTATTATTTTCCAAGAATTCATACATTTCAATCAAATATTTAGGATTTTGTTGTAAATCAGCATCTATAAAACATGTATATTCTCCTGTAGCATGTTCTAATCCAGCTAGCATAGCAGCTTCTTTCCTAAAATTTCTTGAAAAAGATAATACTTTTACATGTTGCATATCTTTCTCATATAATTCGTGTAATTTATCTAAAGTTTTATCTTTAGAACCATCATCTATAAATATTGCTTCGTATTTTATACCTTTTAAAACGTCATTTAACTTTTCATACATTCCAGTAATATTTCCTTCTTCATTTTTACAAGGAATGATAATGCTTAATTTCATGTCAACACCTCTGGATTAATTATAACACATCTTAATATTATAAGAAGATATTTTCCTTATGAGGGAGTAAAAAAAAGACTTTAAGTCAATTTTTCCCTTATTAAATATAACTTGATAAAGCCCTATATTTTTGTTATTATTATATATAATAAAGGGTGATTGGAATGGACAAAAAGTGGATGATACTTACATGTTTTTTTTCTGTGCTTACTTTTGTTTCTTCTGTTATTTGTTCATGCTTAGTCTTTTATAATGAAAAAGCTAGAACTGATCTGAATAGTAGTAAAGTTTTGGCTACAGGTAATATATATAAAAGTGCATCTATTATCTATAATCAAGATAATAAATTGAATTTATCAGGTTTATCACCAGGACATACTATAGAGAAAAGCTTTTCTATTACTAATAATTATTCAAATACTATTAAATATGATATTGTATGGGATAAAGTTATAACTACTTGGAATTATTCTGATAATGGTCTTAGTGCTCACCCAGAAGAATTTATCTATTCGCTATCTTGTACAAATGGCGAGAAAATAGATAATAAACAAATGCCAGTAGAAGAAAGAGATTACAATATATTATCTTCTTTGGAATTAAAAACAAATAAATCTAATGAATGTACTATAAAAATTACTTTTATTAATAACGGATTAGATCAATCTTACAATCTTAATAAGTCTTTCTCAGGAACATATAAGATTGTTGTAAAAGAATAAAAAGGAAGTGGTAAGGATGGAGAAGAATAATAATTTTAAATCAGAATTAGAAACTCAATATAACATCCTTATTAAAGCAAGTGAACAAAAGGAACAAAAAAGATTTATCATTATAGTAAGTATTTTAAGTGTTACTTTATTATCTACACTAATTAGTATTATTTTTGCTTCTATAGCGTTTAACAATACTAAAAAAATAGATATAGAAAATAAAGAAAAAAATATAGTTTATTATCAAACTTTAACAACTACATATAATGATGGAAACATTTTGACTTTAAATAATATTGGTAATGGTTTTACTTTAGAGAAACCTAAAATTATAGAAATAACTAACGAGGGAACTACAGATATAATTTTTGATATAAAATTAACTTCTATCAATACATCTCTATTATCTACAAATAAGTTAGTTTATACATTAATGAAAAATAATGAGAATATTGTAAGTAAAGAACTTCCTTTAAGTGAAAAAGTAATTGCAAGTGATATAAAAATAGCACCAGGAGAAACGATTTCATATATTTTAAAAGTAACATTTACAGGAACTATTGAAGAAAATAATTATTCAAATTACTATAATTCCAAGATTATAATTGAACAAAAAGGTAATAAGGCAAATTTATTAGAATAAATATTTAAGATATGGAGGCATAGAAGTGGAAACAGATAACCATAAAAAAAGTTTATTTTCTCACATTATTAAATTGCTATATTTTTTAGTAATATCTTTAGTATGTGTTATTGTTATATTTTTATTATATTATATAATAACGTCTCAAATTCATGCTAACGATGAAAATTATAAACCAAATATCTCTATCTATACAATTGTTAGCCCTAGTATGACCCCAGTTATCAATGTATATGATGTTGTTTTAAATGTTAAGGTAGATAATCCTTCAGATATCCATATTGGTGATATAATAACTTATAAATCAGCAGCAGCTAATTCTGAAGGTATGACAATTACTCATCGTGTTGTTGATATTAACAAAACTCCTAATGGATTATATGAATTTACCACACAAGGAGATAACAATAGTGAACCAGATGTTGCCGAAGTTACATTTGACAAAATAATAGGAAAAGAGATTTTGATTATTCCATATCTTGGTCGCATTCAATTTCTAATCGCTAATCAAAAGGGATGGCTTTTCTTATTATTAATTCCAGTTTCAATATACCTTGTAGTTGAAATTATAAAATTAGTTGATTTATTCAATTTAAGAAAAAAAGTTAATAAAGTAGTAGGAACAACAGAAGATAATTTTATTATAAAAAAACGTGAAGAAAAATTACGCGAAGAAGCTAGAAAAGAAAGATTGAAGGAAGAACTAGCTAATATAGAAACGAAAAAGGATTCTAAGTTAAAGAGTGTATATGAACCAGAGGGGTTCTTAGAAAAATATACAGAGACAGTAGTAAGTGTTAAAGAAAACAAATATGCTAATACAATCAAACCTACTAAGATAAATAGAATTTCTTTCCCAGTAGACATAGAAAATAATCAAGTTCCTCAAAAAGTAAAAAAGAAAAATGCTATAAAAAAAGTAGAAAAGAAAAGTAATGAATCAAAAAAAACAATAAATGAAAAAATTGAAATATTAGATACTGATGAATTAACAAGTAAAATCAAAGAATATGATAACAAAATTGAAAAGTTAGATAAAATGATTAAAAACATTGAAGATAATGAATCAAGTTCTAATAAAGAAACATACAATCCAGAAGAAGACAATTACTTAAGTGGTTCTAAAATAAAAGTAATAAATATAGAAGAGGCTAAAACAAAGAAAAAAGCAGTACATACTGTACAAAATGAAATGCCAACTCAGATATTAGATTATGAAGGGTTAAAAAGATTTGAAGAATTGATTTCATTGAGTGATGAACCTTTACCAGAAAATAAAAATGAATATATTGAAAGACCTGTTAGTGAGGATATAAATATCCTAAGAGCTAATATGTTATCTCAATCAACTAATAACTTGATAGAAGAAAAAGAAAATAAGGTTGATTCTCATAAATTAGATAATAAAACTTCAAAAGAGGTACTAAACTTAAATCCTAAAACAATAAAAAAAGTAAATAGACCTAATAAAAAGAATAAAAATACAAAAACAAAGAAAACGGAAATAAGTTTATCAATAAATCCTGATACAATAAAAAAGGTGGAAAGACCACCAGTAAAAAAGAGGATAACACAAACAAAGACTAAAGAAAATACAAATAATAATACTAAGAAACCTTTAATAGTCATAAAAAAGACAAAATAAACTGTTGATAACAAAAAGTTTATCAACAGTTTTTTCTATGAAAAAAAAAGTATTTAATACTCTTTAGCCATGTCTTCCACCACCACGGTGTCCGCCACCAGAAGATCCAGAACGACTACCACCAGAACGGCTACTGCCACCTCCACTACTACTTGACGAAGTATAAGAACTAGTATGGGAAGTAATAAATCGATCTTCTTTTCTCGTATAAGATACACTGTCCTTAATTAAATATTTATGAGCTTTATATTCTTTTCTAATCATTTTATTTTTACTAATTAAAATAGACATAATTATTGCCGTAGCTATACCAGGTATTATTATAGCTATTCCCCAAGGAACACGATATTTATCTTGAATATATCCCATTTCGTCTATATAACTATATTTATATTCAGGGGCATATCCTTTTTCATAATATTTAGTTAATTCTTCAGTTAATAATTCAAAACCATCGTAATAATTACCATTAGTTATATCATAATAAATGTTATCTAATATGGTATTCATTATATCATCAGAATAATATAATTGAGCTTCACCAAAAAAATACAAACCATAATAAGGAGAAGTAAAAGTATTTCTAAAGAAGATAATTCCACTATAATGTTTATCATCAATCCCAAAATCATTATAATCATAAAAATCAACAGCATAATCTTCATTTTTACTATCATAACTATAATACAAATTATCAGTTAAAAATATAAGTTCCATTCCAGTATTTTCTTTAAATTCTTTAGCTAATTTATAAGCTTCTCTTTCTTCACTATCTGTCAATATATTTGAAAAATCATATATTAATTCGCTAGAATTTACTGCATATGTATTTAATATATCGTCTAAATTATTTTCAGTTATTTTCCATTTTTTATTAACTCCATAATTATCTAAAGTACGTCTATCATAAGTTAGTGTACTAGCATTAACACTAGAAACAAACATCATTAATAAAATTAATACAATAAAATATCTTTTTTTCATATACTACCTCAACTATAAAATACCAATATACTTATTAAAATAACTAATAAAGTCATTCCAATAAACATAAGTATTCCCCACAAAATAGCTTTATTTTTATCTAGTGGTATATCACCTATAAATTCTCCAGTTTGACCATTCATAGCAAATATATACATTTTATCTTTATATTTAACATTTACCATCCAAACAGGAAGTAAAACATAATATTTACTATCTATTGTTGTAGACAATGTATTATTTGTAACTAGCTTACCTGAATACCCAATACTATCATCAACCATTACCTCTTTGCCGGACTCTAATGCTCTAGTTTGTGCATCTTTAAATGCTTCATCACTATCAACATCGTATTTTTCAGCAAAAAATCCTGATAAATAAGCATGATTATATTTGATTAATTCATCATAATTAAAAGGTTCAATAGAATTCATTATATTATTATCAAATCTTGTAGATCCATCAACTGGTATTTTTGAAAATTTCATCGAACCAGCTCTAAATATTTTATAAATATCAGTTTTTGTATAGTGTGTATTTCCCCTAGACCAAGAAGTAACTTTCTTTGCATCATATTCAACATCTCCAGATACACCAACATCATATAACCAAAAAGGTATATATATTCCTTTTATTTTTTCTATATTTTCTTTATGGTTAAAACCTTTTGGTACAAAAGGTCTACCTTTAGAAATATTTTCAAAAGATTTTATAGCTTGTGATTTATCAGTCTTAAAAGGGATTATTAAATTAGGTTTAAACTCCCCTGATAATTTATTCTTTAAAATAGCTGTATTACCACAATATACACAGAATGTAGCAGCAGTATGTTCATCAGCAACAATTTCAGCACCACAATTTTGACACTTGTATGAAACATATTCAGTTGTATCTATTTCTTCTACATCACTCTCACTAGAGTTTTCGTTGTTTTTATCATTACTAGCATTATTATACTTTTGCATTTCTTCTAAAGAAAATTCACTATCACAATATTCACATTTCCACTTACCTACTGTTGGATTAAATTTTATTGGTGCTCCACAACTAGGACATTTATTATCTAAAGCTTTTTCTGTAACTTGTTTAGTATTTTTCATATATACCACCTACTATAAAATAATTATAACATAATACTATTTCAATAATTATTATGTTTAACCATCAATATGACAATTTAACACAATTTTTTCATAAAAAAAGCGAATAATTCGCTTCTTTATTTATTAAGTAATATATCTTCTATATACAAAACTGCCTTATAAAGAATATAAGATATAATAATTAAAAGTAAAATACCACTAACTACTAAATCTAGGTTAAATACTTGAGTACCATATATAATTAAATAGCCCAAACCAGCACGACTAACTAAGAATTCTCCAGAAATAACTCCTATAAGACTCATACTTATTCCCAATTTAAATGAACTAATTATTGTTTTATAAGAACTAGGTATAACTAAATATTTAAGTATCTGATACTTACTAGCCCCAAATGAGTGCATTAATTTTAACCTTAATTTATCAGTCCCATAAAAACCATTAAGTATCACAGTAGTAATAACTATTACATTAATTAATACAGCCATAACAATAATACTTTTTACATTAGCTCCAGCTATAATAATAATCATTGGTCCTAAAGCAACCTTTGGTAGTGAATTTAAACAAGTTAAGAAAGGATCAACTACCTTATAAACTTTATTATATAGATATAGTAATATTGAAATAATTAAACTTATAATTAATCCAATAGCAAAAGCAATTAATGTTTCATAAACAGTCACCCATATATGATTAAATAAATTTCCATCAATATATAAACCATAAATAGTCTTGATTACTTTACTAGGACTACTAAATATAAATGGATTAATAACATTATATTTACTTAGTAATTCCCAACTAACTATTAATAAAACTACAATCATTACTTGAAATAATATAGTAATTCTTTTATCTAATTTATATTTACGTAAAAACTCTTTTTGTTCTTTACTCATTTTTATCTAAATCTTTCCATATTAAATCATAATAATAATTAAAGTTTTCATCTTTTCTATTTTCTGTTGGCAGTCCTTTTTTCTTTAATTCAATCTTGTAAATATTTTTTACAATAGCAGGGCTTTTACTAAGTACTACAACTTTATCACAAATACTAACTGCCTCGTTTATATCATGAGTTACTATAATGGTAGTTTTTTTGCTATCTTTTATTATTTTATAGACATCATCACTAACTTTTAATCTAGTACTAAAATCAAGTGCACTAAATGGCTCATCTAAGAATAAAATATCTGGTTTTAATGCTAATGTTCTAATAAGACCAACTCTATGAATATCGTGAAGACACTTTTTTCTTTATTTCAATATTTTATTTAAGTTTAACTTTATTTTTTTAAGTAGTTATTATTCATTCTTTAAGAAATTCATTACTAAATCAATTAGTATATCCTTTTCTTTTGGATTAGATTGAGCTATAAGTAGTGTGATTGCAACAAGAGTATTATTATCAATAACTTGTCCATTTTCATTATTTAAAATATCATAGAATTTTAAGAAATAGATAAATAGGGTAGCAGCTATTCTCTTATTACCATCTATAAAAGTATGGTTTTTAGTAATTAAATATAAGAAATTAGCTGCTTTTTCTTCTATAGTAGGGTATAAGTCATTACCATCAAAAGATTGATATATGTCTCCTATAATTGCCTTTAATCCTTCATTTCTTTCAAGTGCAAACAAGTCACTATCACTATTAAATTTAAGTTTTCCAACTATATCCATACAATCTTCATAAGTGATTTGCTTATTATTTTTGGTTCCACTTGGTTTAGTTATTCTTTCATGGTCATAATCATCAAGTAGATTTAAAGCATTTGAATAGTTATTTATTACTTTAATTATTTCTTGAGCTTCATCACCGCTTAATTTTTCATCAATTCTTCCAGCAATATCTATTAATTTAATTGTTTTTTCAAGATATTCTAATCTTTTTTGGTTAACTGCATATCCTTTTAACATATAGTCTTTTAATATTTTATTTGCCCACTTACGGAAAATTACGCCATTTTTTGATTTAACTCTATATCCAACTGATATAATTACATCTAAATTATAATAATCTATTTCTCTTGTCTGTGTTTTGTTAGATAAAGAACCATGTTGAGTGGTATGTGCAAATTTTGCACATACCTCATTTCTATTTAATTCATTATCATTAAAAATATTGTTAATATGTCTTGTAATTACAGTTCTATCTCTTCCAAATAATTGAGCCAATTGCTCTGTGTTTAACCACACTGTCTCACCTTTCATATTAACTTCAAGTTTTACTTCTTGATTTTCAAATAGTACAATTTCATTCTTCATATATTTTTACCACCTTTACTATGTTTCTTACTTTGGACTAAGGGTCATATTGTCCCTCTACTTATATTATTATAGGTAGAGGTATCAATTTCTTCTTTTTTTAATAAATTTTATTCAAAATTCCACTTAATTTTAATATTCCTTGTATTTGTTTTATTATTTACTTTTCCAATATAGACTTTATCTATAAACTCATCCACGATAACTTTGTTTAAATTTTTAAGTTCTTGATATTTAATAAATATTTTATCCTTGCTTTTTGAAGATTCTTCTTTCATTTTATAATAAGAAATTTCTTTGCCAATTGATTTGATCTGCTCATTATACATATCTTCATTTTTATTATAATCGGTTATTAATTCTTTAAATTGTTTTAATGTTATAATTCCATTAACTTTATCTTCATATAAATTTTTTAAATAATTTTTAGTTTTAGAAATCTCTTTTTCAGTATTTTCTTTTTGCTTTTCTAAAACTTTTATTTTATCAACGAATCTATTTTTACATCTTTTTCTATCTAAATTTTTTAATTCGTTTTGATCATAATATTTTTTTACCTTTTTGTTAATAGCTTCTAAAACTATATTTTCTAGAACATCATACCTTATAGAAGTTTTATTGATACAATCATCATATCCATCTCGATTACCTGAACAGACTAAATATTCATGCTTACTAGAGCTCTTCTTTCTCATATAATGTTCACATTCAAGACAAAAGACTTTACCAGAGAAGACATGAACAACTCCTGTAGCTTTCATAGGTTTTGTTCTTTCCTTCATTGCAACTTGAACCTTATTAAATATTTCTTCATTAACAATAGCTTCATGAGTATTTTCTATTTTTATCCAGTCTTTTTTTTCCTTATTTCTAATCTTATGATTCTTATAACTAACAGTAGTTCTCTTGCCTTGAATTAAATGCCCTAAATATAACTCATTAGTTAAAATAGTCTTTACAGCATTAGTAGACCATTTAATATCTTCACGAGGTCTATTACTAATAACATTTAATTTTATCCCTTTTAAATATTTATATAGAGAAGGACAAGGTATATTTTTACTATTCAAGTATTTTGCTATACCTGTAAAACCTAACCCAGACAAATATAAATCATATATATTTTTTACAACTTCACTAGCAACAGGATCTACAATTAATTTGTTATTATCATTCGGATCAATTTCATAACCAAACGAAGCAAAAGGGGAGATGAACTCTCCTTGCTTCATTTTGGAATTAAACGCACTTCTTATATTATTCGAAACATCTTCTAAATACCATTCATTAACTAAACCATTTATTTGTCTAGACTTCTTATTACCATTATTATCAGTATCAGCATTATCAGATAAACCAATAAATCTAATATTCCATTCCTTAAACTTGTTATTAATATATTTTTCAACAACTTCCATATCTCTTGAAAATCTTGATTGACTTTTACATAATACGATATCAAGTTTTCTATTTTCACAATCTCTAATCAGTCTTTCAAATTCAGGTCTATAAGTTCCAGCACCAGATAAATCTTCATCAGAATATTCATCTACTAAAACAAACTCAGGATGTTTGTCTATATAATCGATAAGCATATTTCTTTGATTCTTAATGGATTCACTATCATCATCTTTATTAACTTTATCTCTATCTTCATTAGATAATCTTAAATAAATACCAACTCTTAATATTTTATTACTACAGGAACTTTTCATTTCATTCATAGCTATTATCACCCAATAAAAATGTAATAATTAAGTTTAAAGTTAAAATTATAACACCTATTTAATTAAATTAACATTAAACTCCATAAATTCAATTATTTTGTATAGCTTCTTGTTAATAATTTCTTTTAATATAACTTCAGTTATTTCATCATTTACAATATCAATAACATGGTATTTCATAAATTAACTCCTTTCAAATAGTTTAAGGTTAGAATATAAAAAGATAATTTTTATTTGTAACTATAATAATTAAAAGTCATCATTATAATATATTTTATTATCATTAAGTTTAGAATAAACTTGCTCATAAATTTTGTAAAGAATGTTTTATCTAGAATCATAGACGAAATATTTTGAAAATGTTAAAATAAATTGTAGAAATTGTTAAAGTAATAGGTATTATTTTTTGCTGTTTATGATGAATTATTAACTTATCTATTTTTAGATAAATATAAAAATAAATCTTATAAAAAGACAGAATTAGATCTATTTGAGTTTAATTCAAAGAAAAGAGCAAAAGTAAGTAAAGCAAGACAACGATTATTTAATACAACGGAATACTTAAAATAATGAAGAAAGTAGATGAAAAAATGAACGATAACAAGGATTATGAAAAAGTGAAAGAGGCCTTAAGTAATGTAGTATTAAAAAGCATTAATGCTGATATTAATTATGGAAAAGAATTATTATCTATATGTAAAAAACAAGCAAGTCCATGTCTAATAAAAGATATTGCTACAACTTATATGAATAATATGGAAAATAAATACAATATTTTTAACAAATTATATAATTTTGTTAATGGTTATAAAGGTAGTAATAGTAATGTAACTATTTCAAAGTGCAAGTGGTTAGAAACGCAAATATGGATAATAGAAAAAGTAAAAGAAGTAAAAGATTTAGAAGACAATCTAGATAAAGTTAATAAATTATCCAAACTACTAAAAAAGGAATACAATTGATAAAAAAAATAATGATATAAAAGAAATTAACCTTGTAATAGAAAAAATGGTTATAAAAATAAAGATAAAATACCATCAAATGAAAGATTTGAAATAAATGTGTAAGAGAATTCTTTAATAGATTATAATGTACAATAAAAAGTTCAACTAAGAGCAACACAAATATTAGATATTATTAAAAGTCTTAAATAGGATTTAAGAAATCAAAAAAAGCTTTTTCGCTATGATAGGGTGGTGAATGCAATGGATACATTGAAATTAAGTATAGATGGAATAAATTTTTTTGATATAGAAGGTTCAATTGATGTCATAAATAAAAAAATAGATTTTATCATATCTACAAATGTGCTCCAAAAGATATTTAATATCAATTGTGCTGAATTAGCATTCAATCCAGATTGCTTTTATAACAAAGCAAAAAATATTTTTATAATCTTCAACAATATTGAATTCTCTTGTTTAAATTGTATCTTTTCTTTTAATATAAATGATAATATCAAATTTAACTCTGTCTCAATAGATGTGATATTAGAAAATATTATTTCTGATATTAGCAATATCAAAACAAAAAAGGTTGTCTTTCATTCATGTTATTTAGGCCATTCTATTCATTCTGCCTATATAAATAAATATGACTTTTATTTAACTCCTTCTATCAATATAAAAATTAATACATATACAAAAGATAATTTTTATATTGATATAGAAGTTGAATCCAAAAAAGGTAGTGATTATGAGAAATTATCTAATGTAGCATTTTCAGTTATTGAAATGTTTATGCTATTATTGGGAGATATTCCTATAATAGATAAAATCTATACATCTGATGAAAGAGATGTAATATATCATTTTGAACTAGTTGATAAATATAAAACTAAAGTTTCCAGAAAAAATGGTAAAGAAATATTATGTTATATAAATGACAATACTCTTAATAAAGAAAATTTGAAAAAGTTTCAGAAATTCAGAAAGGATACAAAAATTATATATGACTTATTTATGATAAATATAAATAATGATAATTATAAAGAAATTAAAAATTGTAATTTGGTCCAAATTATGGAAGGTTTATATAAAACATTAATAGGTGATGCCAAACTGCACACTATTTTAGAATATTATTTTTTACATAATAGCTGCACCAAAAAGTTGTTAAGTAGGCGAGATAAAAGAAAAGTTAATAATGCTAATAAATCGATGACTTTTTTATATAAAGCCAATAATCACAGAAATTACTTGTCTCATTTAAATTTAAATGAAAATAAGAATGTATTTTATAAATTAGAAAATACATATGCTTATTGGAAACTTTGTATGGCTATAAGAATATTTATATTGCAATATTTAAATATTCCTGTAGATAAATCAATTATAGTAAAATATAACAAGGAAATAGATGATTGGACAAAAAGATATAAATTAAGATTTAGTTCTAGATTAAATAAAAAAATTTAATAGAAATTAGAAAAAAAATTTATTAATAATATTTTTAATATTAATAATATTAAAAATGACACCTTCAATGTGAGTAACCTAGCTACTATAGATGTGGCATTGTGTCATAAAAATACTCTAATAGCAACTAGCTACTAGGGTTTTACTATGATTACAAGTCCATCCTTAATCATTACCTTGTGTCTATACAGCATTCATCCAACTCTTTGCTTCATTCCTCCAGATAGTTCATGTGGTTTTTTATCTATAAATTTTTCCAGATTATATTTTTTTAATAAATTAATTGCATATTCTTTGTTTTCTTTATTAAGTTTATTTTGTATCTTTAATCCAAGTAATACATTATCTAAGATACTATAATGTGGAAATAAAGCATCTTCTTGTAACATATATCCAATAACTGGATTATTAATATGATAGCTTACTTTGCCAACACTCTGTTTATCAAGTCCGGCCAGTATAGATAATAAGGTACTTTTACCACATCCAGATGACCCAACTAAAGCAATAAATTCACCCTCATTTACATCAAAACTAATATTTTTTATTGCCTCAATTTCACCGTTAATAGTATTATACTTTTTGCCTATATTTTCTACAGATAAGATTTTATTCATTTAAATCAATTACTAAATCTGAAAATTGTACATAATCATCAAGTAAATTATTTTCTATCATTATATTCTCTAAATTTTTATATGCTTCTTCGCTTATACTAGTATTATCTAACCACGAATCAGCATTTCTATATCTTTTAACTATTATTTCGACATCGTTAAGTGAAATATCAGGAAATTGTTTTAATATAACTTCTGCAACTTCCTTGTCACTATGGTTTCTTACAAATTCTATTCCTTTATTTATTGCTTTATTGAATTTTTCTATATTTTTCTTGTTTTTTTCAATATAACTTTTTCTAGCATAGAAAGCAGTATAAGGCATTTCACCAGATAACTCCCCAACACTTCCTATTACGTATCCTAATCCTTCTTTTTCTAATTTTAATGCATTTGGTTCAAATAAATTAACTACATCCCCAACACCACTTATAAATGATCCTGATAAAGAAGAAAAATCTATACTTGAATTGACATTTATTTTAGATACATCTCCATCCGCATTTTTTACCCCATTTAAGAAATTTAACATTGGCATACCCCCAACTCTACCAGCTAGTACTTCTTTACCATACAAATCCTCTATTTTAAAATCCTCAATCTTTTCTCTAGCTACCATAAATTGCCCATCTCTCTTTGTTAAACCAGCAAAAGTAACTAAATAGTCTTTTTCTCCATTTTCATGTACATATATAGCCGATTCAGGACCGGCAAAACCTACTTCAACAGTATTAGATAACACAGCAGCACTAACTTTATCTGCTCCACTAATTAATATTAACTCTAAGTCAATACCTTCATCTTCAAAATAACCATTTTCTATTGAAACATAAAGTGGAGCATAAAATATGCTATGTGTCACTTCCGCCAATCTAATTTTCTCAAGATTATTGCTATCTTTTCCTTCGATTTTAACTAATAATGAGAAAACTAAGATAATTAAAATCAAACTTGTTACTATAATAATATTTCTTTTCAAAAAAACACCTACTTTCATATTAGTATATTCTCCAATATTATAGGTGTTCTAGGCATATTACTATATAAAAAAGTTATTATTAAAAAAATACTTCTTACATAATTAGATATTGTTTCATTAAGATTTATGTTTATAAAAACTTTATCATTCCCTATAAAAATAAATTATTTTATATCATAAATATTTATATACAAATAAACTTAATAAATAACAATATATTATATGAAAAAAGATTTACACTTTACAAACTATTTGCTATAATTGATACATAATAAGCGAGGTGTGTATTGTGGCTGGATTAACACAGGAAACAATCAAATTACTTGATAGGCTTTTTAACTTAAAAGGGGAAAGTAATATCATAATAAATGAAATATCTGATGCTATATCAGATACAAAAAATAAAATAGAGGAAACTTCAAACGAACAAAAAGATAATGAAGTAAAAAAACTTAATTGTGAAGGTAGATTATCAGTATTTAATAATCAAAAAGATGCTTTTGAATCAGTTTTTACAGGTTTAGATGATAGTACTTTTGAAGCTTTACACGAAATAGGTATTAATCTTGAAATCGGAACTATGCTAGAAGTAATTTCACAAAAGGCTCCTGAATTTTGTGAAGAATTAAATGCAAAAATTAGAGATTATCAAGAATCAATTGAAGAAAACAAAAATACTAAAATCTCTCTTGAAGAAAAATTATCTAATTTGGAATCAGATAGACAACAAGCTGAAGAAAACAGAGAAAAACTAGTAAGTTTATTAGAACAAAGTTTATCATCAGACGAAATTGAAAGAGAATCATTAACTGCAAACTATGTTAAAAAGATTCTAGCTTTATTTGGTGTTTTTACTCAAGAAGAAATAAGCACTTTGACTAAACTAATAATCTTCCCAGATGAAGGATTATATGAGTATAATGACTCATATGATGAAAGAGTTTCAAAAGGATTGATAAACTCAGGAGAACCAGAACAAGCGGAACCAACTGAAGAATATCATGCAGAAGAACCAGAACAAGAAGAAATTAGTTTAACAGGTAAAAATAATGTTCTAGGTAGTCAAGAAACAGAAGAAATATATGGTAATCAACAAGGAATATCAACAGATTCAGGTGCATTTGAAGACGAAGTTCCATTTGATTTATCAAAATTAAATGCAGCTAGAGAAGATCTTGCCGAATTAAATGCATCTTTAGAACCATCAGTACGTTCAGACGATACTAACACTTATGAATATTCAACTCCTGCAAGTGCAGAAACTTCAGAAAATGATTTAGCTAATTTTCTATCAAGTATAGGAATAGACACAGAAAGACTTTTACAAGAAAATAATATTACATTAGAAGAATTACAAAACTTATTAAGTGAAACTGATTATGATTTAATAACAAGAAATTATGAATTATTAAGAAGCATAAATATTTTTGATAATCCAGTTTATAAAATTAATAATAATCATTTATATATAGCAGATACAGACTTAAGTAAAAAAATTACGATTCTAAGAGCAAAAGGGATTTCTGAACCAACTATCAAAGCATTAATTGAAAATGAAAATAGTGGTTTAAGAGAATCATATGAAGTTATAGAAAGACGCATTAATGCAATAGAAGAAATAGATTCTAAATTAACTGATGAAAATGTTGTACAAATATCTTTAGATATGGAGAAATACTTAGTAAACTATAATATATTAGTAAACAATGGGTTTGAATTAGAAGAAAAAGAACTAAGAAATTATGCTTTTGTATTATTACAATCAGATAATATAGCAGAAGATGTTGAAATCCTAAAAAATTACTTAATTAGTATAGTTAGAAAAAATGGTAAATATGACTTAGGAGTATTCTGGAAAAGTCCATATGAATTAACAACTTCTGTAGATGACTTAATTGAGTCAGATTTAGAAGATGTTATAACTTCAAATCCAGAATCATTGTCGCAAGAATCTGACGAAATCATAAAAAGAGTTACATACTGTAAAGAAAAAGGAATACCAGTAATCGACGATGATGGTACATCATATTGTGATTATATAGTTAATTATATTAAATTTAGTAAAGAATTCGGTCAAAATATTGAACTTCCAGAACTAATAAATAGAGAAACAATTAATAATAAGCTTCCAAATATTGTTGGAAATACAGACTTTACAGAAATTTTAGTAGGTACTTTAAATAATTTCTATAATGATTCTATTTCATTAAAAGACATTGAATTATCAGAAGAAGCAAACACAAAATTAGAAGAGTTGAAGAATCAAGCTTCTGAAATTTTAAAAGTAACACCAACAGGGAAATATACATATAAAGCAGGAGATGTTTGCATTTCTAAAATTAAGTTTGAAAGACACTTGATGATTTTAGTAAATTCTCTAGTTCAAAGTACACAATCAATCGAAGGTGTTGAAAGAGAAATTCTATTAACTGCAGCACTTTACAACCTTCGCCAAGACGAGGAAACTTTAAGAAAAATGGTCTCAGAATGCTTGGGTTTTAATCAAGCTGATGCTATAGGAGGTATGACACTATGATGTATCTAAAAGAATTGGGTTTTGATGAAGATATTATTAACTTAATATGTAAAAACATTCCATCTTTAGCTATAAATCAATTAAAAGAAAATAAAGAGACTGTTACAGCTAACATTAATAATTTAAAAGAATTAGGTGTAACAAATTATACTGACGCCTTTGTTAAGTTTTACAATATGTTCCTAATTGATACTAAAACATTTGACGATATATTTTCAAAATATGATCGTGAAGATTTAGTTGCTAAATTAGAAAAAAATGTTGCAATAATGGAATATTTATAATACCTGAAAGATAGAAAAAATTATTTCTATCTTTTTTATTTAACTCAACATAAAATGATTTATATTTTAAAAAAACAAATTCCCATTGATAAAAACAATAGTTCGTGTTATATTGTTACAATAACATTAAAAAAAATGATAATACATGATATAATAAATTTAAGAAAGCAGGACACATGATGAACTATTTAAACGGACTAAATGATAAACAAATGGAAGCAGTTTCACATATTAATGGACCTTGCCTTGTAATAGCAGGTGCTGGTTCTGGTAAAACAAAAGTTTTAACTACAAGAATTGCAAACTTAATTAATAGTGGAATTCCTTCTTATAATATATTGGCTATAACATTTACTAATAAAGCAGCTAAAGAAATGAGAGAAAGACTAGAAAAATTAATTCCAGACAATAACGCTTTTGTTGGAACTTTCCATGCATTAGGAGTAAGAATAATAAGAGAAAATGCTCCTCTCTTAGGTCTAGATAGGAGTTTCTCAATTATAGATGGTGATGATGCTATATCTATCATAAAAAAAATAATGAAAGATAATGGATATGACCCAAAATTAACGACACCAGCATACATTAGAAATAAAATAAGTACTATCAAAAATGAAATGTTAACAAGTGATGAGATTGTTAAGTTCTACAATACTCCTCAAGATAAAATAGCTGAAAAAGTATACTATGAATATATGGAAGTTTTAAAAAGAAATAATTCAGTAGATTTTGACGATTTATTAAGACTACCAGTAAAACTATTTATGGAAAATAAAGATATTTTGGAATCATATCAAGATAGATATAAATATATTTTAATAGATGAGTATCAAGATACAAATGAAGTTCAATATAAACTATCAAAATTACTAGCTCGTAAATACAAAAATATTTTTATAGTAGGAGATCCAGATCAATCAATCTATATGTTTAGAGGTGCTAATTTCCGTAATATATTAAACTTTGAAAAAGACTATAAAGATGCCAAAGTTATTCCTTTAGAAGAAAACTATCGCTCAACAAAATATATATTAGATGCAGCTAATTCGGTTATAAAAAATAATAAAGAGCGTAGGGAAAAAAATCTTTGGAGTAGTAATGGAGATGGGGCAAAGACAAAATATTTAAGAGCATATGATGGAAAACATGAAATTCAATTAGTATTAGATGAAATAAAAAAATTGCTAGATGAAGGATATAAGAAAAATGAAATATCAGTTTTATATCGTACTAATGCTCAAGCACGTTTAGTAGAAGAAATGTTTTTAAAAGCTAATGTTCCTTATAAAGTAGTAGGTAGTTATTATTTCTATTCCCGTAAGGAAATAAAAGACTTAATTTGCTATTTAAGATTAATACTAAATAATGATGATGAAATCAGTTTAAGAAGAGTTATAAACGTTCCTAAACGTGGAATTGGTGAAGCGACGATTGCTAAATTAGAAGCAGAAGCCAAAGAGCAAAATACATCTATATTTCAAGTAATTTCTAAAGGTAAAGAACAAATTTTTAAAGAGTTAATTTTACATTTAACAGAAGAGAGTGAAAATCTTACTTTAACAGAACTTATTGATTTAATATTAGAAGAAACTGGAATGCGCTCTGAATATGTAGCAGATAAAACTTTAGAAAGTGATTTGAGACTAGAAAACTTAGAAGAATTTAAATCAATAACTAAGACGTTTGAAAATCGTACAGGTTCAGAATCACTGGCTGATTTCTTAGAAGAAATAAGTTTAATTGCCGATATTACGGAACATCAAAATCAAGATGATGTTGTTACTTTAATGACAATACATAGCGCTAAAGGACTAGAATTTGAAGTTGTCTTTTTAATAGGTATGGAGGATGGAATATTTCCTCATCAGAACTCTTTTTGTGAAGAAGGAGGTCTTGAAGAAGAACGCCGACTATGTTATGTTGGTATTACAAGAGCAAAGAGAAAACTATACATATCTAATGCAAAAAGAAGAATGCTATATGGTAAAGATGTAATAAATCCACCAAGTCGCTTTATTAAAGAAATAGCTCCTGACCTATTAGAAATTGAAAATGAACATATGATGCCAGAAGAAAAAATAAATAGAGAAGAATTATATCATAATGAAGCTGATGTCGAATTTAAAGAAGGAGATATCATAATGCATATGATTTATGGTCGAGGTGTTATTGTTGAAATAAAAGGAGATTTCATAACAGTTGCTTTTGCAAAAAACTATGGAATAAAAAAACTGTTAAAAACCCATAAAAGTATAAAAAAAATATAAGAAAGAAGGATTATTTATGGAATTATTAATTATGGCTGCAGGAATGGGCAGTAGATTTGGAGGCTTAAAACAAATAGCTCCAATGGGACCAAACGATGAATTTATTATAGATTATTCAGTATACGATGCAATTAAGTCAGGTTTTAATAAAGTTGTTTTTATAATAAAAGAAGAAAATTATGAAATTTTTAAAGAAACAATAGGAGCACGTGTTGAACCACATATCCCAGTAGAATATGTTTTCCAAAAAATGGACAATATTCCAGATTTTGTACAAATACCCAAAGATAGAGTTAAGCCTTGGGGTACTGCTCAAGCAATTTATTGTGCAAAAGATGCAATAACAGAACCATTTGTTGTAATAAATGCAGATGATTTCTATGGTTTTGATGCATTCAAAGTAGCAAAGGAATTTCTAGATCATGCTAATGAAAAAGAATATGCAACAGTTGGATATGAAGCAAAAAAAACAATGACAGAAAATGGATCAGTAAAAAGAGGAGTTATTGCAACAAATAATGGTCACCTTGAATCTATAACTGAGAGTTCAATTATTAAAGAGGGTGACAAGGTAGCTTGTACACCACTTAATGGCTCTGAAAAATTTTATATAGAAAATGAAGATTTAGTTTCAATGAATATGTTAGTATTTGATCCTTCTATCTTCCAATATATTGAAGAAAAAATGCCAATATTTTTCAAAAATAATGAAACAAATTTAGAAAAATGTGAATTTTTAATTCCAGATATACTAGATGAAGCAAATAAAGAAAACTATGCAAAAGTTAAAGTTCTTCATACAGAAGCTACTTGGTATGGAGTTACATATAAAGAAGATACAGAAATGGTAAGAGAATCAATAAAAAAATTAGTTAGCGATGGTGAATATCCAAATAATTTATGGGGGTAATTTATGAATCCAAAAGAAAGAATAGAAGAATTAGTTAGTACACTTAATAAAGCAAATGTAGAATATTATTTAAATGATAATCCCACTTTAACAGATAACGAATATGATAGTTTACTAATGGAACTATTCAAATTGGAAGAAGAATATCCAGAATATAAACTACCTGAATCACCAACATCTAGTGTTGGAACAAAAATTCTTGATTCGTTTGATAAGATAACTCATGGTACTCCAATGTTCAGTTTAGCGGATGTATTTAATGAAGACGAAGTGGAAGCTTTTGTAACAAGAGTAGAAAAAGAAATAGAAAATCCAGAATTTGTCTGTGAATTAAAAATGGATGGTTTAGGCGTAAATCTGACTTATAAAAATGGATTAATGGTATCGGCAGCTACAAGAGGAGACGGCGTTACAGGAGAAGACATTACAAATAACTTTAAGACAATAAAATATGTTCCAGTAAAACTAAACGAACCAATTGACTTAGAAGTTCGTGGTGAAATATATATGACAAAGAAAAGCTTTGAATTAGCCAATAAAAAACGTCTAGAAAATGGTGAGGAACCATTTCAAAATCCACGTAATGCAGCTGCTGGTTCAGCAAGACAACTGGATAGTAGAATAGCTAAAGAAAGAAAGTTAGATACTGTTTTATATCATGTTCCAAATACAACATGTGACACTCATTATGAAACACTAAATAAATTAGAAAAACTTGGTTTACCAATTAATCATAATTCATGTAAAGTTCATAATTTTCAGGAAATAAAAGATTTTATTAAAGAATGGACAGAAAAAAGACCATCATTGCCTTATGAGATTGATGGAATTGTTATAAAACTTAATGATATAAAAGGTCAGAGAAAAATGGGAAATACAGCAAAATATCCACGATGGGCAGTTGCATATAAATTTCCTGCTGAAAAAGTAGTTACCCAATTAGAAGACATAATATTTACTGTTGGTCGAACAGGACAAATAACACCAAATGCTGTACTTTCGCCTATTAAAGTTGCTGGAAGTACAATCAGAAGAGCAACTCTACATAATGAATCCTATATTCGTGAAAAAGATTTACGTATTGGAGATTTTGTTGTTATTCATAAAGCAGGAGACGTAATTCCCGAAGTAGTCGAACCTGTAATTGAAAGAAGAAAAGATGTATCTTATTTTGAAATGATTACATCATGCCCAATTTGTCAAACAAAATTAGTTAAATCAGCTTCAGGTATTGATTATTTGTGTCCAAATAATCACTGTCCTGCTCGTAAAACAGAAAGCCTAATTCACTTTGTATCACGACCAGCAATGAATATTGATGGTCTAGGAGATGCCATTATTGAAGACTTCTATAATATGAATATTATTACTAAAATAGAAGATATATATAACTTAAAAGATCGTCAAGAAGAACTAATTGAATTAGAAGGATTTGGTAACAAGAGTGTTGATAATTTAATTACATCAATTGAAGCAAGCAAAGGTAATTCACTTGAAAGATTATTATTTGGTATAGGGATACCTGGAATTGGTGCCAAGACAGCTAAAGTATTAGCCAAAAAATATAATACAATTGATAATTTAATGAATGCTACAAAAGAAGAACTTACAGATATTAAAGATATAGGTGAAATTTTGGCAACTAACATTAATGAATTTTTTGCAGATGAAAAAAATATAGAGCTTATAAATAATCTTAAGAATATTGGAGTTAATATGGAATATAAAGGTGAAAAAGCTTTAAATAATTCTTTAATATCAAATAAAAAATTTGTTATAACTGGCACAATAAGCTTTATGACTCGTGATGAGATAAAGGATCTTATTGAAAAATATGATGGTACATCAGTAGAATCTGTAAGCAAAAAAACAGACGTTGTAATAGTAGGTGAATCACCTGGTAGTAAATATGAAAAGGCTTTAAAATTAGGAATAGAAATTTGGAATGAAGAAAAACTAAAAGAGATTATAGAATTACTATAATCCCTTTTTTTAATCATAAAATTTGTTTTATAACATTGCTACAATATCTCTAAACAATTGCTTAAAAGCATATAATGTAGTATAATTTAAATACCTATAAAGAGGTGGGAATAAGATGAAAAATATAAAAAAATTCTACAAAGAACATCGTGTTTTTACAATTCTAATGGCGATAGTAATCGTCTGCGCAATCCTAATCGCTACTGTTCTAATCCAATGTTTTTATGTTGGAAATGGAAAAGATAAATATGGCAAAAGACTTGATGGAGTTGAAAATTATCAAATTTCAGAATCAAGACAAAGTGACTTTGAAAATAATATAGCAAACAATGATAAAGTAAAATCAGCAGATATAATTATTACTGGTAAAATCATATACATTACACTAACATTCGAATCCAATGTTGATTTAGTTGAAGCAGAAAGTGTTGCTTTAAAATCACTAGAAGAATTTAGTGAAGATGAACAAAAAATTTATGACTTTAATATTACTTTAAAGCAAGCAGCAAGTGAAAATAATGAAGGTTTCATAATTTCTGGTTCAAAAAACGTTAACGGTTCAGGACTTGTTTGGAATAATAATAGAAAAGTTACACCACAACCAACTGACCCTAATACAACTGAGAAAGCTGATTAAAAATGAAAAAGTCAAAAATAAATAAGAATATAATAATAATTGTCATTGTAGCTGTTATAGCACTAATAGGATTAGGAATTTTAACATATAGAATTGTAAATGATGAAAATAAACTAACTGTTGAAGAAAAAGAATGGATTACAGAAAATGTAAAAGTAGTTCAAAATATAAATGTTCCAAATAACTTGGACGTATTTGGAAAAAATGGTAGTGGAGTATTCTTTGACTTTATAAAAGATTTAGAAACTCAATATGACCTTGAAGTTAATGAAATAACTTATAATATAGGGGAAGAAATCGGAACAGGATCATTTAAAGTAGTTTATGATACAAATGAAAATGATATTATCTTCCACAAAGAACACTATGTTGTAGTAAGTAAAGAGAAAGTTAATATAAGTTCAGTTTCTCAATTAAGCAATAAAAAAATTGGTGTTTTAGCATCAGATGAAAAAATTATTACAAAATACCTAAGTGAAGTAAGTAATTCAATAATAAATACATATGAAACATCTACAAACTTATTTGAAGCACTAGAAGCTAATACAGAAATTGAATATGTATTAATCCCTTTAGAAGAAAACTTAACATCTATTCTAACTTCAAACTATTATATTGATTTTCATATCAGTGATTTAAACAAATATTTAGTTTACGAAGCAAAAGAAAATGATAAATTTAGTAGTATAGTAAAAAAATACTTCTCAACATGGGAAGAAAAAAGACTATCTGAATCAAGAAATCAAAACGAATTAAAAACATTCGTTGAAGCACTTTCTATTTCAGATAAAGAAATAAATAATATTCAATCTAAAACTTATACATATGGCTTTATAAATAATAGTCCATATGAAGTATTAATAGGTGGAGCCTATGGTGGTATAGTAAGTGAATACCTTACAAGATTTAGTGAATTTAGTAATACAGAGTTTTCATCAACAAAATATAAAAACTTCTCAAAAATTACAGAAGCAATTGCAAATAAAAAAATAGATATTTTCTATAACTATTATAACCTTGATACTAAATATCAAAAAATTGATTCCTTAATGAATATCTCATTTGTTGTTATAGCAAAAGAAGAAAATCCATTAGTCATTAATGCTCTATCTTCAATAAATGGAAAAGATGTCTATGTTCAAAAAAATACTATTTTAGAGAAATATTTAACATCACTTGGCGGAATAAATATTAAAACATATGCCGATGATAAAGCTCTAAAAAATATTTCTAAAAAAGATAATATAATAGTTATGGATAAAGAAGTATATAATTACTATAATAAATCATACTTAAACGACTTTAGCATTAGATATAGTAATACTTTATCAGAAACATATAATTTCTATGTAAAGAATAATGATACATTTAATCTATTATTTAGTAAATATATTCAAACTCTTGATCCAGAAGAAGTAAAGCTAAAAGGAAACTTCAATCATACATACACAATGCGTTCTGGAAAAATAATGGGAAAAGTAGCCAAATACTCCCTAATTGTTATCGCAATATTTATAATTATTTTATATCTAGTATATCGTTCAACAAAACGTATAAAAATAGTTAAAAAAATCAAAAAAGAAGATAAAATGAAGTATATAGATCAACTAACATCTTTAAAAAATCGTAATTATTTAAATGAGAATATAAGCAACTGGAACAAAAATACAATATATCCACAAGCAACTATAATCATTGATTTAAACCAAGTAAGAAATATAAATGATACATTAGGATATGAACAAGGTGATGCTCAGATTAAAGCAGCAGCTAATATTTTAATAAAAACTCAATTAGATAATACTGATATAATGAGAACAGATGGTAACGAATATTTAATATACTTAGTTGGATATCAAGAAAAGCAAATAGCAAGCTATATTAGAAAACTATATAAAGAATTTAAAAATTTACCATATGAGCATGGTGCTGCTATTGGATATAGTATGATAACAAATGAAATGAAAACAATAGAAGATGCAATCAACGAATCAGTAGTAGATATGAGAACTAAAAAAGAAGAATTAGAAGAAGGATAAGAATGAAAAAGAGAAGCAAAAAGAACTTTTTTGAGAGATTCTGGGATGCGTTTTGGCGTCCAGAAATGCTTATATTACCTGGACAAATAGCATTCTTCATTGTACTTTCACTTGTTCCTACTATTACTTTAATAGGTTATGCATGTTCTTACTTAAATATTTCTAATGACCTAGTTCAAAACTTAATATCCAATGCACTAAGTAAAGATGTAGCAGAGTTAATAACTCCAATATTAACAGCAACTAAAATAACTCCAACATTCTTTATAACATTGGGAGTAGGATATTTTATTGCTAGTAATGGAATGTCATCTATAATTGTTGCATCAAATACAGTTTATGGAATAAAAGATTCTGGATTTTTTAGAAGAAGATTAAAAGCCATCATAATGGAACTAGTTATTGTAATACTTTTCCTATTTATAATCATTGTACCATTACTAAGTACAAGTATAATCGGATTATTACACTACTTTAATTTAGATTCCGAAACAACTTCTATAATTGTTTCAGCCTTTAATCTGTTAGATGGCCCATTAGCTTGGTTAATAATCTTTATCTTTATTAAAACAATATATACAATGGCTCCTGACAGAAAAATTCCAAGTAGAAATGTTAATAGTGGAGCAATATTTACAACAATAGCATGGATTGGTATAACAGCATTTTATTCTTACTATATTTCAAATTATGCAAACTATTCAGTATTTTATGGAAGTTTAGCAAACATAGTAATTTTAATGCTATGGGTGTATTTATTAGCATATACATTTGTTATAGGAATGGCTATGAACTATCATGAAGAATTAGAAAAAACAGGAGTTATAGAAATAAATAGGGTAATTGAAGAATCAGCAAATAGTGCTCCAGTATTACCAGAAGTTACTAAAGAAAAAGCACTTTCGAAACTAAAGATAAAGAAAGAAAGTTTATCTTCTGAAGTATCAGAAAAAGAAAATACTAAACCAGATGAAGTTGAAAACAGGAAAAAAGAAGAAGCAAAATCACCTTTATCAGAAAATTCAGAAAAAACAAACAAGAAAAAAGAAAATTTAAATGAAAATGAAGAAGTAGTAACAAAAACAAATGTAAAAACATCATCAAAAAAGAAAAGTACTTCTAGAAAGAAAGAAACTAAAAAAGAAAATTAGTTTCTTTTTTTATATATAATTTGATATAATAAATACTGATATTTAATTAAAGATAGTTAATTATACAAACAAAGAAAGAGGAATAAAACAACATGGAAGAAGTAATAAAATATTTAGTAACAACACTAAATTTAAAAGAAATTCAAATAAAGGAAGTATTAGCGATGCTTGCAGAAGGAGCAACAATTCCTTTCATTGCTCGTTATCGTAAAGAAAAAACAGGTAACTTAAATGAAGACCAAATAAGAACAATTGAGGAACAATATAAATACCAAGAAAATCTATTAAATAGAAAAGAAGACGTAATAAGATTAATCGATGAAAAAGGCATGCTTACACCAGAAATTAAAGATAGTGTAATGAAATGTACAAAGTTAACAGAAGTAGAAGATATATATCGTCCTTATAAAGAAAAGAAAAAAACTAAAGCTAGCGAAGCAATAAAAAATGGTCTAGAGCCACTAGCTAAAATGATTATGGCATTTCCTACAACTGGATCATTAGAAGATATGGCAAAAAAATTTATCACTGAAAATGTAAAAGATACAGAAGCAGCTTTAGAAGGTGCTGGATACATAATTGCTGAATGGATAAGTGACAATGCTTCATATCGTAAATGGATTAGATTTAATGTATATAATAATGGCTTAATAATTTCTAAATTAAAAAAGAATGCTGAAGACCCAACAAAACTATATGAAATGTATTATGACTTCCAAGATAGGGTTAAATACATTAAACACTATCGTGTTCTAGCTTTAAATAGGGGAGAGAGTGAAAAAATTTTATCTGTATCTATTGATATGAATATTGAAGAAATCCAAACTTACTTAGAAAATAAATTAATAAAAAATAAAGAATCACATGTAGTAGAGTTAGTTCAAAACAGCATTAAAGATTCTCTTAAAAGATTAATACTTCCAAGTATTGAAAGAGAAATAAGAAGTGAGTTAACAGAAAAATCAGAAACTCTTGCTATTGAAACATTTGGTATAAATTTAGAACATTTACTTTTAACAAGACCTATTAAAGGAATGACAGTATTAGGATTTGACCCTGGTTATGTTAATGGTTGTAAATTAGCAGTAGTAGATCAAAATGGAACATACTTAGATTCAACAGTTATTAAACCATTCCTAAATGGAGCAAATCAAGAAAAATATGTAGCACAAAGTAAAATAATTGTTAAAAATTTGATTGAAAAATACAAAGTAGATATAATTTCTATTGGCAATGGAACAGCATCTCGTGAATCAGAAAAATTCTGTGCTGAAATGATTAAAGAATTTAATTTAAATTGCAAATACATAATAACTTCTGAAGCAGGAGCTTCCATTTATAGTGCTTCAAAATTAGCAATTGAAGAATTTCCAGACTTAGCTGTTGAAAAACGTAGTGCAGTATCTATTGGTAGAAGATTACAAGATCCTCTATCAGAGTTAGTTAAAATTGATCCTAAATCTATTGGGGTTGGCGAATATCAACATGACGTTAATCAGCGTCAATTAACAGAAGCTTTAAACTTTACTACATCTAAAGTAGTTAATGCTGTTGGTGTAAATATAAATACAGCATCAAAAAGTATCTTAAAATATGTATCAGGGTTAACAAAATCAGTCATTGAAAATATTTACAAATATAAGGAAGAACATAAAATTACATCAAGAGATGAAATAAAAAAAATTAAAGGTATGACAGAAAAAGTATATGAACAATCAATAGGTTTTTTAAGAATACCTGATGGAACAAACCCATTAGATAAAACAGGAATACACCCAGAAAGTTACGATATAACAAATAACCTTTTATCCAAATTATCATTAGATATTAAAGAAATAAATACAGATTCATTTAAAGATACACTTAATAAACAAGATGTTGCTAAAATCGCAACAGAACTAAATACTGATATTTATACTTTACAAGATATTATAAAAGAACTCCTAAACCCTGGACTTGATCCACGTGATGAATTAGAAGCTCCAGTATTAAAAAGTGATATCTTACATATTGAAGACTTAAAAATTGGTATGGAATTACAAGGAACTGTACGTAATGTTGCTTCATTCGGCGCATTCGTAGACATTGGATTACATGATGATGGTCTAATTCATATATCTAAGATGAGTAAGTCATTTGTAAAAAATCCTAATGATATAGTTCATGTAGGAGACATCATAACTTGTTATGTAGACTCTATAGATTTAGAAAAACAAAAAGTCCAATTAAGCTTAATAAAGAATGTCTAGTTAATGTCTAAGACATTCTTTTTTCATCAATAAAATTAATTTTTAAAATTATTTTATATAATAAAAAAGTAAGGGAGTACAAAATATGAATAAAAAAAATATTATCATAACAATAATAGTAGGAATAATTTTCTTAATAATTGGATTCGTTAGTTGCTATATTATTTTTGGTAACAAAAAATGTGAAATTCAAAGTGAAAGTAACACTAATTACGAAATTAATAATAAAGAGCAAGAATCTTTATTAGAAAAAGAGTATGAAATACCTAATTATTGGACAACACCTAGTCAAACTATTGATAATGAAATAGATGAAAAAGTATATAATAATGAAGAAGCTTTTTTTGCCACATTCAAGTATGAAAATGTTGGAGATAATAAAGTAAAAGTTATATTTGATAAAAAAAGTATAGAAGATGGTAATAATGGAAAAATAACATTATTAATTAATGAAAATGAATATATTATATATAACGAACCAGTTGAGGGAATATATAAAGATTTCTGGAACTGGTTTGGTTCTATAAGAATAAAAGAATTTAATGAAAACATTTTATTAATTAAAGATATTGAGAATACATATTGTAGAATTTATGGAAAATCTTCCATAACATTTTTAGATAAAAATGCAAAAGAACAATTTAAAATAGAAAATATTATTAGTAATGCTTTATTTGTTGACGAACCAGACAGATATGCCTATATAAATTTACCAATTCAAGTAAATCAAGATTCAATTATTTATTATCGAGAAAATGAAGATAAAGAAATAGATGAAAAGTACTTAGTTGAAGAAATTGAATTCAAAAATGGTGAAGAAAAAGTAATAGATAGCTTCTATGCTTATACAAACGTTAATATGCACTAAAAAGATATTTAAAAATATCTTTTTTCTTTATATATAAATAATAAAAATACCATTTTGTGGTATAATAACTAGCGTAAGTTTAAGAAAGAAGTGTATTCATGAAAAACCTAAAATTAAACCCTTTTATTTATTTCTTGTTATCAATCCTATACTTAGAAATACTATCTAAAATAGTCATAGCTAAGCAAATATTTAATATAGGATTACTATATATGATAATATTTACAATACCAATAATTTTATTACTTATGATTTTAACAAAAGCTTTTAAAGAAAAGACAAATAAAATAATCTTATTTATTCTAATGGGGATTATAACTATTTACTTTGAAATACAATACATATTCTATAATTTATTTTCAGTCCCATTTTCATTTTCAACAATAGGACTAGCTGACCAAGCTTTAGACTTTACAAGTATTATTAAAGATGCAATATTATCACACTTACCAATATTTATGGCAATACTAATACCATTTATAATATTGATTATAATCAATAAAAAAATTGATACTACAAAATATCAGAGACCAACAATAGGCGCACTTCTTATTATGGCTATAATTATGTATGCATCAACATTTCTAACTTTAATACCTGGAAGTAAAGATGACTACTCAGCCAATAAATTATATTTTCAAATAGATGATCAGATATCCATAATTGATAAATTTGGTATATTAACATATACAAAAATAGATATAAAAAGACAACTATTTGGATACGAATCAGACCTTATTACTGAGATTAAACAACCAAGTAACTCTACAACTGATAATAAACCAGAAGAAATTAAATATGGAGACAATATTTTAAATATAAACTTTGAAGAAAAAGTTTCATCTAATAAAAATATTACTTCTTTAAATAATTATGTAAATAATCAAATCCCAACAAATAAATCAGAATATACAGGAATGTTTAAAGATAAAAATCTAGTATTTATCCTAGCAGAAGGATTTAACGAAATTGCAGTTGACAAAGATAGAACTCCTACACTATATAAATTAACAAATAATGGATTTGTCTTTAATAATTTTTATTCTCCAGTATTCTTAAGTACAACTGGAGGAGAATTTCAAGCAACAACTGGACTTATACCTACTCAAGAAATATTAAAACTATGGAAAAGTAAAAAACCAACAATTAGTTATGCCCTAGGAAATGCATTTAATAAAATAGGATATAGAGCTCAAAGCTACCACGACTGGACTTATACATACTATAAACGTCAAGAAACAATGAAAACTTTAGGTTTTACAAATTATATAGGATGTGGTAATGGATTAGAACAAAGAATGGATTGTAATTGGTTGCCACTTGATTCAGAGATGATTAATGTAACAACACCAGATTATCTAGGAAAAGAAGGAAACTTTGTTACATATTATGTTTCAGTGAGTGGTCATTCTCCATATAACAGCGGAGACAATATTGCAAAATTGCATTATGAAACAGTAGCAGATTTACCTTATTCAGATACCGTTAAATATTATTTAGCTTCTCAAGTAGAATTAGACAAAATGGTAGAAAAATTGATAAAAAAACTTGAAGAATCAGGCGAACTAGAAAACACTGTAATAGCTCTAGTAGGCGATCATTATCCATACACACTGTCAACCGAAGAGATGAATGAATCCGCAACTTATACAAAAGATGGTACAATAGAAGTGAATCGAAGCAATTTCATTTTATGGAATAGTGCAATGGAAGAAAAAATAGAGATAGATAAAGTAGGTAGTCAAATAGACGTTCTTCCAACACTTCTAAATTTATTTGGAATAGATTACGATTCAAGACTAATTATTGGTAAAGATATACTAAGTGAAAATGAAGGACTTGCTATTTTTTCAAATCGTAGTTGGGTATCTGATTATGGTACATATAATTCTAGTACTAGAGTATTTACACCAAGAGAAGGAAAAGAACTAGTAGGAGAAACCCAAGAAGAATATATAAAAAGAATAAATAATAAAGTAGCAAATAATTTTACAATTAGTAAATTAATTATCGATAATGACTATTACACTTATATATTAGGAAGTTAAGGTGATTTTATGTGTGGAATAGCAGGTTATGTAAGTAACAATAAAAAACCAACAAAAAAAATACTAAAAGCAATGACTGATCGTATTGAACATCGTGGCCCAGATGCTGAAGGATTTTTTTTAGATAGTAAAGCAGCATTAGGTCATAGAAGATTATCAATTATAGATTTATCAACTGGAGATCAACCAATATATAATGAAAATAAAGATATTGCCATAGTTTTTAATGGTGAAATATATAATTATGTTGAGTTAAGAGAAGAATTAAAAAAGAAAAAACATAAATTTGTTACTTCAAGTGACACAGAAGTACTAGTTCATGGCTATGAAGAATGGGGACATGAATTAACTAAGAAACTTCGTGGAATGTTCGCTTTTGCCATTTGGAATATGAAAGAAAAAGAACTATATATGGCAAGAGATGGTTGGGGCATTAAACCATTATACTATTATGAAAATAATGGAACATTAATGTTTGCCTCTGAAATAAAAGCTTTCTTAGATCATCCTGATTTTATAAAAGAATTTAATGACGAAATCCTATCAGCATATCTTTGCTTTAACTCTACGCCAACTGAAGAGACATTCTTCAAAGGCGTTTATCGCTTAGAACCAGGATATCAAATGATATATAAAGATGGAAAAAAAGATATAGAACAATTTTTTAAATTAGAATTTGAAGAAACTGAAAGAAGTATGGACGAAATAGTAGAAGACATAAATAAAGCGATGGTTGATTCAGTAAAACATCACGAAATAGCAGACGTTGAAGTTGGTTCTTTCCTATCAAGCGGTATTGATTCATCATACTTAGTATCAGTAAGTCGTCCTGATAAGACTTATACCGTAGGATATGATAATCCTAAATATGACGAAATATCATATGCTAAGGATTTAGCAGATAAATTAGGAATAACAAATAAATCTAAAAAAATAACTAAAGAAGAATATATGGCATCTTTTCCAAAAATAATGTATCATATGGATGAACCATTAGCAGATCCTTCCGCCATAGCATTATACTTCGTAGCACAAATAGCATCAGGAGATGTTAAAGTAGTTATGTCAGGTGAAGGAGCTGATGAATTATTTGGTGGATACAACACATACAAAGAAGAAATAGACCAAGCTTGGTATATGAAAATACCATATCCAATAAGAAGAGCTGCCTCAGCAGTAGCAGGACTTATTCCTGAAGCAAGAGGATTTAATTTCATCTATAGAAGAGGTCGCAAATTAGAAGATTATAATATTGGTTTAGGACGCATATTTAGAGACAAAGAAGCTATGAAAATAGTTAAATGTAAGAATCAAATACACACAAAAGATATTGTAGCTCCATTTTATGAAGACTATAAAGATAATTCAAATACAGTAAAAAGACAAGCTATAGACTTCTACTTCTGGTTAGTAAGAGATTTCTTACACGCAGTAGATCGCAACACTATGATGTTTGGGTTAGAGGCAAGAACACCTTTCTTAGATAAAGAAGTTTATGAAGTAGCAAGAAAACTTCCTACTAGTGCCAAAATAAATAAAGAAACAACAAAACCAGCTCTCAGGATGGCTGCAAAAAAAGTAATTCCAAATGAATCATATAAAAAGAAAAAATTGGGATTCCCTGTTCCATTAAGAGAATGGATTAAAGAAGATGATTTATATAACGAAATAAAAACAAAATTCAAATCGTCTATTGCTGAAAAATTCTTCGACACTAAACGTATAATGAACCTTTTAGAAGCACATAAAAATGGAAAAAAAGATTGTTATAAGAAAGTCTGGACTATCTATACATTTATTGTATGGTATGAACAATTCTTTACAGAAGAAGCCTAGAGCTTCTTTTTTTATATAGTTTAATATGTTAATATTAAAGTAAGGTGTAACTATGAATAAAGTAAGAATAGAAAAAATGTTAAAAGGTCAAAAAGAAAAGCTTTATATAGAACTTCTATATTTAAGAAATAAAACAAAAGGTATAACAAAAAGTTTTATGGAATTTCTAGTAGAACAAAATCTAGATAACGTTATTAAGTTACTTAATGTTGCAAAATCAAAAGAAGACTTCTATAAACTTATAAAAGAAAACTACCAACAATTAGAAATGAGATCAGGAAATATATTTGAATGTTTATTAACTGGCATATTATTTGGACAATATGAAGCCAGCCTTAACTTTATACATTCTAACGTTGCCAAAAGCTTACTAACTAATAATTATACAAAAGCAGATTTAATTAAGATAATAAATCAATATTCTCAAACATTAACAACTTATATTAATTGTCATAATCATTTAAAGCATAACTTACTACCAGTAGAATTTATAAATAATAGTCCTGTTTCAGATTTTAGAAAAGAATTTACAGAAGAAAATTTTAAAGAAGTCTGTAATACACTTTTTAGAGAAAGTACTAAAGATGATTATATAAGCAAAAAAGAAATATCAGCATTTATTGTAGTATTTCTTTCTATGTATAGCAAAGAAGATATCTTTACTAATCCTGAATTTGTTAGATTTGAATTAGAATATGGATATTTTGATTCTTACAAGGAATTATTAACTTCTGGAAAAAGTATACCTTCAAGGGAAGAAAGAATGAAAATATTTGTTAGTGAAAAAGATATAACTAGTCAACAACATAGTCACTTAAAAGATATTGATTTATTAGAAAAAAGAATATCTTCTCTTAAATCAAAATCAAAAGATTTAGTATTGAAAAAAATAGAGCTTTTAAGAGCTGAGCCAGATTTAAAGAAAAAAGCATCATTAATTGATGAATGTTTTGAATATTATGAAAAAACTTATCGAAAAGAAATTGTAGATTCGTTATATACTCCACATTCTTCAGTAGAAATCACGAGTTTTACTGAGATTGAAACTGTAATGATTCATATATTCTTAAGAGATCCAATGAGAAAACTTCCTGAATATAGAGAACAATTAAAAAAAGACATAATAGAAGGTAGACCAGTAAAGGTCACCGAAGAACAAGAACTTACACCAGAAGAATATGCTATATACCAAAGTAAATTAGACTATGCAATAAATGTTTTATTAAATCCTGTAATAACTAGTGAATCATTAGAAGGAGAATCAATTTATTCTGATTCCACTGGATATAGATGGTATAAAAGTAATACTTCAAATCAAATATCAACAAGTGTAATGAGTATAGAAGGAATTTTAAGACAAGGAAATTGTGTTGGAGTTGGTTTTGATAGAACTTCAATTAGTCCAGAAAATATAATTATATCATCTGGTGGATATCAAACAACTAATATGGGAGTTAATAACTTAGAAGTAGAACCTAATGACCATTTTGCCAATTTTTCAGCTCCTTTATCAGAATTAGTCGCCTCTCGCAGAACAGAACTAGTTATGTACCGTAGACATAACGAAATGAAAACAAATGCAGCATATGTTTTTGCAATTATTAATGGTTACGATGAAGAAAAAGATAGACAGACTATTGAACAAGCTCGCGAATATGCTGAAAAAAATAATATTAAATTAATTGTATTTAATAATTATAAAATAAGAAAATCATATGAAGAAATGCTTCAAGATGAAACAATATATACAGAAGAAGATAATAAAATAAAAAGGTGAAATAAAAATGAAAAAGAAATTTTTAATAATTTTTATATTGTTAATAACTTGTGGAATATTAACAGGTTGTGGAGAAACTGAAGAAGATATAAAATGTGCAGAAGATCCAGATAAGTGTATAAAAGAAAGCTTTAAAAGAACAAATAAAAAAGAAATTGAATTAGTAAGTAAGGAAGAAAAAGAAGATAAGTATGGCACAACTACTTTATTAAATTACAAATTAAAAGATGATGAGAGTATTACTTTTGAAGCATGTGCTTACTGGGAAGTAGGAGTCATAGGAACTAGTACTTATAAATATCAAAGTACATATCAAGAAGTTTATACAGAAAAGATATTAAAAAAACATTTTGCAAATAGTAGTAAGTTTATTTTTGTTCCTAAACAATCATCAAATCAACATAATAATTTTTGTACTCTTATAAGCAATCTTATAACAATAGAAATAAAAGACATAAATGATATATCAGAACTATATAATGAATTATTATTAATTAAAGATGAAAAAGAAATATTTTCTGTTTCTACATCTGTAAAATATCAAAATAAAGAGGTATATATATCATTAAATGACAATATATCAAATGAAGAAGTTTTAAAGAGATTAGAAGAATTAAAAAACACATAAAAAAATGGCATTTGCCATTTTTATTTTGTTCCAAATATTCTATCTCCTGCATCCCCAAGACCAGGTACAATATATTTGTTTTCATTTAAATAATCATCAATATGAGCACAATAGATTTGAACGTCTGGATGTTTCTCTTCAACTTTCTTTATACCTTCAGGAGCTGCAATTATACATAGAAATTTAATTTTCTTAACACCTTTACTCTTTAGTAAATCTATAGCATCTATAGCAGAACCTCCAGTTGCAAGCATTGGGTCTAATATTATAACTTCTCTTTTTTCTATATCTTTAGGTACTTTAAAGAAGTAATTAACTGGTTCAAATGTTTCTTCATTACGATACATACCAATATGTCCTATCTTTGCGTTAGGAATAACACTAATAACTCCGTCAAGCATTCCCATACCAGCTCTTAAAATAGGAACAAATGCATATTTATCTTCGTTTAATTTACCTGTCTTCATCTTAGTAATAGGTGTTTCTATTTCTACATTTTCAAGTTCTACATCTTTCATAGCTTCATAACATAGAAACATTCCAATTTCTTCAATTAATTCTCTAAACTCTTTTGTTCCAGTACGTTTATCTCTTAATATTGATAATTTATGTTCAATTAATGGATGATTTAATTGTATTGCTTTCATTATTATCTCCTTTAAATTTTATTATTATTTTTTTGTCTTTTTCTTAATTTCCTTATTATCTTTAATCAATTCTTCTTTTATAACTTTAATAAGATCTTCTTTTAATTCAACAGTTAACTCTTCTTTTATATCTTCTTCAATTTCAGTATTTTTTTCTTCGGGAATTACAAGATTTAATATAATACCAACTATAGCAGCTAAACTCATGCCACTAAATGAAACGCTTAAATCTCCACTAGTTATTGATATAGCAGCTCCTCCAAGCCCTAAAACTAACATACTTGAAGCTACAATAACATTTTTTGCTTTTTCAAAATCAACTTGATTTTTTATTAATACTTTTAAACCATTAACAGCAATAAAGCCATAAAGTAATAATGAAACACCACCAAGTACAGCGTTAGGTATAGTAGAAACTAAAGCTGTAAATTTACCCAAGAATCCTATTATAATTGCAAATATAGCAGCAAGTCCAATAACCCATACAGATGCAACTTTAGTTAATCCTACTACAGAAGTATTTTCACCATATGTTGTATTAGCTGGACCACCAAGTAAACCTGCAACAAAAGTAGCAACACCATCACCAAGTAAAGTTCTATCAAGTCCAGGATCTTTTAATAAATCTTTTTCAATAATATTACTTAAAGAAGTATGATCTCCAATATGTTCACAAATTGTAACTAATGCTATTGGTGCAATAGTTAATACTGCTATAAATGTTGGTTTGTAACTTATAAAAGGGACTGCAAACTCAGGAATACTAAAGAAACTAGCATCTAGTATAGCTTTAAAATCTACCATTCCTAGTATACAAGCCATAATATATCCAGAAATAATACCAATTAAGAAAGGTATTACTTTTAAGAAACCTTTCGCCATAGTCATAACTATCGCTGTAACAATAAATGCTACAAATGCAACTAAAACAACTTTCCATTCAAGAATTGTTCCAGAAGCTAATCCCATTTGAGATATAGCACTAGGAGCTAATCCCAAACCAATAATCATAATCATCGGTCCAATAATAACTGGCGGTAATATTTTATCTAACCAATTCTTTCCAATAAACTTTATAATGAAAGAAACTATTATATAAATAATACCAACTACCATTACACCTGTCATTGCCCCTGCAACACCACCTTTTGCATAAGCAGCAGCTATTGGTGCAATAAATGCAAATGAACTTCCTAAATAAACTGGTGATTTTCCTTTAGTACATAAAATATAAATTAATGTACCAATTCCTGAAGTAACTAACGCAACAGGAATCGTTAATACAGTCTCACCAGCCGCTGCATTAACTAATATTGGAACTAATATTGTTGCTCCAAACATCGCAAAAACATGTTGTATTGCTAAAACCACCCATTTACCTAGTGATGGTTTTTCGTTGACATCTAATGTCATCTTTTTCTTTTTCATAAATCCTCCTTCTTTAAAGGTTAAAATGCACTATTATATTATTGCATAAGAAAAGAAGGCAATCCTTCAAATGGATAACCTTCTTAAAAAACAAATATAATAGATACAAAAGATAAAATAGAAAAAACTAGCCCTAAAACAATAGCATTACTATTAACAGATTCATTAACTGAATTTTTTCTCTTAAAATCTTTTAGCACTTCTCCACACCCTTTATAACAGAATAATATAAGTAATAAAAAAAATCAAGAATTTTTAAAAAATTTTTTTCTATATTATTTGTGGATTTATATGTAAATAATAAATATAACTTGTGGATTAATATTTATTGTACTATTATAATAAAATTAATATTATATATTAAGAAATGAAATTATGAGGTGATATTTATGATTAATATAAAAATAGATTCAAGACGTGTTACAGAAGGAGATACCTTTGTAGCTCTAAAAGGAACCACAGTAGATGGACATGATTATATACAAAAATCTATTGAAAATGGTGCCACTAAAGTAGTAATTGACCATGATATGGATTTACCTGTAGAGAAAATAATAGTTCCAGATACAAATAAATGGTTAACTGATTATATAAGTGAAACTTATTCCGCATCTGCAAATGAACTAAATCTAATGGCAGTAACTGGAACAAATGGTAAAACTACAACAGCATACTTAACTTATCAAATACTAAATAAATTAGGTTCTAAGACTGCATATATCGGTACAATAGGTTTTTATTTACCAGATGAAGACTTTATTGAGTTACCTAATACAACTCCTAATATCTTAGATTTATATGAATTGATTTTAACAGCGAAGGAACATGGTTGTAAAAATGTTATGATGGAAGTAAGTTCTCATGCTCTTCATCAATGTCGTGTTAAAGGTTTAAAATTTAAAGTTGCAGCTTTTACAAATCTTACTCAAGATCATCTAGATTATCATAAAACAATGGATAACTATCTTGAAGCTAAAAAATTAATTTTGAATCAACTAGAAGGAACTATGTTAATCAATGCAGATGATAATTGTGCATCATCATGGACTAACTCTTATTCTAATACTAAGACATATGGCTTAAATGGAGAGGACTATAAAATATTAAGTTATAATGATACTGAACATGGTACTTATATTAAATTTAGTACTAAAGAAAAAGAATATGAAGTAGAAACAAATTTAAGAAGTACTTTTAATGTATACAATTATTTAACTACTTTATCATTAATAAATAATATGGGTTATAGTATTGAAGATATTATAAGTGTAACTAAAGAAATATATCCTCCAAAAGGAAGATGTGAACAAATTAAAGTAAAAGAAGGCGAAGCAGTAATAGATTACGCTCACACTCCTGATGCTGTCGAAAAAATAGTAAAAGCTTTTAGCGAGAATAAAAAAGGAAGAGTCATAACTATTGTTGGTTGTGGTGGAGATAGAGATCCTAAAAAAAGACCAATTATGGGACGAATTGCAGCAGAAAATTCAGATTATGTAATATTTACAAGTGACAATCCTCGTACTGAAGATCCAGAACTTATAATGAAAGATATTTTAGTTGGAGTTAATACAAGTAATTATGAAGTAGAACTAGATAGAAGAAAAGCTATAGTAAAGGCCCTTGATATGATTGAAAAAAATGATGTTGTATTAATTCTTGGAAAAGGACATGAAGATTATCAAATATTAGGTCACAAAAAAGTACATTTAGATGATGCAGAAGAAGTAAGAAATTATATAGAACAACATTAATATAAAGATTTAGAAATTTCTAAATCTTTTTCTTTCTTTTAAGAGAATACTTATAATATGATATAATTAATTAAAGAATAAAAAAAGTGTAGTTGAGGTGTTCTAATGAAAAATAAAAAAATAAATAATTTATTAATATTATCTGCTTTATTATTACCAAGTATTGTAATAGCAAAATCTTCAGATTCAGAAATAAATATATTATCTGCTATATTTATGGAAGCATTTATATCTATTCATATGTCATTATTTGTACTTTTACCTTTATCAAAAATATTTTTTAAATCCAACTCCAAAAAAGCCTTTTGGACAATGTTTTTTATAAGAATAGGAATATTACTATTATTTGATTTCTTTATAACAACATCAATAGTTGTTGTTGATTTTATAATGGTATTTGTAGGAGCATTTATAGTTATACCAATTAGTGTAAAACTTAGCGGAAATAAAACAAGCACTATCGAGTCTTTTGTTTCATCTATTTCTATATCAAATCAAACAAGTCAACCATTAACAATAAAATGTAAAAAATGTAATTTAGACATGCCAGTAACTAATAAATTTTGTACAAATTGTGGATCAGAATTAAAAGAATATTTAACAACTGAAAAAATACTTACTCCATTTAGCTTTAATCCAATTTACAGAAATGATGAAGAAAAGCTACTAGAAGAATTTATTAATATTGAATTACAAAAAGTAAATTTTGATAAGAACACACAATTCTTACCATCAGATATATTAAGAAAAAAAACAATAATGAATATAATATTATCAATTTTAATATTTGTTTATGTATCTTTAATATTTTTTCACTTTCCAATCCTTACTTATATAATTGGTTTAATAATAATTTTAATATTTAGTCATTATCAAAATAAATATAATTATATGACATATTTAAAAAAAGAAATAAAATCACGACCAAGTGAAAAAATATCAAACATTATAATGAATATAAAAGAAACATCAAAAAAAGATAATAGAAAAATAACTAGAACAGCTTTAATTATTCTAGCGATATTTTTACCTTTATTAATTTTTATAAATCCAAGAATAATGTATGAAAAAACAAATGATGATTATGCCGTAAGATTCTATACTTTCGGACTTACTAACTTTAAAACTGCCGAAATACCAGATAAATATAAAGGAAAGCCAGTTGTGAGTTTAAGAGGAAATACTTTCTCTAATATGCCTTTTTTAAAAGAAGTAACACTACCAGATACTATTAAGGAAATTAGAGGTCAAGCATTTAAAAATGATATAAATTTAACTAAAGTAAATATTCCAACTAAATTAGAATATCTTGGAGGTGGAGCTTTTTATAATTGTAAATCTATTACCGAAATTGAATTACCTGATACACTTACATACTTAGGTGGAGAATCATTCTACAACGCAAGTTCATTAAAAAAAGTTAAATTATCAAAAAACATATCAGAAATAAGAGGAAATACTTTTGAAGAATGTGAATCACTAGAAAGTATTAATATACCAGATAAAGTAGAAAGAATAGGTGGTCATGCCTTCTATAATAACGCCTCTTTAAAAAAAGTAACTTTAACTGAAGATAGTCGACTAAAAGAAATTGGTTCATCCGCCTTCAGACTATGTCCAAAACTAAGTTCCATAAAAATTCCCAAAGGCACTACAGTTAATGAAAGAGCATTTAAAGAAAGTCCTACAAAAATAAAATACTTTGGCGATATAGATTAGGATCAATTAGTTGATGATACAAAATATAATAATAAAAAATTTATATATTTAAGTAATATAGGAAAAGTAGAATATATAAGTTATCCATCTAATGCTATATCATACGGAGCATCTATAACATTACTTAAAGTAGAATATGAATATAATTCATATAAATATACTTTAAAATATACAGATAGTTTGGGAGAACTTACATTTATTATAGATAAATTTGCTCCTTATCAAATATTAAATGAAAACTTTGCAGTTAGCATTGGAAGTGAATACGCATTAAATACTTATACAAGTGGCTTTTCATTGAAAGTATATTATAACTAGAAAGAAGTGGCAACATGAATGAAACAAGATATATTCATTTATTATATGTACCAACAATGGCTTGCAATATGGGGTGTAAATATTGCTATTTAGAAGACAATACTATAGATGAAAAAACAGAACATAATGCATTAAATACTTTAGAATTTGCTATTAATAAATTCAAAGATTCTAATGTTATACCATTTAATATATCTTTACATGGTGGAGAAGTAACAACCCTTAGTAAAGAAGATTTTCACTCTCTTATAAACTTTATTAGTAATTATTATAAAGAAAATAAAGATATAATAACATCTGCTGGTTTTAAAGTAGGTAATCCTCATATAAAAACTAATATGTACAATTTAGATAAACATATTGATACTATAAAAGAGTTTAATGTTTCTATCTCTGGAAGTCTTGATTTACCATTGTCATTACATAATGAATATCGTGTTACCAAAGGTAATAAAGAAACATTAACAAAAATATTAGCTAATATTAAACTACTAGAAAACATTCCCAATAAAAAGAAAGTATCAGCAACAATATTTAAAGAACATTTTAAACATCTTAATGAAATAATCGAAGATATTAAATACTTAAATAAAAATACTTGCTTAGATATGAATGATTTCAACTTTATGATAGGATTTGATTATAATTCTAATGGAATGTTACATCACATATCTGAAGATGAACAAGTAGAACTTTATAAAAGAATGCATCAAGAATTTGATGGAACTGATTTAGATTATGGAGTAAATGGTCCATGGTTTGATGAATTCGGACCAGGCTACTGTCCTAATTGTGATAATTGTGGTGAAAAGTTTTTCCTACTTGAAAGAAATGGAGATATTTATTCTTGTGTACGTGGACAAAAAAACTCTGACTACTATTATGGAAATATATATAATGATAGTGTTAAAACTATACTAGATAACGCTTATAAAAAAATATTTATAAATCATAATAAGCAACCATTAAATGAAGAATGTACAAAATGTGGTTATTTATATTTATGTAAAACAGGTTGTCCATTTGTAAAAAATAATTATAAGATAAATAAAAGTTATACTTGTAAATTACAACAAGAAATATATAAAAACCAAAACTATATAAAAGATGAATACAATGATGAATTTGTTTATAAATATGTTTCAAAAATGAGAATTGAAGACCTTAAAAATTATATACCAGAACCAAAGAATAATGACTATCCTTTACTTAAAGAATTAATAAATAAAGATGAAAATTTAAAATATATTTATGATAGCGATAGCTTTATTCTAAGTATCGACGGTATTGAATACCCCCTAAAATCTCAAATATTAAAAAATACAAGAAATATAGTGTATATAAATCCAACTAGTAAAATAAAAATATATATGAAGAAAAATCTTATATCAGAAGTATGTGATTATCCAGAAAATAATTCAATATACATAATGATTCTTAGTGGAAATCTAGTAACATACGGTGATGAAGAAAGAACAAAACAAAGACACGTAGCAACACACCAAATTTATAAAGGTGTATTAGATAATACTACATCAGACAAAGAAAAATATTACTCATATGATATTTCTAATCTCATAAAAGAATACAAAAATGAATATTCTGATACAAATACCAATAATATTTTCTTTACAACATCATCATTAAGAGACTATCATTATACTAAACAAAAAAATAATGCTTATTATCACATTCAATCAATAAATTTACCTTTTCAAAATATGGAATTTTATTATATAGACAAGGAGTTGAAAAAATGATTCGCGATCCAGAAACATATGAAGAACTAATACGATATAAAAGATGTGTTGATCTAACTAAATATTATGAACTAACAGAAAGTCAAATAGAAAAAATTTACGATTTTTTAGAGAGCGACAAAGAAGGAAAAATAAAATCAACAGGTGACTATATTACATTATATCCAAGCACTTTAAACTTTACAAATGAAGACGTTATTATAGCTAGATGTATTAACTCATCTATTGATGGAATTCTTATGACTAATACAATGTTAGAAATAATACCACACTATACACCTTCAAGTGGTGGAAGTAGTTATAGTGGTGGGTCTTCCTCTAATAATAACAACAATAACAATAATAACAACAATAACAATAATAGATAGGATGTAATATATGTCATTAATTTCTGAAACTTTTCATAAAGAAAAACTAAAAAAATATAATGTAAATATAAAAACAAAATTTATAGTAGGAAGTAAAATTTTAGAAAAAAATTCAAATGATAACGTTAATAATGATATAAAACAAGGAATCATATGCCAGAAGGAATACTTTATAAATAATAAACTTAGTCATACTGAAAATAACTTTGATACAAGAATAGAATATACATATATATCAAATAATGAAGTAAATAAAGAATATAAATGTCCTAATTGTGGCATGACTTCAAAGTTAGAATATTTCATTGATGGTTGCCCTTATTGTGGTACATATTATAATATTGATTATACTGAAAAAGAACTAGGAAGTAAGCACCATTATGATAGAGTTTTAAGAAATAAAACTTACAGAATTGTAACAGGAATAATAGATATAATTATTAGCTTATTATTATCATATTTATTTATTAAAAATACTTCTAGAACATTTAATAATTATGATATTTCAAAAATATTTATTTATGGTACTATTTTATCTTTAATACTTTATTATTTGTTCTATACGCTTGATGCATATGTTATTCTAACCACAATAAAAAAATATAAAGATAAACAAAATCAAAAACAAATAGATTTTTGGAATAGAACTAAAATAGATAAAAAAACATTTTATAATAGCTTAAATTATGAAATAAGAAAAAGATATTATTCTGATTTAAACACTATTGATTACGATATATTAGACTATCTTGAATTTGAAGAATATACTAAAAATGATATATTTTATGTAAAAGTAAAAGTAGATATAAGAAAAGTTATAATAGAAAATAATAAAATAAAGTCAAAATATGCTGAAGAAGTATTTATTTTAAAAAGAAATAATAATGAAACTTTAAATTTAAAAAAGGGTGCAAATATTATAAAATGCCATAACTGTGGAGCATCTATTGATGCAACAAAAGGCGAATGTGAATATTGCAATACAAAAATAAATTATTTACAAGAGTGGATATTAGAAAAGTAAAACATAAGAAGATAATTTCTTCTTTTTTTTTACAATTAAAAGAAAATATATTGATAAAAATTACCAGCCCAATAAACAAACAATTGTTTGATTAAAATTTCTTTTTGTAGTAAAATAATCTTGGTGATTTAAATGGAGTTGCAAGAGAAACTTAAGATATTAGCAGACAGTGCCAAGTATGATGCATCATGCTCATCAAGTGGTAGTAAAAGAGCAAGTAATAGTGGACTAGGAAATACAGCAGTTTCAGGAATATGTCATTCATTTGCTTCTGACGGAAGATGTATATCTTTATTAAAGATTCTTCTTACAAATTGCTGCATATTTGATTGTAAATATTGCTTAAATAGAAAAAGTAATGATGTAAAAAGAGCTATATTTACTCCTGAAGAAATATGTACCATTACAATAAACTTTTATAGAAGAAATTATATAGAAGGATTATTCCTAAGTTCAGGAATTATTAAAAGTCCAGATTATACTATGGAACTTATGATTAAAACAATTTCTTTATTACGCCATAAATATCATTTTAATGGATATATTCACGCAAAGGCTATACCTGGTGCAAGTCAGAAACTCTTAAAAGAATTAGGTTCATTAGTAGATCGTCTTAGTGCTAATATTGAACTCCCTACAGAAAACGGTTTAAAATTATTAGCTCCAAATAAAGAGAGTAGAAATGTATCGCAAATTATGGACTATGTTAAAAGTAATCAAAGTAAAAAGTATGTTCCAGCAGGACAAAGTACTCAAATGATTATAGGTGCAACAAAAGAAACAGATTTACAAATAATGAATAAAAGTTCAGACTTATACGAAAAATATAGATTAAAAAGAGTATTTTACTCGGCATATGTTCCAGTTAATACAGATACATTACTTCCAAGTTTAAAACATCCACCTTTAGTTAGAGAAAATAGAATTTATCAAGCAGATTGGCTTCTTCGCTACTACAATTTTAAAGTTACAGACCTTTTAGATGAAACAAATCCAAACTTTAATATTTTGTTAGATCATAAAGCTGATTGGGCGCTAAGACATATAGAAGAATTTCCTAAAGAAATAAATACATGTTCATATTATGATTTATTAAAAATTCCTGGAATTGGAGTAAAAAGTGCCAAAAGAATTATTACATCAAGAAAAAAATTTACTATCCATTTAGAAGATTTAAAAAGAATGGGAGTAGTTCTAAAACGTGCTAAGTATTTCATCTTATGTAATGGTAAATATATAACAAACAAGGATTATTTTAACAAAAACTTCATAGAAAAGAATATCGTGTTAGAGGAAAAAAATCTTCTTCAATCTAATACAGATCAATTGAGGTTATTTTAATGAAAAATGTATATATATATGATGGCGACTTTCTTTCTCTTTTAAATACCATTACATATCTTTTAAAAAATAATCTAAAACCAGAAAATATAAAGAAATATAATTATAATCCTACACTATTTGAAAATATAATAAACTTATCAATTAATTTAAATGAAGAAATTATAGAAAAAGCAATAACACATTTTGGGACAATGATAGTAAGCAGAATGTATTATGTATTTTTATCTGAAGAAGAAAATAAAGAATTAATCATATATTATTTTTTTCGTAATGCCCTAAAATATTCTAATAAAGTTTTATATTATCGTAATTTAAAATGTGTAAGCGAAGTCTGGCGTATTTCCAATTATGTAATACATGAGACACACAAACTAAAAGGATTTTTAAGATTTAAAGAACTAGAAAAAAATGTTTTATATGCAGAAATGGAACCAACTAATGATATTCTTTTTTTAATATCATGCCATTTTAAAAAAAGATTAAATAACGAGTTTTGGATTATAAAAGATAATAAAAGAAAAATCTTTAGTATATATGATAAAAAAGAATTCATAATTGTAAGAGAAGAGGAGTTCGAAATGACAATAGATAAAGAAAGTTCTAATGAAAAAGAAATCGAAAAATTGTGGAAAATATTCTATAAAACTATAGGAATCAAAGAAAGAAAAAATGATAGATGTCGACAAAACTTTATGCCTAAGAAGTATTGGAAATATATTACAGAAGTGAGGGAAGAATTATGAAAAAAATAGTAAGTGGTAAAGAATTACAAGATAAAATACTTGAAAGTATTAATATTCTATGTGGTACAGTAAAAAAAACTTTAGGTCCTAAAGGTAATAATGTATTAATTGATCATTCGAACTACTCCCCATTTATAACAAACGATGGTGTAACAATTGCTCAAAATATAGAGAGTGAAGATGAAACAATCGGCACAATTTTAGAAATAATAAAAGAAGCATCTATTAAAACAAATGAAGAAGTTGGAGATGGCACTACTACAACTTTAGTTCTTTTAGAAAGTATCTATAAGCAAAGTATAAACTTTATAGAAAAAGGTGAAAGTCCTATTATATTAAAAAAAGAATTAAACAAAACTTTAGAAAAAATTTTAGAAAAATTAAATAAACAAAAAAGAAAAGCCAGCAAAAATGATTTAAAAAATATTGCATGTGTTTCAGCAGGTGACGAAACTCTAGGAAATATAGCGTATCAAGCAATGGAAAAAATAAAGCAAAAGGAAGGAATAGTAATAAAAGAAGTACTTGATAATAAAACTTCTATTTCTTACTTAAAAGGATATAATTGTGAAACAACTCTTGCTTCTCCTTATCTTTTAAGTGATACTAAATTAGTAAATTATAAAGATGTATATATATTACTTCTAAATACCGTTCTTACAAGTCTAGAAAGCATAAGCTTCCTTCTAAATGATATTTTAAATAATAAAAAACCATTAGTAATCATTGCTAATAATTATATAGAAAATGTTGTTGAGGAAATTGTATCCCTAGTACTTATAGAAAAAATTCCTATTTATTTACTAAAAATAGAAGAGTATGGTATGCATACATATGATATTATGAAAGATATATCATGCATTACAAATGCAAAAATAATAGAAAATGAAAATTATATCACTAGTAATGATGTAGGTATCGCCCAAAATATTCAAATAACAAAAGAAAACATTAACATTAATTTTAAAGTGTCGTCCAAAAGTAATTGTTACTTAAAAAAATTAAAAAAAGAAAGTAAAGAAATTGATAGTGATTTAGAATCAAATTTTTATGAAAAAAGAATAACAATGTTTTATAAAGGAACAGCCGAAATAAAATTAGGAGCTCCCACTAAAACAGAATGGCTAGAAAAAAGAATGCACTTAGAAGATGCAATATGTGCATTATCGGTTTCTAATAAAGGAATTTTACCAGGTGCTGGAATAAGTCTATTACAAGTTTCAAGTGAAATAGAATCCATTACATCAGCAGATAAAATATGGGCCTCAGCACTAAAAAAGCCATTTGAACAAATTTTAGAAAATTCTGGGCTTAATTATTTAGAAATAGAAAAACAAGTAGAAAAGAAAAATTATAATAGTATCTATAATATATCAACTGAGAGATGGGAAGAAATAAATCAGACTAATGTTGTTGATCCATTTTTAGTAATAGAACATTCCCTAATAAATGCAACATCAATAGCTGGTATGCTACTTACTACAACAAGCCTTATTATTAATGAACATAAAAATAATTTAAATAAAGAAGACGAATATAATAACTGGTAATAAAATAAGTCCCCTTTTATATTAAAGGGGACTTATGCATTTTAAAAATAAAAACTTACAAATTCTTAAATTTGTAAGTTATTCTTAAATGGAGCGGGTGATGGGAATCGAACCCACGTTATCAGCTTGGAAGGCTGAAGCTCTACCATTAAACTACACCCGCAAAACCAGTAGGCACTATTAATTATATCAGCTTTTTTATAAATTGCAAGTACTTTTATATAATTTTTTTATAATTTTTTAATTTATAACACATTTTATGGAGATATTACTCTAAAAACATCATATACTTCATAATAAAGTATATTCATTATTAATATAAATGTTTCCTTTTTATTATAAAACTATCATTGAACATAGACAATTATTTAAATAATATATGCTATAATAAAAATAAGAAACTTAAGGAGATTTAAATGATAGATAAATACGACAAAAACAGAGAAGCAATAATAAATCAATTAAAAATATTATGGAACTATATGGTTCTTAATCAAACTATAACACCAAGCGACATCATTATCGGTTGTGGTTGTGCTAATCTTGATATACCTATTAAATGTGCAGAACTATATAAAGAAGGATATGCTCCTAAAATACTATTTGCAGGTGGCTATGGAAAAATAACTAAAGATGAATTTTCAAAAACAGAAGCAGAAATATATAAAGAAATAGCCATCCAAAATGGTGTAAAAGAAGAAGACATAATCTTAGAAAATAAATCTACAAATACAGGAGATAATTTTAGATTTGCGTTAAAAATAATAAATAAAAAAAATATTAAAGCAGACAAAGTATTAATTGTTCATAAAAAACTTAACGAAAGAAGAACTTTTTCATCCGCTAAGTCAATTTTACTGGATAAAGATATAACTATAACGTCACCTGATATGACTTTTGATGATTTTATTAATTTTCTAGATAACAACGAAGAAAAAAGAGAAAATATCATATCTGTCCTAATAGGAGACATTCAAAGAATAGCAATATATCCACAATTTGGTTGGCAAATAGAAAATGAAATTCCAGATAAAGTAATTGATGCATATAACTATTTAAAGAACATTGGATATAATAAATATATTATTCCAAAAGACACAATAGAAAAATTATTAAAAGATAATGGTAAGAAAATTAATGAAAAAACAATATAATTTAATTAATAATATTCTAAAATATTATTAGAATATTAACCAATATTATGTTATGATAAAAGAAGAATAAGAGGTAATAAAATATGTATTGTAGAAATTGTGGTAATAAAATTAATGAAGATGCAAAATTTTGTGGAATATGTGGAACAGCAGTTGTCATGGATAACAATGTAATTGCTCAAAATCATGCTCAATCAGCTACTCAGCCAAATGTAGGACAACCAATTCCTCAACAATCTTTTCAACAAGGAAATGTATATACTCCACAAACACCAACAAAGTCAAGTAAAGCTCCACTTATAATAGCTATAATAGCTATAGTTGTTTTCTTCTTTCTTTGCTTCAGTGCAATAGGACTAGCAGTTTATATAGCAATAGCAAGTGAAAATATCGAAGAAACAATAGATAATAATTACTTAGGAAAAAATACTTTAGTCCAACATGATGTAAGTCTTGAATATGACAATTCTTGGACAAAACATCCTGAAGAAGATGGAATAATATCACTAACTAAATCAAATGAAACAATAGGACTAGCATATGATACATCAAAATATTACTATACAACTGCATCCTTAACGACTTCAGTAAAAGAAGCTTTTATAGATGAAGGCAACATAATTCTAGAAGATATAAAAGAAATAACTATTAACAATCAAAAATGGCAAAAATTTATTTGCGAAAAAGGAAATATAAAAACTTTAGTACTTGTAATAGCAAATAACTATGACCAATATGCATTTACATACTCTGCAAAAGATACAGTATTTGATTATGAAATGTATAACATTGAAAAAATATACAAAACTTTAAAATTAGATAATACAAAACAAATTGAATCAGAAAAGAAAGCAAAAGAAAAATTAATTGGTGAATGGAACTGGGGAGTATCAGGATATTTTGTTATCGATGATGATAAAGTATATTTATTTAAAGATAGTTCTAAAAGTATGGAAAATGTATTTTATGGTATTTATACAGCAGATGATAAAGTGGCAACATACGCAACTGGATATACAGAAGGTATGCATATAATTATGACAATAGAAAAATATTACTACGATGGAGAAGAAGTAGAAATAAATAATAATTCAAATAAATTAGAATTTGTATTTGTCCCTAATAAAGATGGAACATATATGATAAAAAATATGGTATCTTATCAATCAAATACAGCTACTAAAGTAAAATAGTCGAAAGACTATTTTTTTGTATAAAAAAACTTTTTAATTCCCATAATAAATTAGGTGATATTATGGCAAATACAGGAAGTGCAATATCTTTTGGTTTAGTTAATATACCAATCGTATATAATCCAGTAATAAAAAACAATGACACATCATTCAATCAATTACATAAAAAATGTATGAATAGAATACGCTATCAAAAATATTGTGATCATTGTAAAAAAATTGTTAAAGATGCAGATCTTATTAAAGGCTATGAATATGAAAAAGGAGAGTATGTTACCTTTTCAAAAGAAGAATTAACCAACTTACAAGTGGATGCTAAAGATTCAATAGAAATAGTCTCTTTTGTTCCTGAATCAGAAATAGATTCCTACTACTATGAAAAAAGTTACATCCTAACAGCTCCTAAAAAATCTAAAGCTTATTCACTATTCTTAGAAGCTTTAAAAAAATCAAAAAAAGTTGCGGTAGCAAAAACGGCTTTAACTAGCAAATTTTACTATGTATTACTCCGCTACTTCGAAGGAAATATTTTAATGTCTACAATGTACTTTGAAGAAGAAGTTAATATTCCTGATGCTACTAGTGAATCAAAATTCTCCAAACAAGAATTAGATTTAGCAATGCAATTAATTGAACATTTATCAGATCATTTCAAACCAGAAACATATCATGATGACTATCAAAATCAGATAAAAGACGCTATAGAGAAGAAAATAAATGGAAAACCAGTACCAAAAAAGGCAAAGAAAAAACAACGTCCAATGAAAGACTTAATATCATCATTACAAAAAAGTTTGGAGAGTTAATATGAAATTTAAAGAATATTTTAAGCCTATGCTATTAACAGAAACAAATAAAACCTTTGATGATGAAGAATATTTATATGAGCTAAAATTTGATGGTATAAGAGCTACCATACATGTAAGTCCTAATACATTCATTATCTATAACCGAAATGGGTATGATATAACATATTTATATCCAGAACTAAAAAATATTCAAAAAACAATTAAAGATAAATGTATATTTGACGGAGAAATAGTTTCATTTGAAGAGACTCAACCAAGCTTTTCTAAATTACAAAAAAGAAGCCATATTAAAGATAAATCTAAAATAAAATATTATTCAGAAAATGAACCAGTATGTTTTGTAGTATTTGATTGCATCTATAAAAATAAAGATATATCTAATCTTACATTAATAGAAAGAAAAAAATTATTAGAACAATATAATGACACTAATTACTTTATTAAAACTCAATATATTATAAAAGAAGGAACAAAATTATTTAAAAAAATAAAAAAAGCTAAACTAGAAGGAATTGTTGCCAAAAAGCTTGATAGTAAATATGAAATAAATACTCGAACTAAAAACTGGATAAAAATTAAAAATTTTAAAGATGAAGAATTTCTGATTGGCGGATATATAGATACAAAAGCTAAAACATCATTACTACTAGGAGAATACCGCAATAATAAATTTTATTTTGTAGGTAAAGTATCAATAACTAGAACTAGAGATATTTATAATAAAATTATCAAGCAAAAAAAATTACGAGTCAGTCCATTTATAGAATATGATGATAGTAATGCAATATACATTAAACCTAAATATAAATGTGAAGTTACTTATTTAGAAAGAACAAAGAGTAATAATCTTAGACAACCAGTATTCAAAAGAACAACAAAAAAAGAAGGATAATTAGATGAACAATTTAAAAAAATATAATCAAAAAAGAGACTTTACTAAAACAAAAGAACCTAAAGGAACAACAGAGTTAAATAAAAGTAAAAAAAGAAGATTCGTTGTTCAACATCATTTAGCTAGAAAAGATCACTATGACTTTCGTTTAGAACTTAGTGGTACACTAAAAAGCTGGGCAATTCCTAAAGGTCCTTCTTATAACACAAAAGATAAACGTTTAGCAATTCAAGTAGAAGATCATCCTTTAAGTTATCGTAATTTTGAAGGAATAATACCTCAAGGGGAATATGGTGGGGGTACAGTAATGATATGGGACGAAGGTTATTGGGAACCTTTATCTAATCATCCTAAAAAAGATTTAGAAAACGGATCATTAAAATTTGAACTATTTGGAACAAGACTTCAAGGTAAATGGACTTTAGTTCATTTTAAAGAAGATAATTGGTTATTAATAAAAGAAAAAGATTCTATTAATATATATTCTGATATTAATAAATTAAATACAAGTATTAAAACAAATCGCACTATGAAAGATATAGAAGAAGGGAAGAAAAAGATAAAAAAATTAAAAAATTCTAAAAAGGATTTTATTATAGAAGGAATAAAAATATCTAATCCAGATAAAATAATATTTAATAAACCTAAAATAACTAAATATGATATAGCACTCTATTATCAAAAAGTATCAAAAAGAATGCTCCCATATATAGAAAATAGAATAATAAGTACAATAAGATGTCCTAATGGTATTAATGGAGAATGCTTCTTTAAAAAACATTTTGAAAATGATAATAATGGTATTGGAAAAATAAAATTACCTAATAATAAAAACAAAAAACAAGATTACTATTATATAAAAACTTCTGAAGGAATAATATCAGAAGTACAAATGAATAGTTATGAATTTCATATATGGGGAAGTAAAGTAAATAATATTAATCAACCTGATATGATGGTCTTCGATTTAGATCCAGATGAAAAACTTAGTTTAGATAAAGTAAGAGAAGGAGTAAAAGACTTAAAAAGTATTTTAGATGAACTTAAATTAAAATCATATCTTAAAACTAGTGGTGGTAAAGGATATCATGTAGTTGTTCCAACTACAAAGTTAAAAACATGGACAAAATTTAGTGACTTTGCAGAAAATATAGCTTTAGTTATGGAAGCTAAATGGCCAGATAAATATACTAGTAATGTTCGCAAAGAAAAACGTAAAGGTAAAATATTTATTGATTGGCTACGTAATACAAAAAGTGCAACCAGTGTTGCTCCTTACTCCATAAGAGTAAGAAAAGGAGCAAAAGTTTCAATGCCAATAAAATGGAGTGAATTAGATAAAATAGAACCAGACGAAATAACTATAGAAGAAGCTATTAAACGTTTAAAACGTAAAGATCCATGGGAAGACTTCTATAAATAAAAAATGCTTATACATAATAAGCATTTTTTTAAGGTTTAAGAATAAGTTTTTTAACTTCTCCATAAATTTCTTCATGAATATCCTTTTTAGATCTTAGCTCTCCGTCCTTGTCCATACAATCAATTACCTTAAAACCCATTCTCTCTGCAATAATTTCACTAGCAGCACTAACACGTCTAATAAAATCAAAGTCACGTTCATGAATATCTGTAGTCATATTATTCTTACTTGCATTTGCTACAATATCACGTTCCTTTAATAATTCAATATTCTTTTCTACTTCAACATGTGGCATTATAACTAAATCTGGAACAGGTAATTCCAAATCACCATATTCTAAATTACAAATCCAATCAATAAGCCTATACATTTCTTCTTTAGAATCTAACTTAGCGGCTTGAAAAAGAATATTTGAAGTAGTATATCTATCTGCAATAACTGTAGTACATGTATCACTTAAAGCACTTCTAAGTTCTACATTAGTACGCAAAGTATGAAATCTATCCATTGCATAGCAATAAGAAGCCTGCTTAGCTGATATAGCCTGTGCATTAGTACCATAACTGCCACTTAAATATTGTCTTACAAAAAAAGAAGATTCTGAATCATACTGTGGAAAAGTAGTTTCATACCATGGAAGTCCTTCACTAGAAAGACGTTCTTTAAGTAACCTACTTTGCGTTTCTTTTCCAGAACCATCAATACCTTCCATAACTATTAATTTTCCCATACCATAACCTCCCAAATCATTTATCATATATATACTAAGTTTATCACTACTTATATATTTTATAAAGACCTATAAATAAAAAATCTAGAATTAATTCTAGATTTTGTTACATCTTATTAGTAACATTTATAGATACATATTTTATTTTCATAGACCTATGTCTAATAATATCCTTTTTTATACTTTCTTCTATCTTAGTAACTTGTCTTAAACTCAATTTAGAATCTAATTCTAAAGTTAATTGTAATCTATAATAAGGACCATATTCTATCAAACTAACATCTACATCCTTAACTTCTTTCCTTTGTTTTACAAACTCTTTTACCTTATTATTAATTTCTTCATTTTCTTCAACTTCACCTATTAATAATAATGAATTATCTACTATTATAGATATTGCTGTTTTAAATACAATTAAACCAATTAATATAGATCCAACTATATCAGAATATTCAAGTAGTGGAATACTATCTGAAAATTGTAAAAGTATCGTAATAATAACAACACCAATAGTCGAATATAAATCAGCTTTAGACTCTTGAACAGAAGTAACAAGTAACTGACTATTAATCCTTTTACCTATTTTATTCATTATAAAAATAGCTAATGCTTTTAAGCCAAAAACTAAAATTAATAAAATTAAAACAGATAGAGGAGGAACAACAGCTTCCTTAAAGAAACTAGATATTATTATATAAAATGCTAATAAAAGTAATACAATTCCTACAAATAAATTAGTTAAATATTCTACCTTACCAAATCCATATGGATGATACTTTGTTGGTTTCTTCTTTGATAACTTAGCTCCAACTAAACAAACTATATCTGTAATAAAATCACTAAAAGTATGCATACCATCTGCAAATAAAGAACCAAGTCCAAATATAACACCACCAATAATTTTTATAATAGAAATTATCAAATTATTAATCATACTATATATTAAAGTTTTAAACTCTAATTTCATTTATATCACCTACATACCTTAAGTATACAACTTTTATACAAAATAAATTATATAAATAAAATAATACAATCTAACTTTACATAATTTTATAATTCACTACATATGTTAATCCTTGTTTCATTCTTATGAATACCTTCTATATAATAATTATTCCCATTTTCAAAAATATCTTCATTAATAACATCCTTAAACTTAACTAAATAAAATAATCCACCATCAACATGTGAATAACTTACTACATATCCACTATATTCCTTATTTAATTTATCCAAACTTCCTTTTAACAATTCCTTATATTTTAAAACCTTTACTTTTAATATCATATTTAAATTATTATTATCTAAATAATCCAATATAACATATTGATTAAACAAAGAAGTACATAAATCAAAACTCTTCTTAAAACTATATATTTTATTCATAAAGTTATCACTACATATTACATAACCAACATTAATAGACGGACTTATTATTTTAGAAAATGTTCCTAAATAAATAACATTATTTCCATTATTTAACTCATATAAACTTCTATAATCATAATCACTATAATTAATTAAAGAATAAGGATCATCTTCAACCACTATTACATAATATTTATTAACTAACTCTAAAAACTTCTTTCTTACATCATTTTTCCAAGCAATACCAGTAGGATTATTAAATGTTGGTGTAACATAAATTAACTTAGGTTTATATTTATTTAATTTAATTTCTAATTCTTCTAAATCTATACCATTATCATTTAAATTAACACCAACTAAGTTTACATCAAGTTTCTTAAATATATCTATTGCACCAAAATATGTAGGTTGTTCAATTAAAATAGTATCTCCTTTATTAAGTAATGAATAAGCAATTAAATTAATTGATTGTTGAGAACCACTAGTAATTAATAACTCTTTATAACTTAAATTTATCCTCCAACTTTCATTTAACCAATCACTTATTTTCACTCTTAACTCTTTTAATCCTTTAGGACTTGTATAAGTATTAAAATTAATTTTATTATTAATAACATTTCTGATACTTCTATTAATACCATCAGTATCTATTAGATTATAAATACCTAATGACTTGTTTTTCATTACTTTCTCCTACATATATAAACAGAACTAGTTCCATTATTATCTATTTTAATATCAAAATAAGGAGATAATAGTTTTTTATATTCATTTTCACTAATCCAGTCAAACTTTGTAAAATGAGGTTCAAATCCTTCCCTAACTTGAATATGATTAACTTCATTTCCTACTAAATAAGATATTTCTAAATAATTTATATTATCAATAACATATTCTTTAATAACAGGTTTAATACTTGGTTTCTTAGAAAATGTATTAAATATAAACAATCCATCTTTTTTAAATATTTTACTAAATCTATCTATATCAGTTTTTAATAACCAATAATTAACTGCTTGTTGACAAAAAACCTTATCATATTTTAATTCATTAATATTTAAGAATTCTTGCACAGAATAGTTATATACCATTATATCTTCTTTTTCCAAACTATCTGGTATCATATCTTTTTCTTGATCAACATAACTAACATCATTACATAATTCCTTTAACTTTCTTGTTAATCTTCCATTGCCTCCACATAAATCTAATACTTTATCATCTTTACTTATATTAGCAACATCTATTAAATAATCTACTCCTTTATTAAAATACTTTTTATACATCTTTTCATAATCTTCATATTTAGGATATTTCACTAATAGCACCTTCTTTCTTAATAATTTCATCTTTACTATTTATTAAATAAAATAAACCATGATACTTAATATTAAATGAACTTTCATTATTCCTTATAGAATCTCTAGCAGTACCAGGGAGAGCATAATCATTATATGGTAACGTATTATCAAACTCATGATTAATATGAACAATTACTTTTACATCCTTATTCTTAAATAAAATATCAAGTAGGGGAGCATTTAAAGTTGCCTTCTTACCACTTACATAAACAGTGTGTTTATTATGATTAACTTCTTTCACAATAGTATAATCTTCTAAATTTTCTTTACCTCGTATAGTTGTAATAAATTCATCATCATTTGTTCTAACAGCAATACTTCCAAACAAATATTTACCATTATACAAAGTTCTTTCTATTCTATTCCTATATTTTTCAATATATCTTTTAAATAGTGCTAAATCCTTAATGTTAATAACTTTATCATTATCAACAAATTCTGTTTTATAAAAAACATCATTATCAGCAACTTCTATAAATTCCTCTACATTATCTATTTCAAATATTGATTTTTCCTTAGTCAAAACATATTTTCTTAAACCATTATCAACTATAATAAAATGAACCTTATTACTTAATAAATCCTTATATAATAAATCTATATTATTTTCATTTATTATATCTAATTCCTTTACTTCATATTTAATCATTATTAAACATCTCACTAACTAACTTAATAGATATATCTTCCTTATTACTAGCTTCAATATAACTATTATCTTTTCTTAATATATAAGCTATATGATGACCATTTCTAATATTACTTAAATCATTAGCTACTACCAAGTCACAATTATTTTTATCTCTTAATTTAATAGCTACATCAATTAATTTATCCTTATTAACATCATCAAGTAATTTAAAACCTACTAAATAAGTATCAGGACTTATATCTTTAATTAAAGATATTATCTTAGGAGTTCTCTTTAACTTAATAAATAAATCATCTTCGTAAGAAGATATCTTAGTATCTTTAATACAATCTGTATCACTACATATTATTTCATATAAATCTTTATCATTATCTCTTTTTATTTTATCTACTATTCTTTTAGCAGTAGTAACAAAATCTACAGTATAATCAGAAACAGCCATTGCATGTATAAAATAATTTATTTCATTATCTTTTAATAATCGTTCTATTACATTTTTTAGATCATTAGTATCAACTACCTCAATAATTTCTATTTTTTTATTATCTGGTTTATATGCATTCTTTGAACATACATAATAAATTTTATCTATCATATTATCTTTTAGTTCTATTAATTTATTAGCTATTGTAAATCCTAATTTACCAGTACTACTATTTGTAATCTTTCTTACATTATCTATTCTTTCACTAGTTCCACCAGATGTTATAATTATTTTATTTTTCATTATTATCCTTCTTTCTTAAAATCATTTCTTCATTACAAGATTTATACAAACCATTTAATTTATCACTATGAATATATAATTCACTTAATAATTCATTAACAATTTTTATTTTTTTACTTAAATCATCTATTTCTTTATCGTCTATAATTACCTTAGATTCACCATATATAATTTCTAGACTTTCTCCTAATTTAAATTTAACTTCTATATAATCAGTAGTATTCATATAAGAATTACCAAATGTTATAGTAAATGTAGTTAATTTATCTAATACTTCTCCTTCAATATTGCTAAATAAAACAGTAGTACCATTTCCAAAAATAAATTTATTTTTTAAATCTTTATAACCTTCTAAAAACAAGTTGTGTTCTTTTACTATATTTAAACAATTTATAATATCATCTTCATTTATTTCTACATTTTTACTTTTATATTTTTCATCAAAAAATCTTCTATTATTAGTAGCATTAACATAATAATTATTTTCATTATTAACAAAATAAACTACGGCAAAATCTTCATCAAATACATGCTTATAAGGTTTATTAACACCTATACAAAAAGATATAAAATCTTTACTAATGGTATGAAAACCATACTCAATATCTTTACCTAATCTCTCTAATATCTTATTTAATTCATTTATATCTTTTATAAATCTCATATAAGAATTATTAAATATTTCAACAACACTATATAAATTTATACAATCTTGATAATCAATTTTTTCTTTTCTTCCCTTGTTAATAATTGAACAACTTTCATATACATCCTTAGCAGTATTAGTAGTAACTAAGTTAAAATCATATACAAAACAACTTAAATCCATTTCTAATTCTCCTTAAAAATATTTTCTAAATATTCTATAATTTTATTTTTATTAGCTAATTTACCAATTGCTTTATATCCACAAGCTAAATTACCAGTATCAGGTTCTATAAACTCATATCCATACTTTTTTAGTTTTCTAATATTGTCTTGAACAATTTTATTAGTATACATTCCATTATTCATTGCAGGAGCAAAGACAACTTTAGTATCTGTAGCCATAATAGTTGTTGATAACATATCATCAGCAATCCCATTTGCAACTTTTCCAATTATATTTGCTGTAGCAGGCACTATTAAAAATAAATCTGCTTTTCTAGCTAAACTAATATGTTCTACTTCAATATGTTCTTTTTTTTCAAACATATCTGTAATAACTTTATGCTTAGATAGAGTTTCTAAGGTTAGGGGAGATATAAATTCACAAGCATTATTTGTCATAATAACATCTACTAAAGCTCCTTGATGTACTAGGTAAGAGACAATTTCACAAGCTTTATAAGCAGCAATACCTCCAGTAATACCAATAACTATATTTTTATCTTTAAACATACTATTCTTCCTTCCTTCATACTTAAAGTTTATCTATAAATTATTGATAAGTATAATATATAAATGTTATTATATTAATAAGGAGTGCTTATAATGAATGTTAACTTAGAATTATATCGTATATTTTATGTGGTAGCAAAACACAAACATATGACAAGAGCTAGTGAAGAATTACATATATCTCAACCAGCTATATCTCAATCAATAAAAAAGCTGGAAGATGAATTAGGAGGAACTTTATTTTTAAGAAGTAATAAAGGAATGGAACTAACAGAAGAAGGTAAAATGTTTTATGATTATGTTAAAGGAGCATTAGAATTAATAAATAATGCTGAAAATGAGTTTACTTCTTACAAAGATTTATCAAAAGGAGAAATAAAAATAGGTTGTTCAACAACATTAACTAAATTAGTTCTTCTAGAATCTATAAAAAAGTTTCATCAAGATTATCCAAATATAAATATTGAAATAAAAAATGATTTGACTAGTAACTTAATACAGGATTTAAAAGTAGGGAAGTTAGACTTTGTTATCTTTAATGAAAGTAATATAAAAGAAAAAAATGTTAATTTAAAAAAAATAAAAGAACTAAAACAAGGATTCATCTATAATAAAGAATATTTTGATGATAATATATCTTCGCTATATGATTTAAATAATTATCCATTAATTCTTCAAAAAAGTGAATCAAATTCTCGTAAACTGTTAGATTACATAGTAGAATCAAATAATATAAAATTAATTCCTAAAATGGAAGTGGTAAGTCAAGATCTTATAACAGAATTTGTAAATATTGGTCTTGGCATCGGTTTTGTAATAGTTGATTTAGCAAAGAAAAAATTTCCTAACTTAAAAGAATTATCAATAAATAAAAAAATACCAAATATATCAGTATATTTGGCAACAAATAAATCCATACTATTAACATTTGCTAGCAAGAAATTCATAGAATATTTAAATAACGAAAATATTTAAATATTCTTTTTTTATTTACTAAATCAAATTAAATTCATTATTCAAATAATAAAAAATATCCAAAATAAAATTTATTAAGAAAGTTAATAATTTACCATTTACATTCACTAAATTTAATGTTATTTTACACATTGATACATTTGAAAAAAGTGACCTCCTTGGCTTCAGGGGGATTGGTTGAGAAATCGATTTAGAAGCGGAGGTGATATTATGAAACAGCGTGAGAGGAATCTCTGGTTAGTAATATTTGCACTTCTAGTTTTTGTGTTTGTTTTATTAGTAAAATAAAAAAAGCTGACTATCACTAGTCAGTAACAAAAACCAAGGAAGCCATTTGTCAACATCAAATGTATCATTTTTTTATTAAATGATATCTGCTTTCCTAAACAAATTATATCTTACATAATAAAATAAATCAATATTAAAATTACATACTTTTAAAGAACAAAAAAGTATTTTAAATATTAAAAAATATCCAAAATAAAATTTATTAAAAAAGTTAATAATTTACCGTTTACATTCACTAAATTTAATGTTATTTTACACATTGATACATTTGAAAAAAGTGACCTCCTTGGCTTCAGGGGGATTGGTTGAGAAATCGATTTAGAAGCGGAGGTGATATTATGAAACAGCGTGAGAGGAATCTCTGGTTAGTAATATTTGCACTTCTAGTTTTTGTGTTTGTTTTATTAGTAAAATAAAAAAAGCTGACTATCACTAGTCAGTAACAAAAACCAAGGAAGCCATTTGTCAACATCAAATGTATCATTTTTTTATTAAATGATATCTGCTTTCCTAAACCAATTATATCTTACATAATAAAATAAATCAATATTTAAATAATATGCTTTTGAAGACAAAAGTATTATAACTATAATACTAATGATACATCCAAACATATTTTTATGATAGTACTATGTCTTATTCTTATAAACAAAACCCAATAACTCACTACCATTATAAATATAGTATAACACATCTCCATTTCTATCTTCAAATATAATTGTTCTACCTTCTAAATAATAAGTAGTATTAATACCATTAACTACCTTAGAAGTTCTAATTCCATCTAAATTATACTTATATGTTATTGTATTAGTTCCATCACTATATGAAGCTAACTCACGACCATTCATCCAATTTAATGCTACATTACCGATAGAAGTTGGATTACCAATTTCATCATAAGTAATCGTATCATTATTAAACTTAGTTAATAAATTTTGCCAATTATTATTTCCATAAGTATAAGTATCTTCTTTAATAATAAAAACAAAAAAAGATTATTGACTAATAAATCAACAATCTTTCAAAACATTAAAGTTCATTAAATAAATCAAAGATATAATATATTATAAAATTCCTATACTTCAGAACTTGAATTATTTTTATACATTCATTAATCGCCATGAGCAAACATTGATAATCTTTTGCTAATATCTTTATATTTCCATTTTTTTATTCCTATTTTTTTTAGATTATCCTTTATAACTAATAAATATTTTTCTTCCTTAGAATAAATCTCTACATAAATATTATCAGTTATTAATATTATCATTTCACAATTACTATTATAAAAATCTTCAACTGTTTCTATCTTAGTGATTATAGAATTATTTTTATACATTTGGATATTGCAAAAGACTGGATAACACTCTTTTTCTATGCATTTTATAAAATCTTCATTATTATATAAACTTTTTTCAAAGAAATCTACAAAATGTAAATCAGATTCTTCCTTATATACTTCATCTTCTGTTACCTGCCACATACAATTCTTTGAAGGAAAATTATTTAATATTTTATATAAAATATTATTAATTTTGTTTTCTATCAAAAATTCCAATCCTTTCAAAAAAATCTCACCTTTCTTTTTGAGTGCCAAATTATAAGGAATATTCTACAATATTTTTTATTATTTAAAATTTACTCTTTAAATCCATTAGAAATAAATTGATTAACTTTTTTTTCAATAATGTATGTATATTCAAAAGCCTCTTTTGCTTTTTTCCTCATTTTTTGAGCATATTCTTTATTGTACATCTTTGATTTTTTTAAATTGTTATTCTGATATAATTCAAAAACTAAATTAATGAATTTTTCAACTTTCTTACTATCATGTAATAAAAACGGATACATTCCTTTACACCATGGTATAAATTCATCTTTAGGTAACTGAAGATTAAAGTTACCTATGTATTTTAAAGAATTAATAAAGGTTTTATTAATATTTAATCTACATATATAAGTATGAAGAATGCCTGTTTCATCCGGAAAATATTCAATTAAATTTTTTCTTTTTATCATATCATCTATGCTTTCATCAGTACTTGTTGGATAATAACGATTTTCAAACCAAGTAAGACCAGTACAAACAGTGTCAATATTATTTAAAAATTCTTCGTTTATTTCTGATGGCAATGTATCTGATATCTTTAAATAGGCTTCTTTTTCTTTGCTATTACCATTTGTTATATTGTATATAAATAAATACTTTTTTACCTTTTCGCTTGTTTCACAAAGAACTAAAAATATATCTCCGTATTTCCAATTTTTTATATCTGCTTTAATATTATCTACCACTCTCTATATATGTTCCAGAATCTCCTGTTGCTAAATCAATTTCTTTCTATATTTTAACATAAATAACTATCTTTTTATTATAGTAGAATAAAGGATTTAATCATTATTAATGCTTTTGTCATTTATTATAATATAATTTTGTTAAATAAGAAAATTCCAATTAAGCATATAACTTAACTGGAATTTAATTTAGAGTTTTACTATTTTGTATGAATTTCTATAAATAATCACTATCTCCGCCTACATATGTCAATGTATCCTCGATTTTTGATATATCTTTTATTTTTTCATCTTTACTTAATTTAGGTTTATTATGAAAGGAATCCCAATATTCATTAATTAAAATATGTGTTCCCTTTGCAATTTCATTTTGTTTCCTAGCAAAATCTGTGTTAAAAGCTTCAGATTTCTTTTTATTAAACCATTCATAACTATTAATCATATTTTCTTGAAATCTGTCTAATATTAAAAACTCTCGGTCAATATGATCCAAATATTCAGGAAAAAATTCATTTTCTGGTGGTGTTAAATTATAATTGCCTAAATATATTAGACTTTTTTGAAATTCTTTCGTTTTTTCTTTTGAAAAATGAGCAAGCTCTATTATGTTTAAAAAAATCATATTATATTCATTAGCATAAAATTTTAAATTATTTATTTTGTTTTTATTTATATAATAAGGCCCATCCTCATACCAAAAAAAGCTGGTTTTAATATATTCTAATTTATTTAAGTCTTTTAAAGGATTTTTTAAATCAATAGATTCAGATGTTTTTATCCTTACTAAATTATTGCCTTCATTATTTATACCTATATTATTAATTATTAAATATTTGATACCATATTCTTCATACTTACAATCTTTTATATCAATTTTTAGAGCAAATGTATCTCCATTTTTCCATTTATTATTGTAATTTTTCAATTGGACCTCCTACATAATATTCTTCATAAAATATCCCATATGATTTTATCATTTATTTATCCTGTTTGGGATTATTTTTGATTATCCTATTTATTTCTATATTGTCTATAATAAATTCAATTGCAGAAATGAAACTTTCCTTTTTTTTGGTAAAAAACAAAGTATGTGAATTACAATTTCCAAACAGCAACTTATTAGAACTAGTTTCGTAAATAATAGGTATTATAAAAGAGCCAATCGAGTTACTATAACCACTTTTATTAAAAAAGGCAGGCTTTATATATAATATATTAAATATGTTTTCATATAAATTGTCTTTATCTTCTTCATACTCAACAATAATATAAATATTATAAAATTTATTTTTATTATTATTAATTTTATCCAAATAGTCATTAACAATATTATCAAGATTTTTTAATAAGTTAGAATTATTCATTTTTTTAACAAATATAAATTCAAGTGAGTTAACACTTTTTTCTATGTACATATCTGTATTAATATTTATCTTTTTATAAATGTAATTATCACTTTTTTTGAAAAAATCTTTTAATTTACATATAGAAAAGTTATTTGGTAAATAGATATCTTCTTTGCATACTTTATGATTAAGAAAAAAACGGAATATTTTTATAATAAATATTAGAATTACTATAAATATAGAATAAAGTAAAATATTGTTTAATAGCAATATAATTAAAGTAATTATTAATATAATCTCACAGCATATAATTATTGTATTTAAAATTTTTTTTATATTCATAAAAACCTCCAATGATTTGAAAATGTATTGTCAATAAAAAATTGAAATATGTTAAATGGGGCACACTTTCCTTGTTGAATTAAAAGGTATTATTAAAGGAAGAACGGGTTGATTAAAATTCGCTTTTTTGACATAAAATGGACTATTTTTTATTTTATATTTATTTGAATCATAATCTGCAGGAATAGGTGGACCTATAATATTTGAGTTAATAATTTTAGAGTCGTTAGAATTATTTTTAGGTTTAACCTCTTTTTTTATTTGACGAAAAGCATTAGTTCCTCTATCAACAGTAACACCATTTATTGAAGATTGAATAAAGTCGAGCGAAGAATCATTTATTCCTATTGAAGCAGTAGAAGATAAAAAAGCTGAAAAAGTAAAATCCATAATAGCTTCGCTTTTGGTCAAATTACCACTTGCATAATTTAAATGGGTGGACATAAAAGATGATCCTAATCCTGATATAATGTTTGCTGATACTTGTGAAATTAATCCTATTTCAACAGCTGGAGCTATAGTCCAAAGTATTGCTCCGCCTACTATTCCAGCACAAGAACCTATTATAATAGATTCCATTAAATTATCACTTAATTGTTCGCCAGAAAGGACATTACATATTATTTGTGAAATCCCACTTGTAACTGCACCTATGATTAATGCTTCTAATACAAAATTTCCGCTACTATCTTTTTTGTTTATTGGCAAATTATTACAATATACAAATAAATTGTTTCCATTAAATCCCTGACCAGTAATCATTGAATCCGCATTAATAAACCTTCCCATCTTCGGATTATAGTACCTTGAATTTAGATAATAGAAACCTGACTCTTCATCATAGTAATAACTACGATACCTGAATGGATTTATTGTACCTAAGTTAATATTACTACTATCAGTTATATTAACTAATGCTCCCCAAGAATCATATTCATAAGTTACTATTTCATTATAACTAGAATCTAGAATACCTATGATGTCTCCAAACATATTTTTATGATAGTAATATGTCTTATTCTTATAAACAAAACCCAATAACTCACTACCATTATAAATATAGTATAACACATCTCCATTTCTATCTTCAAACACATTAAAAGATATAACAAACTTGTTATATCTTTAATATATTATTTATATTTCTCCAATTTTTTTCTTATCTTTTTTCTTTCTTTAGAATAGAAAATAACCCTCGAAAAAGAATCATCATTAAATTTTGGAATATATAATTTATTATAATGTTTATTTATTACTATAGGAATAGAAAAACTTTTTACACAGTCCATACCTCTAACCATAATAGTAGAGAGTATTTCTAAACTTATATATTGTAAAAAATCTTCATTCATTTCTTCGGTGATAATTATAATATCCAACCTATAAGTTACACCATTATTAAAAAAATTTTGTTTTGGAATATTCTCTTTAAATTCTTTTTTTATTTTCTCTATCAAATCTACCACATTTAATGTTATTTTAGGTATTTCTATAACAACTAAAGTTTTATTTTTAGTTAAAGAATATATTCCGCTTACTTTCAAGAATTTTCTTATTATTACATTGGTTGAGCCATTCAATACTTCTTCGTAACATAAGGCATATTTATTTTTTAGTTTTTTTAAAAATTTATCAGTATTCCAATAATTTAGCGTATGCATCTCACTATCCATGTTATAACTTTCAACTATACTTCCATAAGGATAAATCATTTGACATATAAATGATATAATAAATCCAACAAGAATTAAAAGATAAGGAATTAAATAAACATTCGTAAACAAATTATTATGTAAACAGTAAAATAGAAATATTATAAATAAGAAATATAATATATATATGATTGTTGCTAATATTTTTCTTTGTTTATTATTAAATTTCATAAAACATTTTTCTTCTATCTCCTTTATCTTAATTTTATAATATTGTAAGATTTCATATTCCAAAATGAACAACAGCTTTTTTTTCTATTAAAGCAGAATCAAACAAATTAACTATATCTTTTATTATTTTTCTGTATTCATCTATTGTAATATTAATATCATTCAATCGACATTCCTCTTCAATAGTAATGTTTAAAAAACTTTTTTTTACAATTTCTAAGCTATAAAAAGGAATTAAAGTTATCCCATAATAATTAAATGTATTGCTTCTAAAAAACTTATTATTAGTAAAGCATTCAAATTCAACATAATTCAATTTTCTAAAGATTTCATCATCTAAAGGAAATGTATTAAACATTTTATAATTATATTCAAAAAAAGTTTTTTTTAAATATATTTTATCTTGTATCGTTAACTTTTTATCAAATTGCAAATTATTTATTATTTTTAATATTTTTTTATCATCAATAATAGCAAAATAATGATTCATAAAATTTCTCCTTACTATTTTTTCTTATACCAAAAAGTAATTATTTTACCATCTCCTGTAAACTCTCCGCCACCAGAATTTTTATAGTTTAAATTCCAAGAAGTGTTATCATATTTATAATTATAAGTATATTTCAATTCTGATGAATTTCTTGACATATAATTAAGAGCATCATCAGTATAGTTAAATACATTATTACCTTTCGAAAATCCTTCATCGATAACATGTTTTTTATAATGATAATCCATTTGAGATAAAGGACTTTCACCATTATGCCCATATGTCCAATTATTATTTGCAACATTTGACAGTTTTAAATATGAACCTACGCCACCACTTATCGCGCCGACGATTGAACCTTCCAAAGCTCCACTACTTCCATCCTCAAGAGCAGCTTTTCCAGATCCTTTCCAACCACCAGTTTTAATCCTGTTTTCTATAGCACCTTTAGTAGCTCCTATAACTCCTCCAGTTGCAAATCCAATAGCTGTCCCTTTAGCCGCACCCACTGCTACAGTAGCAGCTACTGTTCCTGTTCCACATGTAGCAACTGTAATCGCAGCAGCAATAGTAACTACTGCAACCACTGCTACAGCTGCGACAACTTTCTTTGCCCATTTTGGCCAATTACCATCGTCATCAACCAAACTAATAGGATTGTTAAATGAATAACAAAAAATATTACATCCATTTATTTCTCCTATTTCAGAAACTACTGAATCCGCATTAATAAATCTTCCCATCTTCGGATTATAGTACCTTGAATTTAGATAATAGAAACCTGACTCTTCATCATAGTAATAACTACGAT
>CAJUBJ010000005.1 GCA_910584655.1 uncultured Bacilli bacterium
TTTTTTTTGCTTATTTTTAGGAACTTACGTTCCTTTTTTTTCTCTCTTCGTTTACTATTTTTCCTTTTTGTTTTATAATATATATGTGATGACTTATGTTTAATATCTGTAATAATTCAAATACTTTAATGGTCTTTTTGATTATCAAATATGCTATTAATATTACTTGCATTTTGGTTCCATTAATTCTTATATATAGGAGTATTGTTCCTTGTTTTAAGTCAGTAATGAGTGGAGAGCCTATAACAAAAGAATTAGCTGGTTTAGTTAAATCATTCATAGCTGGTTTTATTGTTTTTATACTTCCATCTATTTTTTCTTTTGTTTTATCACTAATACCTTTTGATCAATCAGCTATTAGTACGTGTTTTACAAATGCTTCTTTAAGCAAAATTCAGTCTCTTAGAATTCAAGAAAAAGAACAACTTAGACTTGAACGTGAGCAGAAGAAAAAAGAAGATGAAGAAAACTTTAAAAAAGGACAAGAAATAGATGATAAGAAAAGAGAACAAATTAAGAAACAAATAGAAGAAGCAGAGAAAAAAAGACAACAAAATCCACTTCCTGAAGATTCAACTTTTAATGGTACAGGTGTATGGGCAGATAGTATTTTTCCTTTACCACATGGTTCATCTACTTGCCGTTCATCAGTATTTGGTCCAAGAACACATCCAATAACAGGAGAGTACGATAATCATAGTGGAGATGATTATCCAGCAATTTGTGGAACTAGTGTATATGCTGTTTTAGATGGTAAAGTAACAGCAGCAGCTAACGATGGAGGCTATCATGATGGAATGGGAAATTATGTTAGAATTCAGCATAGTGATGGTACTATTTCAGTATATATGCATTCTTCAAATGTTTTAGTAAAAACAGGAGAACAAGTCAGTAAAGGACAAGAAATAATGAAAGTTGGAACTACTGGCTCATCAACTGGATGCCATCTACATATAACAATTAAAAATCCATCAGGAACTAATGTAGCTCCAAGTAATTACATTCCAACTCTGCCTTCATGCTACTAAATTAATCATATTATTTAATTAAACACATATATTTATAATATATGTGTTTTTATATTTTTAAGTTGTAGTACAAACAAATGTATGATATAATAATTGCAGAAAGGGTAGAATTATGAAAGGTAGAGTAAAATGGTGGAGTAAAGAAAAAGGTTATGGATTTATTGAATATAATAACAATGAAGATATCTTTGCACATGTTGATAAAGAATCTGAAATACAATATTCTATAAATGAAAACCAGGAGATTGAATTTACAACAGTAGAGAAAAATAGTTGTATATATCTTCATATTTTAAAAATAATAGAAAATTAGGCTTTAAAAGTCTTTTTTTATTAAATTAAATGTAAAATTAATATTAAATTGTTTCAAAACTATGTTCAAAAAAATACTTGAATTACTATAAAATTATTGATACCATTTAACTTGTAGTTATTAAAGAGGTGAAAATATGAAGCTAAAAAATATAATTAATATTATATTAATGATAATTTGGTTACTAATAATATTTTTATTTTCAGCACAAGAATCAGATAAATCACTTAATACCAGTGAACATGTAATTATAAAAACTGTAGAGACAATAAAAGGAGAAAAACTAACTGAAAAAGAAAAAGATATACTAATAGATAAATTTTTGGTTATAGTTAGAAAATCTGCACACTTTTTTCTTTATTTTATTTTAGGAATTTTTGTCTTTTTAATTGCTAAAAATATTTGGGGATTAACTAGAACTTCGTTCATATATACAATAATATTCTGTTTAATATATGCCTGTTCAGATGAATTACATCAACTATTTATAAGTGGACGTACAGCACGCATTCTAGATGTTTTAATTGATACAAGTGGATCACTATTATCAACATTTATTTTATTTACACTACATATAATAAAAAATCGTATTAAAAGTATATAGGAAAACTAATTACAAATAATAATAGGGGTGAGGTATGAAAACGATTTTTATTATATTAATTATATTTTTTTTATTATTTATCTTATTATTTATCTTATTATTTTTATGGTGTGCATGTCATTTAGCACATATTTGTGATGAACAAGAAGAACTACTCAAGAAGTAGTCTTTTTATTTGTTAAATTATTACTGAAAGTTATGATATATATGATAAATATGCATTTTATTTATTTTATATTTATTATTATACTATTATTAGATGAAGAGAAAAAGGTGATAAAAATGTTAATTAGTTTAGTAGGTCTTTCAGCTAGTGGAAAAAGTTATATTTCTAATTTACTAAAAAGTTATAACAAGAGAATTGTACATTTAGACATAGATAAAATAGGGCATCAAGCTCTGCTAGATTCAGAAATAAAGGAAAAACTTGTTCATTACTTTGGCCAAAGTATATTAGAAAATAATTATATTGTAAGATCTAAATTAAGTTCCATTGTTTTCAATTCCAAAGATGCAATGAGTATCTTAACAGATTTAACTTGGAGTTATATGGAAAAAGTAATAGATAATTTTATATTATCTCATCCCAATAACATCATCCTCCTTGACTGGTTGCTATTACCCAAAACAAAATATTTTGCTGAAAGTGATTTACGAATTCTAATTACAGCACCATTAGAAGTAAGAATGAAAAGAGCAATAGCAAGAGATGGGATTACAGAGGAACAATTTATGAGTCGCGAAGCCAATGCACCAGAAATAAATCAAGATAATTTCGAATATATAATAAACAATATAGATTATGAATACACCAAAAAGAAAGTAGATGAATTATATGACAAAAGTATTATACACAGGTAGTTTTGATCCAATAACAAAAGGACACATGAATATTATTGAACAAGCAAGTTTATTATTTGATGAGGTAGTAATTGCTGTTTTACAAAATAGTAGTAAACCTAAAGGTTTCTTTACTATAGAAGAACGTTTTGAATTAATAAAAAAAATATATCAAGCTTATGAAAATATAAAAGTTGTTATAGGAAGTGGGGCAGCTGTAGATATTGCAACACTTTATGAATGCAAAGCAATAATAAGAGGTCTTAGAGGTTTAACAGATTTTGATTATGAAATTGGGATGGCAGGAATTAATAAAGACATAAGTGACGGAAATATTAATACAGTCTGCTTATTTGCTGATAATAATTATCAAAATATATCATCAAGTATGGTAAGAGAAGTTTTTTCTCTAGATAAACCAATTTCCAAATATGTAGACCCAGTGGTTGAAGAAGCGATGAAACAAAAAAGACTATTATATAAAAAGGAGGCATAATATGGAAGTTAAAGTACTTGGGTCAGTGTCACCATCATGCTATCAAAATTACAATGGTCCTGGCTTTCTGGTAACATCAAACAAAGATAAAATATTACTAGATTGCGGACCAGGTTCGACAAGATTACTAGATATGGATAATGACTACCAAAATATGACAATCATAATAAGTCATTTGCATCGCGACCATTATTCAGACCTTATATCATCTATAGCATATACTTCATATGTGCTTCATAATTTAGGTCTTTTAGAAAATAAAATAAAAGTATATATACCAGAACCAGACTATTATACAGATTATGAAAATTATACAAATCAATATGGCCAATATGATTATAAATTATTGCAAAGACCAATTTTAGATTATCAACTACTAATGAATCTAGGAGAAGAAAATTATTTAGAAGTTAAAACATATTCAACAGATTCAAAAATTAAAATAGGTGACGTTACAGCAACATTTGCTTATAATCCTCATAATATAAGATCACACTCTATAAAATTAAGTGATGGAAAGACTTCACTTGTATATTCAGGAGATACAGGATATGAACATAATAATATAGTCAAACTAGCATCTAATACAAATCTTCTTATATGTGAGTCGACATTTTTACGTGGTCAATCAAAAGGAATCCAGGATTACCATTTATATGCTCATGAAGCAGCTCAAATAGCTAGTATTGCCAAACCAGGTTTATTAATGTTAACACATTTCTGGCCTACAATTGAAAAAGAAAAATACGTAAAAGAAGCAAATTCAATATTCCCTAATACAATTCCAGCAGAAGAAGGAAAAGTTTTGAAATTAATTCCATCTAAAAATAATAAGGTACTATAACATAAGTTAAGTACTTTTTTTCTTTAAAATATGCTATAATAAATCTGTTGAAGTTATGTCCTCATAGCTCAGCTGGATAGAGCAATCGCCTCCTAAGCGATAGGTCGGAAGTTCAAATCTTCTTGGGGACGCCAGATGTTATATAAAATGCTTTGATTTTCTAAGGAATCAAGGCATTTTTCTATTTTTAGAAAAGTGCTACAAAGTATTACAACTTGATAACTTAATTTTTGTTATAGCACTTCTTTTGGCACTCCTTATAAATAGTCAAACTATCGATTATATAAGATCTAAACATATATTTTTACAAAAGGAATTGAATAAAAAGTGCTTAGTTTTGTGAAAGAAAGGAAAAATTATATGGATAAAAGTAAACTTATTTAGATAGTTGAATCTAATAAAATGAAAGAATTTGTAGATGGTAAAGATTATCTACTTGTTGAAGATGGCATAAATGAATACATTATTATGAAAAATGATTTAATAGATTATATTTATAACAGAAATGAGGAAATCAATATTTATAGGACAGACGGAACATTTCTATTATCTACATTCGATTTCTTCTTAAATAAAATTGCATTTAGTGAAAGGCAGAAAATTATTGACAGACTTATAAAATTATAACTGGAAAAATTAGAATCTCATGTAACATATTTTTATGATTCTACTATTTTGGATTGCATTAAAGACTTACCTCTATCATAAATCTGCAATAAATTAAGAGTATTAAAGAGGTTTTAATTATTGAGTTTATTTATAATAATAATTTATAAATTAGTAATCTAATTACTTCCTTAATATTTATATTATTTAGTATTAAGGATAAAGAAAAAAATGAAGAAAGGTTTCAAATGACATTTATGGAATATTGCAAAAGAAGTGATGAAATTAGAATGAAACATGACATTCTACTATTGGCAGATTTAATCCAGTTATATGATGAGAGATACAAAAACAACAAAGAAAAAGTTTCAATAAAATTTATATATAATGAACTTCATGATTATATACTTTATATCAAAGAACAAAAGAATTCATTATATCAGAGACAATAAAAATAAAAAATGGGCAAAGTCTTTAAACAGATTTTGTTTTTTTAGTTGAAAATTGTCATAAAACAGAAAAAAAGTGTCAATATATGGTAAAATAATGATATAGGTGATTTATACTTTGAAGGGAATGGGTAGTAATGAATGAGGATAAGAAAAGTCTTAGTGAAACTGAGATAAGAACAAGATATATCACTCCATCACTTGTAAATGCTGGTTGGAGTTATAATGATATACATGAAGAAAAATCTTTCACAGATGGTCGTGTAATTGATGAAGGAAAAGGAAAATATTCCAGAGGTGTTAAAAAGAGAACCGACTATCTTTTAACATACAACTCAAGTTATATTGCAGTAGTTGAGGCAAAGGATAATAACCATGCTATTGGATTTGGTATGCAACAAGCAATAGATTATGCCAATATATTGGATGTTCCTTTTGCTTTCTCATCAAATGGCGATGGTTATATTAAGAAAAATATGATAACTGGTGAAGAAATAGAAATTGCACTTGATGAATTTCCATCTCCAGAAGATATGTGGAGTGAATATAAGAACACATCAAATTTAACTGCTGAACAAGAAAGAATCATTAAAGAACCACTATATCCATCAAAATATCCACCAAGGTATTATCAACAAATTGCTATTGAAAGAACATTAAAAGCAGTTGCTAAAGGGCAAGACAGAATCCTACTTGTTATGGCAACTGGAACTGGTAAGACTTTTACTGCTTTTCAAATTATTTATAGATTATGGAAATCTAAGACTAAGAAAAGAATTTTATTCCTTGCAGATAGAAATATTTTAATTGACCAAACAATGGTTAATGATTTTGCACCATTTAAAGGTGTTATGACAAAGATTAAAGGAAAATACGCCCCTTCCTATGAAGTATACTTGGGATTGTATCAGCAACTTAAAGGTTCAGATGGTAGACCAGATTTATATAGAAAATTTCCTCAAGACTTCTTTGATTTAATTGTAATTGATGAATGTCATAGAGGTAGTGCTGCAGAAGATTCATCATGGAGAGAAGTTCTTACTTACTTTGGAAGTGCTACTCAAATTGGACTTACTGCTACCCCTAAAAATGAAAAGACCATTCAAAACTATGAGTATTTTGGTGACCCAGTTTATACTTATTCATTAAAACAAGGCATTGAAGATGGATTCCTTGCTCCTTATAGAGTTTTAAGAGTTGGACTTGATAAAGATATTGAGGATATTATTGTAAAGAAAGGAACACTTAATACTGATGGTGAAGAGGCCGAAGAAGGTGTTTATGGTGGAACAGATATAAACAAAAAGTTAGTTTTACCAGAAAGAGATAAACTTGTTGCAAAGATAGTCTCAGATTATTTAAAAGAAACAAATAGAAGAATGGATAAAGCAATCTTCTTCTGCGTTGATGAAGAGCATGCAGATAGAATGAGAAGAGAGTTAATCAATCAAAACTTAGATATGGTGGAACATGATGATAGATATATTATGAGAATTACTGGAACAGATATTATCGGAAAAATGCAACTTGATAATTTCATCAATCCAAGAAAGAAATATCCAACAATTGTTACTACTTCAAAACTTTTAACAACTGGTGTTGATGCAAAGACTTGTAAGTTAATAGTAATTGATACAAATATAAAGAGTATGGTTGAATTCAAACAAATTATAGGTCGTGGAACTCGTATTTCAGAAGAATTTGATAAGTATTCATTTACTATCATTGACTTTACTGGTGCAACAGAGTTATTCAAAGACCCTAACTTTGATGGAGAAACTCAAACTACCGAAGTTGTTTTAACCCCTCCAGAAGGAACAAATAATCCTTATACACCAACTCCAGAGAAAAAGATTCCAGTATTAGATGGAGATATTCTTCCAACAGAAAGAAGAAAAGTAAAACCTAAAATAGTTCTACCAAATGAACAAGTAAGAGAATTATATAGACAACAAAAACTAATCAATGAACATGGTGAGTTAATTACAGAAAACTTTACTCAATTTGTTAAGAATAAAATTACTGATGAATATGCAACTTATTCTTTATTTAAAGAATACTGGGATTCACAAGAACTTAAGGAAACCATTATTAAAGCACTTGAGGAGAAAGATATTTACTTACATATTCTAGAAGAAGAAGTTGGCGAAGAATATGACCCTTTTGATTTATTAGTTCATGTTGCTTATGGTAAAAAAGCACTTACAAGAAGTCAAAGAGCAAGACAAGTTAAGAAAAGCAATTACTTTGAAAAATATGGAGAACAAGCAAAAGAAGTTTTATCTATCATACTTGATAAGTATGTTGATGGTGGTATTACAGAACTTGAAAATCCAGAAATACTAAATATTCCAGAGTTAAGAGTTTATGGAACTATCATGGAAATAATAATGACTATTTTCATGGGATTACAAAACTTTAAACAAGCAATGGAAGATATGAAGAAAAAACTTTATAGTTTGGAGGCATAAAAAATGGCAATAAATATGAAAAATATTAGACAAACAATGAGGAAAGATGATGGTGTTAATGGTGATGCTCAAAGACTTGAGCAAACTATTTGGATGTTATTCATGAAATTGTTTGATTCTAAAGAGGATGAATGGGAAATTAAGTCTGCTTTAAAAGGTCAAAATTATGAAAGTGCTATTCCAAAAAAATATAGCTGGAAAAATTGGGCACTTGATGAAAGAGGAATGACTGGTGATGAGTTAATTGAATTTGTTGAGCAAATGTTCAAAGATTTAAAAGCACTTCCAGTTAATAATGTCAGAGATAAGATAGTTCATGATGTCTTTGCAGATACTCATAACTATATGAAAAGTGGAACTATTTTAAGACAAGTAATAAATGAAATAAATCAAACAGACTTTAATGTTAATACAGAAAGACATGAGTTCAATGATATATATGAAAGCATGTTAGCAGAACTTCAAAGTGCAGGTTCTGCCGGTGAATTTTATACTCCAAGACCAGTTACAGAATTTGTTGTTGAAATGGTTGACCCTAAAGTTAATGAAAGAATTCTTGACTTTGCATGTGGAACTGGTGGTTTCTTAACATGTGCTATTGAGCATTTTGAAAATACTAATCAGATTCAAACTTCTGATGATGTTGAAAATATTCAAAAGAACATTCAAGGTATTGAAAAAAAACAATTACCTTATGCCCTTGCTATGACTAATTTATTACTTCATGGAGTAGATATTCCAAACATAGAACATAGAAATTCACTTACTGGTGAGGTTTCTGGATTTGGTGATAAGAATCAAGTTGATGTAATTATTACTAATCCCCCTTATGGAGGAATTGAAGAAGATGGTGTTTCATCTAACTTTGCTAAAGAATATCAAACAAAAGAAACTGCAGACTTATTCATGGCATTACTTATGGAAAAATTATCAGATAATGGACGTGCTGGTATAGTTCTTCCAGATAGCATTTTATTTGGTGATGGTGTTAAAAATAACATAAAATCAAGACTACTTAAGGAATTCAATTTACACACTATTGTAAGACTTCCAGAAGGTGTGTTTGCGCCTTATACATCAATAACTACTAATCTTTTATTCTTCAATAGAGATTCTAAAGGAACAAAAAAAATATGGTATTATGACTTAGAACTGCCAGAAGGACAAGCAAGATTTACTAAAACAAATCCTATTAAGAAACATCACTTTGATAAAGTAAAAGCATGGTGGAATAATCGAGTTGAAAATGAACAAGCATGGCTTGTAAAAGTAGATGATTTAAAGAACTTCAATCTTGATATTAAGAATCCAAGCAAGATAGATGAGACAGAGTCTTATACTATTGAAGAAATTGTTGAAAGAATGAAAGTTATTATTAAAGATAATGAAGAAATACTTTCTAAGTTGGAAGGTATATTAAAATGATAAGCAATGAAATTTTAAAGAAAAAAATTTTGTCAATGGCATTTTGTGGAATATTAGTAGACAATGATTTGAAGTTATTGAAACCAAATATAGGTAAAATTTTTGAAAAAAATGATGACCAAATACCTAAAAATTGGATTGTAACATCCTTTGATATAATAGCAAATATTGTGAATGGTTTTACACCTTTGAGAACGAATAAAAGTTTTTGGGATAAAAAAGAGATTCCATGGTTCACCATTGATGATATAAGAACTCAAGGTGAAGTAATAAATCAAACGGAACAATTTATAACTAAAAAAGCATTGGGAAATTCATCAAATCGGTTACTACCAGTCAATACTATTCTTTTGTGTTGCACTGCCTCCGTTGGTGAATGTGCAATAACAAAAATTGAATTGACAACTAATCAGCAATTTAATGGTATTGTTATAAAAGAAAATTATATAAAAGATATATATCCCAAATACATATATTGGTATTGTAAAACATTAAAGAACAAGCTTATAGATAACGCAGGAAAAACAACTATCAATTTTGTGTCAACAAAAAAATTAGGAAAAATGTTAGTTCCCATTCCACCTCTAGAAGAGCAAGAAAGAATTGTTAATAAAATAGAAGAGTTATTTGATTTGATAGATAAAAAAGAAAAGAATGAACAAGAAATAGAAAAATTGAAAATAATACTTAAAGAAAAAATTCTTGATAGTGCTATTCATGGAGAATTAGTAGACAATGATTTATCATTATCTCCAATAGATTTAGATGCTATTTATGAAGATATTCCCTTTGAGATACCATCAAATTGGAAATGGTGTAAGTTGAAACAAATATCGAATTATGGTTCAAATAGAAAAATTAAAGGAACAGAGATTGGTGATGAAAGTTGGATACTTGAACTTGAAGATATTGAAAAAAATACTGGGAATGTAATAAGTAAAATTATGCAATCTCAAAGGCATGCAGTTAGTGATAAAAATTATTTTAAAAAAGGTAATCTACTTTATGGTAAACTTAGACCATATCTTAACAAATGTGTAATTGCTGATGAAGATGGATATTGTTGCACAGAGATTGAGCCCATGGAATTACATCCTGATATTGAAGTTAAATTCTTACAAAGAGTTCTTATGTCCAAATACTTTTTAAATTATGTTAATTCATGTTCTTATGGTGCAAAAATGCCAAGACTTGGAACAAAGGATGGTAAAGAGTCGTTAATTCCAGTTCCTCCTTTAGAACAACAAAAGAAAATTGCTGAAAAGATAGAACAATGTTTTGAACTAATAGAACAATTATAAGGAGGTCTTATGGGAAAAGTTAAAAACGAACATTATATACCTCAATTTTATCTAAAAAGATTGGCAAAAAATGGTGATGATTTAATTGATGTTTATGACAAAATAAATGATAAAGAAATATTAAATAAATCTCCAGTTATTTTTGCTTGTGAAAAATATCTTTATGATATTGATAACTCTAACATAGAAAAAAACATTGACTTGATGTTAGAACTTTCGAAAGGACAATATAGTGATGAAGAGATTAAAAAAATAAAGGAAGATGAACAACTCTTGGAACACATGTTTTCAAATATGGAGGGAGATTTATCCAACGAATTTAAAAGATTAGAAAAAGATTTTGATGTTATAAATGAAAGTTCCTTTAAAGTAAAATTCTATATATTTATAAGAGATTTAGCAATAAGAACAAGTGGATTCAGAGCAACTTTGAATATGATAACTGGAAAGACTTTAGATGTTGCTAAAAAGATGGGTGCAAAAGAAATTCGAGGCTATGATACTAATATGGATTCAGAGGATATTGCTAAATTAAAACAAGCAGATTATTTAACTTCATTACCAGAGTTAATACATGATGGAAATATATTTTTAAATAGTTATTCATTTTATGTTGGGGCAAACAATTCTGATACTTCTTTTATAATTTCCGACCAACCTTCTTTGAATGTATTATATGGGTGTAAAGAAATTTGTTTTCCTATTTCTCCTAAACTAGCAATAATCATGAGAAAAAATGGAACAGATACCTTTACAAATGTTACTCCAAATGAAAAAGGAATAATTGAATTAGATAGTAAAAGTGTTTTACTATTCAATTGCTTTCAATATGCTCAAGCAAAAAGATTTGTTTTTGGAGATATTGATGTAATTAGAAAAATTGTTAATGCAGAAAAATTTAGAAATGTATTGAGACTACTTACAGAGCAACTTTAACAGATTTGCTTTTTCTGTGAACAGAAAATTGATTTTCTGAGAGTCAATTCTACTATTAAGTAAATATAAAGGAGTATTTATATTATAGTAATTACATTATATATTATTATAATAGTATATGTTAAGTATTCTGTTATTATAATATAAAGAATTAAATAACCCCCAATAGTTTTATTATTATTCACTTCGTTCATAATAATAAAACTTTACCCCCTTCTTGATAAGAAAGAAATTTGGTATAATAGATGTATAAAAATTGTTAGGGGGAATTTAAAAATGTGTATTACAGACCAACTAAATGAAATTATAAATATTTTGAAGGATACATCCTTTTCAATTGGATAGCAGTTATTTCATTAGTAGTATCAGTAATTGCTTTGGTAGCAAACATTGTTACAAATGTTAGAAACCATAAGCAATATATCTCATCATTGAAACCGTTATTATCTTTTGAATTTTATGAAATGAACGGATTACTACTACTTTCAGTTAAAAACACTGGTCAAACTGAGGCAACAAAAATAAGAGTTGATGTTCAAAAATTGAAAAACAATGGAAAGCAAAATAAACTTGCATTAGATAACTTATTTAAGAAAGAATTTATGTTATACCCAACAGAAGAAGTTCAAGGTGTTATAGGATTTTATGGAGAAACAATGGAAGATAATGTATTCCCAGTAGTAGATGTTAGAATATCTTATATTGAAGGAAATGATAATAAAAAAGTTTCGTATGAAAGGACTATTCATTTCAAGAAAAATATATATGGAAGAAATCCACTATCTAAAATTGAGGACAACATAGAATCGATTGCATATTCTAACAATAGATTAGCAAACTATATTGAAGGAAGAACATTATTTAAGTTTGATAAATTAAATGTATTTCCACATAACTCTTTGTATGAGGATATGAAAGATGCCTTCAATAATGTAGAAAGACCATCTGTTGAATCAGAAGAAGAAAATGAAGAAGAATAATTGTTAATGTATAGGCAAGTTACTTATACATTTTTAATTTCACTCGATTCAGTTTGGGGCACATAGGTCAGAATAGAATATAATTTTGACCAATTACTTAACCCTACCGGTATATGAAGCAAAATCCGGTATCTATTTTCAACGAAAAGGTTCATAATGAAGAATGACTCGGATTGAATATAAAAGTCTCTCAAAATGGCTATAAATAGGCAAAAAATAGGTATATCACAAAACAAATGTTCTTATTAGTGTTTTGAAATTTTTCTATAAGCAACTATTACTATATTATGAATAACTATTTTAGAGTTTTGTTCTTAGTTAGTCTACTAATAAGTAGGAGGACAAAGATATGAAAGAAGAATATTTTACCTTACAAGAGGTATCAAACAAACTAAAGACACCAGTTGCTTACTTAAGAAAGATGATTAAAGAACATAGACTCAAAGCACATTTAATGGGAAGAAACTATAAGTGCACAGAATCAGAAGTTAATGAGTATGTGAAATCATGTGGAGTTAAAAATGACAGATAAGGAATTACTCAATGCTTTAGGATTACATGATAGAACTATTTCAGTGATATTTGATGAAGATTATCAGAAATTAGTTGAAAGAAAAGTTGATGATTATCTAAAGAAAATAGAAGAGGAAGAAAAACATAAGGATATTACTATTGATGAATTAAAATCTTCTTATGAATTATTCCAAAAGAAGAAGGAGTTCATGGAATTATTCAAAGTATGTTTTGATGAGATATGCTTTTTCATGGAAAAAGACCCTAAAAGAAGAGTTAGTGTTAACTGCTATACTTGTATTAGAGGAATGGACTTAAGAGACCAATATGGTGCACCAAAAAAGAGATAAGTAGTTTAATTACTTGTCTCTTCATTTTTTTTATCATAATTTCTATCGAAATAAGCAATTTTTCCAAGTTCATCAAAAACATTATTATAATATTCAACTACAGAGTTAGATGTTATATATTTATAACCATCAATATTATTATGTGTACATGAATAATTAATTTCTTTTAAATCAAGTTTCCATTTATTTTTAGAATTGATAGGCATTTCTTCATAATAGAATATATCTTCTTGCAATTCTCTTACAAATTGATAGTTAATTTTTTTATTACCTTTTCCATTAGAGTCAAAATATATATTAAAATGATAGACTTTTTCTTCAATCTTATTTCTTAAATTATGGGTATAGTCAAAAATCATTTTATAAATTTTTAACTTCTTTTTATTTTTAAAATCAAATATAAAATGCAATTGGTCATAAATATTCCAAAAATCTTTAAGACTATAATTTCTTATAGCAATATATGATTGCATTATACTTTCCATTTCTTTATGCCTTTTTTCTTCATCAGACTTTTTTAAATCAGTATATAAATCTTTTAAGTTAACCTTTTCAAAAACCTTTTCGTTTTTATAATATTCTTTGAAGACTTTAAAATCTGTATATTTATCTTCTGGCAAATATTTAACTTTATTAAATAAATTTCTTAATTCAAGTGCATAGTTCATAAGTTTTTCTAAAGTTTTTCTTCTTTCAACAAAGTAATAAACTAAAGAAGTAAATATTAACATTATTGCACCGGCAAATATATTAAGCATGATTCCAGAAATATAATCTGCTATATCACATTTAACAAAAAAGTGAAGAATAATACTTATTATTAAAGTTATTATTGAAATTCCGATTGATAGATAAAATAATCTTTGATTTTCTTTCATCGTGACCACCTAATTAACTATTATAACATTAAAGATAAAAAAATAATAATCATGTGATATAATAGTTAATCAAAAGGAAGTGACCACTCATGATTATATATAGTTGTAGAACTAATAAGATTCCAACTTCTCCAGACTTTATACATAATGTTTCAAATGAATATAAGATGTTCGGATACAATGAAGATTTGATGAGTAGTTGTAGTTCTATTGAAATACAAGACTTGGTTACAAAAGATGTTTACTATACATATCAAACATTAGTTAATTTCAATAACTCATTAGATAAAGGAGATTCTGCTTTTGATATACTAAATGATTATTTAAGTGCTCATGCAGAGATTAAGGATAGCAAAGACAGAAAGTGTCAGATTTATTATGATAAAATGGATTTATGGTATAGAAGATATATTACAAATCCATCAGAAAAACTTTATAAGAGTATATGTGATGAAGTTCAAAAACTTATGCAATACTTAGAAAAACAAGAACTTGTTAAAGAATCAAGTTGCAATTTAAAGAGGAATTACTATTAAGGTGTTCCTCTTATTTTTTTGTCTCATTATTTAAATCAAATACCAAACAAAAATCGAACACCAAATTACTCAAAAAGTGTTCTTAGTAGGCAGACAAGAGGTTATTCAAGATGGTTAAATATTAAGTGCAAAGGAGAAAAATCCGGATTCTATACCTTGCAATTTTATTTAGGAGGATTGAAAAATGAGATTAAGAACTTATTTAAAAAAGAATAATAATGGAGTTGTTTCAATAGATAACTTAAGAAGTCAGATTAGAAAGATGGTTAAAGAATATCTTAATACTACAAAATATAAAAACAATTTTATTGCTAAGATAAATCTTACAGATGTAATTGAAATGAAGGTCATCATGTATAAAAGAGGTGCTCATCTATTGAAAACTCAAATAGACCAAATTGAAAAATGGATTGAGTTCTTCTTTAAAGATAGTGAAATAAAAGGATTCAACAAAGGGTATGCAGAAAAAGAACATCAAGGTATTTTACTTGATTTAGTATATTCGATGTTAAGTTTACTTTCAGAGAAAGATTATTATAGTGCAATAAAAATCTATCCATCTATTGATGAAGTAAATGATGAAATCAATGCAGTTGAAAGTGGTTGCATTCCAGAAAGTGCACTTGATTCTATTTCTGTTGATTCATTAGAAAAATGTATTGATGATATTTACAGATTTTATTTTAGAAGAGTAATAAAATAATTTTCTTGAGGTTTTGGTTATGGTAAAAGAAATATGTGATATTAAAAAAATATCAGAATACTTGAATGTGTCAGAGTCACAGATAAGAAAACTTGTAAGAGCAAAAATGATTCCCTTTTTTAGAATTGGAAATAGATTAAAATTTGATGTAAATGAAGTCAATAAATGGATAGAAAATAAGACTCAAAGTGAAGGAAAAAACTTCTTGTTTTTGTAGAAAATATAAGGAAAAATTGGGCAAAATATGTTATAATGTTTATAGATAGTTTGACATGTTTAGTCCATAAGTTTAACGAAAGGAGAAAGAAAAAACTTATGGGAGTAACAAGATTATCTAATAATAAATACAAGATAACTATTGAACTTGGATATGACATGCTTGGTAACCGAAAAAGAAAAACAGAAAATTTTGAAGGAACTAAGCAAGAGGCAATTAAAAGAGAGGCAGAACTTAAAAGTCAGTTCTATCATATAGGTAAAGCAGTTACTATAAATGATTTAACTTTTGAAGAGTATGCAGAAATATTTCTTGAGAAGTATTGCAAAGATAATATTTCATTAGTTACTACATCTGGTTATAAGAAGTCTTTAAAAAGGATTATTCCTTTGATTGGTAAAATGAAACTTAATAAAATTACTCCATACATCTTGGATAGTATGTATCAAAAACTTAAAGTTGGTATCGGTGGGGAGCAATTAGGTTATCATTCCCAATATAATTATTACAAGATTATCAATGTAATGTTTAATCAAGCAATCAGATGGGAAATCATGGATAAGAATCCTAACCTTAAAGCAAGCAAACCTAAAAGAGAACATAAAGAAAAAAGGTTTTATGATGTTGCTCAAGTTAAGAAATTACTTGAAGTCTTAGAATATGAATCTCTTAAGTATAGGTTACTTATCAGACTTGCATTAGATTCTGGTGCAAGAAGAAGTGAGATATGTGCTTTAAGATGGAGTGATATTGACTTTGAAAGTAAAACAATGAACATAAATAAATCATTAAAAGTGGTTGAAGGTATTGTTGATGAGAAAACAACAAAGACAGAATCTTCCAGAAGAGAAATCATCATTAGTAATGATACTATCAATTTAATGAAAACTTATAAAGAATGGCAAGATAGTTATATTAAAAATTGTGGTAAGAAGTGGAAAGGAACAGATAGAATCTTTACTGCAACGAATGGAGATTATATGCACCCATCAACTTGTGACCATATCTTAAGAAAAATTGTTAAGAAATACAATTTAGACCCTATATGTTTTCATGAATTAAGACATACATGTGCAAGTCTTTTAATCAATGCAGGAATTGACCCTAAGACAGTAAGTAAGAGATTAGGTCATTCAGACTCAAGTATAACTATGGAGATATATACCCATTCCTTTGAATCTTCAAAAAAGGCATGTGCAGATAAGTATGATGAAATGATGGAAAACATGAAAAATGCTTGAAAATTTATGGTTATGGCACTTATTTCCGGCACTCACTCAAAATTCTAAGTTCAAAAAAGTTTTAGAAAATTAAAGAAATCCCTTTATTTATAAGGGATAAATGATATATAATGATGGTGTTCATAAGGAGAAGGTCATACCCCTCCTAAGCGATAGGTCGGAAGTTCAAATCTTCTTGGGGACGCCATTATAACTATTAAAGTTTGCTAAAAGCAAACTTTTTCTATTGTCTTTCATTTTACAATAAGATAAATAATAACTAAAATTATAATTGTATTTTATAACTATCTAAGATATATTTAAAACATATGGAGTGAGTTATATGAGTAAAAAATATGATCAATGGGTCGACTTAAACGAAGTACCTAAACAAAAAATGCAAACAAAAAAAGTTCCTTTTAAACTAATTTTATTAATCTTAATATTAGTTGTAGTTATTGGTGGAGGTTATTTAGTTTATGACAAATTCATCTCAACAATATCATTAAAAAATAATGCAAAAGTAAATAATGATGAAAATAAGAAAAATAATACTGACCAAACAAAAGATGATAATAATGATAAAGAAGATGAAAAGAAACCTATAAGCAAAAAGAAATATATAAAAGATGCAGAATATCAAACAGAAGGATTAAAAGAAAGTTATTTTTATTATAAGGAAAAAATGTCACCTTCTGATATTGTAGTACCATATCTAAATCTTGAAACAGAGTCAGCAAAAGAATTTAATAAAGAGATTAAAGATTTATATAGAGAATTTATAGAAATGTACATTTCTTTCTCAAATGAAGGATTAAGTCTAAAAATAAATGAAACAGAATCATATAATTATATAAAAACAAACTATACTTATACGCAAGAAAATAATATTATATCTATTCTAATAAAAGTAAATCGTACAAGTCGAGGAAGCAGTGAAGTAGTAGAATACTACAGCTTTAATTATGATATAAAAAAAGATAAGATATTATCTTTTGAAGATTTATGTGATAAATTAAATATTAGTTATGAAGATGCCATAAAAAAATCTAATAAAATATTGGAAATAACATTTAATCAACAATTTGAATTATCTAATACTCCTACAGATAAAGAACAAAAAGAAATACAAGAATATATTAATCTAAATAAAGAATATTTTAAAACTCAAATAGATAATAAAACCATACAAGGTTTCATTGATAAAAATAATAAATTAAAAATTATACTATATAATGAACATCCTTTTGGTGGTTCTGGTTTTTATGAAGAAATTGTGACAATTAATGAATAATTGTCCTTTTTATATGACTATATTATTAAAAAAGATTAAAATCCTTAGATAATTATTTAAAAAAATGCTAAAATTTGATATTATTCAAAACAAAGGGTGATTTTATGGCTTATATAGAATTTAAAAATATCAGTAAGAAATATCAAATGGGAGAAATAGAAATAAAAGCACTTAATAAAGCAAATTTCACAATTGATGAAGGAGAACTTGTTGTAATACTAGGACCATCAGGTGCTGGTAAAACAACTTGTTTAAATATCTTAGGCGGAATGGATGAACCTACATCAGGTACTTTTACTATTGATGGAACTAAAATAAGTGAATTGAAAAATAAAGCTTTAATAAAATATCGTCGTAATGATATAGGTTTTGTCTTTCAATTTTATAATTTAATTCAAAACTTAACAGCTTTAGAAAATGTTGAATTGGCAGTTCAATTATGTAAAGATCATTTAAACCCAGAAACAATTTTAAAAAAAGTTGGATTAAAAGATAGAATGAACAACTTTCCAGCTCAATTGTCAGGAGGAGAACAGCAAAGAGTTGCTATTGCTCGTGCTATTGCTAAAAATCCTAAATTACTTTTATGTGATGAACCAACAGGAGCTTTAGATTACAAAACTGGTAAGCAAATATTAAAACTTTTAGAAGACACATGCCATAAAGAAAATATGACTATCATTATAGTTACTCATAATAGTGCAATTGCAGAAATGGCAGATAAAGTTATTAAATTTAAAAATGGTCAAGTTGAAGAAATATATTTAAATCCAAATCCTCGTCCAATAGAATCAATAGAGTGGTAATATGAAAAAAAATCATATAAAAACAAATTCTTATCGTACAATTAAAAAATCTTTTCCAAGATTTTTATCTTTAATGATAATGAGTCTTTTAGGAGTATTAGTTTTTGTTGGTCTTACAGCAACATCTCCAGATATGTTAAATACATTAGATAAGTTTTTTGATGATAAAAATACATATGACATAAAACTATTATCTACTTTAGGGTTAACTGAAGATGATTTAAATGCCCTAAAAGATATTGACACTATAGAAGATATTGAAGGAATATATAGTAAAGATATTTTAATTCAAGATGAAGAAACAGAAATAGTTTTAAATATTTCATCACTTCCTAAGAAAATAAATGAACTTGAGCTTATTGATGGACGCTTACCAGAAAATGATACCGAAATTGTAGTTGAAAAAAATTTCTTGACTAAACTCAATTATAACTTAAATGATAAATTAATTATCAATGATGAAGTTTTTAAAAATAAAGAAGTAACAATAGTAGGTACAGTTAGAAGTCCATTATACTATAATAATACTGCAATAAATCAAAATAGAGGAACTACTACTATTGGAACAGGTACAATAAATTATTACTCTTATATTCTTCCATCAAACTTTGACATTGATTATTATACAAACATTTTTATAACAGTAAAAAATGCCAAAAAAGAAATAACTAGTAAAACTAAATATAATGAACTTATTGAAGATACCCTTAATAAAATTGAAAGTATAAAAACTTTTCAAGAAGAAAGTCGCTATAATACCATTTATAACGATGCATCCAATAAAATAATTACTGAAGAAAATAAAATTAATAAAGAATTAAAAGAAGCAAAAATAAAACTAGATGATGCTAAAACTCAATTAAATAAAGCAAAAAAAGAATTAGATTTTACAAAAACTCAATTAACTTCATCAAAAAAACAACTAGATAATGCTTATAAAGAATTAGAACGAGGAAAAAAAGAATTTCAAAATACAAAAGATAAATATGGTATAGAAAATATAGCTAATACTTTAAACGATGTTAATAACTCAATTAATAATCTTACAGAATTATTAAAAAATATACCATCTACAGAAGAAGAGTATCAAGTATATAAAACTCAACTTGAAAAGTTATATGAACAACAATATTTATTAAATACGTTAAAAAATACAGAAGATTTACTTAATAATAATACATCAGAATATAATAAAAATTATTCCAAATATCAAACAGCAAATAATCTTTATTCTTCAGGTTTAAAACAATATAATAAAAATCTTAAAATATATAATGACTCTTTAAATGAGTATGAAGACAATAAAAAAATAGCTTTGAAAGAAATAAATGATGCTTATACAAAACTAACAGATATAAAAAGGCCTAAATGGTATATAAACACTAGAGAAGATGATCAAACATATTCTTCATATATAAATCAGACAAAAAGTCTAAATAGTCTTGCTAAACTGTTTCCATTAGTTTTCTACGCTGTTGCTATTTTGGTAAGTTTAATTTCAATGAATCGTATGGTTGAAGATGATCGTGGAGAAATTGGAACTTTAAAATCTCTTGGTTTTACAAATCATGAGATAAAGAAAAAATATACTTCGTTTTCTTTACTAGCAACTTTAATTGGAGCCATAATTGGAACAATAATTGGCTTAACAATTATTCCATATATAATATTTACAATATATCGTCTTTTATTTGATGTCCCTAACTTCCAAATAGGATTAAATATTAATAGTACTTTAACTGGAATAATAATTGCTATTATTTGTATTTGCGGATCATCAATTATTACAGCAAATAAAATCTTAAAAGAAAAACCAGCTACTTTAATGCGTCCTAAAGCACCAAAAGCTGGTAAAAAAATTCTTTTAGAGAAGTTTACTTGGTTATGGCACAAAATAAAATTCTCCAATAAAATAACCATTCGTAATATTCTAAGATATAAAAAGAGAGTATTAGTAACTATATTTGGTATATCAGGATGTACAGCCTTAATTTTATGTGGTTTCGGTATTAAAGATTCAATAGTTGATATAACTAATATGCAGTATGTAAATACTTTTAAATATGATGCCACAGTATTTACTAATGATTTAAATATTGAAAAGCTAGATAAAGTATTATCTAATAGTAAAATAAAATCATATACATTATCAGAGACCTTATCAGGAACTTTAAAAGATTCGAATATAAATATTATTGTAACTGAAAATAATGATATTTCTAAAATAATTAATTTAGTAAATAAAAAAAATGAAAAGTTATCCAATTTAGAAAATAATAAAATAGTAATTACTGATAAACTTGCTGATTTATACAAAATAAAAGAAGGAGATAAAGTAACCTTCTATGATAGCGAAAAAAATGAATATAATCTTGAAGTATCAAACATTGTAAAAAATTATCTAGGTCATTATATTTATATAAATAAAGAAACATTAAAGGCAAATCAAAAAGAATATAAACCTAATGTAATATATTTAAATACTGATAAATTGTCTTCACAAGAAGAAAAAGACCTATCTAATGAACTTTTAGCAACTGATGAAATAATTAATGTTATTTATACATCTGACTTAGTAAATAGTGCTAGCGATATGTTATCTTCTTTAGACAAAGTAGTTATAATATTAGTGTTATTATCTGCTATGTTATCTTTTGTAGTTTTATATAATTTATCAAACATTAATATAACCGAAAGAAAAAGAGAAATAGCTACTTTAAAAGTATTAGGATTTTATGATAATGAAATTGATAACTATATAACAAAGGAGAATATTATTTTAACAATTATAGGAATAGCAATAGGACTTTTATTTGGATATTTCTTAACTAATATGACAATATCAACAGTTGAAATGGAAAATGCTCGTTTTATAAGACATATTAAAATAAATAGTTACATATATTCTTCTCTTATATCATGTTTATTTACTTTCATTGTTAACATTGTCACACATTTTACTTTAAAAAAAATCGATATGATAGAAAGCTTAAAAAGTGTAGAATAGGTAGAACTTTTATCTTATTACCTATTCTTTTCTTAATATGTTATAATAAAAATATAAATATTAAGAATGTTAATATTTACATAAGGAGGAATAAATATGAAAATTTTAGTAACCGGAGGATGTGGCTTTATTGGGAGCCATACTTGTTGTGAACTTTTAGATAATAATTATGAAGTTGTTATTATAGATAATCTTTGTAATTCAAAAAGAAACGTTATAGATAAAATAAAAAAAATAACAGGTAAAGATATTGCATTCTATGAAGAAGATGTTTGTAATAAAGAAGCATTAAAAGTTATATTTGAAGAACATAAAATTGATGCCGTAGTTCATTTTGCTGGTTTAAAAGCAGTTGGTGAATCAGTAGCTAAACCTTTAATGTACTATCGTAATAATCTTGATTCAACATTAAGTTTATTAGAGGTAATGAATGAATACAATTGTAAAAAAATTGTTTTCTCATCAAGTGCTACTGTTTATGGTACACCAGAGTCACTACCGATTAAAGAAGACTTTCCATTATCAACAACAAATCCATATGGTTCAACTAAATTAATGATTGAAGACATAATGAGAGATTTATATGTTTCAGATAATGATTGGAGTATAGCATTACTTAGATATTTTAATCCAATCGGAGCTCATAAAAGTGGTTTAATTGGTGAAAATCCAAATGGAATTCCTAATAACTTAATGCCTTATATTATTAAAGTTGCAACTGGAGAACTTCCAGAATTAAGTGTATTTGGTAATGACTATGATACTCCAGATGGAACAGGAGTAAGAGATTATATTCATGTTGTAGATTTAGCAAAAGGACATATTAAGGCTATCGAAAAAGTCCTTAGTACTAAAGAAGTTGATTGCTATAATTTAGGAACAGGAAAAGGTTATAGTGTTCTTGACTTAGTAAAAACATTTGAAAAGGTTAATGACGTTAAAGTTAACTATCGTATAACAGATCGTCGTCCAGGGGATATTGCTGCTTGCTATGCAGATCCAGCATATGCTTTAAAAAAATTAGGATGGAAAGCTGAAAAAGATATTGAAGAAATGTGTCGTGATAGCTATAACTTTATAATTAATGAACACATTAACAAAATAGATGAAAACGAAATAGAAAAGCTTGAAGAATAAAATCAAGCTTTTTTTCTTTACTTCTTTGGCAAAAGGAATAGTCTTTTTATTAAAAAAATGTTAATATAATAATGATATAGTTTAAAAATAGAGGTGATAAAGTGGACAATAAAGATAAAGACTTTGTAGTTAATCAAATACCTTTAAAAATAAAGCCTGTTAAGTCACCTAAAAAAATAAAAGACACAAATAGTGTCTTAGACAAAAAATCAATTAAACTAAAAATATATTCGACAATAAAAATAATAGTAGTATTATTGCTTTTAATAATAAATACATATTTAATAGTCACTATTGCAATAAAAATTGATGATAATAATAAAGTTTCTTTCAGAAATCCTAAAGAAACAACTAAACAACTATTATCCCCAAGTAAAATAGGTAACTGGAAAACATCTAATAATGGATTATTTATTTTTGGAGATGATAATAATTTTTATTGGTATGATAATTATGAACATTTAACTAGTAATTATTATCTAGGTACTTATAGCTATAAAAATGGCTATGAAGCTTTAGAAGAAATAGGATATACAGAAGATGAGTTTTTTAAAACTTTTGGTAATAATACTCAAATAAATAATGCATACTCAATTAATATGAAGCCACTATATTCTTATCATGGCGGAATTGATACTACTTCTTCTAATATAACTGAAAAAGAGACATGGTGGTTCATTATGATAATAAAAGACGATGGAACAGCCCTTGCTTATAACAAAACTCTAGACTTACATTATACTTTAAATAAATATTAGACAGATTAAAAACTGTCTTTTTAATTTTTTTTAATATATTAATAATTAATTTTTAATATTTTACCAATATAATATAGATTATGAGTACTTATGTAATAAGAATATATGATAAAATAAAGTAGAGGGTGGTTATATGACACGTATTTTAATTGTTGATGATGAAAATGATATAGCAGAACTTATAAGTGATGTTTTACAAGATGAAGGTTATGAAACTATAATAAAAAATGATGGTTATAGTGCAATAGAAGAAGTAAAAAATAATAACTTTGATTTAATATTACTAGATGTAATGATGCCCAACCTTTCAGGAACAGAAACTTGTAATAAAATAAGAGACATAGTATCTTGTCCAATAATTTTTGTTACAGCTAAAAATCAAACCTTAGACAAACTATTAGGTTTTGAAATAGGTGCAGATGATTACATCACAAAACCTTTTGTTATAGAAGAACTAGTAGCACGAGTAAAAGCTCATATAAGGAGAGAAAAAAGAGGGTCTATATCTCAATCAAACATTATAAAAATAGGTGAGATATGTATAAATAAAGAAAGCTATGAAGTTAAAAAAAATGGAGAGTTAATAACACTTTCAACTAAAGAATTTGAACTTCTTTCTTATTTAATGACCAACGCTGGATTAGTCCTATCTAAAGAACAAATATATAACTCAGTATGGAAAACAGAATATGGTGATATAGGTACAGTAGCTGTTAACATAAAAGGTCTTCGAAAAAAATTAGATCCAGAAGAAAAATATATTATAACTATTTGGGGCTTAGGATATAAATTTGTTAAGGTAATTAATAATGATTAATAAAATAAGAAATAATTTATCTATTAAAATCGGCTTTATTATTGGCGTCATAATTCTTATAATATTTAATCTTCTTCTTTTAACTTGCTATTATGAATTATATTTAGAAAAAAAAATTAGTGATAGATATCAACTTACAATTAATGAATTAGAAACGCATTTGAATACAATTAAAGAAGAAATAAAATCAGAAGATGATATTAGCGAATACCTAAACAGTTATATAAAAGATAAAGACATAGAAATATCCTTATTAGATTCAAATAATAATGTAATTAATACATTCTATTCAAAAGATAAAATAAATAAAAATAAAATAGAATATTCAGAAATAATAAAATTTCAAAATGAATATTATTTAATAAGTGTTTCAAAAAAAAGAAATATTATAAACTTTAAAATAGCTTTAAATGTTCTCATATTTGAAATAATCAATATTTTCATACTAGCTATTTTAGGAATAAGTGCATCAAATAAGAAAATATTATCCCCAATTGCTTCTCTTTCAAAAGACTTTAATAATTATAAATTTGGTATTATTCCAAGAAAACGTCATTTAAGAGGAGAAATATATAAATTACAAAATGATTTTGTTGATTTTGTAAACAATTTAGAAGAAGAAAAACAAAAACAAAATAGAATAATTGCTAGTATATCTCATGATATAAAAACTCCTCTAACAAGCATATTAGGTTATTCAGAAAGACTTCTAACAAATAAGAATTTAAGTAACGAAACTAAACATAAATACGCTTCAACTATATACAATAAATCTCTTGTTATGAAAGAAATAGTTGAAGAATTTGATGACTATCTAAGTTGTAATATAAAAGATGATAAAAAAACAGAAAAAATTTCCATAAAATACTTAGTAGATTATTTAAATCAATATTATAAAGAAGATCTCAAAGAGAAAAACATTGAATTTAGAGTAAAAACAAATTGTCCTAATCTAATAATAAATGTTGATCTTTCTAAATTTAAAAGAGTATTTAGTAACATTATAACAAATAGTTTAAGACACTTTGATAAAAATAAAAAAATATTAAATATTAACATAAACGAGCAAAAAGATGATAGAATTATATTTGAGATAGCCGATAATGGTAAAGGATGCGACGTAGAAGTTCTAGATAAAATATTTGAACCATTATATACAACTGATAAAAGTCGCAAAATAAGTGGATTAGGTTTATCTATATGCAAAGAAATTATTGAATCTCATAATGGTACTATCAAAGCTATAAATAATAAATTAGGAGGCTTTAGTATTATTTTTACAATTGATGTTTACAAGGAGGACTAAATATGAAAGAACCAAAAGAACCACTACTTTACAAAATAGTAAGACCTATAATAACATTTCTTTTTAAAATAGTATATCAGCCTAAATATAAAGGAACAGAATACATTCCTGAAAAAGGTCGAATAGTTTTAGGAGGAAATCATACAAATAACTTAGATTGTTTACTTTTAATAAGTTCTACAAAAAGAGTAATTCATTTCTTAGCTAAAGACTCATTAATTAACGGTAAATTTGGCTTTATATTTAAAAATATGGGTATAATCCCAGTAAATCGTTCAATCCATGATAAAAGTGCTTTAAATAATGCTATAAATACTTTAAATGAAGAAAAAGTAATTGGTATATTTCCCGAATCTACAATTAACAGAACTACTGATACTATAATGCCATTCAAAATAGGTTGTGTAAAAATGGCTCACGATACAGATTCATACATCATACCATTTACAATAAGTGGAGAATATAAAATATTTAAAAAAAGTATAGAAATAGAATTCTTTACACCATATAAAACAGAAAGTGATGATTTAACTAAAGAAAATGAAAGACTAATGGAATTTATAAGTTCCAATCTAGAAGAAAAGAGGAGATAACTATGGGTATCTTAGATATGAAATTTTTTAGTTTAATAGGTTTTAAGAAAAAGCCTCATGCTGCATGGAAAAAATATTATGATAAAAAGGATATGAATTTTGAAGTTCCTAATATATCAATTTATCAATATTTAAAAAACAAATCATTAACAAATAACTATAAAGATAATATAGCTATAGAATATTATGGAACCAAAATAACTTATTCTGAATTTTATAAGAATATTGACAAAGTTGCGAAATCATTTCGTAGTCAAGGAATCCGTCGTGGGGATGTAGTAACTATTTTATCAGCAAATACGCCAGAAGCTGTTATGTCATTTTATGCTCTTAATAAAATTGGTGCAGTAGCCAATATGGTTCATCCATTATCAGCAGAGAATGAAATTAAAGAGGCCTTAAATAGATATTCAACAGTTATGTTAGTTGCTATGGACATAACATATAATAAAGTAAAAAATATAATAAATGATACAGAAGTATATAAGACTATTATTATATCTGCTAAAGATTCAATGCCTACACTTATGAAAATAGGGTATGAAGTAACTCAAGGATATAAAGTAGAAAAGCCAAAAAAAAGTGAAGACTTTATATATTGGAAGGACTTCATTAAATTTGGTGAAAAATATAGTAAAGATAAAGTTGCCGAAGAAACAAAAAGAGATACACCAGCAGTCATACTTCATAGTGGCGGAACAACCGGAACTCCTAAAGGCATTGTCTTATCAAATGGAAACTTTAATGCAGCAACAATTCAATCAGAACGTGCTTTGCCTGATTTAAATAGAGATGATGTAATTCTTGCTATTATGCCAATCTTCCACGGATTTGGCTTATCAGTTAGTATTACAGATGCTTTTGCAGTAGGAGCTAAAGTAGTATTGATTCCTACATTTAAAGCAAGTGAATTTGATAAACTCTTAACAAAACATAAACCAAGTGTATTAGTAGGAGTACCAACTTTATTTGAAGCATTAACAACTAATGAACGTATGAAAGATGTGAATTTATCTAATTTAAAATATGTTATTGGTGGAGGAGACACATTAAGTAAAAAAAGAGTGGAAACAATTAATAAATTTTTACATGAACATGGAGCAAATACTAACTTTACGCAAGGATTTGGTATGACAGAAGCAGTAGCATGTGTAAGTTTTGACTTAAAATATGCATCTCATCCTGGAACAGTTGGAATTCCTTGGCCAGGTACATATGTTCAAATCACTAAGCCAGGAACAGACGAACCAGTTCCATTTGGAGAAGATGGTGAGATATGTATTTGTGGTCCAACTGTAATGTTAGGCTACTATAATAATGAAAAAGAAACAAACGAAGCTCTACACATTCATAAAGATGGCAACGTATGGTTACACTCAGGAGATATAGGTTCTATGGATAAAGACGGATTTATAACCTATAAACAAAGACTAAAACGCATGATAGTAACTTCTGGATACAACGTGTATCCATCCCAAATAGAAGAAGTTATTGAACGCCATCCAGCAGTAATGGATAGTTCAGTAATAGGAATTCCACATCCATATAAAGTAGAAGTTGCAAAAGCGTTTATAGCTTTAAAACAAGGATATAAAGATACACCAAAACTTCGTTCAGAAATAGAAGAACTATGTAAAAAAAATCTTGCATCATATTCGATACCAAAAGAGTATGAATTTAGAAAATCTTTACCAAAAACTATGATAGGTAAAGTTGATTTCAGAAAACTTCAACAAGAAAACAACGAAAAGAGAATGGAGGAACGTCATGGAAAGCAGTAAAAAATTAAGCACATGGGGTTACAAATTATTTAGACCTTTCCTAGGTCCAATATTTAAATTTTATTACAATCCTAAAATTATTAATAAAGAAGCAATACCTTCAGATGGAACAATCCTAATAGTTGGTAACCATAAACATATAATGGATCAATGCTCAGTAATTGTGTCAACCAAAAGAGTAATTCATTATATGGCAAAGAAAGAATATTTTGATGGTAAGATGGCTTGGTTTTTTAAAGCTACTGGCTGTATATCAGTAAACCGAAGTATTCATGATGATAAAGCAAAAGGGTTAGCAATAGATGTGTTGAATGATGGTGGAGCAATCGGTCTATTTCCAGAAGGAACTAGAAATAAAACTAATGATAAATTATTACTAGATTTTAAATTTGGTACTGTATCTATGGCCAATAAAACAGATGCTACTATAGTTCCATACGCTGTTACAGGAGACTATAAATTTCGCAGTAAAAATTTAATGATTCGTTTTGGTACTCCATTTAAAATCGGTAAGATGAATCTTGAAGAAGCAAATGAAAAATTATATAAAGAGATTGAAAAATTAATGAAAGAAAATCTTAAAGCAACAAATAGAACTTTAGAAGAAGAACTAAATAGCCGTTGTCAAGACGCATAATAAAAAGTAGTAGAGACAGGTAATTTCTTTACTACTTTTTATTTAAAGTAAAATTATTACATTATTATTTTGCAATAAGTTGTAAAAGATACTATAATAATATAGACAGAAAGAGGAGAGTATAATGCATAAAAGTATACCTATAACATTATTAACTGGATATTTAGGAAGTGGAAAAACTACACTTCTAAATCATATTTTAAATAATCAAGAAGGATATAAAATAGCTGTTATCGTAAATGATATTGGAGAAGTAAATATAGATGCTGATTTAATTCAAAAAGGTGGCGTAGTAAGTGGCAAAGATGATTCACTTGTAGCACTTCAAAATGGCTGTATTTGTTGTACACTTAACACAGATCTTTTAGAACAATTGCAAGATATTATTGAAACAAAGAAATTCGATTATATTATTATAGAAGCTAGTGGCATATGTGAACCAATTCCAATTGCTCAAACAATTACCGCTTTAGAAGATGCTTATCTTGAGTATAAAATGCCAAAACTTTGTTATCTAGATTCTATTGTAACAGTTGTAGATGCTAAAAGATTAAGTGACGAATATAATAATGGTGGAGACTTGCTTAACGATAAAATAGACGATCAAGATATTGAAAATCTTGTTATAGAGCAAATTGAATTTTGCGATACTATAATCTTAAATAAAGTAGATGAAGTAAGCAATGATGAACTAAGTAGTGTCAAAGATGTTATTAAAGCTTTACAACCAAATGCTGATATTATTGAAACAAACTATGCTAAAGTAGATTTAAAAAATATTTTAGAAACTCATAAATTTAACTTTGAAAAAGCAGCAACATCATCAGGATGGTATACAGAATTAGATAAGGATTTAGAAGAAAGAGAAATAGAAGAAGAACATCATCATTGTCACCATCATGACGATGAAGAAGAACATCAATGTTGTGGCCATTGTGGACATCACCATGAAGAAGAGCATGAATGTCATTGTCATGAAGAAGGACATGAATGCCATTGTGGTCATCATCATGAAAATGGTCATGATCACGTGGAAGAATATGGAATTAGCACATTTGTTTACTATCGTCGTGAGCCAATGGATCGTAAAAAATTCTATGAATATATTGGAAAACCTTGGCCAAAGAAGATTATTAGAGCTAAGGGAATAACATACTTTAATGATGATAAAAATATGTCTTACATGTTTGAACAAGCAGGTTCCCTAAAAGACATTAGTGAGGCAGGTCCATGGCTAGCAACTGAGTCACCAAAATTTATTAAAGAAGTTATGGAATCGAATCCTGATATAGAAAAAGATTGGGATCCATTCTATGGCGATCGTATGGTTAAAATAGTTTTCATTGGAAAAGGTATTTCTAAAGAAGAAATATGTGAAGAATTAGATAAAATATAATTAAAATAAATCTTTAATATTTAAGAAGGTAAATCCTTCTTTTTTTTACTAAATATGATAAAATAATTATTAGAAAAGAGTGAATAATATGAAACAACCATTAATTTTATGTATATTAGACGGATGTGGTATTAGAGAAGAATCTAAAGGAAATGCATTTAAAAATGCTAATAAGCCAACTTTTGATTATTTAATGCAAAATTATCCACATACTACATTAGATGCATCTGGAAAACCAGTCGGATTGCCAAATATGCAAATGGGAAACTCTGAAGTAGGTCATATGAATATTGGAGCAGGACGTGTAGTTTATCAACCTCAAGAATTAATCAATAATTCTATTGAGAATAAAGAATTTTTTAAGAATGAAAATATTCTTAAAGTAATAAATCATACAAAAGAAAATAATTCTAAATTACATATTATGGGACTTATAAGCGATGGAGGAATTCATTCTCGTGTTGAACACTTATTAGCTCTTGTTGATATGTGTGCTAAAAACAATGTAAAAGAATTATATTTCCATTTATTTACGGATGGAAGAGATACAGATATTCATAGTGCTCCAAGATTTATTAAAATGCTTGAAGATAAAATATCTGAAGTAAATATTGGTAAAATCTCTACCATATCAGGTCGATATTATGCTATGGATAGAGATAATAACTATGATAGACTAAAACTAGCTTATGATGCCATTTGTTATGGAATAGGTGAAGAATACGAAACACCAGCAAAACTTCTTAAAGAATCATATGATAAAGATATAACAGATGAATTTATTATTCCTTCAATAATAAATGATGGAAAGTTATCTGACAATGATGGAATTATTATATTTAATTATCGCCCAGATAGACTAAGAGAAATGTGTACAGCTATAACTAATCCTAGTGCATCACCTATGGAAACAACATCATTTAATAACATAAAATTAGTTTCAATGATGCCAATAACTGACACAGTAAAAGGCCTTACTGCTTTCAATCATCAAGAGTTAGATAATACTTTAGGTAAATACTTAAGTGACTTAGGACTATCACAATTACGTATTGCTGAAACAGAAAAATATGCTCATGTTACATATTTCTTTGATGGTGGAAAAGACTTAGAATTGCAAAATGCTAATCGTATTTTAGTTGCTTCACCTAAAGTAGCAACATATGATTTACAACCTGAAATGAGTGCCGGTGAGGTTACAGATAAATTACTTGCAGAACTAGATAAAGATTACTTAGATGTTGTTATATTAAACTTTGCAAATGGAGATATGATAGGTCACACAGGAAACTATGATGCCGCAATTAAAGCTGTGGAATTTATGGATTCTTGCCTTAAAAGAATTTATACTAAATTAGAAGAATCAAACGGAACATTAATAGTAACAGCAGACCATGGTAATTGTGATGTGATGATTAATGATGATGGAACACCTTGCACAACGCATACAACTAACAAAGTTCCATTTATAGTAACAAGAAAAGATATAGAATTAAAAAGTGGAGGTAAACTCGCTGATATTGCTCCAACAATGCTAAATCTCTTAAAGTTACCAATACCAGTTGAAATAAAAGGGGACTCTTTAATTAAGTAAAAATGTAGAGAAATCTACATTTTTTTGTTAACTATTTCCAGTATGCAATTTATATTATTTTAAATAATAAAACTATTAGGTGATACATATGAAAAAGAAAATATTTCTCTTTATAGTACTATTCTTTATTATACTTACTTATCCAAAGGCAGAAAATATAATAAATTATGATTGGTCATTTAATAAAACAAACTATAATTATGGATATGGATTAAACAATGTTTTAATAGTTAATAATAAATATCTTACTTGGCACATAGATAAAGAAAACTTTAATAATATAATAACCTTATATAGTGAATCAGGAAATGAACTAACTAGCTTTGAACCAGAAATCGAAAATCCTATAGTAGATATAATATATTATGACAATAATTATATTACCATTGATAAATTAGGTACAATATATAAATTAGATAAAGATTTTAAAATTATAAGAAGTATAACTAATTCTGAGAAAAATCCTATTATTAATGATAAGTCAGAACTTAAAATTTCTCAAAATACAATATATTATATCGATAAAATTAATAACAATATATTTAGTACAGACTATCAGTTAAATAATTATAAATATTATACCTTATCTAATAAAAATACTATTGAACAAATTTTAACTTCAATTCCTTTCTTAAATGAAGCAGACAAAATATATTTTAGTTATTTAGAGAATAATGAAGATGTTATTATTACTGATATATTTGAAAATAATTCTTTTTATTACATAACAAGCTATAATAAAAAAGATACAGATTTAAAATCTTCATTAAAACTTGTTGATGAGAATTTAAACGTTATATGGGAAGATACCTATAATGATTTAATTCCTATAAATGTCTTGCAGTTTAAGGATTATATTTTTGTTTTATCAACTAGCCCAGAAAATCAAAATTATAATATAAAAGTATATAATAAAGAACATCATTTAATTAATGAAGAAATAATAAAATTAAAAGACAAAAATGCAATTCCAATTTCATTTATAGCAGACGACCGAAATCTTCTAATAAAATCTATTATTTACAAAGCAGAAAAAGTACTTACATTAGATATTGCTGAAAATTATTCTGAAATAATAATTGATAAATATAATATAAAACTTTTTAATATAAAAAGTGTAATTAAAGGTGAAGGAACAATAGAAGTAGATGAAAATGCTATTACAGGAGATTTAGTTAAATTTAAAATTATAGCTAAAAATGGTTATAAACTAGAAAAACTAAGTATTAAAGATATAGATGGAAATTCTCTCCCTCTAAGTGATTATACTTTTAAAATGCCTTCATCGGATGTCACAATAACGGCTATATTTGTTCCAGAAAATCCTAATACATCAGATAATATTTCTAATTTAATTTTATTATTTAGTATATCTCTAGTCATTTTAATAATTTCAATTTATAAACACAAAAGATGCAAAATATAATTTTTGCATCTTTTTATAATCCAAGTAAAACACTTGCAATTTTAAAATAAACAATTAATGAACCAGCATCAACTATAGTTGTAATAATTGGGTTAGCCATAACAGCTGGGTCAAGCTTTAATTTATCAGCAAGAATAGGAAGTATTGCCCCAATAATCTTAGCTAGTAATACAGTTAGAAATAGTGATAGACAAACAATTAATGCTACCATAAAAGTTACTTTATCTAACAATATTAATTTAAAAAAATTACATACTGCTAAAGTTAAACCACATATAATACCAACAGTACTTTCTTTTAATAAAACTTTAAATATATCTTTAAACTCAACTTCATCCAAAGATAAAGCACGTATAATAGTAACCGAAGCTTGACCCCCAGCATTACCTCCAGTACCCATTATCATTGGAATAAATGAAGTCAATATTACATAACTAGCTAAAGCTGATTCATAGTTACCAATAATTCCTCCAGTAAACGTTGCACTAATCATTAAAAACAATAACCAAGGCATACGACTTTTATAAATATCCCATAAACTCATTTTTAAATATGATTTTTCGGTAGGAAGAATAGCAGCCATCTTTTCCATATCCTCAGTAGTTTCTTCTTCCATAATATCAATAATATCATCAATAGTAATAACACCAACTAATCTTCCTTCTAAATCAACAACAGGTAAAGTAGAGTAATCATAATCTTGAAAACATTTAGCTACATCTTCTTGATCCATTTGTGTAGAAAGTTTATGTTCACATTCTTCCATAATATCATCAATTAACATTCTTGTATCATTTATAAGTAAGTCTTTAACAGAAACTCTACCAAGTAATTTTCTTTCATTATCTGTAACAAAACAAGAATCATACGAAACAAAATCATCTGCTTGCTTTCTTATTCTTTCGATAGATTTCTTAATAGTTAAACCTTTTTTTAAATGAATATATTCAATAGCCATTAAAGAACCAGCACTATTTTCTGGATATTTTAATAATTTATTTATATCATTTCTTGTTTCTTTATCTACATTACTAAGTAATGAAGTAACAAGCATAGCTGGCATTTCTTCAAATAAGTCAGCTGCATCATCAGTAAACATATCTTCAATAATATGTTTAGCTTCCGCTTTTGTTAAAGATGCTATTAATTCTCTTTGTACTTCTTCATCCATATTAACAAAAACATCTACAGCTTGATCCTTTGGTAGCAATCTAAAAGCCTGAATTAAAAGCTCACTTGGTAACTCTTCAATAACCGAGGCGATATCATACTCATTCATCTCTTGCAAAATTTTCTTAACGTCAGCCAACTTCTTATTTGTTAGCATTTCCTTTAAATTTTCTAATTCCATATAATATCACTCCTCTTCCTTTTCTTTTTCAACCATACTTATATCACAATTATTCTAAAAAATAAAGTTTATGCCTATAATTTAAGTAGATTGACAACTTTATTTGATAGGAGTACAATTTATCGTGTAATACAAATTTCTTTTAAGAGAGGGTTTTTTATGAAAAAATTTATAAAAGGAATAAAAAAATACTTAATTCCAATAATCTTATTAATATTATCTCTAACTATATTAATAACATTTTGCATTTCTTATTATATAGAAACACATTCAGTTAATAAAGATTTCTCATCACTAGATTTATCCAATGTTGATAATTTAATGATTGTTGCTCATCCAGATGACGAATTATTATGGGGCGGTGCTCATTTAATTAAAGATAACTATTTAGTAGTCTGTATAACATGTGGCACAAATCAAGTAAGAGTAAACGAATTTGTTCGTATAATGAATGAAACAAATGATAAATATATTATGCTAGGATATCCAGATAAGACAAATGGTGAACGTGATAGTTGGGATAATCATCGTTCTAATATATCTAAAGATTTAAATGAAATTATAAATTTAAAAGAGTGGAATATTATTGTAACTCATAATCCTGATGGAGAATATGGTCATCAGCATCATAAAATGACAAGTTCTATAACAACAGAAAATGTTATAACAGATAATCTATATTACTTTGGTAAATATCATAGTAAAAAAGCTATTACAAATTATTATGATGAAATGGCTCCAATTAATGATAATTATATATCTCCTAAAAGAAAACTTATAGGAGTATATAAATCTCAAAAATTTATTCAAACAATGTTTGATCATATGTATCCTTATGAGGATTGGATTAAAGCAACAGAATGGAGTAATGACTAGAATGAAAAATATTAAAATAAGAGACTTTATTTACTTAGGAATAATAACAATTGCTTTCATCGGCTTAGTACTTTTTCTAACAAATGGAATGTATCTTTATGGTTCAACTCTTGATTGGTATGCACAACATATTTCAATCCCAGAGTACTTTAGAACTTTATTTTATGATACTAAGGATTTATTTCCTGATTTTGCTGCTAATATTGGAGCAGGTCAAAACATATACAATTTTTCTTATTATGGCTTTTTAAGCCCAATAGTTCTAATATCATACTTACTACCTAAAGTATCTATGACTACATATATGATTATATCTACTATAATAAGTGTAATAATTAGTACATATTTAATATATTTCTTTCTAAAGAAAAAAGGATATAGTAGTGAAGTATGTTTCTTATCATCACTTATATTCATAATGTCCGCCCCAATGACCCTACATTCACATAGACATATTATGTTTATCACTTATATGCCTTTCCTAATTCTTGGTTTATTTGGTGTAGATAAAAAAATAGATAATAATAAAGGATGGCTATTAACATTATCTACATTCTTAATGATTATGACTAATTACTATTTCAGCATTGGCGGAATACTATGTCTTTTTATCTATGCTCTACATAGATATTTACAAAAAATGAATAAAGTAACTATAAAATCGTTCTTTCAAACATTCTTCAGTATATTAGTTCCAATCTTAGTAGCTATATTATGTTCAAGTATTATTTTATTGCCAACACTTGCGACTTTATTAAATAATCGTGCAGATTCAAATATTTCAATATCATTAAAAGAATTATTAATACCATCTATAAATAGCAAAAATTTCTTATACTATTCATATGGCCTAGGATTATGTGCAATTATTATTCCTGCCTTAATTAATATGTATAGAAAAAATAAAGCTAATATTACTTTAGGTATCATATTAACTCTTATAGTAGTGTTTAATTTATTTAATTACATTTTAAATGGTACAATGTATATAGATGCTAAATCATTAATACCATTATTACCATTATATATATATGTTATCGCAGAGTTTTTATCAGACTTATTTAGTAAAAAATTAAACTATAAAATATTAATACCAGCTCTAATAATTATAAGTGTCTTAGTATATTTAAATAAATATAGTTATGAAAGATATTTTGGAGAAATAGCGCTTCTAATAATAACATTTATAATTTACTTAAAAATTCCTAAAAAGGCTATTATTATAGTACCTTTATCAATTTTTATAATAGCAAATTCTTATATAATGAACACTAGTGATGAACTTGTATTAAAATATACTTCTGCAGAAAATGAAGAACTATTAAAAGATGATATAAGTTCTATAACATCATCAGATGATGGCAAATATCGTATAAGCAATGACTTAAATGTTACTGAATATCCAAATAGAATATTTGATAATATTAACTATTATAATAATACAATCTATTCATCAATTTCTAATCAAACTTATAATAAATTGTATTATGATGTTCTAGAAAATAATATTGCAGCCAGAAATAGAGCATTAACAGTTACTACACCAAACTTGTTATCTCTAATGCTTCATGGAGACAAATATGTTATTTCTAGAAATAAACCTTTACATGGATATGAACAGATAAGTACTAACAAAGGATTAAATATTTATAAAAATGAAAATGTTCTTCCGCTAGGGTTTGCCACATCAAATGTAATGAGTTACGAAGACTTTGATAAACTAAGTGACCAAGTAAAACAAGAAGCTCTACTAAATGTAATTGTAGCAGACACTGAAACAAAAAATAATTTTGTTGCTAATACTCAAAAAATAGATTTAGATTTTGTTAAAATTCTTGAACATGAGAATATAAAAATAGAGGAAGATGGTTCATTAACTATTGATACAAAAGAAAGTATTAAAATAAGTTATGAACTTCCTGAAAAATACAAAAATAAAATTATATTCATTAGATTTAAAATGAATCATGCTGAAAGAAATAAAGATTTAGTTATCAAAATAAATAATGTAAAAAATAAACTAACAGCATCATCATGGAAATACTATAATAACAATGAAATATTTGATTATGTATTAGCAACACAAGAACAAGATAAATTAGTTTTCAATATATCAGAAGGAAAGTTTAATATTAGCGATTTTGAATCTTATGTTCTAGATTATGCTTCGATAGAAAAATGTTCTCAATATGTTTCTAAATTCATTATAAACAACGAAGAAACAAAAGGGGATAAAATTAAAGGAGATATTAATATTCCAGAAGATAGTTATTTTATGTTAACAATTCCTTATGATAAAGGATTTAAAATAAAAATTGATAATAAAGAAACAAACTACGAATTAGTTGATCATGGATTTATTGGCTTTAAAATTGGTGAAGGAACTCATGATATTGAAATAGAGTATCAAGCACCAATGAAAAAAGATTCTTTATTAATATCATCATTTGGTTTAATTATGTTTATTATTATAACAATACTTGAATCTAAAAGAAAAATATAAGATGTCTTGAGACATCTTTTTATATTATGTAAAGAATAAGTAAAACGAACAACATTTAATATACACATATTTACACAGTATGTAATAATATAAATGAATACAAGAAATGGTGATAATATGAAAAAATATGAAATAGTTTTTGTTGATATTGATGACACTCTAAATCCATCAAATCAAAATGTTTCCCAATATACTAAAGAAGTTATGAGAAAGTTAAAGGAAAAACAAATTAAAGTAGTAGTTAATACAGGACGTAGTGCCAGATATGCTATTGAAAAAAGTCTAGAAGCTGGTTTAAGCGAGTATACGATAAGTTCTAATGGAGCAGAAGTATACAACTATCATGAAAGAAAAGAAATATTTTCCAAGCCAATCGAAGCTAAAGATATCAAAGATATATATGAATATTGCATAACTCATAATATGACAATAATTTTAAACTCATTAGAAAAAAGATTTATAAACATTAAGGATTACAAATATAACAACGAACCAGCAATTTATTTTGAAAGTATAGATGAAATTATTGAAAATAACAAAATAAATCAATTAGTTATATTAAGTTCTAATTATGATAGAATGTTAGTCTTACCAAATCTATTTAAAGAAAAATTCCCTTCACTTAAAGTAGTACATTCATCACTTGGTCTTATCGAAGAAAAAAGAGTAAAAAATAAAGAATATTATCACGATTTAGTGTTAGAAAATACAGCAAAAAGTAGTGGAATAGTTGAACTTCTTGATTATTTGAACATTGATAGTGAAAAAGCAATAGCTATAGGTAATGGTTATGATGATATTTGTATGTGTGATGTCGTTGGAACTTCTGTTGCAATGGAAAATGCTAATCAAGTATTAAAAGAAACAGCAACATATATAACTGATTCCTCAGAAAATGATGGTGTTGCTAAAATATTAGAAAAATTATGTTTAACAGATGAATAAAAAGGATGAATAATATGAAAAAGAAACAAAAAGTTGATATGGGAATTGCTTTAATTCTAATTTTAATCGGGGTAGTTCTATTAATTTTGCCGCTATTTGAAATATCAAATATAAAATGGTTAAATACTGGTATATTCGCTTTATATACAATACTTAATTCCATTCAATATCTTTTGACAAAAGAGAGTAAAGATTATGAAGGATTACATAGTGCAATAGCTTCAATAATAGTTTTAGGAGCAAATTTATTACTAAATACGCAGAATAACCCTAAAACTTTAGCAATGTTACTATTAACATGGATAATCCTAATGTCATTAGCTAAATTAAAAAAGATGGATTATTATCATGATAAAAGAGATAGAATGTGGAAAATTAGAGCTTTTAATTTGGGATTGTTCATTTTATCTGGAGTATTAGCAAGTATTAATTTATCTTACTCTGGGGAGATACAAATAATCGTAATAGGTTTCTTTATGTTAATTCATGGAATTCTTGAACTTTTTGATCCATTAGTAAAAACCTTAATAGCACATAGTTAATGTGCTTTTTTAAATTTTAAAATATGATATAATAACCTTGGTGATTTAAATGAAATTAGTTAATGATTTTCATGAGTATCAAATACTTGATATGTCTGAAGGAATGAAATTAGAAAGTTGGAATGGTAAAGAATTACTAAGACCAGATCCTCAAATAATTTGGAATAATAAATTCTATCCTCAATATTGGGAAAAAATAGACGCAACATATCATCGCAGTAACAAAGGTGGAGGATCATGGGAAGTTATAAATAAAAATTTACCTAATTCTTGGCAAGTACATTATAAAGATTTAACGTTTAATATAAAACTCATGGGATTTAAACATACAGGTTTATTTCCAGAACAAGCCTATAATTGGAATTTAATAAGAGAAAAAATATCTTCTGCTAACAGACCTATTAAAGTTCTAAATCTCTTTGCTTATACTGGAGCCGCTTCTTGTGCAGCATTAAGTGCTGGTGCTGAAGTAGTACATGTTGACTCATCTCGTGGTATGGTTGACTGGGCTAAAGAAAATGTTGCATCGTGTGGTTTATCAGACAAACCAATCAGATTCTTAGTTGATGATGTAGTTAAGTTTGTTAAACGTGAAATAAGAAGAGGAAATAAATATGATGTAATATTAATGGACCCTCCATCATTTGGTCGTGGTGCCAATGGTGAAGTTTGGGATATTGAACGTGATTTATATCCTTTAGTCGAGTTATGCACAGAAATTTTAAGTGAAGACCCAATTCTATTTCTAATAAACTCATATACAACAGGCCTATCAATGACTGTTTTAGAAAATGTTTTAAATCTAACAATAGGTAAAAAATACAAAGGTAATATTTCTAGTGATGAATTAGGCATACCAATGAAAAACAATGAACTTATTTTACCTTGTGGCATTTATGCAAGATGGGAAAAGTAAAAAAAATATATTTTACATGAATATATTTTTTTATTTGTTAAAAAATATAATAAATGATATTATATATATAGTAGGTGATAATATGTTAAAACCAAAAGACTTTGAATTTGCTATAGATCAAACGATTCTTGAACATCCAGAATTTAGTAGCCAAATGGTTGGAGGATTTATAAATCAAATCAATAATGGAATTAATCCTAAAATGTATACAAGAAAAAATGGAGCTCGTCAAATAATGTCTCAAGCAACAGAAAGCGAACTTCTAAAATATTTTTTAGAAGAAGCTATAAAAATATTTAATGCAGCATCATATTTTTACTGGAATGATAAGTATATTCAACAATTAAATTCAACTCAAGATAAAATAAATTATTTATCACAAACATTCCCATATTTTGGTGAAATTCAAAAATTAATTACAATAATTTCAGATCCTAAAGTAAATAGTGTTTTATATGTAAAAACGAATCAAAACGAACTTATTGCTTTATTAACCTCTGTTTTAAATACTAAAATATTTACAGATAGAGTTTATCGTGATTACATTGATAAAAATGGCTATGTTGAATCAATTCTTCCTAATGGTAAGACAGTCAACTTATTTGATAAATTTTCAGAAGACAATAAACGTGTTGCTACTGCAAAAAACATTCAAGTTAACCATGCTTCAATAAATAAATGCTTTAGTGAATTAATGTCTGGTAATCAGTTAAAAAATCAAAGAAATGAATATGCTTTAGATGGCACATTATATGCTACCCAAGATATTGGTAATGTAAGATCAAATCAAGAAGATAGTGTTATAATTTTAACTCATCCTGAAAATCCTGAATTTAAATTACTTGCCATTTCTGATGGAATGGGTGGTGTAGATAAAGGAGAAAAAGCAAGTTCATATATAATTCAAAAAATAACAAACTGGTTTAAATCGCTACCAGTTGACTCATTTTATTATGCTGACCAAGTACAACAAGCATTTAACAATGAAATAGCTTCTGCGAGTTATGATATTTATAATAGCTATAATGCTGACTTTAATAGAATAGTAGCTGGTGCAACATTTGTAGGAGCTATTGTAACATCAGATAAAACGATAGTTTCAAGTGTTGGTGATTCTCGTGCTTACGCTACTAATGGTAATACATTAAATTTAATTACAAGAGATGAATCAGCAGTATGGCCTCCAGGACAATATATTACAGAAGAATCACTTGACGATTTAAGATTTAATAAAAAAAATAACGTCATAACACGCTGTATAGGACAACCTCTTGATAAAGTTCAATCTACTATAATAAGAAATGATGATTACTTAAGATTAATCTTAACTAGTGATGGAGTAACTGATCTTTTAACTACAGATAGAATAAGATTTATAGCCTTAAATTCTTCTCCAGAATTACTAACAAAATATTTAGTAGAAGAAGCTATAACTTATGACGCAGTACGTTTAAATGGTGAAACACCAGAATTTAAGGGAGCAATAAAAGCAGGAAAAGATAATGCTACTGCAGCTGCTTTTATAAGGAGGTAATCAACTAAATTATGAATAAAGAAATAATCATAAAAAATGATAATAATGAAGAAAAAAAATTCGATATTTTATTTACTTTTGAATCAGAAGAAACCAATAAAAAATATGTTACTTATACAGATTATTCCAAAGATTACAAAGGTAAAATAAGATGTTGGTCTTCTTATTTTGAAGGTGAAGAACTTCATCCTGTAAAAACAGAAAATGAATTAAGAATAATAGATGAAATGTTACGTACATTATCAAGAAGTACAGAACTAAAATATAGTATAGAAGAATAGGAATTACTAAATTCCTTTTTTTATATAGTAAAATTTGTCTTAAATATTTATCTTTGATAAAATATCCCAAATAAGGGGGATTGTTCCATGATTTATTATGATAGCAAAGGTAAAATAGTTGAATTTAATGGAGTAAAAACAAACTTAGAGGGTGCCAATGGCGAAATATACAAAATTAATAGTCAGATTGCATATAAAAAATATTTTAGTTATGGTGAATGTAAAATAAAACAAGCTATCTTTGAATTTATAAAATCAATTAATAATCCTCACATAGTAAAATTATTAGAAAGATATTATCTTGCAGAGGATGTTATAGATTATGATATTTTTATGTATTTAGTTAATTTTATTGAAAGAGATATTTCAAAATATAATAATGATCACTGTAAAATAGAATTATACACTTATGAATGGGTAGAAGAAGAATATTTTGATATTTTAGAACAAACAGTAGACTATTTATTAGATAATTTAAACGAATTATTACGTTTAGCAGACTTTTTTAGTATGAATTATATATCGCTTTCAGACATAAAAACAGCCAATATGGTTTGTAATAAAAGTAATATTGTGTTAATTGACCCTGATATGTACTATTTTGTTGATCCCAAAAATGGTAAATTTAATTTAGCGATAGAAAATAGAAGATATATTTTAATGGTTATGAAGACATTATGTCAAAAGTTAACTGAATATCGTAATAATTCAATATCTAATAATATTGCAGAACTATTTGAAAGTAGTATTAAATCACCTCAATACGGAGTATCATTATTATCAAAAAAATTATCAGGCTGTAGAATACCTCTAGATTATGTAGCAAGGACAAAATAAAAATGGAATATTATGATAGTAAAGGCAACCTAGTTGAACTAAATAAATCCAGCACTTCATACGAAGGTAGTAATGCTATTGTTTACAAACTAGAAAATGGAATTTCTTTTAAAGAATATTTTTGTAGTGGAGATACAATAATTTCTCAATCAATGTTTGAATTTCTAAAATCCGTAAATAATCCTAATTTTATTAATCTAATAGATAGATATTATAAATCTTTAAAAGTAAAAGATTACAAAGCGTTTTTAAAATCAATAAGTGATACAACTCCCACAGAAGATATACGTAATATTGATACTTATAAAATTGATGCATATACATATTATTGGATTGAACAAGAATCAATTGATTTTCTAGAAGAAGATAAAGAATATATTTTAGAAAATTTTAGAGCTTTATTAAATCTTGCAGATTACTTTTCTCAAAATAGAATAGGACTAGCTGATATAAAAACTGATAATGTAATTTGCAATCAAAATAATATTGTTTTAATTGATCCTGATATGTATTATTTTATTCCTGAATTTTCCAAAACTGACATTCATAAAAAGAACCGTTTAAGAATAATTTACCTAATGTCTTCTCTTTGCTGTCGTTTAACAAGACATAAAAGCTATGAAACTACAGACAAAGTAACAGGATTATTTAAAGAAAGTTTAGAAAGACCTGAACATGCTGAAAAAATTCTTTCAAAGTCCTTAAGAAATTATAAAAAAGCAATTGATTATATCAGAAAATAAGTAGGAGATAAATTATCTCTTTTTATATGTAAAAAAATTGTCCTTTTAACTCATTTTAGAGTAAAGCCATGATATAATATAAATAAGACTTGATGATAAATTCAAGTTAAGAAAAGAGGAGAATATAAATGAAAATAAAAAACGTAATTGGACGTGAAATTCTAGATTCTCGTGGAAACCCAACTGTTGAAGTTGATGTTATATTAGAAAATGGAATTGTAGGAAGAGCTGCAGTTCCATCAGGAGCTTCAACTGGAGAAAGAGAAGCTTTAGAAATGCGTGATGGCGGATCAAGATATATGGGAAAAGGTGTTTTAAATGCTGTTGCTAATGTTAATGGACCATTAAGAGATTTAGTAATTGGTATGGATGCAGAAGATCAACATGCTCTAGATTACGCTATGATTGAATTAGATGGTACAGAAACAAAATCAAAATTAGGAGCAAATGCTATTTTAGGAGTATCAATGGCAGCTTTAAAGGCTAGTGCTTTAAATGCTGGTAAACCTTTGTATCAATACGTTGGAGAAGGAACAACATTACCAAAACCTATGATGAATATTATTAATGGTGGAGCTCATGCTGATAATAAATTAGATTTTCAAGAATTTATGATAATTCCACAAAGAGACACTATTAAAGAAAGATTAAGAGTAGGAGCAGAAGTATTCCACAATTTGAAAAAAGTTTTAAATGAGAAAGGCCTTGCTACAGGAGTTGGAGATGAAGGTGGATTTGCTCCAGACCTACAAAGTAATGAAGAAGGATTTGAACTTATTATGGAAGCTATCAAACGTGCTGGCTATACTCCAGGTACAGATGTTTGCTTAGCTATTGACGTAGCAGCTTCAGAATTCTATGACAAAGATTTGAAAAAATACAAACTTCGTTGGTCAACAGGTGAAGAATTTACAACAGACGAACTAATCAATTTCTATGAAGATTTAGTATCTAAATATCCAATCATTTCTATTGAAGATCCAGTAGATGAAAATGACTGGGAAGGATTTACAAAGATTACTGAAAGACTTGGTTCTAAGGTTCAATTAGTAGGTGATGACTTATTTGTTACTAATAAAAAATGTTTACAAATGGGTATTGATAACAAAGCAGGAAATGCAATACTTCTTAAAGTTAATCAAATAGGAACAATTACAGAAACTTTAGAAACTATTGAACTAGCTCGTTCTAATGGATACGCTACAGTACTTTCTCATCGTAGTGGTGAAACAGAAGATACAACGATTGCAGATCTTTCAGTGGGACTAAATTTAGGTCAAATAAAAACTGGATCAATGTCTAGAACTGATCGTATATGTAAATATAATCAATTAATTAGAATTGAAGAAGAAATAGAATCTAGATAATTCAATTAAAATACAAGAAATATCTTGTATTTTTTTATTGCTAATAATTTTTAGAAAAATGTTAAAACTATATAATGTAAAACTATTCTATAGGAAATAGGGCGATTTGTATGATAAAAACAATAAATATTAATGATATAAAATATAAAATAAAACAATTAACTAATACCAAATGGAAAAAATTCTTGATTGTTATTTTTTCTATACTTTTTTTTAATTCTTGTTACTATTTAATAACAGGTAAAAATATTATAGAAAGAAATATAAAAGCCTTATTATATAAAGCTGGTGTATATACAGAAGAAGTAAGAAAAGTAGAAATAAATTCTCCAGGATGGATAAATGCAGAAGACGGAAGTTGGAATCTAAACAAAAGTGCTAGTTGGATAGATATAAACAAAGCTCAAGTAACAATAGAATTAAATAGTAAAATAAAAAAAGCAAATAAATATAGAGATGTAATTTTTGTTCTCGATATATCAGGTAGCATGGGAGGAGAAAAAATTGAAAGAGTAAAAAAAGATGCAATAGAGTTAACTGATTATTTATTAAGTGATTCAAACAATAAAGTAGCTTTAATAACTTTTGATTCAAATTCATCTATTATATCTAATTTAACCAATGATCAAGATTTAATAATAAACTCAATTAATAATTTATCAGTTACAGGTGTAACCAACTATAGTGCAGCTCTAAAAAATGTTTCAAATCTATTAAACGATTATCAATATGATAGTAATCGCGAACTTATAGTATTATTCTTAACAGATGGATATCCTAATACAGAAACACCTAATCAGATTTCACAGTATAAATATTTAAAACAGCAATACCCATACATCTTTATTGAAGGTATTCAATATGAAATGGGAGAGGATATAATTAATGAAATAATTGAAATAAGTGATGTTCAATATCTTGCTCACCTTGAAAATCTAAATAATGTTTTATTTGAAGCAGCTTTATTACCAGAAAGTTATGAACTTTTTGAGATCACTGATTATATAGATAATGAATATTTTCAGATTTTAAGTGAAGACGATATTCAAGTAGATATAGGAAACTTTAAATTAGAAAATGAAAATGGTCAGCAAAAAATTATTTGGAACTTAGGAGAAAATTCTTATAAAACAGGTAGCAGTGTTCAAATGAAAATTAATCTTTCTCTAAAAGAAAGATATCAATTTAATAATGGTTTATATCCAACCAATACACATGAAATCATAAAAAGTAAATTAGCTGATAGTAACGAAGAAACCATAAACTCTACTAAAACTCCTGTTTTAAAAAATGGTTATAAGATAACATATGATACTAATGAACCTCAAGGTTGCCGTTTAAAAAGTATTAGTGACGAAATGCACTTTGCTTTCGAAACAGTAGAAAAAAGAAGAGATGAACTTCTATGTCCAGGCTATATTTTTAAAGGATGGGAAGTAGAAGAAGACATAAATTATATAAATGATGATACATTTATCATGCCACCTCAAGACATAACGATAAGAGGAGTATGGACAAGTCAAAATATCTCTAAAAGCATGTATGGAACTATTCATGAAAAAGCTACATTGTATCGTAAAGTAAAAAGTGATTATGAAAAAGGAATAAATGGAGCTAAACTAGTAACTTCTACTATAAATGATAATTATAAAATTTATTATTATAATTCCAATTCTAATAATCATGTTTATTTTGCTAATAATTGCTGGCAAATTGTTAGAACAACTGAAACGGGTGGCGTAAAACTAATTTATGAAGGAAAGCCAACTAATAATACTTGTGAAAATCCAGATCAATCAGCAATTCCTAAAAGTGCTTATAACTCACCAGGAAAATCTTTAGCTGAAGTTGGCTATATGTATAACAAAATTTATAATACAGAATCACAATATATTCAACATCAAGCTTATAAAATAAATCAAATGATTACAGGAAGCAACTTCACTGTATTTGGAGATACATATACACTATCAAATGGAAAATATACAATAAAAAATAAAGATGGAAGTCCTGTAGAAAAAAGTTCATGGAGTGATAAATATGAGAATGTTAAAGGGTACTATAGTTGTTATTATCAAGATAGTGATACATGTAGTGAATTATACTACATAACTGGAGGAGATAAATATTACGCTTACGCTTTAGAACTTACAAACAATGCCAATATTGAAGATGTAAATACAGAAATAAATATAGGTCGAAGTTATACAAAAAATTCAGATGGAACTTATACACTTAATGATATAACTACTATAAAGAAATCAGATTGGTATTCAGGTTATCAAAATTATATTAACCAATATGTTTGTGAAGACCAAACTGAGTCGATTTGTAACGAAGTAAACGTGATACTAGAAACATCTGATGAAAGATATATGATTGCAGAAAGCGCCACTAATAGCCCTGAAAAAGATAATCTTTATGGTAATTCATTTACATACGATGGAACTAATTATCATTTAGTCGATACAATAAAAGCAGATACATGGAGTAATACTTATAACAACTTAGATAACAACCATTACACTTGTTTTAATACTACAGGAGTATGTGATAAAATCTACTATTTAGTTAATACCAGAATTGATTATAAGTATTATTACGAATTAACAGATGGTAAAGGAATAAATGAAATTATTAATGAAATGTTATATGACAATGATGTTAATAAAATCAATTCTGCAGCTAAAGATACTCTAGACAAATGGTATGAAGATAATTTAATAGATTACACCAATCAAATAGAAGATACCATCTATTGCAATAATCGTAATATATATGAATTAGATTCTTTAAACCCAAATGGTGGTAGTTTAAGTACAACGAATATTTATTTTGTTGATAGTAAAAACCCATCGCTAACATGTTCAAATTTGACCGACAGATTTACTGTAAGTAAAGATAATGGAAATGGAGCTTTAAAATATCCTATTGGATTACTAACTCGTAAAGAAGCACAACTTATAGGTGAAAAAGTTGCAGGAACAATACCTAGTAACTGGTTATTATCCCCTTACAGATTTTTACCATCGGCTTCATCGTTCTCAATAACTTATAGATATACAGGAAAACTTTCTTATAATTCTGGTTCATCTTCGCAATATGTTGTTCCTGTTATATCTTTAAAAAATGATATTGGTTATTTAAGTGGAAATGGTTCTCCAACAAAGCCTTATATTATTGAATAAAAAACAGAAAGGAGAAAAAAATGCTAATTAATACCAAAATAAAAAATAAATTAAAAATATTATTTGTTGTATCCCTTATTATAATTATAACTAGTATTATAAGATTTTCTCTTTCTGCCAAACTTGAGAATGGTGCTGAAGTAGAATTCTCATCAGAACTTACATACTATTTAGATGTTACATATGATGGAGTTGATAAATACGGTATAGAGTCAAATGATACAGCACGTGCTAGTGTAACAAGTGATTACATCTATGTGGAAGATAAATTGCCAGAAGGATTAATATTTAATGGATTTGTAACAACTAGAGACAATACTTTTGGAGCAGTAACTCGTGATGGTTTAAATAATGTCTGTCCAGGATCAGTTTTAGATGATTCAATAGAAGAGCGAACAACACGTTTATACATATGGCTAGATTATAATGGCGAAATAATAAAATCTGAAGAATTAGATTGGAGTGATTTGATATATGCAGAAGTTTTAGCTCCTTCAGAACCATATCATCCAGAATATGAATTCGATAGATGGGATGGACCTTATTTTGACGAAGATTTAAATGTTATCTATAAAGCTACATATCAATCAGCATCACCACAATATTTTAGATACCAAGTTGAATGGTATGATATCAATGGTCAAAAAATTAAAGAATCAGAAGTAAGATCAGGTTTATTTGGAATAAACCTATCAGTAGAAGATTCAGATAAGATAGTTTCTGGTTACGTATTTGATGAAAACAATCCCGATAATATTCTTTTTACAACACTAGTTTCAAATAATAAAAAATTAAAATTGTATTTTATACCATCTAATCAAGTTAATGATAATACAGAAAACTCTATCAATAGAATAAATATAGTTGATAATAATTCAGCTTTTACTTATAACTTTTATGGTTTACATTACAATGAACAAACAAGAAAGGTTTCATTTAAAATTAAAAATTTGCAAGCAGGATGTAAACTAACAATTGGCATAAAAACCATAACTCCTTCAACAACTGATGATCCAACTACAGAAGAGATTGAACTAAGAAGAGATTTTTATAACTTTGGTTCTGCAACAGAATATGAAAGTACTAAATTATCTAATACAGTTCATGCCTGGATGGGAACAGAACAAGTTTCTTTATACAATGTAAAATATGAGTATATAGGAGATATACCTAATAACGCACCAGCTCTTCCTTTAACAAGTAATTATTCTGCCAATTCAAAAGTAGGGGTAGCATTAATTCCTTTGTTAGAAGGATATCGATTTAATGGTTGGACAACGACTGACATAAATGTATTAAATAATACCTTTATAATGCCAGAAAAAAATGTAACATTTAAAGGTTCATTTGAAAAATTAGATGAATATAAAGTTTCTTATGAAATAGAAGGAATAATCCCAGATGGATACATTATTCCTTTAGAAAAAACTCATTACATAAATAAAATAGTAAAGCTAGACTCCTTACAAAAAGGTGATATCTTTAATGGTTATAGATTTCTTGGTTGGGATTCTAATGATGTAATAATAAATGAAGATAAAACATTTATAATGCCAGAAAAAGATGTAACAATTATTGGTCGATTTGAACCAGTTACATATAAAGTTGAATATCGTTTTTATGATACTATTATTCCACCAAATAGTGAAAATTTATTACCAACTACTAAAGAATATCAACCAGGTACAAAAATAAATTTAGAATATCCTTCTGAAATAGAAGGCTATAAATTCTTAGGTTGGTATCATGAAGATAATTTCAAAATGCCAGAAAATGATGTCATTATATATGGAGAATGGAAACTTTTAAATGGTACATTTACTCCTTCAATAAAAAAAGAAATAGTTAATGAACAAGACTATTACCGTTCAGGAGATATTGTTTACTACAAAATTACAGTAACTAATAATGCAGATTACGAAATAACAAATATTTATCTTGAAGAAAAAAATGATAAAGCAATGTTCTATAAAAACTCTTTGTGGTGCTTAGAGGGTACGTCTAACTCATGCCAACAACCATATAATATAAAAACTCAAAGACTAGTGGAAATTAATAAAATATCACCTCATTCAAGTGTTGAGGTATTAGCTAAATACATAATTGATAATGACGACCAAGGAACAATTACCAATGAAGTTGAATTAATTAGTGCACTAGCTTCCAACAATTATGAATTAGATACAACTATGAGTTATAAGTCTTCTGCATCATTCAAAATTCAATCACAATTAAAAATATGTAAGGAAATTAATAGTAGTGACTCTAAAACTTTTCAGTTTCATATTACAGATAATTTAAACTATGACTCATGGATTAATCTTTCAAATAATGAATGTACTAATATTTATTTAAAACCAAATTTTTACAATATATCTGAAATAGTTCCTCAAGAATTTATTTTAAAAGAAATATTACTAATAGAAGAAAATAATAACTCTAAAACACTTAATAATAAAGAACAAATAGAAATTGAATTTGGCAAAAACTATCAAATAATATTCAAAAATCAATATAAGAAAAAAGGTTTCTATCACTCTGATGGACGTATTGTTAATAAAGTAGATAATGAACACAAAAAAATTATTATAAATGTTGATGATTATACAAAAGAATATGATGGATTACCTATTACTGATATTTCTTACAATATTAATGGTAATGAAGATAACATTGTAAACGTTACATTTCCTAAAATTGAATATAAAAATGCTGGAACTTACGACATATCTCCAATAGTATCCTTCAATAATAAAGATGATGAATCAAAATATGAAATAGTTATAAATGAAGGAGAACTAAATATTAAAAAAAGAACTATAAAAATAAAAAGTGATTCTGCCGAGAAAATGTATGATGGAACTCCACTAACTGCTAATACATGTTTTATTCTATCTGGTGATTTTGTAATTGGCGACACTTACTCCTGTGAAATAACAGGTTCGCAATTAAGCGTCGGATTAAGTAGCAACACATTTAATATTCATTTTACAAATCCGGCTAATGAATATAATTACAATATTATAAAAAGTTATGGAACATTAAAAGTAACAAAACCTATAAAAACCTATAAGGTTATTTATACAGATGGAACAAATGATGATGTATTTGATGATGAAGTTTATTCTGGAATTATAGAAGGTTCAGAAACACCTCAATTTAGAGGTACATTATATCGAGAAGGTTACACATTTTTAGGATGGGCACCAACAATTAATCCTATCGTTTCTTCAAATGATGTTAGTAATAGTGATGATGAAATAATTTACATGGCAACTTGGAGTAGAAAGGAATAGAGAAATGAAAAAGATAAAAGATTTAGAAATAAAACCAATATTATTTATTATCTTAATTATTAGTATTTTTCTTATTGGAATAACACTAGCTTATTTCTACAATCGTGGAACTTTTGAAAATAAATTTAAATCATCAGCTTATAATGTAGAACTAAATGAAGAGTTTAATAATAATTGGGGAAAAAAAGAAGTTAATATTACCAATAAGGATGAAACACCAATAATATTAAGAATTAATTATAATGAAATTTGGGTAGAAAAAAAACAAACAAATCTATCTAAAAATCAAATTGATAATAATCCTAATAATGGTAGTTGCCGAACTAAAATATCTAGTAATGAAACAAATAAATATACATTAAGTAACATTATTGATGGCGAAGAAGTAGTAACTAAAAGTTGGACTAGTACTTGGAATGACTTTATAGAAGGAAATGACGGATGGTATTACTATAATAAAATTCTCTATGCTAATGAAAGCATAAAAATATTAGAAAATATTAGTTTAAGAAATGATTTAGTTTCATCATCAAATTGCTATGAAGATTATAACAATTATGAATATGAATTAAGTTTTAATTATGAAGCCATCCAAGCAGATATTAGTGCCGTTAAGGATATATGGGGATATGACATAACATTAAACGGAGGTTATATATTATGGCCATTCTAAAAATAATAAAAAGATTAAATAATATCTTAGCTAAAATATGCTATTTAGTAATTATCATATATGTATTAATATGTATACCCTATATATTTGGTTATCATCCTTTAGTAGTTCTTACTGGCTCAATGGAACCAACATATAAAATAGGTAGCATTATCTATTATCATAAAGTACCAGAAAATGAATTGAAAATAGGAGATCCTATTACATTTAATTTATCTAATGGTACCATTGTCACACATCGTATTAATGATATTGTTGATAATGAATATCAAACTAAAGGAGATGCAAACGATACTCCAGATGTCGTAAAAATAAGTTATAACAACATTTTAGGACGAGTATCAAACATTGTTATTCCTCTTGTTGGATATGGGATTGTATTTATTAAATCTCATAAATATTTTATAGGAATAGCTATATTCATTTTGGTATCAGAGCTTGCACTAAATAGTGTACTAGCTTTTGATATAAATAAAAAAAGAAAGGAAGAAAAAAATGGAAGAACATGAAAAAAGGCATGCTAGCAATAGAGCCCTTTTAGCACTAGCATTGCTAGTTGTAATCGGAGTAATTGGTGTAACTTTAGCATATTTTACTAGTCAAGCGCAATTTCAAAACGTATTTCGTACAAAACCATATAGTACAGAATTAACCGAGGAGTTCGACGCTCCAGATAATTGGCTTCCAGGAGAAGAGACAAGTAAAAAAGTTTATGTTACAAATAGAGGAGATGTACCAGTAGCCGTTCGTATATCTTACACAGAAGAGTGGATAGGAGAAGACGGAACTACATCACTTGACTTAATCCAAACAAAAGAAGATGGAACTAAAGTAACAGCAGCTCTTATTAATTTTCCAAATAATGACGATTGGATAAAAAATACTGAATCTGATGGTAATACATATTATTACTATAACAAAGCAGTAAATAAAGATGAGCAAACTTCTTTGTTTATTGATAAAGTAACTTTCAATAAAGATATTGATATTAAATACAATTGTGAGAATGTTACATCTACAAATGAAGAAGGTAAAACTGTTACGACTCAAGTATGTAAATCTACTGGTGATACTTATGCTGGTGCCACATACACTCTTACAATCAACATTGAAACAGTTCAGTTTGATGCATTCCAGACTTACTGGAACACTACTATAGATATTCCAACAGCATAAAAGAAAGGAGTTTACCATGAAAAAGAAATTCATAGCTTTATTACTGATGATTCTATTTATACCATATTTTTGCTATTCTAAAGAGAATAGATTAATGTTTAGAGATAGTGGTAATAGATTATTTTATCAATCGAATCTATTTAATGAAAATATCTTTATGCACCATACAGATATGGTTCCAGGAAGTTCATACACAGATACTTTAGTAATCGAAAACAAAACTAAAACAAATTATAAATTATATCTTAAAGTAATAGAACAAGATTTAAGTAATTTAGCTAATGAATTATTAGATAATATAAAAATGACAATATATTTAGATGGTAAACTTATATATGAAGGCTATGCTAAAGGATTAGACTATAATAGTAAAGGAATTAATCTTCAAAATGCTATATATATCGGCGAATATAAATATGATACAAGTAGCATTCTAGAAGTAAAAACAAAATTAATTCCAGAATATTCAAATACAGAAAATAATGAATTTTCTTACGTTAATTGGGAATTTATTGCCAATTATGAAAATGACTTAATAGTAATAAATCCTGATACTGGTGATAAAATAGAGGTAGTAATTAAAATGTTATCAACTATTTTAATTACCATAGTTATATTACTAATAGTTATAAAATTAAAATTAAAAAATATAGAAGATATTTAGTTTATTTACTAAATATTTTTTCTTTTTTTCATACTTTTTATATTTAATCATATATTTAAATTGAAAGAGAGGAAATAAATATTATGGAAATATTAAAAGTATCCAGTAAATCAAACCCTAGTAAAGTAGCGGGAGCAATTGCTAATATTTTTAGAGAAAAAGGTGGCGTAGAACTTCAAACAGTTGGAGCAGGAGCTCTTAATCAAGCGATAAAAGCCATTTCAATTGCTCGTGGATATATTTCACCTAGTGGAATTAATTTGGTTTGTATACCAGCATTTACTGATATTGAAATAGATGGCAAAGAAAAAACTGCGATAAAACTTATTATAGAGGCTAAATAGGTCTCTTTTTTTTATTTTTAAGACATGTTATAATAAATAATAATAGGTGATAATATGAAAGAACTAGAAAAAAATATTATAAAATTAGAAAAATCTTTATATCATAATAATCAAGAAATAACAGATTTTAATAAAATAGATGTTCAAAAAAATCTCTTTTCATTAATAAGAGAATGTATTAAAGAAAAAAATTATATTGTTAATGTAGGAAGCTACGAATTTAACATAAATCCATCTAATTTATCAGTAAAATATGAAAATGACGAAACAGTTGTTGAAATATCTAGTGAGGACGTTTATTATGAAACAACACGAGAAACAGAGGCTAGATTCTTTGTTATTGCAGATGAAGACAAAGAAATATATCCAAGTGATTCAAAAGTAATAAAAGTAACAGGAATAGTAACAAATATTGATGGAATGTGTGATGAACATTATCAATTTGAACTATTTAATGATGACAATAATATAAAAAATTATTTATCATTAATTGATGGTGCAGAATATCAAGCTAAAGATATTGAAACCAATAGTTCTGTTATAATAAGAAAAGAAATATTTATATCAAATCCAAGAACAGATGTAACAAACTTCTTTTCTAATTCAAATATTATTCCAGTAACATATAATTTATATGAAGATAACTATGTAAAAAATATTGTAGAAAAAGAATATATTCCAAATAATTATAGTCTTTTAATACCTACATTAGATAAAGAAAAAAGCAATGTAAGCTTCTTATATAATTCCATAGTTGACTATTATACAGAATACTTAAATAAGAACTAAAAAAGTGTAAACTGCACTTTTTTTTATATCTAAAAAATAATATAATATTTTAGGAAAGAAGGTAATAAAATGAATTTTATAGATCAAATTAAAGAAAGAGCCAAAAAAAATATCAAAACAATAATTCTCCCTGAAACAATGGATAAGAGAGTATTAAAAGCTGCAAGTATTTGTAATGAAGAAAATATTGCTAAAATAGTTTTAATTGGTAAAGAGGAAGAAATTAATAAATTAGCTGAAGAAGATAACATTAATTTATCAGGTATTGAAATTATTAACCCATTCACTAGCGAAAAAACAAATGAACTTGTTAATAAATTTTATGAATTAAGAAAATCTAAAGGTATTTCTATTGAAGAAGCTAAAGATATATTATTAAGCGACTATATGTATTATGCATGTATGTTAGTAAATGAAGGTTTAGCAGACGGTATAGTGTCAGGAGCATGTCACTCAACAGCTAACACATTACGTCCAGCTCTACAAATCGTTAAAACAGCTGAAGATGCTAAGCTAGTATCGGCATTCTTCTTAATGGTTGTTCCAAATTGTGAATATGGTTATAATGGCACTTTTGTTTTTGGTGACTCAGGATTAGAACAAAATCCAACACCAGAGCGTCTAGCTGCTATTGCTGCATCATCTTCCGCTTCTTTTGAACTATTAACAGGGGAAAAAGCAGTTACTGCATTACTTTCACATTCAACTAAAGGTAGTGCTAAACATGCTGATGTTGACAAAGTTTTAGAGGCTGTAGATATTGCCAAAAAAGAATATCCTCAATATAACATTGATGGTGAATTACAATTAGATGCCGCTATTGTACCTGAAATAGCTGCTTCAAAAGCTCCAGATTCTAAAGTAGCAGGTCACGCTAATGTATTAATTTTTCCAGATTTAGATGCTGGTAATATTGGATATAAATTAGTTCAAAGACTAGCTAAAGCAGAAGCATATGGCCCAATAACTCAAGGTATAAGAAAACCAGTAAATGACTTGTCTAGGGGATGCAGTACAGAAGATATAGTAGGAGTAGTTGCTATAACTTCAGTCCAAGCCAACAAATAATGATTGCAAACAAAAAAGTGTTTTTCTAAACACTTTTTTAACTGATTAAATATAAAGTAACAGCTGTTAAAATAATCGCAACTCCAACAATAAAAGCAATAACTTGAATAGTGCTAATAAATCCAGTATTATTTCCAGATTCTCTAACTAATTCTAACTTTTTTACATTTTCCTGTGCTTTTTCTAAGTCAACAGTTCCATTTGCAAGGGATTTCTTTTCTTCCAATTCTTTATTTTTATTTATTGCTTCTTGTTGTTTATCATTTATTTCTTTAACTGCATCACCATATTCTAATTCATACACATAACTTCTAAATCTATTTAACATATTACGTAACTCTTGAACTAAATAGTCTTCATAAAGAATTAAATCTCCTAAATAAGCATAATAAAGATTAACATTTCTTCTTTGTTCTTCACTTAAAGATACATCAGAATTTAAAAGTCTATAAAATTCATCATCAGGGATTAATTTAGCCACTATATGCTCTGCATTATCTCTCTCAAACTTTTGTGTACTCAAATCATTATTAACACTACTTTCAAATCCAATATTTTCTTGTGTCTCTCCAACTACATTAATGTCAGTACCAGTAATATTCTGACTATGATTTTCTACTACTAAATCTCCAAATTCATTCTTATCAAATGTTACAATACGATGCCCACTATCTATTGAATGATCAGCAATTATTGCAATATCATGTTCTTGATTTCCCATAACAGAATGCATTTTATCATCTTTATAATCTTCATTAATATTACGCATCTTATTAGAAAAATCTTCAGAAGTAGTAGATTTAGCCATTAAACTTTCAGCTTGTTCAAGTTCAATACTATGTAATTTTCTATTAATTTCACTACATAATTCATCTGGAGTAATATTTCTTCCTGGATTTTGAAATTTTAAAATATCATAAATTGCAAAAATATTAACATTTCTATCATTCTCAAATAAATGGTCTCTTCCCATGCTATCAACAATATTAATAAATTCAGCATGTCCATTTTGATTAGTTCTACTAACAACACTAATATTGCTCATTAAAGGATTTTCTTGTTTTATAATTTCTATCTTATCACTTAATAAATCATTTTTCTTATTTTCCATACCTCTTGAAGATAACATTACAGCGTGTAATCTAATAATTCTAAATATATCTTCTGAAGAAAAAACACTTAATGAAGCTGCAAATTGATTATCATCACTCATTAAATCATTAATATTAAATTTACTAATATCAACACTCTCACCATTATAAACTAAACTATTTCCATCTAAACTTAAATCTTTAAAACTCTCAGGATATTGTTCGTATAAATTAGCTAAAGTATTTCTATTTATTTCTATGATTTCCATATCATCACCCTATAATAATAGTATCAAATAATTTCCATATTTTCAAACAATTATAAATGATGTATAATAGGTGCGTGATGATTATGAAAAAAGAACTTAATGAACAATTTATTATAGATTTATCAAAAAAGAAGAATGAACCAGCTTGGATGTTAGAATTTAGATTAAAATCTTACGCTAAATTTAAAGAATTAGATAATCCAACATTTGGTCCTAAATTAGAATTAGATTTCGATAATATAACTTATTATAAAGGTACTGAGGAAAAAATAACTAATGATTGGAAAAAAGTTAATTGCAGTATTCGTAATAGTTTTGATGAATTAGGAGTTATAGATGCTGAAAAAAAATATTTAGGTGGTGTTACTAATCAATATGAAAGTGAAGTAGTATATCACAATCAAACTATTACTGATGAGGGAATTATCTTTACGTCTACAGATGATGCCTTACAAAAATATCCAGAACTATTTAAACAATATTTTAATCATTTAGTTAATTATGCTGAAAATAAATATACTGCCTTAAATGGAGCTGTATGGAGTGGTGGATCATTTATTTATATTCCTAAAGGGGTAAAAGTTGATCGCCCTTTACAAAGTTATTTTCGTATTGAAACAGAATCACTTGGACAGTTTGAAAGAACTATTATCATTGTTGATGAGGGAGCAGATTTAAGTTATATTGAGGGCTGTACAGCAAAAGAATATAGTGTTACATCTCTACATGCTGGTGTTGTAGAAATTTTTATCAAGAAAAATGCTCACTGTCGCTACTCAACTATTCAAAATTGGTCAACTGATGTCTATAACTTAGTTACTAAACGTGCTATAGTTGATGATTATGGTTTAATGGAATGGGTTGATGGTAACATTGGTAGCAAAATAACAATGAAATATCCTTCATGTATCTTAAAAGGAGAAGGAGCAACTGGAAATTCAATCTCTATAGCTTATGCCAAAGAGGGCCAAGAACTTGATGCAGGAGCAAAAATGATTCACTTAGGTCCAAACACTAAGAGTAACATAGTAAGTAAATCAATTGCTGAAAAGGGTGGTGTAAGCAATTATCGTGGACTAACAAAAATCAGTAAGAACGCTATTAATAGTAAAGCAAGTATAAAATGCGATACAATTTTATTAGATGATATTTCAAGAAGTGATACTTTTCCTACAAACATTTTAGGAAATAATAGTAGTGTTTTAGAACATGAAGCAACTATTTCTAAAGTATCAGCTGAAAAAATGTTTTATTTAACGAGTAAAGGTTTAAGTGAAGATATGGCTAAAGAATTACTTATTATGGGTTTCATAAGTGATTTCAAAAAAGAACTTCCTATGGAATATGCTGTAGAATTAAATCGTTTACTAAAAGAATAAAAAATACCCAAAAAAATTGAAAAGGGCTATAAAATGAATTTTTATAGCTCTTTTTTTATTAAAAAAAATTTTACCTCTTAGTCAAACAAATTTTTTACCTTCAAAATCTTCATAAAAAAAGAAAAATACTGATTTGAATTATATTTGAAGTGTTGCTAATATCTATTTCGAAAGGAGGAAAAGTAAATGCTTAATCAAGTAGTTTTAGTTGGACGTCTAACTGATGATCTAGAAATAACAGAAACAGATAACGGAAAAAAAGTTACAACTATGATTCTTGCAGTTCAACGTTCATTTAAAAATAGTGAGGGAATTTATGAAGCAGATTTCATAAAATGTACATTATGGAATGCCATTGCATCAAGTACTAGTGAATATTGTAAAAAAGGAGATATTATTGGATTAAAAGGACGAATACAAGTTACAAACTATACAGATAATGATGGAGCTAAAAAATATTCTACTGAAGTAATTGCTGAAAAAGTAACATTTTTATCATCCAAACCACTCGACGAAGAAAAAAGTGATAATTAAATAAAAAAGAATTAAAAATATCTTTAATTCTTTTAACTATTAGTTTTAAAAGTTAGTTCATCTAAAATAAATGTTGGATTAACTTTTTTTAGTACACCAATTCTATTTTCTTTATATGTATTTCTTCTGTTTGAACATTTCTTTTCGATTTCATCTTGTAGTAAAATAAAATGTTTTAGTATTCTATTTCTAATACCTTCTTCTTTAGGAATAGTAATCATACCAAGTTGTGTCATTACAAGAGGTATAACATTAGCTAATCTATCATCATAATTTTCACTTTGTATAATAGACTCATTACATGCATCTTCATATAAATCAGAATACATTAAACATAACATATATTGCTTATAAGCTGATTTAGTTCTCTGATCAAAACCTAATTTATCTAATTCTCCTAATGGATCAAAATTATCAGTAAAGAATTTCCAAGTATAATTTAAAGCATCAATATCTGGATATGCATTAGATATATAGAAGTTGTAAAGATTACATATTACATTTCTTAACAATTCATTTAAAGTAATAACATTTTCTTCAATTCCTAAAGTTTCTAATTTAAGCAATGTACTTTGATCATTATTTGCAAATATCTTTTTTCTTTTTTCCATATATAAAGTTTCATTAGTTATACAATGAATATAAGCCTCAATTGTTTCTCTACCAAATTCATCGTCTTCTTGAAACATTTCTATAATATCATCTATTGTATGTGTTTTAAGATAATCAACCAATTTTTTATTTTTATTATCATAATTGTAAATAAAATATTTACTAGTTAAAAAACCAACTATATTAGCTAATGGAATATCAAATTCATCACAATTATCTTTTATATACCAATAAACCTCATCTTGTATCATTTCATCATTAATATCATCAGCATAAAAAGTTATAACTTCTTTATCACTTGCTTCAAGTCCATCAGCATTCATACACAAATTTTCTATTTCTTCTTCAGACATACCATTTAATGAACATAAATTACAATAAAAATCAACCAATATCTCATTTAAAAAACTTTCAATTTTCATAATAAACCACCCGTTAGTAAATTATTATATAAAAAAACATCTATAAAATAAAGTAAAACATATAATTAAATAGGTGATTATTATAAAAAAATTTTTTGAGTACATAGGCATTATTGGTATATGTTTATTAAGTTTTTATTATACAGAGAAAGTTGCATTATATGTTAAAAACAAAAATCCTATAATGAAATCAATCAAAGATTTAAAAGACACTTTAGATGTTGGATACATTGATAGTACAATTATTGACGATATATATATTATTCCTGGTTTAAATGGTCAGGAATTAAATGCTAATAGATCGTTTTCTAATATGCAAGAGAAGAGTGTTTATGACAAATCTAAATTAGTCTTTAATGAGGTAAGACCAGTTATAAGTATTGAGGATAATAAAGACAAAATTATAATTAGAGGGAATAAAGAAAAGAATAGTGTTTCATTGATTTTTGAAAATGTAAATAATCTATCCAAATATCTTCATCAAAATAATTATAAAGTAAATGTTTTAATAAATAGTGAAGATTATGATTTAAACTATGAACTAATAAATGATTCAAATAGTGATAAAATATATAATAATATCGAAACATTCCTAACTAAAAACAAGGTTAATAAAAATATATGTTATATAAAAAGCGATGAAATACCTAAAAATTGCAAAAATAAATATCTTTTTAAACCTTCTTTAATTATTAATCATTCCAATATTAGTACAGAAAAAAATAAAATATCAAGTGGTGAAATAATATTAATTAAAGATTCTATAACCTTAACAGAACTAAATATTATATTAAATCAAATAAAATATCAAGATTTAAAAATAGTTCCATTATCAGAATTAATATCAGAAAATAATTAATATATTAAACATTCTCTCATTTCTTAATTATCAATAACAATTGAAAAATAATACTATTTCTGTTATAATTACCTAGACACAAGCCTTTTTTAGAAAAAAATAAAAGAAAATAAATATTAGAAAAGAGATGTTTTTATGTGTAATATAAAAATTTTTAGTCTTGGTGGACTAGATGAAATGGGTAAGAATTGTTATTGTGTAGAGATTGATAAAGATATTTTTGTTTTTGATTGTGGACTTAAGTATGCTAATGAAAATTTATATGGAATAGATTATATTATTCCAGATTTTGAATATTTAATAAAAAATAAAAATCGTATTAAAGGTGTATTCTTAACTCATGGTCATTATGAAAATATGGGAGCAACTAAGGATTTGTTAAAAGAGATTCCAAGTATAAAAGCTTATGCAACAAAGTTTACAAAATATGTTTTAACTAATGATGGAATAGATGCATCTAGAATAGTAGAAATTACGCCTCACAAAAAGATTAACTTTGGTCCAGTAAGTATTTTCCCGATAAATGTTAATCATTCAGCACCAGATTCAGTTATGTTTGTTATTAATACTAAAGATGGAGCTATAGTTTATACAGGCGACTTTATTGTCGATCCTAAAATGATGAATAAATTTTCTATGGATTTAGGCAAAATAGCTTATATTGGTAAGCAAGGTGTTTTAGCTCTTTTATGTGAATCAGTTTTTTCTGAACGAATTGGACATACTTCTCCATCTCATAGGCTAACTTCATTCTTTAAAGATTCTATTAAACATCATGAAAATAGAATGATTTTCGCTGTTTTACCAACTCATATCTATACAATTCAAGAAATCTTCGATGCTGCAGCAAATACTCATCGTAAAATTGTAATTATGGGAAAGAATCTACAAAATATTATTAATTTTTCAAAAAAAGAAGGATATCTAAATTTTGCCGATAATACTCTTGGAGATTTATCTAACATTGATGATAAAGATTCAATATTATTAGTTCAAGATAGTAAAGAAAACCCATATGCTTCAATAAGCAAAATTATTAATGGTTATGATAAATTTATTAAACTAAAGAAAACTGACACAGTAGTTTTTGCTGAACCCAAATATGATAGTAGTGAAAAAACATTAGTAAAAGTTGAAAATGATTTAGCTACAAATGGTTGTGATATTATAACTGTTCCTAAGGAAAAAACAATTTTACACCATGCATCATCTGAAGACTTAATGATTATGATAGATTTATTAAAGCCAAAATACTATATGCCAGTAAAAGGTGAATATCGTTATATGGTTAACAATGCCAATATAGCAGCAGAATTAAAAATGCCACGTGAAAATATTTTACTAAAGCAAAATGGTGATGTTGTTGAAATAAATAATGGTAAACTTAATCTAGAATGTTTTGACCATATAAAAGTCAATGATATTTTAATAGATGGTAATAGTACAGAAGATGTTGGTGAATTAGTTATTAAGGATCGTGAAATGTTATCTGAAAATGGTATTGTGTTAATTAGTGCTACAATAAGTAAAAAAGACAAAGTAATACTAGTTGGTCCAGAAGTAACTACAAGAGGATTTATATATGTAAAAGATTCATCAGAAATGATAGAAGAAATAAAAAAAGTTTCACTTAACATTATTGAAAGAAATATTTCAGAAAATTATGTTGAATATAACAAAATAAAGAATGAAATAAGGGAAGAATTAGGCAAATATTTATATCATGAAACAGAATGTAAACCAATGATTATTGCTGTCGTTCAAGAAGTTTAATTATAAACTTCTTTTTTTACGTATAAATATGTTTAACAAACCTATACTAATACTGGTGATAAAATGAATAAGGATACAGAACTTTTAAATTATATTTATCAAAATGCTAAAATGGGAATAATTGGCATAGATAATATAAAAAATGAAATAGAAAGTGAAGAACTTTTAGCAGTTATTCGTGAACAACAAAAAGATTATTATGAAATTTGTAATCAAGCCACAAAAATGATGTTAGAAAATAATGAAGACATTAAAGATATTAGTAGTATTGCTAAACTTATGACATATTTTGATGCAAAACTAAATACATTTGATAATAAATCTAATACAAATATAGCTAAAATGATGATGAAAGGTAGCAATAAAGGCATTATAGAAATTCAAGAGAAATTAAACAATTATAAAGGAGCGGATAAAAAAGCCATTTCTCTAGCCAAAGACCTTCTTCGTATTGAAAAAAGAAACTTAGATAATTTAAAAAAATTTTTATAAAAAAACTTTAGAATCCACATTCTAAAGTTTTTTGTTGAAAATCGTCTTTTATATTAACTTCATTAATGATATAATGTATATAATACAAAATGCAATACAAAAAATAATACATAAAGTAATATAGGATTAACATTGGAGGTTAAGTATGAAGTTGAATAAAAAGTACACAGGATTATCAATCGTTGTTTGTTTAACTTTTGTTTTAATCTATTTTCTTTCTTCAACACATGCTGATGAAATAGTAGATAGAACAAATGAATTTAATGAATTTATAGTAAATAGTACAACTCCAGAAGGTGTAACAATTAATATGTTTGATTACTGGATAACAGATACAGATAAACCTCAATATGATAATGTCATGCCAAGTGCAGTAAAGCAATTTAGCAATCAAAATATTCGTAGTTCTTCAGGTACACTAAATCCAGATCAAGGTATAAATAAGAATCATTTATTTTTATTTAGAAATTCTATAGACCAAGCCTATGGTGTATGGAACTCTAACACTAGAAATTATTTAATTACTAATCCAGGACTAGTACAAAATACATTAAGTGCAAATGGTTATCCTCTTTTAAATATAGACCAATTTATGTTAGTTTCATCTAATCGTACCTCAGCTTATCATTTATATCCAACAACTCAAACCAACCCTTGGCAAACATGGTCTTACTTTGCAGGTGAGACTGATTCTGCCATATTTCCGCGCTTTGAAGATGCAAAAAATCAACCATATATTTTAAAACTCGGCGATGACGCTATGAAAGCAAACAAAGACGGACTAGCAACAGAATCTCTTGAATATTTATTTAATCCAACCTACAATCATCCAGGAAAAATATCATACACAAACGTAAAAGGTTTATTTAAATCAGCTGGTGATGGATTTTACTATTATGATTGCAAAGAAAACTTTGCTACTTTAGAATATGACATAAATGATATTGATCCAACAAGAAAAGTTGTTGATGGAGCTTCAATAAAATTGTATGAAAAACCACTTGTATTTGAAGACTCAGGTACAAAAAAAGAAATGTTTTTCCCTTTTAATAAGGTATCCGACTTTTTTGAAATAAAAAATGGCGATCTTGTAGAAAAAGATGGTTTAATTAATACTGATGCTGGTTTGGTTGAAAATGCTAATCACTTTTTTGGAGTAGAAATGACCGTTCCTTTTCTAGTTCCAGAAAATGGTGTTCTTACTTTAATAGACGAAGAAGGGAATGAAACGGAAGAAGAGATTAAATTCGACTTTACAGGAGATGATGACCTTTGGGTTTTTATTGATGATGTATTAGTTTTAGACATAAGTGGTTTCCATACAGGAATGCCAGGGTATATAAACTTTTCAACTGGAGAAGTGTATAGAGAAACATCACCAGCAGGTTGGACACGTCCACCGGTAATAAATATACAACAAAGTACTACAATGAAAGCTCAATTTGAAAGAGCTGGCAAATTTAATCAAGAAGATTGGGAGCAAACAGAAGAAGGAAACTGGATTTTAGCTTCAAATACAAGACATACAATGAAAGTTTACTATTTGGAAAGAGGACATGTTGCATCAACTATCAATATTAAATTTAATTTACAAACTCAAATTCCTATAGATTTGAAAAAAATAGATCGAGATGAAAAAGGCATTGAAGGAGTAGAATTTGAATTATATCAAGCAAAAGGATATAAACCAACAGGTGATGCTGCTGATGTAACATTAGATGACGTTAAATCCTATATTACACCAGAAAATCTAATTACAACTATAATAACTGATGAAAATGGACAAGCAACGTTTAAAGAAAATAATGGCAGTGGCATTAGTGAGAAATTAATAAATTTTTCAGCTTATTATAACAACGGAAATGGAACACAAATATATATTCTAAAAGAAAAAAATGTTCCAAGTAATTTTCAACCGCTTGCAAACGAAGTTGTCTTAAGATACGACCCAAATTTTTCAATGCTTGTAGTAAACAACAAATTTGAAACTGGAGCCTACGCTAATTTTAGATCAACTATATATGGTAATAACCAAATAACTTACTCAACACTTAATGAAACAACGGGAGACATTCCTTACACTGATAGTCAGCTTATAAGTGACATAGTGCAAGAAAAAGGCTTGATTATCGGTATACCTTTAGTAAATAATAATGGATGGTATCCTATTTATGGAAGTAACCAAAAAGGTTTTAGTGCTCCAGATGAGTCATATGGAGATATAAATAATCGTATTTTAGCTTCAATTCTTTATCAAGCAATTGATGAAGATACTCCAAATTGGTATTTTAAATATAATAATAAAACAAAGCGTTTAGAAGCAACATTTGATCAAATGCCAGGTACAGCAGATCGCTACAGACTTAAATCATTAGAAAATGATGATGGTGATATGCAAATGGCATATGGAATAATTAATGACATTGGTTTAGAAAATCTAGGAATAAAAGGAAAAAGTCCAGAAGAACGATATGAAGCACTAATAATGTATTTAAAACAACAAGTAAATGATGGAAAAACAACTGAAGAAGTAGTTAAAGAAACAATAAATAAATTAAATGCAGTTAACAATTTTAGTCTAGTAAATATTGATAGATTTTCTCGTAACTTTAGTTCAACAATATATATCCCAAATGATACAAGAGAATTAATAGTAAACAAAATAGATGAACAAGAAAATCCTGTTAATGGAGCAGTATTCTCAATATATAAAACAGAAGAAGATGCAAATAATAATACAAATCCAATAGCAACTGGAACAACAGGAACTGTAAAAGGACAAGATGGTGTATTAATTTTTACTCCAAATGTTTTAAGTTCAGAAGGATATGCGTATGCATCATGGACAGGTGCAGAAGTTGGAACAAGATATTATTTAAAAGAAGTCTCCGCTCCAGAAGGATATGTTCTAAATAAAACAATAGTTCCAATTGTATTAGGTGCACATTCAATTTATGCTGATGCAGGAACTAGTAATGACGGAATATCGGTAAAAGCTGGTATAGGAAGACTGGTTAAAACTATGCATAGATATGCCATAGATAGAAATGTAGATATTACTTTAAGAGATATCAAACTAATTGCCCAAACACAGGAATCTAATAACTTTATTGTAAATGATTGGCATGACTCTCCAGGGGGAGAAACAATAGAATTACATACATATCCAAATACAGATGCAACTTACACATTACATAAAGGTCAAGAAGGAAGTACATATATAGAAGCAGAAACAGGTTTTATTAGAACACGAGTTATACAAAACTATAATAAACATACTGATCCTTCTGAATACGAATATGTTCCAGTTCTAGAACGAAAAGTAGATGAAGACTTAACTGATATATATAGAATAGTTAACATAGTTGTAGTAAGAAACAAACGTCAAACTAGAACAATATCAGGTATTGCTTTTGAAGATTTAAATAAAGATGATTTATATACTGAATCAGAGGATACGTTATTACCTAATATAAAAGTTTCATTAATTAATCCAATTAATAATTCCATAATTGAAGAAACTACAACTAATGATAAAGGATATTATATTTTCAAAAACTTAAATTTAGATAAATACATAGTTAAATTTGAATTAAAAAATGGATATATAGTAATAGAAAAAGGAATTGAAAATAATAGCAATAAAGCTAATCCAGATGGAAAAACTGATGAAATTGAATTTGATTCAACACTAGATTCTTTGTTAGATATTGAAAATATAAATTTAGGCTTAAGAATTGTTAAATTTATGTTCACAAAAATAGATGGAAATAATAGAGATGCTCCAATAAAAAATGCTGGTTCGTTTGAATTCTATGAATATATTTGTGATATAGAAAATGAAGAACTATATACAAGTTTAGTAAAAGACAATCCTAATTGTTTTAAACAAATAGGACAAACCACTAGAACAGATGAAAATGGAATAGTAGAATTCAGTAAACTAGAGGCAACTAATTATCGATTAGTAGAAAGTGACGCCCCAGACGGATTTGTAAGACCAAGTGGGGAATGGAATATAACTTTTAGTAGTGGTAACATAAAGTCAATTGAATGCATTGGAGGATCTGAAGGTGGAAAATGTCCAGCATTTATAAACATAAAAGAAGAAGGTAAACTTTACTTACCAAATTTAAAAGCTGCTTCAATTCCAAATTCAGGAGGAATAGGAAGAATCATAATCACTTCTTTTGGAGTCACAACAATGGGAGTAGGATTATTAATTCTTATTAGTGACAAAAAGAAAATATCTATTATTTTAAATAGAATTAAAAAAAGAACAATTGCAAAATAAAAAATAAAATAAAACAATCCAAAAAAATCCCGAATATAAAAACTCTCAAGTTTATACCTTGAGAGTTTTTATTATTTTAAAAGCTCATAAACCTTATCAACTTCCATTTCCTTGACAGGAGTTTCAAAATCAGGAAGTAAATGTAAATGAAAATGATTTACAAGATTATACCCATAATTTACTTGTAAAGTAATGCCAGTCTTATTTAATTTACTTATTATATCCTTAGATAAAATTCTTGCCACTTTATAAACATGAGATAAAGCTTCATCACTAATTTCATAAAAATTTTCAAAATGTTCTTTAGGAATAACTAGAACATGTCCATCAACAACAGGGTTTATATCCATAATAGCAATAACCTTATCATCTTCATAGATTTTTTTAGAAGGAATTTCACCTTTAATAATTTTACAAAATATACAATCATTCATTTCTTATCACCTACAAAATATGTTATCAAAAAAATAGAAAAAGGTAAATGCTATCTAATTGAATTATAACTAAATATATAATATAATTATATAAGAATAGAGTAGTCTAAGGAGTTTTTATATGGATAAAATAAAAAAACATTTATATATAATTATTATCTTGTTTGCTTTTTTGCCAATACTATGTAATGCGGCAACAGAATTAGGTGCCTCAACTCAAAGTCCTGTTACAGGTTCAAATATTTATGTTCAATTAGATGCAAACTATGGTGATAAACTAAAAATAAGAGATTTTCATGTAATAATTACATACAATCCAGATTATCTTGAATTTGATACAATAACATGGATTCAAAGTAGAGGAACGTATAGACATGAACCAGGAAAAATAACTATCGATAAAGATCCAGGTATCAACTGGGAAAGTGGCGCAACACTTCAAATGAAATTTAAAGTTAAAAGAACTGGTCTAACTAAAGTTGACGTTTTAAGAAATGGTGATTCTCATTATGACTCAAATTGTGACAAAGGGTGTGACATCATAGGTCAAAGTTTTGCCGGAGTTTCAATAAATGCAATCGAACCAAGTTCTCAAACCTTAATTGGAACATTATATGTAAAAGGTTATACAATGCTTCCTACATTCAGCAAAACAAACTTTTCATACAACTTAACTGTTCCGCCAGATGTTAACTATATTGATATAGTTGCAACAAAAAGTGATAGTCGTCAGACTCTTTCTGGATATGGTGTGCAAAAATTAGCTTATGGAAATAACATTTTTTATATTACAGTTACTGCCCAAAATGGAGCAACACAGACCTACGAAATTAATGTTAATCGTACAGATAATAGAACAGGAGATACAACATTAAAAAGTTTATATGTATCAGGAACAAATTTAAGATATGAAGAAAATAAAAATGTTTATGAAGCAACAGTAAGCAAAAGTGTAGAAAGTGTTCTTATTAATGCTCGCCCTAATGACCCAAACGCAACAGTAATTGGGACAGGAACAAAAGAACTTAATATTGGAAAAAATACATTTTCTATAAGTGTTGCATCATCTGCAGGAAGAATATCAAACTATACAATCATAATTAATCGCTCAACAGAAGAATTTCAAACATTTGAAAAAAGTAGTAAATTAAGAACTATAAAAGTTAATAACCTAGTTTTAGATATATCTGATGATAAAAAAAGTTGGCTTTATGGAATCGGAAAAGATTACGATAGTTTAACAATTGACACAATAACAGAAAGTTCAACAGCATTAGTTGAAATTGAAGGAAATGAAAACTTAAAATCAGGTTTAAATGTTATTACAATAAAAGTAATCGAACCAAATGAAAGTGAAGATGAAGATGCTGAAGATGACATAACAGAGTATTACTTGATTGTTTATAAAAATCCTACAAACGCAACTTTAATCAATGATATCAATAATGTAACAGAGAAAACTGACATCATTTATAATACAACTGAAAATGATACACATATCATTCCTTTAACTACATTAAAGAACATAAAAAATAATAATTCTAAATTATATTATAATGTTGTAAATTTCTACAATGGAATTTTATATCAAGCAATTATTTCTGAAAATACCCCTAATAGTAATTTAAATGCATCTTTTAAAAAAATATCTGATGGTCCTTTAACTTTTCAAACAGAATTACCAGAAGGAACTGAAATGCTAGTATATTTAGGAGACTATTTTGATGACGAAGCAAATGTAAAAATATACACATATAACGAAAATGAAGAATATACATTATTAACTGATGGAATTACTTTACAAAACGGATATATTTCTTTTGTCGCTAATGGAAAAAATAATTACGTCTTTTCACTTGCATCATTAATAAAAGAAAAATCTCCGTTAGAGCAATTTTTAGCAAACAATAAAAAATATCTAATAGGAACTATATGTATAGTAGTATTTATAATAATTATATCAATCTTACTAAATAAGATAAAAAGACAAAAAAATGATAATGAACCATTATATTAATGGTTTTTTATTTTTGTTTGTGATATTATTGTTACATACTAAAGTGAGTTGATGTAAAAATGAGTATAGAAGATTTAATAAAAGAAGTAGAAAAATATAATCCTGAAGAAATTGAACGTGTTAAAAAAGCCTATGAAATAGCTGCTCAAGCTCATGCTTTTCAGAAAAGAGAAAGCGGTGAACCATACATAATTCATCCCCTTAACGTTTGTATGAATTTAACTCGTTTTAAAGCTGATGGAGCATCTCTATGTGCAGGGCTTCTTCATGATGTAGTAGAAGATACAGACTATACATTAGAAGAAATAGAAAAATTATTTGGTAGTGATGTAGCCTTCTTAGTTGATGGTGTTACTAAAATTAGCAATCTCCATTTTAATTCCAAAGATGATGCAACAAATGCCAATATTAGAAGATTAATAAATAGTTTAAATGATGACGTTAGAATTATTATTATTAAATTATGTGACCGTTTACACAATATGCATACACTTGAATTTAAAGCCCCAGAGAAAAGGATAAGAAGTGCTAAGGAAACTCTTAATATATTCGTCCCTTTAGCTTACTTTATTGGAGCATTTCAAATTAAATGTGAATTAGAAGACATCTGTTTATCATATTTAGATAATGAAACTTATAATACCATTCAAGGTAAAATAAAAGAAATAGAAAAAGATTATGCAAAATGTAGTGAAATAGCAAGTTTACAAGTAACAAAGCTATTAACTGAAAATAATATAAAATTCACATATCGCATAAAAATATTAAACATTTATCATTTATATACAAAATTAAATAAAGGCTACAAACTAAGTGATATTCATGACTTAGTCAATTTCAAGTTGATATTAGACGATAATGAGGATCCATATCATGTATTAGGTCTAATTCATAAATTATATACTCCAATGAACAACAAATTTAAAGATTATATAGCTTGTCCAAAAACAAATATGTATCGTTCCTTACATACTACTGTTTTTGGTCCAGATAATCACTTACTTCAATTTCAAATAAAAACTAAAACAATGGATGACGTAAATACTATTGGCTTAGCAGCTTACTGGAAACTATATCATGCTGATGGTAAGACAAAAATGCAACATGAATTAAAACTTAATTATCAATTCTTTAATACTTTAAGGGATTTAAATGATATATCAGAAAGTGATTCTGTGTTCCTAGACAAAGTTAAACAAGAAATATTTTCAAATAACATTTATGTTTATACTTTAAGAGGAGATATTTTTGAATTACCAAATGGTTCAACTGTAATAGATTTTGCTTATAAACTTCATACCGATTGGGGAAATCACTTACATAAAGCTTATATAAATGGTAAAGAAGTTGATTTAACAACAAAATTAAATAATAAAGATCGTATTTTATTAATAAAAAAAGACACTGCGACTCCTAAAAAGACATGGCTTGATCATGTAGCAACATCAAGAGCAAAAAGAAAAATAAAAGAGGCTTTAAAATAAGCCTTCTTTTTGTGGTAAAATTTGACCATATTTTTATCTTTTGTTAAAATCATCTTAATAAAAAGGGGGGCGTTGCTATGGTTAAATATAACGATAATAAAGATATTAATAAATTAAGAAATATCTTCGGAAATGTTTATATCGCTTTAAGTAATATTGATGAATTAAATAGTAATTATGAAGAGCTTAAATCACAAAAAGAAAATTTATTAAAAAAAATCATCAATTTCATTTCATCTTCTAGTTTAAATAAAGTAATGTCTATTGAGACTTGGCAATTAGACTTGCTATTACTAGAAACACCTAATCAAGAAACTAAAAATTCAGATTTTAAATATTATACATATTATAGTTTTAAAGAATTAGATTTTATTAAATTACTAAAATCAATCTCTCAAAATAAAAATATTTTATCTTCTGAAGAATACAATTTGTTATATAATTTTATTCCTAATAAAAAAGCTATTGAAGATATGTTAACAAATTCTGGTGATAATTTTCTTATAGTAAATCCCTTTATAGCAGGTATTATATATAGGTTAATAATAAATAGACATATAACAGTAGGACATACCATTAAAGCTTATGAAAGATTATGCCATAATTTAGATTTTACAAAATATCAAACTGGCCCAGAGTTGGAATTAAAACCAATAGATAATCGCTAATTATAATATGAATGACTTTATTAAGTCATTTTTCTTTACTATTTAATCAATATTTAGGACATTTGTGCATACATTAAATTAGAGGTGAATAATATGTCTAATTATAAAGAAATAGTAACAAAGACTATTGTTGGTAAAGGACGTAAATCTTTTAAAGGAGAATATAGTTTAACTCCAGAAAATACTCCCAATACAGTTTTAGGTTGTTGGGTAATTAATCACAGCTTTGATGGCACAAACCATAAAAATGAAGTAAATGTAAATGGATCTTTTGATGTAAATGTTTGGTATTCATATGATCAAGATTCTAAAACAGCAGTTACAACTAGAAATTTTACTTATAATGAATTAATGCGTCTACGAGTTAAAGATTTTGAATCTTTAAGCAATGATAATGAAATAATTGTCAGAAGTTTAAAACAGCCTACCGTTCAAGATGTCAATATTAAAGGAAATGACGTTTATCTTACCATTGAAAAAGAATTAGGTGTTGAAATAGTAGGTGAAGGAAAAGTAAAAATTGCCATAGAAGAAGATGAACTTCCTTGGGATGATATTTATGACGAAGACAACAAAGATGACATAAAAGAAGATTATTTAGATGATAAAGGAATATAATTTATCATCTTTTATTTTATAAATAAATTTTATATCTTTTCTAAACTATAAAGTGATATCATTAATATAGGTGGTTAGTATGGAAAAGCAATATTTATATACTCTAAAAGATGTTGTATTTGGTTTAAGAAGTATATATCTAGAATATCAAAGAGAATTGGAAAAGTTAAAGCAGTATTGTCAGGAGAATAATGTAATAGACTTTAACTTTTATATACACCAATCTACTAAAGAGCAACCAAGACTATATTGTGACTATATAACTAAAAAAATTAAGCTAAAAAGAGTTGCTGATTATGCAAAAGAACTTTTAAGTGGTAAAGATCTTAGTGAAAATTCTGTCATCTATCAAGAAGGAAAGCTAAACAGTATAGTAAAAAAAAGTCCAGTTTCAATATTACCTGATAAAAGCCTATTATTTGCTAAACAGACAGATAAAATAATTTCATCAGATTTTATAAAATCAATAGCAGAATATCATAACTATATAATGTCTTTATGTGAGAGCGGTAAATTATATTTAAGAACTAATAATATTGAGGTATTACCAACTGAATCATTTGCTTTACCAACATTTTTTTATTCTCTGTTATCAGATACTATAACTTTAAGAGAAACAGATAGTAGGTTTAAAGTAAATGAATTTGGTCTAAACAGAATATTTGAAATGTATTTTTTTTATAATAGTTTCACTCCATATCATCTTACTACAATGAATTGTTCAAAAATAAAAGAAAAAAAGTTTGTTGTCGAGCCTTTTAATCCTTGTACTCAAATAGAGTTTAAAATCGAAGAAACAAAAGATGTTATAAAATTAACTAAATCAAAACAAGGGTGTTAACCAAAAAAGGTTGACACCCTTTAGATAATTTGTTATATTAATAAAGCGAAACAAAGGAGGGAAATACAATGGCAGTTAAGTTAAGACTTAAAAGAGGCGGATCTAAACAAAGACCTTTTTATAGAATTGTAGCCGCTGATGCTCGTAGTCCAAGAGATGGAAGATTTATCGATACTATCGGTACTTATAATCCAATCCCAGCAGAATACGAAGTAAATATTGATGAAGAAAAAGCAATGTATTGGTTAAGTAATGGTGCTCAACCAACTGATACTGTAAAAAATTTATTAAGCAAAAAAGGTATCATGACTAAATATGCTGAATCTAAATCAAATAAAGAAGGTAAATAATTATGGAATTAAAAGAATTTACTGAATATTTAGTTAAAAGTATTGCTAAAGAACCAGATATGGTAAGTGTTCAACAATTTGGAGGAGAAGAAGATTCGACTATCTTAGAGATTATTGTTCATGAAGATGATATGGGTGCAGTAATTGGTCGTAATGGAAAAATGGCTAATGCTATTCGTACTTTAGTCCAAGCTCATGCATACATACTTGGTTTAAAAAAAGTAAAAATAAATATAGATTCATTCTAATTAAAGGATACGAAAGTATTCTTTTTTATTTTATACTTAATAATTCTTAATGGTTTGTTTCTTGCCTTTAAGTAATTATAATAGTATAATTTATAAAGAAGGATTGATGAAAGTGGAAAAATATTATCCAGAACATGTTGCTATAATTTTAGATGGTAATCGAAGATGGGCCAAAAGAAAAAATTTGCCTTCATTAAAAGGACATCAAGCTGGTGCCAAGAATTTAGAAAAATTAGCTGCATATATTATAAATAAAGGGGTTAAATATTTAAGTGTTTTTGCCTTCTCTACAGAAAACTTTAAACGTAGTGAAGAAGAAGTAAAATATTTAATGGATTTATTCGTTAGTTGGTTTAAACATGAATATAATAAATTTCATGATGAAAATATAAAAGTCATTTTTTCAGGACGACGTGAAGGACTTCGTAAAGATGTTCAAGAAGCTATGGATTACATAATTGAAAAAACAAAAAATAATACAAAAGGAACACTGAATGTTTGCCTAAATTATGGCGGACAGCAAGAAATTGCTGACGGAGCAAAGCGTATAGCAGAGGATGTAAAAAAAGGAAAGATTAATATTGATGAAATAGATGAAAATCTACTATATAAATATATGTATAATGAACTTCCTCCAATTGACTTCTTAATTAGAACTAGTGGAGAAGAAAGAATTAGTAATTTTATGATTTATGAATCAAGCTATGCCGAAATGTACTTTCCAGAAGTATGTTTCCCTGATTTTAATGAAGATGAATTTGAACGTGCAATTGATATATACAATACACGTGAAAGAAGATTTGGAGGAAATAAATAATGAAACAAAGAGTAATAACAGCAACAATTTTAGTTGCTATTGCTGTAGTCCTATTTTTACTACCTACAAGCATTGCAAAATATGCTATTGCTGTAGGAGTATCGATAATTGCAGCTTTGGCATATAAAGAAACTTTAGGACTAACAGAAAGTCACAAACCTTATCCTAATATCATAAAAGTTTTGGGCTTTATATGTATGGAAATGATGGTATTTAATAGCATAAATGCCTCATATATATATAATGGAGCTTCATTTATAGCAATAGGATTAACAATACTTTTATTAGTAATTCCAAGTATATTTGATAAAAAGGGAAAATATACAACAAAAGAAGCTTTCTATCTTATTGGATCAACATTAATGATAGGAATATTTTTCAACCTATTAATGTTAATATTTAACGCTAATAAATGGTTATTATTATATTTATTATTAATAGCAACAATGACTGATACATTCGCAATGCTAATTGGTTGCTTAATAGGAAAACATAAATTAATTCCTGATGTATCACCAAAAAAATCTGTTGAAGGAAGCATTGCAGGTTCTCTAGTTGGAACAATAATTGCTTCTATCTACTATTACAATATAATAACTAGCAATATAAATATCATAGTTTTAGTTCTAATGACATTAACTTTATCTATCTTAGGTCAATTAGGAGACTTATTCTTTAGTAAAATAAAAAGAGAAAATGATATTAAAGATTTTTCTAATTTAATGCCAGGACATGGTGGGATACTAGATCGTTTTGATAGTATGACTTTCATATTATATGGTTATATTATTATTATAAATATAATAAACTTAATAAAGTAAGCAAGGTGATTAAATGATTTCAACAATTATAAATATTATATTATTTATACTTATATTAGGAATATTAGTTTTCGTTCATGAATTTGGTCATTTCATTACAGCCAAAAAAAGTGGTGTTTTTATCCATGAATTTTCTATCGGAATGGGGCCACTTATTAAGACAATAAAAGGAAAAGATGGAATAAATTATTCGATAAGAGCTCTTCCAATTGGTGGATATGTCCAAATGGCTGGAGAAATATACGAAGATGATGATACAGAAAAAATACCTAAAGAAAAATTTATGTGCAACAAACCATGGTACCAAAGATTAATAATACTTGTAGCTGGAGTATTCAATAACTTCGTTTTAGCTATAATATTATTATTTGCCATAGCACTTATATGGGGAGCTCCTTCATTAGAGCCAAAAATATATGGTGTAACTGAAGGTAAACCAGTAGCTGAGGCAGGAATTGTTGCAGGAGATATTATAACAGAAGTAAATGGTAGCAAAGTTAAAACATGGGATAAAGCCCAATTACTATTACTTCTAAAATCAAAAGATGATACATATAAAATAACAGTAAAACACGAAGATGGTAATCAAGATACATATGAAATAAAACCAGAAATTACTAAAGATGATGATGGTAATGAATCAAAAATCTTTGGAATTGAAATGAAAAGTGATATCCAAAAAGGTTTTGTTCCATCAGTAAAATATGCTTTTCAAAAATTTGTTAGTACTTTAGAACAAATGGCTCTAACATTAGGAAACTTATTTACAGGAGGATTATCAATTAATAACTTATCTGGTCCAGTTGGAATATATACAGTAGTTGGAGAAACTAGACAAGCAGGATTATCAAATATTTTATTTTTAATTGCATACTTGAGTATAAATTTAGGAATAATGAATATTTTACCAATTCCAGCATTAGATGGTGGACACGTTCTATTCTTATTAATTGAACTAATTACAAGAAAAAAAGTAAATCAAAAAGTAGAATCAATTACAACAACTATCTTCTTTGTATTATTATTACTATTAATGTTTTATATAACTATTCACGATATTATAACATTAATTCTTTAAGAGCTAAGGCTCTTTTTTTTGACTTAAATATTTTATTAATGTATGATATTATTTGTTAAAAAAAGGAGTGATACTATGATATTACCAGCAGATGTTTTAAGAGAAGTAAATGACTTTTTTGAAGATTTAACTAAATTTAATATAAATCATGAATTTAGAGAACTTAATTTTAGTAGAGGAAATAGAAATTATGAAAGAATTTTAAAAAGATTAGAAGGTCTAAATCTACCTGATCCATCTTTACTAATCTTTCAATCCCTTACACTTAAAGAAATAAAAGAATTACTTACCCAAATAATGTGTAAAATATTTGGTTCAAATTATAAAGAAAAAATACAATTTCTAAATAGAATGATAAGATTAGAAAATATAAATGATCCATTTGAAGCTACAATTGAAGAAAAATTTGAAGGGGACATTTTACATCCAGTTAATGTCTTCATAAGCAATCAATGTAAATCAATTCAAGTTGTAAGTACTGGACACGAATATGTTCATTGTTTTCAATCACCATATGTAACAACTCTTTATAATAGAAAAATAAATAATATTCACTATAAAGAATTATTAAGCATTATAGTTGAATACATTGTTTGTTATGAACTAAGTATAATGTTAAAAGATGATACTCTTCTGGCAAAGCACGACCTAATAAGAATAAATCATGATTTTAATCAAGCGCAAGAAAGAAAAGCAAGTCTTGCAATTGAACCCAAACTAAATAAACTAAATCCAATAGATCGTGACCAATTAAAATCATACATTGAATATCAAAAACATAATTCATTTGGTTATATCATCTCAGATATTTATGCAACACATTTATTTGATGAATATCTTGATAAACCAGAAACATTAATTCAAATTATTAAGGAAATTATTGAATCAGATAAATGTATTATGGATTTAATTACATACTATAATCTCTCTTTAACCAACCAAGAAGTAATAGGAAAATATAATGCTAAAATAGATGAAGTCTCTAAAAGAAAGGTATTATAATATGATAAAATTTTATTCACTACAAAATCTTCTAGAAAAAGGAATAGATCTTGAACAAATCATAAATGAAATATTGTTAGTTACAATAAGTGCAAAAACAACTTATCCTGAATATGCAGAATGGTTTATAAAAAAACATGTTCCTGGAATTTATGTTGGAACAAGAAATACTATAATAGCTGTCGATAACAATAAAATAGTAGGTGTATCAAATATTAAATCAAGTGAAAATAAACTATGTACACTATATTTTGAACCAAAATATCGTCGTTATAGATTAGGAAACAAACTAGTAGAAGAATCTATCAATTATTTAAACAATAGCAAGCCTTTAATAACGATGCCATCTTCATATCTTCCACAATTTAAAAATATAATAAAAAGATTTGATTGGGAATTAACAGATTGTATTGATGATTGTTATATAAAAGACACTAGTGAATTAGTTTTTAACGGAGAGTTATCAGAAACTAATAAACAATTAACAAATGAAGAAAGAATAATTCTTTCATACAAGCATACAAAAGATAAAAAAATCTTAAAACTATTAAAAAATCCTTTATTTAGCTTAATAAAAATAACTTTTTTTATAAAAAATCGAAAAAAAACAAAAAAAGTATTGTCAAATTAAAATCATTATGATATATTTAATTTGCTTACTTTTATGGCGCTGTAGCTCAGCTGGCTAGAGCATCCGGTTCATACCCGGCAGGTCGAGAGTTCGAATCTCCCCGGCGCTACCAATAAGTTTAAATCTCGTAATCGTATGGTTACGAGTTTTTCTTTTATAAAAATATAAAGTGGTGATAAGATGAATAATAATAAAATAATAAGTTATGAAGGATTATTTTTTGAGAATGATAGTTTAACTTTAATTCATTCCCTAGATACAGAAAAGTTAGAAAAAGCTAACGACGAAATTCATTGTACATTTAGATATCATCCAAGTAATGATGAAATATTTAATGAAATAGTAGGTCAAACGTTTGATATTTATTTAATCGCATATGGTAATGATGGAATGAATAGTGGTTTTTTAGTGTCTCTACCTGACGAATTAAAACCATATTATATAAATTATGAAGATGATAGAAAAACTTTAAGAACACCTCATATCACAGCTTCTTTATCTAAAAAATCAATCCCATCTAATACAAAAGATTTAGATTTTAAATTGTTCTCAGAACCAATAAAGATAAAAGGACGCTTTGGTTTTTGTATAAAAGATAATAGAGGTAAATATATATCTTTTGATAAATTTGATATAAAGTAGATATAAAAATAAAATTTCATACTCAGTAAAGTATAGAGTATATTTTATTGTGATATAATAATAAAGAAAGGTATGATAAAATGAAAAAATTACAAGAAAAATATGCCAAAGTTCTTTTAAATACATGTCTTAAAATGAAAAAAAATCAAAAATTATTTATTAGTGCTGATATGGAAGTTATAGAGTTTGTAAGAATTGTTGCAAGTGAAGCTTATAAACTAGGAATAAGAGATATTTATTTTGATATAACAGATAGTCATTTAAAACATGAAGCATTAAAAAATTTAGAAATAAAAGAATTAAAAAAACTTCAATTTTGGAATAAAGAAAAATGGAATGAGTATGCAAAAGAAGGAGCTGCATTCCTAATGCTCGCATCAGAAATGCCTGGTTTAATGAGTGATATAGAACCTAAAAAATTAAGTGACATAACAATGTATGGTTACGAAACAAGAAAAGAATTTGATGAATTAAGAAATAAATCAATGGTTCCTTGGTGCATAGCTGCAGTACCAACAATTTCTTGGTCTAAAGAGGTTTTTCCAAAATCTAAAAATCCTATAGAGGACTTGTGGAATGAAATATTTACCATATGTTATATAAATAAACGAAATCCAGAAGAAATTTGGAATAAAAAAATAACTAATTTAAGTAATATATGTGAAAAACTTAATTCTTATAAATTTATAAAACTAAAATACACTAATTCCCTAGGTACAGATTTTACAATTGAACTACCAGAAAAACATATATGGGCATCAGGAGAGAGCAAATTAGCAAACGGATTAAGTACAATAGCAAATTTCCCAACAGAAGAAGTCTTTACCTCTCCAACATCTGATTCAGCAAACGGAATAGTTTATGCTAGCAAGCCACTTTGTTATCAAGATAATTTAATAGAAAATTTTTGGATAAAATTTGAAAAAGGTAAAGCAGTAGAATGTGATGCTAAAAAAGGAAAAGAAGTTTTAAGTCAACTAATTTCATCTTGTAAAAATTCTAATAGACTAGGAGAAGTAGCTTTAGTGCAATATAATTCCCCAATCTCCAATTCAAATCTAATATTTTACGAAACGTTATATGATGAAAATGCATCATGCCATCTTGCCTTAGGTTCATCATTTCCTGAATGTATAGAAAATGGACCTAAAATGTCAAAGGAAGAATTAAAGAAAAATAAACTTAATGATTGTAATAATCATGTCGATTTTATGATAGGAACTGAAGATTTAACAATTATAGGAACAACTGTAAATGGCAAAGAAATAAAAATTTTTGAAAATGGTAATTTTAGCAAATGTTTTAAATAAAAATTAAAAAAATCATGTGAATTTACAATGTCAACAAAGCTTAAATGATTAATACTGGATTTGACTATTATAAAAATTTAAAGTAAAATGTATTACATACAAAGGAGAAAATTGTATGAAAAAAAGAAAGACAAAATTACGTCTTAGAAAACAAGTAATTATATGTCTACCAATAGTTTTATTAATTACATTACTTACAATTGCACTTACAATAAATAAAAATAATTCGTTCTCTAATGAAGTAGTAAAAAGTGAAAATTTAACATCAGAAAACACAATAAGTGATAAAGAAGAAAAAAACTTGTCTGAATTAAAATATATAGTTGATTTTAATAAGGCTTTAGAAAAAAGACAAAAGTACAATACAATCATTTATTATGCTAGTAAATTTAAACTAGATATAAACAAAACATTAGAATTAGCCAAAAATTTGACTCAAAATCTAGAAGGTGAAAAATATTTAGCTACTAATGTAATAGCTCCAAGTCCTTTAGCTGAAAAACTTGGATCATTTTCATCATTTGAAGCAGGAGTAGTATATTTTGTTAGAGATTTGTATAGATATCCAGAAAGATATGGTAAAACAATAGCAGAGATGCGTTTAGATGAAACTCCAACAATAAATAAAACAATTAATGATAACGTTATATATATGGATAATGGATTAACATTTACTCAATATTTTGGAAAAATATGTAATCTATATGGAATAGAACCATCATTAGCTTTAGCAATAGTTTATGAAGAGTCGGGTATTATGACTAGTGGACTATTTAAATATAATAATAATATTGGTGGTATGAGAGGATATGACGGTTGGATGAGTTTTACAACTCTTGAAGCTGGAATAATTGCTCATATTCTTAGCGTTAAAGCTATAATAGATAATTATAATATAGATATGAATAATCCTAATGCTGTTTATACGTTATCGGCTATATATGTACATGGAAATCCATCTGCTGGTATTTCAGAATCATGGTCAAATAAAGTATTATTCTTTAAAGAAAAAATAGAAAAAGAAAACTTATTTACAATATAGTAGATAAGTTTTTTATTTTTTTAAACTTTTTATTGCTTTTTTTGTAAAAAATAAGTACAATAAAACATACATTTATTGACTTTACAAGTCTTTAAGTATATAATTAATTATATTACTGTCTTAAAAAAAGAGAAAATGGTGATTCTTTGGAACAATATTTTACTAACAATCCCAATCTGAAAAGTGAATTGCGAACTATTATCTATAAACACGAAGGGGAAAATTTGACCTTCTATAGCGATAATGGTGTTTTTTCTAAGGATAAATTAGATTTTGGTAGTAATCTATTGTTAGATACTCTTTTTAAAAATATTAATAATAATGATAATTTAAATATATTAGATGTTGGCTGTGGTTATGGTTATATGGGCATATCCATTGCTAAGATAATGAACGCACATGTTACTATGTGTGATGTTAATAAAAGAGCTCTTCATTTGGCTGAGAAAAACTGCGCTGAAAATGGCGTAGACAACTTATGCCAAGTGTTAGAAAGTAATATTTATGAAAATATTACTGATATATATGATTTAATTATAACGAATCCCCCAATCAGAGCTGGGAAAAATGTAGTTTATGGCATCTTAGATGGAGCAAGAGACTATCTTAAAGAGGATGGTGAGCTCTGGATGGTTATAAGAAAAGATCAAGGGGCTAAAAGCACTATTACACATCTGGAAGAAAATTACAAATGTGAAGTAGTCGAAAAAAGCAAAGGTTTTTATATAATAAAGGCCAAAAAACATTGACAATAAACTTTACATCACTTACAATTATATGTTGGTGACATATTGTTTTTTCGTCGAAAAACAACACAAAATTTAGGTATAGGGGTGAAACAAAAATGGCTAAAATAGCAAAATTTGGCGACCATAGAGAAAGAAAAACTTTCTCTAGAATTAAAAACACCTTAGAATTGACAGACTTATTAGAAATCCAAAAGAAATCATACCAAAGATTTCTAGAAGAAGGAATCAAGGAAGTATTTGAAGATTTATTTCCTGTAGAAAGTTTCACTGGTAACATTTCACTTGAACTTGGTGATTACTATTTTGAAACACCAAGATACACAGTAAAAGAAGCTAAAGAGCGTATGGTAAACTATGCTGCTCCTTTAAAGGTTCAAGCACGTGTATTCATTCATGAAACAGGTGAAGTAAAAGAACAAGAAATTTTCCTTGGTGATTTACCATTAATGACTGACGCTGGTACATTTATTATCAATGGTGCTGAACGTGTTATCGTATCTCAATTAGTAAGAAGTCCATCTGTTTACTATAAAAAAGAAATCGATAAAAATGGAAGAAAAATAATTTCTGGTGAAATAATCCCTAACAAAGGTACTTGGTTAGAATATGAACTAGATGCAAGAGATATCTTCTATGTTCGTATTGATAGAACTCGTAAAGTAACAATTACAGCATTCTTAAGATCTTTAGGATTATCTTCAAATGAAGAAATTCTTGAAGTGTTTGGAGAAGATAAATACTTAGTAAATACTCTTGAAAAAGATAGTACTAAGAATATGGATGAAGCTTTAATTGAAATTTATGAGAAATTAAGACCAGGAGAACCTGCAACATTAGATTCTGCTAAGAACCAATTAATCACAAGATTCTTTGATAAGTTCCGTTACGACTTACAAAAAGTTGGACGTTACAAATTCAATAAAAAATTAAACGTTCTTGATAGATTATTAGGACAAAAAATAGCAGAAGATATCAAAGATGGTAAAGAAGTTGTAGTTCCAGAAGGAACAATAATTACAAAAGAAATTCTTGAAAATATTCGTCCTTTATTTGAAGCTGGTTATGGTGTTAAAGAAGTAACTATTAATGAGGAATTAGATGAATACAACAAAATTCAAGAAGTTAAAGTTTATGATAAAGATGACGAAACAATCGTTCATAAAATTATTGGTAATGATCAAACTATTGAATCACGCCGTTTAACAATTTCTGATATTTATGCATCAGTTTCATACTATTTAAATTTACAATATGGAATTGGTAACGATGATGAAATTGACCATTTAGGAAATAGACGTGTTCGTCAAGTTGGAGAACTAATCCAAACTCAATTCCGTGTTGGTATGTCTCGTATGGAAAGAGTAATTAGAGAGAGAATGACTACTCAAGAACTTGATACAGTTACTCCAAAAACTCTAATTAACATTCGTCCAGTTACAGCATGCTTAAAAGAATTCTTTGGTAGTTCACAATTATCAAAATTCATGGATCAAATTAATCCAATAGCTGAATTAACAGATAAAAGACGTTTATCTTGCTTAGGTCCTGGAGGATTATCTCGTGAAAGAGCTGGTATGGAAGTTCGTGACGTTAACCCAAGTCACTATGGTCGTATATGTCCAATAGAATCACCAGAAGGACAAAATATCGGTCTTATTACATCACTAGCATCTTATGCTAAAATAAATGATTATGGTTTCATAATGACTCCATATCGTAAAGTTGTTAATTGCAAATTAACAGATGAAATTGTATATTTAACTGCTGATGAAGAAGCAGATTACTATATTTCACAAGCTACATTAGATATCAATGATAATAATGAAATAATTGATGAAAAAGTAGTAGCTCGTTTAAACGGTGATACTGTAATGGTTGCTAAAGAAAAAGTTAACTTTGTTGACGTAGCTCCTAACCAAATTGTATCTATTACAACAAGTTGTATTCCTTTCCTAGAACATGATGATGCAACTCGTGCACTAATGGGTGCCAACATGCAACGTCAAGCAGTTCCACTTCTTACAACAGAAGCTCCAATCGTTGGTACTGGTATGGAATATATTGCAGCTCGTGACTCAGGTTCTACAATTGTTGCAAAAGCCGACGGAGTTGTTGAATATGCAGACTCTAAGAAAATCTTAGTTAAAACAGCAGGCGGTCAAGACACTTACTACCTTGCTAACTTTGAAAGAAGTAATGACGCATCAAATGTTAATCACCATCCATTAGTTAAAAAAGGTGACGCCGTACATAGAGGCGAAGTAATCGCTGATGGACCATCAACAGATAAAGGTGAATTAGCATTAGGTAAGAATATGACTATTGCTTTCATGACATGTAATGGATATAACTATGAAGATGCTGTTGTATTAAATGAAAGATTAGTTAAAGAAGATGTTTATACATCTTTACATATAGAACATTATGACATTGATTGTCGTGATACAAAATTAGGACCAGAAGAAATCACAAGAGATATTCCAAATGTAGGTGAAGATGCTCGTAAAAATCTTGATGCTAATGGTATCGTTAGAATTGGTACTGAAGTTAAAGATGGTGATATCTTAGTAGGTAAAGTAACACCAAAAGGTGTACAAGAATTAACAAGTGAAGAAAAATTATTACATGCAATATTCGGTGAAAAAACTCGTGAAGTTAGAGATACATCTTTAAGAGTTGATCATGGTGCAGGTGGAATTGTTCACGATGTTAAAATATATACTAAAGAAAACTCTGATGAACTACCAGCTGGTGTTTCAAAAATAGTTCGTGTATATATTATTCAAAAACGTAAAATTCAAGTTGGAGATAAAATGTCAGGACGTCACGGTAATAAAGGTGTTATATCACTTATCTTACCAGAAGAAGACATGCCTTATTTACCAGATGGTAGACCAGTTGATATTGTTCTTAACCCACAAGGTGTTCCTTCACGTATGAACATTGGACAAATCCTAGAATTACATTTAGGAATGGCTGGTAAAAAATTAGGACTTCATTATGCTACACCAGTATTTGATGGTGCAACAATGGATGACATTAGCGCTGAATTAGCTACTGCTGGTATTGATCCAGATGGAAAAACTATCCTATACAATGGACGTACAGGTGAACCATTCGAAAATAGAGTATCAGTTGGTGTTATGTATATGATTAAACTACACCACATGGTTGACGATAAATTACATGCTCGTTCAACTGGTCCATACTCAATGGTTACACAACAACCACTTGGTGGTAAAGCTCAATTTGGTGGACAAAGATTTGGAGAAATGGAAGTTTGGGCATTATATGCTTATGGAGCTGCACATGTTCTTCAAGAAATTTTAACTGTTAAATCAGATGACGTTGTAGGACGTGTTAAGATATATGAAGCTATGGTTAAAGGTAAGACAATAAGTCAAGCTGGTATTCCAGAAAGCTTTAGAGTATTATTAAAAGAATTCCAAGCTCTAGGTTTAGATATTCAAGTAGTAAATCAAGATGATGATTTATGTGATATTCAAGACTTAGAACATGAAGATGATGAAGAAGCAATTTCAGTAAATGAAATTGGTAAAGAACTAATCAGTGATATGCCAGTTGAAGAACCAACTGATGTTGAAACTGAAGATTTAGAAGACATGGATGAAGAAGATGATTTTGATAGTTTAGATGACATCGACTTTCCAGGTGAATTAGAAGAAGAGGAAGGTGAAGAACTATGATAGATGCTAACAGCTTTAAAGGTATCAAAATAGGAATTGCATCTCCTGAAAAAATAAGAAGTTGGTCTTATGGAGAAGTTAAAAAACCAGAAACAATCAATTATCGTACTTTAAAACCTGAACGTGATGGATTATTCTGTGAAAAAATCTTTGGACCATCAAAAGACTTTGAATGTTCTTGTGGTAAATATAAAAGATTAAGATACAAAAATGTTATTTGTGATAGATGTGGAGTAGAAGTAACTAGTTCTAAAGTTAGACGTGAACGTATGGGACATATAGAACTAGCTTCTCCTTGTTCACACATCTGGTTCTTTAAAGGAATACCATCAAAAATGGGACTAGTTCTAGATATGTCTCCAAGAGACTTAGAAGAAGTACTATATTTTGTAAGTTACGTAGTAATTGATCCAGGACAAGCTCCTTTAGAGAAAAAACAAACTCTTTCTGACAAAGAATATCGCGCATATTATGAAAAATATGGAAGTACATTTAGAGTTGGAATGGGTGCAGAAGCAATTCAAGAACTTCTTAAAGAAGTAGATGTTTCTAAAGAAGTAGAAGAACTTCGTGCAGAACTTGAAAACTGTACTGGACAAAAAAGAATTCGTTTAGTTAAACGTTTAGATTGTCTAGTTGCATTTGAAGAATCTGGTAATAAACCTGAATGGATGATACTAGAAGCACTTCCAGTAATTCCACCAGACATTAGACCAATGATTCAATTAGATGGTGGTAGATTTGCAACATCTGACTTAAATGACTTATATAGAAGAATTATTAATCGTAATAATCGTCTTAAAAAGTTACTTGAATTAGGTGCACCAACTATCATCGTACAAAATGAAAAACGTATGCTTCAAGAAGCAGTAGACTCATTATTCGATAATGGTCGTCGTGGAAGAAGTATTACAGCAGCAGGTAATAGACCACTTAAGTCTTTATCTAGTATGTTAAAAGGTAAACAAGGTCGTTTCCGTCAAAACCTACTTGGAAAACGTGTTGACTACTCTGGTCGTTCAGTTATTTGTGTAGGACCTAATTTGAAAATGTATCAATGTGGTATTCCAAAAGAAATGGCTTTAGAATTATTTAAACCACATGTAATCAATGGACTTGTTGAAAGAGGACTTGCTCATAATATTAAAGGAGCTAAGAAATTAATTGAAAGTCGTGATGAATGTGTTTGGGATGTAGTAGAAGATTGCATTACAGAACATCCAGTTATGTTAAACCGTGCTCCTACACTACATAGACTTGGTATTCAAGCGTTTGAACCTAAATTAGTTGGTGGTAAAGCTATTCGTCTTCACCCATTAGTTTGTACAGGATTCAATGCTGACTTCGATGGTGACCAAATGGCTGTTCACGTACCTTTATCAGAAGAAGCAAAAGCAGAAGCAAGACTTCTAATGCTAGGTGCTCAAAATATTCTTGATCCAAAATCAGGAAAACCAATCGTTACACCATCACAAGATATGGTATTAGGTAACTATTATCTTTCTATCGAAGAACCAGGAGAAGAAAATGAAGGTAAAGTTTATAAAAATTCTAATGAAGCAATCATGGCTTACGAAAGAAGAGAGATAACTTTACATACAAGAATTGCAATTCCAGTAAGTTCATTTAAATATAAATTATTTACTGATGACCAAAAGAGTAAATATCTTGTTACAACAGCTGGTAAACTAATATTCAATGAAATTTTACCTGATTCATTCCCTTATATTAATGAAGCAAGTAAAGAGAATATTGAAAATATTACACCAAGCAAATTCTTCTTAAGCATGGGAACTGACATTAAAGCTGCTATAGCTGAAATGGAACCAGTAACACCATTTGTTAAGAAAAACTTATCACAAATAATTGCTCAAATCTTTAAAAGATATAAAACAACTGAAACATCAGGTGTTCTAGATGCAATGAAAGATTTAGGATTTAAATATTCAACAATCGCTGGTATAACAGTTTCAGCATTTGATATTATCGAAGCTAAAGATAAAAATGAAAAAATCGATGAAGCTCAAGCTAAAGTTGATAAGATTAATAAACAATATCAAAGAGGTTTAATAACTGAAGAAGAAAGATTCAACAATGTAATTCAAGTATGGAATGATACAAAAGATGATGTTGAAGCTGAGTTAAAAGGAATTAGTGGTGGCGACCACAAAAATCCAATATTCATGATGATGAACTCTGGAGCTCGTGGTAACGCTGGAAACTTTACACAACTTGCAGGTATGCGTGGTTTAATGGCTAAGCCAAATGGACAACCAGTAGAAATTCCAATCAAGTCAAACTTTATTGAAGGCTTAAATGTGTCTGAATTCTTCTTAAGTACACATGGTGCTCGTAAAGGTTCTGCCGATACAGCTCTTCGTACTGCCGATTCAGGATATATGACACGTCGTTTGGTTGACGTTGCTCAAGACATAATAGTTAAAGAAGCTGATTGTGGTGCTATTTCTGGTATCGTAGTTGAAGACTTCATTGACGAAAAGAGTGGTACAATAATTGAATCACTAGAAGATCGTATTATTGGTAGATATACAGCTACAAAAGTAATTAATCCAGAAACAAAAGAATTAATTATAGATAAGAATGAAATGATTAATGAAAATATCGCTAAAAAGATTGTTAAAGCGGGTATTAAGAAAGTTGAAATTCGTAGTGCACTAACTTGTAAGAGCCAATTTGGTGTATGTCAAAAATGTTATGGACGTAACCTTGCAACTGGCAATTTAGTTGAAACAGGCGAAGCAGTAGGTGTAATGGCAGCTCAATCAATTGGTGAACCAGGTACACAACTTACAATGCGTACATTCCACTCAGGAGGTGTTGCGCATGGTGGTGACGCCGATATCACACAAGGTCTTCCACGTGTTGAAGAATTATTCGAAGCTCGTAATCCGAAAGCAAAAGCTACTATTTCTGAAATTACAGGTAGAGTAGCAAGTATTGAAGCAGCAAATGGAAAACACAAAATTGTTGTTGAAAACGATGTTGAATCACGCGAACATACAACTCTATACAACTCTAAAGTTCGTGTAGAAGTTGGACAAAATGTTGTAGCAGGTGAACAATTAACAGAAGGTTCAGTAAGTCCAAAAGAATTACTAGCTGTTACAGATCCAATTACTGCTGAAAGCTATATCTTAAAAGAAATTCAAAAAGTTTACAAATCACAAGGTGTTGATATCTCTGACAAACATATCGAAGTTATCGTACGTCGCATGATTTCTAAAATGAAAATTGTTGATGGTGGAGATACAGGACTTGTAGAAGGTCTATCTGTATCACTACATGACTTCAATGCTGCAAATAAACCAGTTATCTTAAATGGTGGAGTACCAGCAACAGGTCGTCCTATAATGCTTGGTATAACAAAATCATCATTAGAAACTGATTCATGGTTATCAGCTGCTTCATTCCAAGAAACTACTAGAGTTTTAACAGAAGCTGCTATCAAAGGTAAAACTGATGATTTAAGAGGATTAAAAGAAAATGTTATAATCGGTAAATTAATCCCAGCAGGTACAGGAGCTAAACAATATAGTAACATTGAAATGATGTTAGAAAAAGAATTCATGAGTGATGAACCAAGTGAATTTTTAGAAGAACAACTTATCGACGATGATGAAATCAGAGAAGAAGTTGCTGCAATGGATATTGAACCAGAAGTTGCAGAAGATATTGTAGAAGTTGAAAATGATTCTGTTGAATCAGATTTAGCTGAACAATTAAGCTAATAAAAAGATGCATTTAATGCATCTTTTTTTTTGACAAAACAAAAAAGTGTGAAGTATATTTTTTACTTCACACTTTTCAAACCTAAAAGATTCTTTACTTTTCTAGAAAGATAACTATTTTTATATCTCTCTTGTAAAATAGCAGAGTCATCTAAGTTATCTTTATCATATTTTTTTCCAATCATTTTATATATGTCATAAGCTTTTTTATATATCTTTATAGCCAATAATGCTGATTCTAAATTACTAATCCTTGGTATCATTAATTGAAGACTAACAACATATCCTTCTTCATTATAAATAGGAATTGCATATACCATTTTTTCCATAATTTCAATTGAAGTATCAACCTTTTTTGTTTTATCTTTAATAAACTCCCAAAATTCTTCCTCAAAGTCTAAAAAAGATTTTAAACTTTCTAAATTTTCACCCAGAGCAATAACTTCTCCAGCATAAGAGCTATCTTCAATTAGAGTAGGGAATCCACATCTTGGTCTATATCCTCTATGTTCTTCTTTTAATTCAGCAGCGTCTTCAATACCATTTATCACATCATAATAATACAAAACAGTCTTATCATTTACATCATCTAGCATTTCAACTACCTCTTGAGTTGCCGCAATATCAAACTTATCAATGTTTTGTAATATATAATTTAGTAAAGTTCTTTCTGTTTTTATAATCTTAAACATTTCTTTTATAATATTTAAATTATCACGAGTAACCTTGTTTGAACTTCCAAAAGTAAACAAAGATTTAAAGTATGATCCTAAACTATACATAGTTATTAAACACATTTGTTCAATACTACCATCTTTCATTTCACATATATTCTCATATAAATTTCTTTTTTCATCATCAATTGTCATCATAAGTCATTTCTCCTAACTATTTATTATACAGAAATAAATTGAAAAAGCAATAACAGAAAATTGTTCATCTTTTTAATTTCGGCACAATAAATTTAAATAAAGTTAATCAAATAAAATTAAAATTTGTTAATATATAATTATAATAAAAAAGAAAGTAATTATTTTACTTTCTTCATAACATCATTTTCTTTAGAAAATTGTCTTACAATAGATAATAGTATTTCTGATGTTTTCATCATATCTTCTAAACAAATATATTCATACCTACTATGAAAATTGTGCCCACCAGTTCCAATGTTAGGACAAGGTATACCATCATAAGTTAAACGGCATCCATCTGTTCCACCACGAATAGGAAGAATAAATGGCTCAACACCAGAATTCTTTATTGCTAATAATGTATTAGAAATCAAAGTAGGATCTTTTTCAATAATTTCTAAAATATTATAATAAGAATCTTTAATAGACAAACTAATACAATTACCATATTTTCTATTTAATTTCTCAACAATCGACTCTAAAATTTGTTTTCTTTTTTTAAATTCACTACTATCAAAATCTCTAATAAGATACTTCATATTTGCTTCTTCTAAATTACCACTCATATTCATTAAGCAGAAATAACCTTCACGATTTTCACTATTTTCTGGTACTTCATCTGGTAGTAAAGAATTAATTAATGTAGCAATATGAACAGCATTAACTAGTTTATCTTTTGCATAACCAAGATGATGTACAATTCCTTTTATGTTTATAGTAGCGCTAGCAGCATTAAAGTTTTCATATGAAAATTCACCAACAGTACTGCCATCAATAGTATAAGCAAAATCAGGAGTAAATAACTCTTTATTAAGATGTAACGTTCCTAATCCAATTTCTTCATCAGGAGTAAAACAGACATAAATATCACCATGATCTTCATAAGAAAGATTTAATGTTTGCAATAAATCCATAATCTCTGCAATACCAGCTTTATCATCAGCTCCTAATAGAGTAGTGCCATCACTTGTGATAAGTGTTTTACCAATATGATTTTTTAAGTCTGGATTTTCACTGACTTTAAGTATAACATCATTACTTAGAGTAATGTTATTTCCATCATAATCGTATATAATTTTTGGAGATATATCTTTCCCTTTAGAATCCTCAGAAGTATCCATATGAGCGATAAAACCTATTTTAGGTAGATTTTCATTTCCAACTAGTCTTCCATAAACATAGCAATGTTTTTGATCATAGTAAACATCTTTTAAATTTAAGCTTATTAACTCAGTCTCCAACAACTTAGCTAGTTTTCTTTGATTTTCTGTACTAGGAGTGTCATCTTTTGAAGAATCTGATGTAGTATCAATTGCCACATAATTTAAAAATCTTTCTAATATATTCATAATATTCCTCACTTTTTAATGATTATTATATCATATTGTAATTATTAAAAACAGAGAAGAATATTTAAGCAAAAGAAAAAGTCCTTTATAAGGACTTAAATTGTTCAATGGTGGAGGATGTGGGATTCGAACCCGCGACCCCCTGCGTGCAGGGCAGGTGCTCTAGCCAGCTGAGCTAATCCCCCAAGAACAAACTTATAATATCATATAATTTTGTCCTATGCAAGCATTTTTTAATAAATTTCAATAATTTGTGAAAAAAATACAAAAAAATTAGCATTTATAGTAATTCTTTGTCTATTTCCATCGATATTAGTAACTTTTCCTTCCATTAAATAAAATCTTCCATCTCTATAATACTTGATTTTTATATTAGTTTGATTATTAAAAGATATAATAATTTTATTTTGTAATTCTTGTATTTGATCATCAGATAGTACAGGCATTTTTATTTTATTTTTTTCACTCAATACTTCATTTATCATTTTTCCACTCGAAACTAACGCATTAAACGGTTGCCACTTTAACATTCCTCTGTTAGTTATCATGCACTATGACCTCCAATCTTTTTATTTCTTTCTATTATCGTAGAATCTGGTAACAGAGAAGAAGCTCTAAGCAAGCTATTTTTACCATATTTACTTGTTATTTCATCGATAGTAATTTCCTTCTTATCTTCTTTTCTAATCAAATCAAAGTTTTCGAATAAATTTAATTGAATATTTTCTTTAATCACTAATCCGCAAACAGTAACTCCAACTTTTCTTATTGGTTTATTATTATAATATTTATCAAATAATAATTTACAAACTTTTAATATTATATTACTAGAATCTGTAGGATTATTTAATTTCATAACATGATAAAATCCACCACCAACATTCTTAGAATATCCAATAGCAAGCCCTACATTAAAAGCCTGTTTATTATTATTCCTAAGCCTTCTACTAACAACATCGACCATTTCCTTAATGATAATTTGAACATTATTACCATCATAGTCCTTAAATAAAACTTGACTATTAGAATAAGATTTATCTTTTATTTGACAATTTTTATTCTTAATAGTTGATAAATCTATTCCATTAGAGTGTTCCCACAATTCTTCTCCTAAAACTCCAAATAAGCTTTTTAATTCATATTTATCATATTGAGCTAAATCACCAATAGAATTTATTCCTAATCTATTTAGTCTTTTTTCCATACGTGGACCAATTCCCCACATTTTAGATAGGGGAGCTATTTTCCAAAGTTTACTTTTTACGTCTTCATATGTCCATTTTGCAATTCCATTTTTATCCTTCTTAGCCTCAACATCCATTGCAACCTTTGCTAATAATATATTTGGTCCAATACCACAAGTTGCTGTTAAACCAGTTCTTTTAGTTATTTCATCAAGTATTTCTTTTGCCAATTCATAATCTGTTTTCTTATATAACTTTAAGTAATCAGTAACATCTAGAAAGCACTCATCTATTGAATAAATATGTATATCTTCCTTAGCAACATAATCTAAATAAATACTTAATACTTTTTCGCTAAATTTTATATAAAGACTCATTCTAGGAGGAACAATTACATATTTTATATTTTTAGGTATTTCATAAATTCTTCCTCGTGATGGAACACCTAATTTCTTTAAAGCAGGTGTAACTGCCAGAGTAATAGCTCCACCTCCTTGATTAGGATTAGCTACTACTAAGGGAAAAATAAAAGGATCCAATCTTCTCACAATACATTCACAAGACGCAAAGAAACTTTTTAAATCAATACTTAAAATATGTCTTTCAGGGTACAAACTTTCAATCATACAACCACCTCTAATACAAACAAAAGTTCTATAAAAATTATATAGTAACATTATAATGTTTACAATAGTAAGAAATTGCCAAAACAAATAATCTTAGATATACTTAAAAAGGTGATAATATGTATAAATTAAAAAAAGAAGATTTTCTACCTAAGGAAAAACATCATAGAGATAGAAGCCACTTTTTAGATATTTTTAAAATACTAGGAACTATTGAAGATGAAGATTATTTCTATTTACCAGAAGAAGCCCTAAGTCCAATAAAAGAGGCCCCTCTAACTTCGGAATTATATACTTACTTTGAACTTGTTTGGTCTAATGAAAAAAAAGAAATAAATATTGATGATATAATAGGTTCCCATGACTATCGCAACTACGAATTAAAAACATGGCTATCAAACTTTTTGTATAATGATATAAGCAGAGAAAAATTTGATAAATATTTAAAAGATCCTATGGCAATTTTTGACGACGAAAATAATTCTTTAAAAACATTCGAAAAAGATGGAAAACATTATTTAGCTGATGGCCATCATCGTTTTTCTTGTTTATATCTCCATTATCATATTTTAAAATCCCAAAATAAATTACCCCAATCATTTAATAAAAAATTGCCTAGTATTGTAAGAGTAATTCCCAATGACTTAGAATTTATAACTCGTTTTGTAAACTTTTGCGTTACTAATTCTTTATATGAGGAAGATGAAATTGGTATAATTCCAATTTTTAAAGTATTAGATTCAAATCCAAATAATCCAATAATTGTTCATATTTCTTCTAATATTCAAATAACAAAAGATAGTAATTTAGATGAAATATTAAAATCAATAAGAGAAAGCAATGAAAGGAATAAGATGAAATAATGCCAAAAGAGTGGAATGATAAAACATATCAAGAATATATAAATTACCTAGAAAGTCTAAGTGAACAAACATATAAAGATTTTCAATCTAAATTAACATTTACAAAATATGAAATGTTAGGAATAAGAATACCATTACTTCGTAAGATAGCTAAACAAATAAGTAAATCTGATATTACATCATTTTTAATTTGTTCAAAAAATAAATATTATGAAGAAATAATGATTAATGGATTTATTATTTCAAATATAGATAATGAAGCTATATTTGATAAATACTTTATGAAACATATTAAATTAATTGATGATTGGAGTCTTTGTGATTCTTTTTGTAATAGTCTTAAAATAGTAAAAAAGAACAAAGATAAATATTTTAAAATTTGTGTTGAATTAGCAAAAAGTGAAGAAGAGTTTATAAGTAGAGTAGGCCTAATAACTATATTATCTCATTTCATAGAACCAGATAATATAGAAGAAATATTTAATTTACTAAATGAAATATCAACAAATAAATACTACATTAATATGGCCGAAGCCTGGCTAGTATGTGAATTATATGTAAAATTTCCAAATCTAACTCAAAAATTTATTTTAAAAAATAATTTAAATAATTTCACTCATAATAAAGCAATTAGTAAGATAAGAGAATCATATCGAGTATCTAAAGAAGAAAAAGAATTTTTAACTACTTTAAAAAGAAAGTAATTAATGTTATTATAAAAAAGGTGATAAAATGAAAAAGAAAGTAATTAGAATATTTTTATTATTAATAGCTATGCTATCAATTGCATCATGTAAAACTAATAAAGAAAAAGAAAGTGAGGAAAATATTGTGAAAGAAGAAATTTTAGAAGGAACAATAGATGGATATAAGTTCAAAGTAACAGATGAAATAACAGATAGAGTAAGAATTCAAATGGATAATGGCGACATTATGTTAGTTGTTTTATCGAATAAAGATACTCCTATAACTATAGCTAACTTTAAGAAATTAGTAAGTGAACATTTCTATGATGGTTTAACATTTCATCGTGTTGTATCAGGATTTATGATTCAAGGAGGAGATCCAGCAGGAGATGGTTCTGGAGGTTCAGAAGAAACTATCAAAGGAGAATTTTCAGAAAATGGTGTCAAGAATGATTTAAGACATACAAAAGGTGTAATTTCAATGGCAAGATCAAATAATCCAGATAGTGCATCAAGTCAATTTTTTATCATGCACGATACATCAACTTATCTAGATGGATCATATGCCGCATTTGGTCGTGTATTCGCTGGTCTTGATGTCATAGATAAAATTGCTGGAGTTGAAGTAGTAGAGAATGGCTATGGTGAAAAGTCTAAGCCAGTAAAAAAACAAATAATTAAATCAATAAGATTTATAACAATAGAAGAAGCTTAATAAAAAGCTTTTTTTTCTTATTAAAAAATGTTAGAATATAAATGAAGTATAGGTGATTAAGATGGAAGAAAGTAAAACAAAAAAGAAAGTAGAAAAAAAAGAAGAAGTAAAATCAGAAATAAAACAAAATAAAAAAAATAATACAAAAAGCTCAAAAACATCAACAAAAAAAGCAACACCAAAAAAAGCTACTCCTAAAAAAGAATTAGAAAAGACACAAGATGTAAAAAAAGAAGATGTTAAGAAAGAAGAAAAAAAGACAAATTCAACAACTAAGAAAATAGAGTCAAAGCAAACAACTTCTAAAAAAGCTCCATCAAAACAAAAAAATAATTCAGAAAAGAAAAAAGAAATAGAAGAAAAAAAATTAGAGCAAAAAGAAGAAAAGAAAACCGACTTAGAAAAAACAATTATTTTTGATGGTGTTCAAAATAAAAATATAAAAGATGTTATTGATAAATTAGAAGAAGAAAATGTTGTTTTAGATGATAAAGTTATAAAGAGAAGTAAAGCGAAAAAAATAACTATTATTATTTTAATTATTATGATATTTGCGGTAATTATTGGAACAGCCGTTTATGTTACCAAAGAACATGTAGAAAAAAATAGCAATAAAGAAACTTTAAATAGCAATGTATATAAAAAAGTTTCAAAAAACTACTCTAATAAAGAAGTAGAAGAAAAAGAACCAACAGATTCAAAAAGAGATGAAATAAAATATTCAAATATCAAAACAATTACATTAAGCCAATTTGAATCATTATCTTTAGAAAAAGAAGATATGATAGTTCTTGTAGCTAGTGAAACATGCTATGCTTGTCTTAGTTTTGAACCAATATTAAATGAAACATTTCAAGAACTAGATAAGACAATATATAGAATAAATATCACTTCTTTTACTGATGAAGAAACAGCACGCTTTAGAACATATTATGCTTTTAAAAAGACTCCAACTATATTTACTATAAAAGCGGGAATTGTAACTTCTGAACATGCAGGAGCTATGGAAAAAGAAACTTTGAAGTCTTGGCTTGAAGAAAATTATTTATAGTGAAGTGACTATAACAGTTTGTTATAGTCCTTTTATTTTTGGTTATAACAGGATATTGACAAAAAAATTAAAACGTTTATAATAAAAGTCAATTGAAATGGGGGATTTTCTATGGCACTACCATGTGATAACCTTAATCTTAATTTATATAGAGTTTTTTATATTGTAGCTAAAACTAAAAGCTTTTCTGAATCGTCCAAAGTTCTTCATATTTCTCAACCAGCTATATCAAAACATGTTCAAAATTTAGAATATGAATTAGACACCTTATTATTTTATCGTACAAATCGCGGAATAGAACTTACACCAGAAGCTAAATCTTTGTATGCATATGTTGAAAAAGCATATAACTATTTAATGCTTGGTGAAAGAGAATTACAAGAAGGGAAAGACCTTACAAAAGGAACAATTTCTATTGGAATTCCGACATATCTAAACATCATTTCTTTAAATAATTCCATAAAAAAATTTATGGAAAGTAATCCTAATATTAAAATAAAATTAACTAATCATGATGAATCAATTCTTTTAAATTTATTTGAACAACATTCACTAGATTTGCTCATAATCCCAGAAAGAAAAGTTAACAATAAAGAACTAAAATATGTTGAATTAGAAGATGATGAATATTGCTTTGCAGCTTGCTCATATTTCCTAAATGTAGAAAATTTGAATACTATTGAAGAATTAATAAAAAAACCTTTATTACTGCCAACAAAAAACACTAATCAAAGAAAAAAACTAGATGAATATTTAAATACAAAAGGATTAGTAGCAAACCCTGTTATGGAATTAGAAACATCAGAAATGATTGTAAATTATATAAATGAAAATCTAGGAATTGGATATATACCAAAAAAAGTTGCAGAAAAAAATAATAATATAAAAATAATAAATTTACAAGAAACTCTTCCAATAGAAAAGAACATAATTATATATAATAATTCAACTTTAAATAGTTCTTCTCGTAAGTTTATTGAATTACTAAGCGACACTAAAGCTTAAGATAACTAAAAATCTAGTTATCTTTTTTTATTAAAAATTGATACCCCCTAGAAGTATTATAAAATTAGTTTCATTTCATAGACTTATATATAAAAAAATGCTAAAATATGTGAAGGTGATGCATAATGCTAAATATAAACAAATTAAATGTATTTGTAGAAAATAAAGAAATATTAAAAGACTTTTCTCTTAATATAAAAGATGGTGAAATTCATGCTTTAATGGGTCCAAATGGGATTGGAAAAAGTACTATTTGTCGTTGTTTATTAAAAGATCCTAACTATACTATAAAATCAGGAGAAATAATATATAATAATCACAATTTATCAACTCTATCGACTACAGAAATAAGTCGTTTAGGTATCATGATGATAAGTCAAAATCCGATTGCCATTGAAGGTGTAACTAATGCAGAAATGTTACGCCTAGCTTTATCAGAACGTACTAAAGAACATATTGATATTTTTAAATTCTCTAAAGAAGCCAAAAGCATATGTCAAAAGTTATCAATGCCAGAAAGTTTTTTACATCGTGATATCAATAGCGGAATGTCAGGAGGAGAAAGAAAGAAAAATGAACTCCTTCATGTATGGATGTTAAAGCCAAGCTTTTTAATTTTAGATGAAGTTGATTCTGGCCTTGATGTTGACGCTCTAAAAATAGTAGCAAATTCTTTAAAAGAATACCAAGAAACTACAAATTGTTCTATATTATTAATTACACATAATACCAAATTATTAGATGTTTTAAAACCTGACTATGTTCATATTCTAAAAAATAAAACAATAGTAAAAACAGGAGATGCTTCTCTTGCTAATTATATTGAAAAATCAGGTTTTAATGAAGTTTCTGGGGAAAAGACACAAGAAAGAACTGCGTAAAATGAATAGAATAATAGTGGATAAAGAAAATAATATAGATTTAAAAGATAACGCTGTAGAATTAACTATTAATGTTAAAGAATTAACTATTAATATTAAAGGTCGTGTTTTAATTAACGAAATAAATAAGATAGATGAAGAAGAACTAAAACTTACAATAAATGTCGAACCTAATAGTTCCTTAATATATAATCGCTTTATGGTCCATAATAAAACTAATAACTCAATTACATTAAATCAATCTTATAAATCAAATGTTGTATTTAACTATTCAATGATTGCCGAAGATAGATGTAATTTAATATTTAATAGTAACCTAACAGGTAACGATAATGAAACAGAAATAAAAATAAAATCTGTAACAGAAAAAAATGGCAGTTGCCATATAACTTCAACTGCTAATACAAAACCTAAAATAGAAAATAATAACTTAATTGAAAGTATTAAAATACTAGTTCTTAACAATGAAGAAAGTGTATGTATACCAAATCTTTTAGTAGCTTCTAACGAAATAGAAGTTAATCACGCATGTACAATTAGTAGCATTGATTCGGATTACTTGTTCTATCTAAATAGTCGAGGACTTAGTATTGAAAGTGCTACAAAACTTATAAAAAAAGGTTATCTTTTAAGCAATTTAGATACAAATGAAGAAACAAATAAACAAATAGAAGAATTAATAGGAGGTGAATAAAAATGAATCGTGAAGATTTTCCAATGATGACTACAGAATATATATATTTAGATAATGGTGCAACTACATGGAAACCAAAGCAAGTTGTAGAAAAAATAACTGACTATTATACAAAATATACAGCTAATGCTCATCGTGGTGATTATGACATTTCATTAAAAGTTGATAATGAATACGAATCAAGCCGTGATACTGTAAAAGAATTTATTAATGCTAAGACAAGACAAGAAATAATATTTACAAGTGGAACAACAGATTCTATAAATCTTGTTGCAGATGGCTTTTTTAAATCAAATCTAGAACCTGGTGATGAAATTATCATTACAGAAAGTGAACATGCTTCAAACGTCTTACCTTGGTTCCGATTAGCAAAAACTAATGGTGTAAAAATAAAATTTTGCCCTCTAGATGATAACCATTATGTAACACTAAGTAACATAAAAAAAGTTATAACAAAAGACACCAAAGTAATTAGTTTAGCTATGATTACTAATGTTATAGGAGACTTAAGACCAATAAAAGAAATATGTGAGTTTGCTCATCAAAACAATATTTTTGTTGTAGTAGATGGTGCTCAAAGTGCTCCTCATATAAAAACAGATGTTCAAGATTTAGACTGTGATTTTTTTGCTTTCTCTGGGCATAAAATGTGTGGCCCAACAGGAATCGGTGTTTTATATGGCAAATATGAACTATTAGATTCAATTGAACCAAAAAACTTAGGTGGTGGAATGAATGAATCTTTCGATAATGTCGATGACGTTTATTTAAAACCTCTTCCAACTAGATTGGAAGCAGGAACTCCGAATATTGAAGGTGCGATTGGATTAGGAGCAGCAATTGAGTATTTATCCGATATTGGAATGGACAATATAAAAGAGCATGAACATAAACTACGTAAACATCTAATTGAAAAACTAAAAGAAATTCCTCATATAAACATTATTAATGAAGAAAGTGATAGTGGCGTAATTGCATTTAATGTTGACGGAATATTCGCCCAAGATGTAGCTGTTTATTTAAATAAATATAATATATGTGTAAGAGCAGGAAATCATTGTGCCAAAATTTTGAAAAATGAAGTTGGTGTAAAAAATACAGTTCGAGTAAGTATCTATTTCTATAATACCCTTGAAGAAATCAATAAACTTGCTAATTTACTCGAAGATAAAAATAAAATATTAAATGAAATGTTGTAATGGAGTGATAATATGTTAGATCCAGAATTAAGAAAAGAAATAATTATGGAACACTACTTAAATCCTATAAATCGTAATTCTATTGAAGATGAAAGATATATAAAAGTAAATTCTAATAGTGAAACATGTATTGATAATATTGATTTATATATTTTATTTGAAGATGATAAAATTAAAGATTTTCATTTTAATGGAGAAGCATGTGCTATATCAACTTCAGCAGCATCTATTATGATAAAATTACTAGTTGGAAAAACAATTAGTGAAGTTAAAGAAATAATGAATAATTATTATAATATGATTAATGAAAAAGATTACAATGAAGATATCTTAGAAGAAGCTTGTTGTTATGAAGATATTTATAAACAACAAAACAGAATTGGTTGTGCAACAATTCCATGGAAAGGTCTAGAAAAAGCAATTAAAGAATATGAAAACAGGAAAAAATAAATTCCTGTTTTTTCATGAATAAAAATAATTCAACAAATCCATAATATAATTAGAAAGGAAAAAATATATGGAACAGATACCAAATATAATTTCAACAAAAGACTTATCATATTTAGAAGATATGTTTAATTGGCATTTCACGTTATGCAAAAAAGCATATACATATAGTGAAATAGTAACAGATGAGGCAATGACTTCATTCTTTATAGAAGTGTCAAAAAAACATAAAAAGATTTGTGAACAAATTGTAAAAAAATTAGGATAGGAGGATTTTATGGGAAATAAAGTATGTTGCAAAGAAACAAAAGTAGATGCAACTAAAACAATGAATGAACGTGATTATTTAATTGATATTTTATGTAGTGAGAAAGACATAACCAAAAATATGTGTGTTGCTTTAACAGAAGCAAGTAATCAAAAACTAAACAAAGAATTTAAAGAAATCTTTGATACTGTTGAATCTCTAGAAAGAGAAGCATACGATTTAGCATGGAATAATGGTTGGTATTCTCTTGAAGAAGCACAAACTACGAAGATTACTGAAAAACAAACATCTCTTCAAAAAAAATTAGATGAACTCTCAAATTAAAATTAAGAACTATTAAGTTCTTTTTTCTTTAGTATATTTATTATATAATTATTAAAAGAAGATGATAAAATGTATAGTTTAAATACCCAAGCTTATAGTTCTAATAATTATTCTCAAAACAATATCAAAGAGAAAAATAAATTATATGAGAAAATTACTTTAATAATTGTTACCACAATTCTTACCATTATTTTACTTATTATAATAATTTTTAATGTTGGATTATACAAAATAAATGGAACCAGTATGAGTCCCACTTTAAAAGAAAAAGAATACGTTTTAACATATCAGCCTATAGAATATAAAAGAGGTGATATAATTGCATTCCATCACAATAATGCCATAATGATAAAAAGAATTGTTGGATTACCTAATGACATAATAGATTTTGAACAGGACGGAACAGTTCTAATAAACAATAAAATATTAAGTGAGCCCTATCTGACTTCTAAGGCTTTAGGTCTTCCAGATATAAAATTACCATATACTGTTCCTCCAGAGTCCTACTTTGTACTAGGGGATAATCGTAGCGATTCAATCGACAGCAGAGATGTCGCAATAGGATGCGTAAAAGTAGGGGACATAGTTGGAAAAGTTGAGTTTTCCATATTTCCACCAGCAAAAATTAAATAAAGCCTTATATTTTATATAATAAATATGCTATAATGTTAAAAGAATAGAAGGTGCTAGAATGAATAGAAAAGAACTCATTATAAAACATATTAAAGATAGAATTGCCTCACTAGAAGAACTAGGCAAAGTTTATAGTGAAGAAAAAATAGAATCATTAGCTGAAAACTTGGCAAATTCTGATAAAACATTAACTGAAATAAATACATTAATAGATAATAAGTTTTCTAATCAAATAAGAAAAATAAATCACAATAATTATCTAGCATCATTAAAAGAATATTATTTATCAAAAATAGAAAAATTAAAAAAAGGAAATAATTGTTATTTATTATCGTATGATCAAGGTGTGAAAATATTAGAACAAGCCTACCTTGAAGAACTTCAAGACATAACTCCTTATTTAAAACTTGTTAATGTTAACAATGATAAAAAAGGTTATAAAAAAGAAAATAGCGTAAATAACGATTATGAACTTATTATGAGTGATATAGCTTATTTATTAAATATAGACTATGCTCATACATATCGTATCTTTGATGAACAAATGAATCCTAATGGTATAGTAAACGTTTCTTTTGTTAGAAAAAATGAAAGATTTTTAAATTTTGAAGAGGCACTTCGTTTTATAAAAGAAGAATCTCCTAAATTTACCCTTACTCAGAAGCTTTTAGAATATCATGATAAACACATTAAACATGGATTAAAAGAAGCCAAAAAAGATGATTATAAGAACAATATTGAATATGTATTTGACCTCTTTAGTGCTCTACCTGATATAAAAGAAGAGAATATTGAAAAATTAAAAACAGACTATTTAAATATGAAAATATTTGAAATACTAACAAATAGTTTAAACAACAATCTAAATAACATCGGTTTAATGGTTAATAAAGAAAGTCTAAATTACACATATCGTTTATCACCATCATACAATAAATGTTCTGTTGAAATACCTACACTTAAATATAATCAAACAATTTGCAACTTCTTTATTGTAGATAAAAAAGAATTACTAAGTTTTATAATTAATAACTACTATAATAACGTAAAAGAATTATTATCATTAATATACTTCAATAAAGATTCATTGTTGACCATAATAAATCAAGTATTAAAAGAACATTTAGAATTTAATGAATATAGTAAATATCATAAGCTAATCAATGAAAATATTAATATGATATGTGAACTAGTATCAACAAAAAAACAATTAACTCCTGATACTAAAGATGATATGCTTATATATGAAGATAATAATTTACTATATAAAAATCGTGTTTCACCAGTTGCAAATAACTATGTATCAGATGAATATGAAGAAGAAAAAGGAAGTACAATTTTGCTAGCTATAGTTACAATTGTTTTATTTATAACTATAGGGATTATCTTACTTGCCATATATTCAGTTAGCAAAATGAATATGTAACATTTGACAATAATTAAAAAAAATTATAAAATAATCACATAAATCGTTAAAGGAAGACCAGTAATTTATGATTTCTAGTGTAGAAAGTCCATGGTTGATGAAAATGGATCTAGCACATAAATGAATCTACTTTCTAGAGCAGCTAATCACTGCCGGGTAATTCCCGTTATTCAAATTAAGATAATATAAGGATGGTACCGTGCATATGCACTCCTTTAGTACCATCCTTTTTTATTTAGGGAGGTTAATATGATAAAGAAATCATTATATGATGAATTATTATTAATTACTGATGATTATAAGCGATCGTTAAAACTAGTAGAATATCTTTTTCGTAATAAGAAAGATAAAGAAGGAGAACCTTATATCAATCATTTACTAAGAGTAAGTAATAAATTAAGTAATCAAAATACTAAAATAGCAGGATTATTACATGATATAGTAGAGGACACTAAAGTTACTTTTGACGATTTAAAGTCTCTTGGTTTCAATGACGAAATAATTACATTAGTTAAATTAGTAACTAATGATAAACTTACTATTCACTTAAATAAAAAACTTGGTTAGAAGATTATCATAATAAGATAACTAAAATCTTAGAAAGTAACAATATTGAAACCATAAAATTAAAATACTCAGATATGAGTGACAATTTTAATCAAGAACGATTAAACAGATTAGATGAAAAAACAAAAAAGCATCTAACAAACAAATATCAACCAGAAATAATAAGATTAGAAGAATATTTAAAAGAAAGAGGAGAAATATTATGATAGATATTAAATTAATAAGAGAAAACAGAGAATTAGTACGTGAAAACATAAAGAAAAAATTTCAAGATGAAAAACTTCCTTTAGTAGATGAAGTTTATGAAATGGATATTAAAGTTAGAGAAGCACAAAAAAAAGCAGATGATTTAAAAGCAGATAAAAACAAAAAAAGCGCTGAAATTGGTATGCTAATGAAAGATAAAAAAATTGATGAAGCTAATGCTATCAAAGAAGAAATAGCAGCAATGGCAGCTGAAATTACAGAGTTAGAAAATACTAAAATAGAATTAGATAAAGAAATAAAAGACCGTATGATGGTTATTCCTAATATTATGGATCCATCTGTTCCAGTAGGTAAAGATGACTCTGAGAATGTTGAAGTAGAAAGATTTGGAGAACCAATAGTTCCAGAATACGAAATCCCATATCACGCAGATATCGTAGCATCATTTAATGGTTTAGACAAAGAAGCAGCAGGACGTACTAGTGGAGAAGGATTCTATTACTTAATTGGTGATATAGCTCGTCTACATGAGGCAATGCTTGCATGTGCAAGAGATTATATGATAGACCATGGTTTTACTTACGCAATACCACCATTTATGATTCACAGTGATGTAGTAACAGGAGTTATGTCATTCCCTGAAATGGAAGCTATGATGTATAAAATAGAAGGAGAAGATTTATACTTAATTGGGACTTCAGAACATAGTATGATTGGTAAATTTAAAGATCAAATTATTAAACAAGATACTTTGCCAATTAATATGACTTCTTATTCTCCATGCTTTAGAAAAGAGGGAGGATCTCATGGCTTAGAAGAAAGAGGACTATACAGAGTTCATCAATTTGAAAAGCAAGAAATGATTGTAGTCTGTGAACCAGAAGAATCTGCTGATTGGTATAACAAAATGTGGAAGCTAACAGTAGACTTATTTAGAAGCTGGGATATTCCTGTAAGACAATTAGAATGTTGTAGTGGAGACTTAGCTGATCTTAAGGTAAAATCTTGTGACATTGAAGCATGGAGTCCACGTCAACAAAAATACTTTGAAGTAGCTAGTTGTTCTAATTTAGGAGACGCTCAAGCAAGACGTCTAGGAATTCGTACTAAAGGCGAAAAAGGAACATATTATGTTCATACATTAAATAATACTGTAGTAGCAACACCACGTGGGTTAATTGCTCTATTAGAAAATAATTATCAAAGTGATGGAAGTGTCTTAATTCCAAAAGTATTACAACCATATATGGGTGGTAAAGAAAGAATAGAACCAGTTAAATAATGAATTCTTATAGAAAAGACATAATTAATTTTTACAATCGTGAAGCAGAGCGATATAAAGAAGAAAGAAATGAAATAAAAGGTTTCGACGAAATTTATAAACCATTTATTAAATATATAAAACACAACGGAAAAATTTTAGATTTTGGTTGTGGATCAGGAAGAGATAGCTTATATTTTAAAAATAATGGATATAATGTTATTGCTTTAGACGGATCTAAAGAAATGTGCGATATAACTAGACAATTATGTAATATTGAAGTAAAAGAAATGTTCTTCGAAGATTTCAAAGAGGAAAATACATATGATGGCATATGGGCATGTGCATCACTTCTTCATCTTCCAAAAGATATCTTAATTAATGTTCTAAAAAATCTCGCTTTATCATTAAAAGAAAATGGATACATTTATGCAAGCTTTAAATATGGTGATTATGAAGGAATAAGAAATAGAAGATACTTTATTGATTTCACAGAAGAATCTTTTAAAGATATAATAAAGAAAATACCAGATTTAGAAATTATTGAAACCTATCAAACTAATGGAGTATTAAAATCCCAAATAAGAAAACATTGGCTAAACATAGTTTTAAAAAAAAGGAATATTAGCAAAAACTAATATTCCTTTTTTAATAGTTCAACAAACTTCTCAGCACTACGACTTAATCTTTTATCAGTTAAAAAAGCAATATCTATTGATCTAGAACCTAAATCTGGTTCAGTTTTTATTTCTATCAAATTGTAATCAGCTAAATCTCCATCAAAGTATTCTCTAGTGACTCCACCAATTCCCATACCAATCTTAGTAAATTCTACAACTAAAGAATAACTGGTTAATTCGATTTCTGGAATTAAATTAACGCCAAGTTTCGAACATAAATCATCTAAATAACACCTAGTATTAGAACCTTTAGACATTAAAATTAAAGGATAGTTATTTAATTCATTTAAAGGAATAACTTTATCCTTTAAATTACTAAATGAATTATTAGCGACAAAAAAGTCATGAACAGTTTTTAATTTTAATTGAGTAAACTCACTAGGAATATTAGCAGGAGCATTATAGATAATAAAATCTATTAGACCATTTCTAACTCCTTTAATAAGTTCTGGTGTAGTATTAGTATTAATTTTTATTTTTATTTTTGGATATAATTTATGAAATTTTTCAATATATGGTAATAAAAATTTCTTAACTAAAGTATTACTAACCCCGATACTTAAAAATCCATAATCTAAATTAATAATTTCCTTGATTTTTTTTTCTGCATTATCAATATGATCCATTGCTTGTTTTATTTGGTCATAAAAAACTTTACCTTCATCAGTTAAAATAACTCCATTTTTAGTTCTAATAAAAAGTGAGCAACCAATTTGTTCTTCTAAAGACTTGATTGCTTTACTAACACCAGGTTGTGTAATCATTAATTCATTAGCAGCTTTAGTAATATTTCCATTTTTAGCAACACAATAAAATGTCTTATATAATTCTATATTTATGTTCATATTTTCACCCCCATAACTAAAAGTTATATAAAAACAAAACTATATTGCTATATATTATATATAAACAAATTAAATATAGCAATAAAAATATTACAAAAAAAATATCAATATAATGTTAAGTTATTTACACAAAAAAACTTTTATCTTAGATTTTTTATGATATAATAAAAAAGTAAGATAGGGAAATATATAACATAGATATTATATAAAATAGTAGATTGGATGTGAATTTAATGGGTCTATTTGACAAAATAAAGAAAAAAGATAATGAGGTATCTCAAAAAAATGAAAATGAAGTGGTTACACAAGTTGCAGAAGGTGTTGGAACAGAGGCCCCAGTAGAAGGTAGTCAAACAATAATGACAGAAGTGAGTGTAGATAATAATCCATTTGTTGAAGAAATCACTCCAGTTGAAGAATCACAAGTAGCACCACAACCAGAGGGACCAAGTTTTGACAATATATTTAATGCTACACCAGGAGATTTAATAATGCCAGAATCAGCACCAGTAGTAGAAGTACAACCTCAACAAGATTTACAAATCGAAAATGTAAATAATGAGGTAGGCCAAAGTAATGGGGAATTTCAAGTTCCTATCATTGAGATAAATGAATCAGAATTAGTTAATCAACCTATCATAGAGTCAGATGGTAATCCTTCTGAAGTATCTTCTTTTACAGAAGAACAAACTAAAGAAGATGAGATAACACAAATTGTGAGTGAAAGTGTAGCTGCTAGTGAACTAGCTGAATCAGAAGTAGCAGAGTCTGCCAGTGAAGTTGAAGGCAATATTATGATAGATAAAGCAGAGGAAAATGTTATTCCACAAACTATTGAAGAGATTCAAGTAGCTCCAGAAGTGATAGCATCCGAAGAAACACCAATAGTTGAACAAAATATTGAACAACCAATTCAAGCAGTTGAAAATATTATGGAACCAGCTGAAGCAATTACTGAAAACACTATAGAGCAAGTAGAACAAGCACCTTCATCAGCATCAGTAGAAATGCCAGTATCAGAAGAAATTCAACCAGAAACAATCGAAGAGCCAGAAAGCTTAGAAGAAGCTGAACCAATAATTGAGTTAACTAGTGAACCAGTAGAATCTAATCAAAATTATCAAGAAGAAGTTCCACTTAATGAAGAACCAATAGAAAATTTAGAAGAAACAATAACTGAAGTATCAGAAGAACCAATAGATTTTAATGTATCAGAGTCATTTAATCAAGTTCCTATAATAGAAAATTCTTTCCCTGAGGATAATACAGAACAATCTAATGAGAGCGAGAATATTGATACAACTTTTGTAGAACAAGTAGAAAATATTGTTCCGATTGAAGAACAAAGCGAAGAAATTGTTGAACTTTCAAGTGAACAAGCTACAAACGATAATTCCTTAGAAATCGAAGTACCATCAGAAGAAATTATAGCTTCACCAATAGAAATGGAAAATGCTGAAAATGTTGCGTTAACTGAAACATCTGAAGAAGAAAATGTTCAATCTATAATTTCTAACAATATAGAAACTGAAGAGGTTGAGCAACAAGAAGATATTATAGCAGGAGAAGCTATTATTCCAGAAGAAATAGCAGCAAACCAAGAAAATATAATAGAGTTATCTTCTGAAAAAGAAGAAATAGAAGAAAATGAGCCAGTTGAATTAACTAATGAGCCAGTAGCTGAATTAAATGAATATGAAGAACAAGCAGATGAAGAAAATCAAGATATAGTTATTCAACCAGAAATTTCTGAAGTAGTACCACTAATTACTGAAGAAACTTCCGAAATTAATATATCTAATGACAGTGAAGAACCAATTAATAATATTGACGAAGCTAATTCAATAAGCTTAGATTCAGCTCCAACATTCGAAGAGGAAAATGCTAATTCTCCAATAATAGAAAATACTGAAGAAAAAATTATTCCAATAATTTCTGAAGAGGATAATTCATTATCTATTACTACTCATGAGGAAAATGTAACTCCAGAAGCAAATGAAGATAATGATAATGGTGAAGATATAAGACCAATAATAGAGGAAGAAGAACAAACATTAAATCTTGGCTTTGATTCTAACGACGAACAAGAATTAGCAACAGATGAGCAAACATTTGATGAAGAATCTATGTTGCCTACAGTTGAAGAGGAAATAATCAACAACCAAGAAGCAAATGAAGAAGAATCAGAAGAAAATTCAGAAAACGAAGAAGGAACAATCGTTTTATCAAATGAAATTCCTTATGAAGAGCCTACTTTTGAAATGCCAGTATTTAATCAATCAGTAGATGAAGCTCAACCAGATACAGAAATTAGTGAAGAAACTCCAGTAGATGAAACTGAAGAAAATGAAGAACAAGAAGATATATCAGTTCCTGAATTTGATTTTCAAACATTTATGATGCCAACATTAAATCAAGACATTCAAGAGGGACCAGTAACAGTAGAATCAAATACTGAAACTGCAACATACATAGCTGATCCAACACCTACAAAATTCTGTGGTAATTGTGGAGTTATGCTAACTGATGATTCAAGTATTTGCCCAAGTTGTGGTGAACCAATTGATTAAAAGTAGAGAAATCTACTTTTTTTCTAATTAATATTTATTTATCTATTTTAAATTGATATAATCAATACAAGTGAGGTAGAAGTATGAAAAGAAGAGACAAAATTAATTATTATTTAGATGTTGCTGAAACAGTAATTGAAAGAGGAACATGTATCAGAAGAAATTTTGGTGCTATAATTGTAAAAAATGATGAAATAATATCATCAGGATATGTAGGAGCACCTAGAGGACGTAAAAACTGTTGTGATCTAAAATATTGCACAAGAGAAAAATTAAATGTCCCACGTGGAGAAAGATATGAGTTATGCCGTAGTGTTCATGCTGAACAAAATGCGATTATTAGTTCTGAAAGAAGCAAAATGATAGACTCAACTATGTATTTAGTTGGTAAAACATATGAAACAGGAGAATATGTAGCTAAATCAAATCCATGTGCATTATGTAAAAGAATGATTATTAATGCTGGAATAAAAGATTTATACATTCGTGATAGTAAAGATGAATTTAGACACGTTAAAGTAGAAGAATTCATAAAAAATGATGAATCACTTGAAGGAATTAAAGGATATTAAGCCTTTTTTTTATTCCTTAGTTTTGTTATAATTAATTATTGGAAGTGATAACTATGAAATTACCAAATTTAAACGAAGCACGTAAGAGATCTAATAGTGAAGTAGATTATATTTATTTAAATCAAAATTACAATGAAAATACATTTAAAGGACAAAAATATTTTTTAAGAACTTATGGTTGCCAAATGAATGTTCATGATGGTGAAGAAATAGCAGCACGTTTAGAATCTTTAGGTTTAATAGTTACTGATACTATTGAAGAAGCTGACGTTGTAATTTTAAATACATGTGCAATAAGAGAAAATGCTCATGATAAATTATATGGCTTTTTAGGACGTTGCAAACATGAGAAAGAAAAAAACAACCCAAATCTTATAATAGGAATATGTGGATGTATGGCTCAAGAAGAAGGAGTAGTAAACGACCTTATCAAAAAACATCCTTATGTTGATATTGTGTTTGGTACACATAATATTCATGAATTACAAGATTTATTAATCAAAAGAAATGGAAAACAAAATATTGAAGTATATTCTTGCGAAGGTAATGTTTATGAAAATGTTTCTTATAAAAGAGATTCTAATATTAAAGCATGGGTTAATATTCAATATGGATGTGATAAATTCTGTACTTATTGTATAGTACCATATACAAGGGGAAAACAAAGAAGTAGAAAAAGTAAAGAAATAATTAAGGAAGTAGAGTGCCTTGTAAAAAATGGATATAAAGAGGTAACTTTATTAGGTCAAAATGTTAATGCATACGGCAAAGAACTGGATAATGAATTATCTTTTGCAGAATTACTAAAAAAAGTAAGTGAAACAGGTATAGAAAGAATTCGTTTTGTAACATCACATCCTTGGGATTTTACTGACGATATGATAAATACGATATCTGAATGTAGTAATATAATGCCTTATATACATTTACCTTTGCAATCAGGTTCATCAAGAATTCTAAAACTTATGGGACGTCGTTACACAAAGGAAGAATACTTAGAATTATATAATAAAATAAGAAATACTATTCCAAACTGTTCTATTACAACAGATATAATCGTGGGTTTCCCTAACGAATCAGATGAAGATTTTAACGAAACTCTTGAAGTTGCAGAATACTGTAAATATGATAGTGCGTTTACATTTATATATAGTCCACGTGAAGGAACACCAGCTGCTAAGATGGACGATAAAATAGATATGGAAACAAAAGAAAAACGTCTTCATAGACTAAATGAAGTTATTAATAAATATAGCCTAGAAGCTAATAAAAAATATTTAAATAAAATAGTTCCAGTATTAATAGAGGGAATAAGTGAAAAAGATCCAAACAAAGTCTTTGGATACACTGATACTATGAAATTAGTTAATGTTTCAAATGCCCAAGATAAAATTGGCAAAATAATTAATGTAGAAATAACTGATGCTAAAAGTTTTAGTTTAGATGGAAAGGCTATCTAAGGAGTTACTATTGTAACTCCTTCTTTATTGAAAAAAAATAATGATTATTATATATAAAATATTTTTTTTATAAAAGAAAATGATATAATATGTATAGAATAGTTTAAAAAGTAAAGAATAAGAAGGCAAGGTGCATTTGAATGAAAGATCCTATATTGTTAAAACAAAAAATATTCAATTATCTCCTAACAATATCAGCAATAATTTTAATAATGGGCTGTTTATATAGAACAATTTATGACTATATATTAGAGCAAAAATCAATAAATATTACATCAACCATAAGTAGTATTGAATATAGTGGTATTTCAACTAAAGCTGTAGTATTGTACGAAGTAGATGAAGTAAAGTATGAAAACAGAATCTCAATATTAGGTAACTCAGAACTATCAGTACACGATAAATTGATAATTAAAGTAGATATATATAATCCAGAAATAATTATATATAATGAACATTTATTAATTACACTACCAATCTTCTTTATTGCTCTTATTTTATTACTATTAAGTTATAAAAAAACTTTAAAGTTTGTAAAGAAATATCAAAATAAGAAAAAACTAAAAGAGAATGGTATATATATCCAAGCTTCTATAACTGAAGTATTTATAAACAATAATGCTATTCAGCATAATGGAGTTTATCCGTATCGTTTAAGATGTAATTATCAAAATCCAGCAGATCAAAAACTATATGTTTTTGAAAGTGAAGATACCTATACGAATCTAAATGAAATAATTCAAAAATATAATAATACAATAGTTGTCGTATTTTTAGAAAAAGGACACCCTAATAATTATTATGTTGACTTAAATTCGTTATTGCCAAAATACGATATAATAGATCCAATAGCATTCATGAGTGGTGAAACTGAAAAGAAAGATGAATCAACGAAAAATGAAGAAAATGAAAACAATGAAAAAAAAGAATCTAATTAAAATACTAATAGGATGCCTTATTATCAGTACTTGTTTGATAACGTTAGTTATTTTACCCAATTTAAAAAAAATAAAAGAATATCAAGAACAAAAAGAATATGAAAGACAATTAAAAAAAGCTACAATAGTTGTAGAACTAAAAAAAGATTTATCAACAATTTTTTTAGAAGATGTTAAAGTGTCACAATTTATTGAAAATATTAATGGAACTATAATAGATGATTACAAAATAGATACATCTATAGTTGGTGAAAAAGAAATAAAGTTCGAATATATCAATGATGAAAATATAAAAATACCATATCAGTATACAATAAACATTAAAGATATTACTCCTCCTTCTATATGGTTGAACGATACATATTCTATTACAACAGATTATAATGGTTCATTACTAGAAGATATAGTTTGTGCTGACGATTATGATGATAATCCTAATTGTGAAATAATAGGGGAATATGACACAAAAAAAGTAGGAAATTATAATTTAAAATTTCAAGCAACAGATAATAGTGGCAATATAACTACAAAAGACTTTACTTTAAAAGTATCAACCCCAACAGCAAGTAACCCATCAGAACCATCAAAGCCAACATACACTTATTTAAGTGATGTAATAAAAAATCATAAAACTGATAAAACTAAAATAGGAATTGACGTTTCATCATGGCAAGGAGATATAAACTTCCAAGCGGTAAAAGATGCAGGTGTAGAATTTGTTTTTATTCGAGTTGGAAGTACTAGAGGAATAGGTAGTGAATACTTTGTTGATAAAAAATTTCAACAAAACATTGAAGGATTTAATAAAGTTGGTATTCCTGTTGGAATATATTTTTATTCATATGCCAATAGTAAAGAATCAGCTATTAATGATGCTAACTGGGTTTTAGAAAATATTAAAGGATACAGAATTGACTTACCTATAGCATATGATTGGGAAAGTTGGTCTTTCTTTAACGAGTTTCATCAAAGTTTTTATAGTACAACAAGAAATGCCAAAGCTTTTTTAGATACAATAAGTAATGCTGGATATACCGGGGTTTTGTATAGTAGTAAAAATTATTTAGAAAAAGTATGGTACGATACAGGATATGAAACCTGGTTAGCCCATTATACAAAACAAACTTCCTATAAAGGTCAATATAGATACTGGCAAATGTGTAGTAATGGTAGAGTAGACGGAATTAACGGAAATGTAGATATAAATATAATGTATTTATAAAAATAAAAAAGAACGATAAATTGAACTAGTCAACAAATCGTTCTTTTTTTATTGTATATTATCTTTAACCACAGATTCAAACTCTTTTTGAATTTCATTTAATCTCTCTTCAGAATTAGCTTCAAATCTTAATGTCAAATTAGGTCCTGTATTACTAGCTCTAACTAAAGCCCAACCATCTTCAAATTGAACTCTAACTCCATCAACATCAATTATTTTATATCCTTTATTAACAGCATATTCCTTAACTTTAGCAACTACATTGAACTTAATATCGTCGCTAACAGCCATCTTAATTTCAGGAGTATTATAATATATATTTATATTATCTACTAGTTGTGAGAACTTTTTATTAGTATGACTAAGTATTTCTAACATCCTTAGTCCATTATATAGACCACTATCTAGTCCTGGCCATCTATCAGTGAAATACATATGACCAGAATATTCGCCACCAAAAGGATATTTCATTTTGTTAACTTCATATCTAGTCCAAGAATTACCAGTTCTATAAACAACAGGCTTTCCTCCTAATTTAATAATTTCATCTTCCAAAGCTTTACCACATTTTACATCGAATAAATAAGATTTATTTGATACTTTATCGTTTATATCTCTTATATATGCAATCATAGCTTTATCTATTGGCATAAACTCACCATTTTCAGTAATAAATCCAACTCTGTCTCCATCACCATCGAATCCAATACCTAAATCAGCACCAATTTCCGAAACTTTATCAATTAACATTTTATTATTTTCAGGAACAGAAGGATCTGGATGGTGATTAGGAAAATTTGCGTCAGATTCATCACATATCATTGTAATATCTAAATTAGGAAATTGAGAATAAATATCTTTTGCATATAAAGATGTAGTACCATTACCACAATCTAATACAACTTTAATTTTTCTATCCCCCATATTTATATTTTCTTTTATAAAACTTTTATAATACAGAACTGGATTAAATTCTGTAACTTCACCAGTACCATTTAAAAATTTTCCCTTCATAGTATAATCTCTAAAATCATAGATTTGTTCACCACGAGCATTACCCAAATGATCAAAACTAAATTTAAATCCATTATCATCTTTAGGATTATGTGAAGCTGTAACCATAACACCAATAATTACATTAGCTTTTAAACATGCATAATAATACATTGGAGTAGTAACTAACCCAAAATCAATTACATTACATCCAGAATCAATAATACCTTTTATTAATTCTTTAGAAAGTTGTGGACTAGATAAACGATTATCTCTTCCAACACCACATATATTTCTTTTTAATTTTTCTTGTATATAAGATCCATAACTTCTACCTACCGTATAAGCAACTTCTTCATTTATTTGAGTAGGGTAAACACCACGAATGTCATATTCGCGGAATATATTTTTATCCATTTATTAATCTCTCCATTCTATAAAAATTATAACATATATCATTATAGTTAATCTACCAATAAATTCTTCTTAGATTTACTAACATTTATATTGACACAAAACAACTTATGGTGTAATATACTATATGTAAGAGGAAGATAATCCAATTACGAAAGGATGATTTGATGAAAGCAAAAAAATATGAAACAAAAAACTTGTATATCTTACACATTAGTGAACTAGTTTATTTTGTTCCAGATGGAGAAACATTATATACACCAGACACTATGTATGAAAAAGAATATTATACAATTGCCGAAAAAAAGAGTGATGAAAGGTATAAAGATTTGTTTAATTTCTGTACTACTTACAAAAATAATACTCACGTTGGCTTAGGAACTATAAAAGATATTGAAGAATCTATAAGTGTGGATGAACTGACAGGTTTTTGTATTTCCACAATGACAAAAAAAGAAGCTTTATTAGTATTAAAAAATTACTTAAAAGAATTAAATCCTGAAGAAAACATTGAAATATCAGCTCCAATAAAATATACAAAGAACTTAAATCTTAACTTACAAACTAATGAAGCAAAATAAAAAAGAAGGAATGATTATAATGAACAAAAAAATAATTAAATATTTATTAGGTGCTTTAGTACTTATCTTAGTAGTTGGAGCAATACTAATAAGTCACTTTACTAAAAAAGATTCAATCGAAAATAAAGAATATAAAGTAGCTGGAATAACTAAATCACCACTTTATTTACCAGTATTTGTTGGCATTGCTAATGACATGTTTGACAATCTTGAAGTTGAATATGTAAACACTACTGGTGGAGACATCGTTAATACAATGTTATTATCCAATGAGATAGATGCTGCATTAAATAGCTTAAATGTTGTTATTTCATCATCAAGTGAAGAAAATAAAATTATAACAATTGGTCAAATGACTACTCGTGGTGGTATGACTTTAATAAGTAAAAAGCCAATCAATAAAATAAAAACTATAGTTAGTGCTAAACAAGGCGGTTTACCTAATACTATTTTAGAAAGTACAACAGACTATAAAATAGAAGCAAAACTAAGTCCTCAAGAAGGAGTTACATACTTTCTTAACCATAACGTAGATGCTATTATGGCTTTTGAGCCTTTTGCAACTAACTTAATAAATGAAGGATATGAATATAAATCAATGAATGATTTATATGATGATATACCATTTAATTGTATATTAATAAAAGAAAGTAACTTAAATAATCCTAAACATCAAAGGTTTAATAATGGCATAAGAAAATCTATAAAATATATCTATGAAAATGATTCAAAAGAAATAGCAGAATCTGTTTCTAAATTAATGGACTTTGAAAATATTGAAGTTTTAACTCAAATAATTGATACATTTAAAAAAGATAAAGTATGGAGTGAAGATTTAACTTTATCAGAAAAAAATTATGAATATTATTTAGAACTTACTAAAACAAAAAATGTAGACTATAGTAAAGTTTATTATGAATTAAAATAATTTAGGAAAAGAGGAATAATTATGATAATTGATTTAATAATTCTAGTTTTATTAGAACTATTTGGATACTTTGGAATAATCAATACAACAATTATTCCCAGACCTTCTACTATCTTATTTAAAAGTGAAATATTATCCATCTTAGAAGCGTTAAGTTCTACTATATATTTTATAACTATAATATTTATTATATCTCTAATAATTAATATGTTTATTGTAATTATATGCTATTGGCTAGAATGTAAATATTTAGAAAATCTTCTTTATAGATTAAATACTATACCAAGAATGGTTATTATGTTAGTAGGTATTTCTATACTAGGAGTAGGTTATAAAACAATATGTATAATGACTATCATAAGTTCTATGCCTAATTTTATCATAACAGTTTTAGGATACTTAAGAGATAAAAGTAATAAAAGTATTATCGAAGCTGCAGAAGATTGTGGAACACCATACTTAAATATTTTAATAAAGATATTAATTCCAAATAATTTAAGAGGAATAATAATTAGTACTAAAATATTATTATCAAGTATTATTAATAGTGTAATAATGGGTGAATACTTAATTGGAACAAGTGGTTTAGGTAGTTCACTTCAATATAATTTATTTATGTACAATATGAAAAATGTTTGGATGATAGCATTAGTTATTGCATTATTTTCCATCATTGTAAATAAAATCTTTGACCTTATCTTAAAAAATAAATATATGTGGTTCAACAAATAAAGGTGATATTATGGGAAAATTAGAATTAAAAAATATTACATTTACTTATGATAAAAATATTATCTACAAAGATTTATCTTTATCTATAGATAATCATGAATTTCTATGTGTTGTAGGCCCATCAGGAGCTGGTAAAACAACTTTACTAAGATTACTTGCTGGTTTTGAACACCAATGTGCAGGAGAAATTCTTTATGATAATAAAAAAATAATAAATTCTGATACAGCATTTGTTTTTCAAAACTATGCGTTATTTAAAAGTATGAAAGCGAAAGATAATATAGCTTTTGGATTAAAAAATCAACATATGAAAAAAGAAAAAATAAATTTACTTGTTGATAAAGTTTCAGAAACGTTAAGTATTAATCACTTACTTAATCGTTACCCAGCTGAATTATCAGGTGGAGAACAACAAAGAGTAGGATTAGCTCGCGCTCTAGTAAGAAATCCGAAAATATTCTTGTTTGATGAACCATTATCAAATCTTGATGTTTCTCTAAAGCAAAATATGCGAAAAGAAATAAAAAAAATATACAAAAATAGTGATGCTACTTTTATATATGTAACTCATGATCAAGCAGAAGCAAGTTACCTAGCTACAAAAATATTAGTTATAAGTAAATCTGGTATAGAACAATATGACTCTCCAAAAAACATCTATGAAAATCCTAAAAATACTTTTGTAGCATCCTTTTTTGGAGAAGAAAAAATAAATTTCCTAAAAGGTAAAATAATTAAACAAAATAATACTTATTATATAGATTATCAAAATAATAAAATAAAACTAGATTACACTAAATATAATAATTTAAATAAATATGTTAATAAAACTATTATATTTGGTGTTCGCCCTGAAGAAATAACTTTTAGTGAAGAGGGCCTTAAATATAAAATAATAGAAGATGAATACTTAGGTCATAAAAACATCCTAAAAGCCAAAATAAATAAAGATACACTAACTATTTTAAAAACTAATAAAGACTCTATTACTAATCAAATATATTTTAATAACATAAAAATATTTGATTATAAAACGAAAGAAAATATTTATTATATAGAAAATAAATAAAACAAAATTTATTCAAATAATTGACTTTATAGAAAATAATGTTGTATACTAAGACTCGTAAAGCAATTGATGAAGACGTCAATATATAAGTAGTTTTAAGAGAGCTAATCATATTGGTGAAAGATTAGTAAATAAAAGTATATTGAGAATCACTTCTGATGTGTTATTCTGAAATCTATTAAGAATAAACGTTTACTTACGTTACAAGTATTAAGTGTATGATACATTCATAAATTAAGGTGGTACCACGGACATAGTTCGCCCTTAAAATTATGAATGTTTTTTATTTAGAAGGAGTTGATTATATGAATATTGAATATGAAGTAAGAGTATTAGAAATTAATCACGATGAAATTGTAAAAAAATTAGAAAGTCTTGGTGCTGAATTTAAATTTAGTGCTTTACAGCAAAGGCTAGTATACGACTTAAAACCTAAATGTGATAATAAATGGATAAGACTTAGAACTAATGGTACTACTTCAACAATTACAATTAAAGATATTGAAGCTAAAACTGTAGATGGAACTAAAGAACTAGAAATAGAAGTTAGTGATTTTGATAAAGCGAATGAAATATTAGAAGTTTTAGGTTATAAAAATCGCGGTTTTCAACAAAATAAACGTACACAATACATTCTTGATGGAGTTGAAATAGACTTGGATAGATGGCCATTAATACCTGAATATATGGAAATAGAAGGACCATCAGAAGAAGCTGTATATAATTGCTTAGATAAATTAGGAATAGATAAAAGTAAAATAGTAACTCTAGATGTTGCTAGCATTTACACTTACTATGGACATGATGGTGAACATCTAGCAGATTTAAATTTTGAAATGGAGGAGAATAAAAAATGAGAAAATTCGAAGAATTAGATAAAAGATTAGCATCTGATGTAGAAGCAGACACTCTTAAATCATGGGGTGGTGTACAAGCTATTTATAAAGAAACTTTAGCTAATCGTGCTGCAGCTAAAAAATTTGTTTTCTATGATGGACCAGCAACAGCAAATGGTTATCCAGGATTACATCATATGTTAGCAAAATTCTTAAAAGATTCATTCACTAAATATCATACAATGAAGGGTGAAAGAGTAGTAAGAAAAGTAGGATGGGACACTCATGGTCTTCCAGTAGAATTACAAGTTGAAAAAGAATTAGGATTTACTGGAAAACAAGACATCGAAAAATATGGTATCAAAGAGTTTAATGAAAAATGTAAAGAATCAGTTTGGAAAAATAAAGAAGCATTTACTGATTTAACAGAAAAAATGGGACAGTTTATCGATGTTGAAGATCCTTATGTTACTTATGATTGTGATTATGTTGAAACTGAATGGTATATTCTAAAAGAATTCTTTAAAAAGGGACTATTCTATGAAGGACATAAAATTTTACCATACTGTCCACGTTGTGGAACAGGTCTTGCTTCACATGAAGTAGCACAAGGATATAAAGAAGATACTGTTGAAACAGTAATTGTTCCAATGAAAAAAGTTGATGAAGACGTGTATTTCTTGGTTTGGACTACAACACCATGGACTTTACTTTCAAATGTTGCCCTATGTGTTAATCCTGAGTATACTTATGTAAAAGTTAAATCTGGTGATTATAAATTTATATTAGCAGAATCATTAGTATCTAAGGTTCTAGGAGATGAAGTAGAAGTACTAGAAACTTATAAAGGAACAGATTTAGAATATATGGAATATGAACAATTAATTCCAGAATTATCTGTTGATAAAAAAGCTTTCTTTGTAACTGTAGACGATTATGTTACAGCAGAAGATGGAACAGGTATCGTTCATATTGCCCCAGCATTTGGTGAAGACGATTCTAAAGTAGGAAAAAAATATAATCTACCATACTTAAATCCTGTAGGGGAAGATGGAAAATATACTGAAGGTCCTTGGGCTGGCATGTTAATATTTGATGCCGATAAAGAAGTTGTTAAATACTTAAAAGAAAATGATAAACTATTTAAAAAACAAAAAATGGTTCACAACTATCCACATTGCTGGAGATGTGATTCACCACTTGTTTATTATTCAAAACCTTCTTATTATTTAAGAGTTACTGATATTAAAGATCAAATAGTAGAAGCTAATAAAAAAGTTAACTGGTATCCTGCATACGTTGGTGAAAAACGTTTTGGTAACTGGTTAGAAAACATGAATGATTGGGCAATATCACGTTCAAGATATTGGGGAACTCCATTACCTTATTGGACTTGTGAATGTGGTCATGATGAAATGATTGGTTCTCGTAAAGAATTAGTTGAAAAAGCAATAGAAGATATTGATGAAACTATCGATTTACATAGACCTTATGTAGATAATGTTCACTTAAAATGCCCAAAATGTGGTAAGCCAATGACTCGTACTAAAGATGTTATTGACTGCTGGTTCGACTCTGGTTCAATGCCATTCGCACAATATCACTGGCCATTTGAAAATATGGATATCTTTGAAGATCAATTCCCAGCTGACTTTATTTGTGAAGGAATTGACCAAACTAGAGGATGGTTCTATACTTTAATAATTATCTCTACCTTCTTAAAAGGATGTGCTCCATTCAAAAATGTTTTGGTTAATGATCTTATCCAAGATGCTGAAGGTAAAAAGATGTCTAAATCTAAAGGTAATATCGTTGAACCATTTACTACAATGAAAGAATATGGTGCAGATGTAGTTAGATTCTATCTACCTTATGTATCACCAGTATGGACACCACTTCGTTTCGATATGAATGGACTAAAAGAAGTATATTCAAAATTCTTTAATCCATTAAAAAATACATATAGTTTCTTTGCACTATATGCTAATACAGATAATATCGATATTGAAGAGTGTAATGTTCCATATAAAGATAGAGAAGAAATAGATAAATGGCTATTATCTAAATATAATAAATTATTAAAATATGTAACAGAATCATATGAAGAATATGACTTAAATAAAGTTGTTAAAGCTGTTACAGAATTTGTTTCAGAAGATTTATCTAACTGGTACATAAGAAGAAATAGAAAACGTTTCTGGGCATCAGAATTAGATGATTCTAAAAAATCAGTATATATAACCACTTATGAAGTATTAACTGGATTATGTCGTATGATAGCTCCAGTAGTTCCATTCGTAACAGAAGAAATATATACAAAACTAACAGGTGAAAAATCAGTACACTTAACTGACTTCCCAGTATATGATGAGTCTTTAATAGATGAACATATTGAAACTCGTATGGACTTAGTTCGTAGCTTAATTTCAATTGGTCGTTTTGTCCGTGAAGAAACAAAGATAAAAGTACGCCAACCACTTAGTGAAGCACTTCTAGACGGAAAAAATAAAGAACTAATTGAAGATTTAGTTCCACTTATCCAAGAAGAATTAAATATTAAAAACATCGTATTTGTAGATGATTTAAATGAATATATGAATCTTTCTGTAAAACCAAATTTCAAAGCAGTTGGCAAAGTATTTGGTCCATTAATTAAAGAATTCCAAAAATTATTAGAAGAATTAGATAGTGAATCCGTTTCTAAACTTCAAAAAGGTGATTCAATTACAATGAGCCTTGGTGGAGAAGAAAAAGAGATAACTTCTGAAATGGTTGAAGTAAGAATTTCTTCTAAAGAAGGATTCAATGTTGGTATGGAGAATAACAACTTTATCATTTTAGAAACAACTTTAACTGACGAATTAATCCTAGAAGGAATAGCTCGTGAAATGGTTTCAAAAGTTCAACAATTACGTAAGACAAAAGACTTTAATGTTGCCGATAGAATAACTTTATACTATAGTGGCGACAAAGATGTTGATAACTGCGTTCAACAATTCGCTGACTACATCAAAAATGAAACCTTATCTCTAAATATTATTAAAAAAGAAGGATTAACTGAAAAATGTGACTTAAATGGTCATGAATGTCTAATTGACGTAGAAAGATAAAATAACTGACTAGTGCATGTCTACACTAGTCTTTTTCTTTACTTTAAGTGATATAATAAAAAAAGAAGTGATTAAAATGAAAAAACGAAATAAAGTCTATGATTTATACTGGTATTTTGCATATGAAAGGCAAAATATATTTCTAAAAAAGAAAAATGGTGAACCAGCACCATGGACTAATGATTCTATATTAAAAGAATATAAGTTTTGTAATTCTTATCGTATTAACGACAGAGTAAGCCAATATCTTTTAAAAAACGTAATTTATAATGGTAAGAAATATTCAAAAGAGGATATGATATTTAGAATTCTTTTATTTAAACTATTTAACAAAGAATCAACTTGGGAATTATTAATTAATAATTTACATGATATCACACTAAGTAGTTTTGACTTTAATAAATATTCTATTATCTTAAATAATGCAATTAATAACAAAGTGAAAATATACAATGATGCATACATAAGTTGTGCTAATAAAGCATATGGCTACGATAGAAAACATGATAACCATCTCTGTCTATTAAAACAAATATTTATAATAGATAAATCTCATTTAAAAATACTAAAATCAAAAACGATGCAAGAAGCCTTTAATATTTTAAAATCATATCCTTTAATTGGAAACTTTATGGCTTATCAACTTGTTACTGACATAAACTATAGTGATATAGTTAATTGGCAGGAAGAAGAATTCACAGTTGCAGGTCCAGGTTCCCTTCGAGGTATAAAAAAGTGCTTTATAGATACAGGAAATTTATCTAATGAAGAAATAATCAAATATATGTATGAACATCAAGATAAGGAATTTAGAAGACTAAACTTAAAGTTTAAAAGAATAGGCAATCGTCCTTTACAATTAATAGATTGTCAAAATATCTTTTGTGAACTAGATAAATATTGTCGAGTTGCCATTCCTAATTTAAAATCCAACCGTACTAAAATAAAGAAAAAGTATAAACCACAAATCAACAAAATAGAATATATGTATCCACCAAAGTGGAACATAAAAAAGGAAGATGATAATAATGTATAGAAATACATATGTAGAAATAAATTTAGAAAATATTGAAACAAATGTAAAAAAAATAATAAATAAATATAATGATTATAAATACTACTTTGGAGTAGTTAAAGCCGACTGTTATGGTCATAACGATATAAAATCAGTTGAAGCAATAATAAGAGGCGGTTGCAATTACTTAGCTGTAGCTACTTTAGAAGAAGCACTTTATATTAGAAAGTATAATAAAGATATTCCAATACTTTGTCTAGGTATAATAAATCCTAAATACATCAACAAATGTATTAAAAATAACATAACTATTACAATTAGCAATTTAGCTTATTTATATGAACTTTTAAAATATTCTTTAAAAGATTTAAAAGTTCATATAAAAATAAACACTGGTATGAATCGTCTTGGAGTTAATAATAAAGATGATTTCAATCAAATGTATAATTTAATAAAAGAAAATGACATTTATTTAGAAGGAATATATACACATATTCATTCTGCATATGATAACAAAATAACGTTAAATCAATTTAAAAGATTTGAAAGTATTACATCTGACATCAATTTATCAGAAGTTCCAATCATTCATCTATGTGCAAGTGATGCAACTTTGAATTATGATAAAATATCTTATGCAAATGGCTGCCGTTTAGGGATAGTAATGTATGGCTTAGCAGAGAATAAGGATTTAAATCTAAAATCTACATTTAGTTTATATAGCACTATAATTCAAATTAATGAAGTAGAAAATGAAACAGTAGGATATAACGGAAATTATAAGGTAACTGATAAAGAATATATTGCTGTTGTTCCAATTGGATATGCTGATGGTATTATTAGAAAAAATACTGGTCGATTTGTTTATATTAATGACAAAGAGTATCAAATTGTTGGAAATATATGCATGGATATGCTATTTGTGAAAGTAGATGAATCAATAAAAATCGGTGATAAAGTAACAATTATTAAAGACATAAACCATATTGAATCTATTGCTAGTCATTTAGATACCATAAGTTATGAAGTAATATGTTCAATAGGAAAAAGAGTACCAAGAATCTATAAATAGAAAGTTTCATCTTTCTATTTTTTTTTAGGATAAAATAAAGTATAATATTTATAAGGTAGATGATACTATGAAAAAAAAGCTATATCAAATAATTTTATTAGTTGTGTTATTTTTTACAATACATTTTGTAAATGCTCAAGAAGACTTAGTATTTAGTTCATTAAACACATATAATATAAAGAATATTTCAAATATAATAAGTTTTGAAGAAGGTTATATCTTTACTTCATATGATAATAACAATACTACCATATATAAATATAATCAAAATGATACTTTAAAGTCATCAAAACAAATCGAAAATTTAAAAAACTCTAAAATAATAAAATATAATAATAATATTATGGTTATTGGAATAACCGAAAATACACTTAAAATATATCTGTTAGATTATAATCTTCAAATAAAAAAACAATTAAAGACATCTTATATAGTTAATTATAAAACAAATTTGCAACTTTATAACTATAACAACAAAATATACATAATGTTAATTGAAGATGGAATTTTATCAGATAATAATCTTTATGAGATAGATGAAAATTTTACTATTTCTATTAAAAATTTAAGTTCAATAGATTCAAATAATGTAAAAGAAATTTTAAAAGGAGACTATTACTTACTTCATTTTAATAGTAATATTGAATCATCAATGGAAACAAGTAATTATTTATCAACCACATATTTAGAAGAAAAATATATTTTGGTTGGTAATAGAACTTATGAAAATGACTTAAAAGAAAAAGGATTAATAACAATTGTTGATAAAAATGGTAACAAACTAGTAGATGAAATAAATGATAAGTATATTTCGTATCAAGCAGTTGAAATTGTTAAAAATAGAATAATTATATTAGCGAATAATGAAGAAAAAAAATCTTTTATATTAACTTACAATTTTGATGGAACTTTATTAAGTGAAGTAGAAATAAAAAATGATTTAAATAATCAATACATAACCGATATGTATAAATTAGCTAATAAACTAGTATTTACCATACCTTATCAAGAAGGCGATATAAAAGAAGAATCTTATTTAATATTATACAATTATAATTTATCAATAAATAAAGAAAATAGTGCTTATGGAACTATTAACATAGATGAAAATGCACTTCCATATACTAAAGTTTTTTTTGATATCTTACCTAATTCAGGATATGAAATAGATAATATAAGTATAAAAGATTATCAAGGAAAAATAATAGAAACATCAGAAAATTCATTTATAATGCCTGAAAATGACATAATTTTATCTGTTACATATAAAGAGAGTATAGTAAATCCAGAAACGATAGATTTAATTACTTTAATATTCATATCTGTTTTTATAATAGCAACAATTACAATCAAACTTTATAAAAAGATGTCATGGTTAAAATAATAGTTTTAAAGTGTTTCAACAATTTATGATATAATAATAAAAGAATAGGGTGATTTAAATGCCAAATAGCGATAACAATGAAAATAATTTAAACAATACTAATAATAATATTACTAATCCAAATCAAACATCTCAGCCAATGAGTGATGGTTCAAAACCATTTATCGAAATACCACAAAAGTATTATGATAATTTGGCCAAAGAACAACAAGAGAAAAAAGAACAAGAATTATTATTGCAACAACAAAAAGCCGAAAACGCACAAGCTTCTAGTGAATCAAGTAAAATGTTGCTTTTTGTAATTCTAAATGCTGTTTTAATTTATGGACTTTTATATATAACAATTTATAAATTCCATTATGCACTTATATTAATACCTATAATAGTAGTTATTTTAAGTATAATTACAGCTATTAAAGATAAAAAAGAAAGTTCATATCCAGCATCAGTTATGGTTGGTGGTATTTTAGTAGCAGCAATTACATTTATTGTTTCTATGGTTAAAGAAGAAGAAATAGATTTATGGACTTATTATGCTATAATCTCTGCTGGTATAGGATTTATTGGTTTAATGATAAGTAGTATTATAACTAAAATAATAAGTGATTATAAAAATATCAAAGCTCTTCAAGGATTAGGATATATTTTATTTTTTGCTGTACTTATCGGTGCTCCATTATATTTATCAAACAAATATCATGAAGAATTCTATAAATTCCTTTTTAAAGAACAAGTTGAAGTAAAAGCAGAAACAGAAGAAGAATTTGTTCAAAAAACTTTAAAACAAAGATATGGTAAAGAATTTGTTTGTGGTACATATGCATCAAAATCTGATGAAGAAGCTAAAATACTTAAAGTAGGAACTTTTGAATCTAAAATTGATCAAGATCGTCGACGCATAACAGAAAGAGTATGCCAAGATTCTGAAAAAAGGGATTTTACTGTTGTATCCAAAGCGTTTAATGAAGGATCAAAGCAATATATAATTAAAGATGATTATCTAGCAGCTTTATTTACAGATAATCTAAAATCAAATATTTCAAAAGAGATTCTTACATTGACTCAAGCCAAAGAGGTAGACGTTTCTATATATCCAGAAGAAAATTGTTATTTTTATGGTGATTGTGCTAATTGTGATGAATATTATGAAAGATTTGAAAAAGAAAATGATGCCACTCATCAATATTCAGTTAGTACTAAATTAAACTTTGAAAAAGAAATTCAGAGTGATGAGTTAAAATTTGTTAATAATAATAAGTTTAAATATATGATATCTATTACTGGACAGTTTGGAAGTCAAAGTGATTATAGTGCTATCATTACAGGAATATTTGAATTTTTAAATAATAAAGGATACAAAAATAATTATGGATATATTATCTCTATTTACAATGATAAAACAAATGCAGGTTTTGAAACTAAAGAATTAGTTTATAAAGTAAAAGGAGATACAAATACCGATAAAACCTTTAAAGATCCTGAGGTGTTAAGAGTAAGTGCAAATAAATAAAATAAATAATAAAAATAGATATTATTATGAGATTATTAATATATATTATAATTGGTGGGGTAAAGACATTAAGAAAAAAACATTGAATGAAATAGATGATTCATATAAAGATACATTAAGCCAAGACTTTCTACCAAATATATATGCTCTTATTATAAATGATACATTAATAGGAACATATGAAATAAATAAAAATGATGATATTGAAAAAGAAAAATATACTCCATATCTTGCTAATATATATATAAAAGAAAGATACCGTGGTTATGGATATAGTAAAATATTAGTTAGTGATGCAATCGAAAAAATAAAAAAAATGGGATATGATAGATTATATCTTCATTCTCATCATCAAAATTATTATGAAAAATTTGGATTTAAATTTAAAAAAGAAGTAGAAACTAAATATGGATTAAAAAGAATCTATGAATTAAAAATAAAATGAAAAAAATCTTTTCAAAAAAATGAAAAGATTTTTTTATTTTAAATAAAAGCCAATTAACGCAATGCTTTATGCAATACATAAAGCGCGATTTTAAACAATATAATACTTTGATATGATAATAAAGAGTACTATAAGTAAAAATATAAAAGAAAGTTAGGAGGAGAAGGATGTCGATGAGTTGGCCTTTAAAAGAAAAAAATAAAAAAATTAGATATTTTATTTTTGAGAAAAAAAGTCCAATCTCTGCTTTTTTCTCTTTTGTGTTTTTACTTTTAATAATTTTACCAATTACTTATTGTCTTGATAATACTAATAGAGACGTTCCTGTTTCTAATTGGAAATTTACAGCCTCAAATGGGTATCATTATAAATACGATGAATTTCCAAAAAATTTAAAAGAATATAGTATTTTAAAAGGAACAACTGCAAGTGCTAGTGACTTAAAAAAATTTCTTCCAGGTCTAGCTTTTAACTATAAAAATCCAGATATACCAAATGCAAGCATTGGATATTACACACATGAAGCAGAGTGGTTATATCGAAAAGAGGGAGAAAGCGAAGTAAAACCACTTTTACCAGATGTCGAACTACCAGCAGGAGTGTATGATTTTATTTCTACTCCAGGAAAAGGTGGATCTGTTGACTATACAAGATTAGACTATACAATGATTCCAGAAATTGAAAGAACAATAACTATTAAAATTATTTGTTATGAAGGTCCTTTAAAAGTTGTTCAAAGTGCTGATCCAGATGGAGTAACTTTAAATGTATTTGATTATGACGTATCAGAAATTAGAGGTGCTCCTGATAATGAAGCTCCAAAAAACTGGAAAGATGTAGGAATCAATGCAGGTCATTTATTTTTATTTAATAAATCTCTTTCGTCCCAACTTGGAGATTGGAACTCTAGTTACTTTAAAGCAGGAGTGGTTCAAAATACTTTAGTTGATGGTTATCCAGTTTTAAATCCAGAAACATTTGGTAACGTAACAGTTCCTTGGGAAGCTTTTGATTCTGGCGTTGGAAAAAAGGACGAATCACTAGCATACTTGTTTGATCCAGATATTTCGCATTCTGGGAAACAATCATATAAAAATGTAACTGGTCTATTTCAAATTGATGAAGATGGTTATTACTATTATGACTATCGTAAAAATTTTGCAGAACTAGTGGGTGGAATAAATGCTCCAGAAAATGGTGCTGAATTCAATTTATACAATAAACCTGGAAGAGCAGACGTTAGTGGTTTTATAAGAGCAGGAGAATTTTATCCTTTTAACTCTCATGATTTATTTTTTGCCGAAGATGGCTCACAGCTTTTTCCAAGTCCTGTTGATAAAAAAGTAAATCACTATTTTGGAATTGCGTTAACAGTACCATTTCGCCAACCAAAAGATGGAAAGATAACTAATAATGTTGATAGTAATAAAGACATGATATATGAATTTTTAGGCGATGATGATGTTTGGGTATTTATAGATGATGTCTTAATATTGGATTTAGGTGGTTGTCATGGTGCCATAAATGGTTATATAAATTTTGCAACTGGTGAAATAACCAATTATGGATTAGGTAAAACAACTATAAGAGATAAATTTAAAGCCGCTGGCAAAGAAGATTCTGTTGAATGGAATGGTAATACCTTTTATGATAATACTAACCATACATTAAAAATGTTTTATTTAGAAAGAGCCAATACAGACTCTTCAATGTATGTTAATTTCAACTTACAATCACAATTACATCAACAAATTAAGAAAGTAGACCCAGATGGAAATCCATTAGTTGGTGCAAAATTTG
>CAJUBJ010000006.1 GCA_910584655.1 uncultured Bacilli bacterium
ATTTTTGGTTTGATAGTTTTTTACAATATTTTTTAATTCAATTATTTTGTTCATTATGTTACTTCCTTTATTATAATCATTATATTTTTATGGATTTAGACACAATACTCGAAAAAGAGTATCGTGTCTAATAACATATATATATATTAATTACTATATGCTTCAAAAGTTCCATAAAAACTAGTATTTCCAGTCCAATCTTGCCATGATATTTTTGTTTCTGCTACAACATTATCATTCATAGCAAATGTAATTTTATCTGTAGTGCTTTTGTTTGGATATACAATTATATATTTATAACCTTTGTCTTCCCATTTTCCACGCGAATCTTTTCTATTTATCATTGTTTTAACTCTTATTCCACCTTCTGCATTTGATCCAGCTACATCATAAATATTATAAATGTATGATGTAAAATTAGCACCTAAATTTCCTGTATCTGAAAGAGTATTCCTTGTTGTAATAATATTAGCTGTTACTTTATTTTTTAATTGCCCTTGAGCAAATAATCTTGCCGATGCAAATACAATTCCAATACACAAAGTCATTACAGTTAAGATAAATAATATTTTTTTCATAGTAAGTCCTCCTTTCTTATATATTTTAAAAATTGCATATAACAATTTCTAAGCTTTTTAATGTTTCTTAACTTTATGGCAAAATTTTATAATAAACATCTTAGTTTGTACACCACTTTTCGGGCGAATTTAGTAGAGTTTGACTCTACTTTGGTAGAGTTTCGCTCTACTTTTATTATTTTTTATTTTTTGAAGGAAAAAAATATATATTTTTAACAAATTTTATACAAAAAAAATGACATTTCTGTCATTTTATACTTAAATTATTTTTTTGGATAAGTTAGTTTCTTTACTGGTCCACCATAGATATATTCGTCAGTACTTTTTTTATCAATGCTATTTATTAATCTAATTGAACAATTTTCCATATTTGGTTCAGCATTAAACCATTCAGGTGAATGATGGAACCAATTCATTACAATAGTACGAATAGTAGTTCCATGTGAGACAATAAATAGTGGGTCTGCATCATCCCTAAAAATAGTTTCAAGGAATTGTTTTGTTCTTAAAGCAACATCATATGGACTTTCTCCTTGAGGCATTTTGGCATAAAATTTGCCATCATTTTGGTAATATTTATCATAGAAAGCAAATTCTTCTGGATAAAGCTTCTTTAAAACCTCTATTTCTTTATCACTAAATAAGCCATAACGTTGTTCAATTAAAGTAATATCTTCTTTTATGTCAGTTATACCTAAATGTTCGTTGATTATCTTAGCAGTTTCTCGTGTACGTGTATAGGGACTTACCCATAATGTAGATTTTGAAATATCTATTTGCTTTTCTTCTAAATATGATTTTAAATATGCTCCAGCAAGGTTTGCCTGATTACGTCCATTTTCTGATAAATAAACTTTATGATCTGGTAAACCAATACTATAGTTTTCCTTGGTATTTTGCATTGACTCTCCGTGTCTTATTAGAAATAATTTCATAATTATTCTCCTTTTATATTCTTATTATAACATAAAGATTTAAATTAAATGATATAATGGTTAAGAGGTGTATTTATGAATAAGAATTACTGGAATGATGAATATTGGAAAAATGCGTTAGAAGAACATAAAGGTGAAAAGTTGGATTTTATAGATGATATATGGTTATTAAAATATGAAGATATTTTAAAAAAAGTAAATATTGGTAAAGCTTTGGATTTAGGGTGTGGTCTGGGACAATATACGAAGTTTTTAATAGACTATGGTTTTTCTACTATATCTGCTGATATTTCTAATGATATTTTAGAAAAAGTTAAGTTAAATAATCCAAATACTGAAATAATAAATTTAGACATGAGTAAAAAATTACCATTTCCAGATAATTCTTTTGATTTAGTTTTTGCAAATCTTTCTATTCATTACTTTGATACAGAAACTACAGAAAAGTTATTAATTGAGATAAGAAGAATATTAAAAAATGATGGTTATTTTATTGGTTCTGTTAATTCTTCAAAAACATATGAATTTATAAAAGATGTTGCAAAAATGATAGAACCTAATTATTATTTAGAAGATAATAAAAGGTATGTAAGATTATGGGATAAGGAGCAATTTGATTATTTTTTTAAAGATTTTAAAATAGATATTTTAGAAGAAATTGAAACTTCAAGATGGAATAAAGTTAAAATAATGTGGGAGTTTATTGTACATAAATAAAAGTTCTATTTAAGAACTTTTTTTTCTGAGATAATTACTTGATATTCATCTTCATAAATTATATTATCTACTTTAGAATATGATGAAATAGTTATATTATCATTATTAAGATATTTTTCAATTAAAGGTAAAACATTTTCAATAAACTTTTTATAACCTTTTTCTGTAAAAAATGATTTGTTATTTTCTGCATATGAAGGTGGTTTTGGTAGCCATTTTATTTTATCTGAAGATAGAATACTATTCCATGTATCTAGATTAACATTATTTTTTAATTCATTATAAATGCCTTTGTGGTTATAAGTTATACGATAGTATTTTGTCATATTTATCTCCTTATGTCTTTTATTTTTGATTTATTAGTTCATACCTACTTTTATCAAACATCCCCCAGGGTTTCCAATGACGTCCTTCTGTATGTCCTGAAATAGCAAAGTGAGAAAGATCACAATTTATTAAATTATCTTCTATTTTTTCAAGTTTTTTGATGACATTTATAATGATATCATTCCAAATAAAATCAGGTATTGGTTCATATACTTTGGGAATATATTTTAGAAATTTTTCTTTTTCTAATCCAATAGAAGTTAAGAATTTTATTCGTTCTTCTCTGGTCTTTTCATAATCCTCTTGATTGATTATAAATGTCTGATAATTTTTAAAGTTTTCAATAGTACATTTTCTTATATCAAACCATGGAATGTAATATCTTTCATGATTACATATACTTTTAGATACTTCGCGTCCATCAAATCCTTTACTTACAGCATCTATATATATACTTTCATTAACATCAATACCAATAGATATCCCTGCATATCTTTCATATCTTTCTGTTGGTTCGCTATCTATGTTAAAAAGAACTAATACTCCTTCTTCATCTATTTCTTTAACTCTTTTTATAGTTTCGTAAAATCCATTACTTTTTCCAGAGTTTTCAATACTCATAATGGGGATTCTACCTTTTAACGTGTCTACTCTATTTTGTTTAAAGGAGTCAAAATATTTCTTATTACTAAGATATTCATCTAAATTTTCTACTATAATTAAATCTGTTACTGGGCTTAGTTCTGGAAAGAAATCTAATAAATTAATCATATCACTTGTTCGATAATATTTTTTCATTTTCTCTTTATCTTCTTTATTATTAATGTTTAGCATAAGTATTCTCCTTGAAGTTATTATATTTTATTCAAATAAAAAAAGTCAATAATGACTTAGTTTATTTTTTTTAAGACATATTGCTCTTGTTCTTTTTGTTCTTCAAGCAGGATACTCTTTCCATTATGGGGTGTTTTATATTCAATATGTACTTTTGGTATTGATTGTATTGTATCTAAATAAATTTTTAGATTTCTTTTTTCTGTTTTAAAAAACATAACTCTTTCTAAGAATAGATATAAGCGAATTCGTTCAAAAGCACCATTAACTTTCCCAAGATTAATTAAAGATTCATTGGCAAAAGACATTTTACTTTCAAATATTGCTAATCTATCATGAGATGGAATTTGATAAAGTTCCTTAGCAAGATTTCTATTAGACATTTCTAAATGTAATCTATCAAAATATATACTTAAGCTTTTATCTATACCTAAACGTTCATCTATATCATCAATATATTCTTTAGGAAGTGAAATAAGATGAGGAAAGTTGTTATTTAAAGTTTTATAATATGGTATTATGCCGAATTCAGTTGTCTTTAGACCATATTGATTATTAAATAGGTCGTTTAAAGGATCAATAAAGTACCAACCATTATCACCTTCAACAACAACGGCAAAAAGAGGTATTTTAGCACTATTAGCTGCTGTTTTTACTGCATTTATGCCAAAAGATTTAAATATATTAACAAAATAATCTGAAATGGTACTACATACAATGTCAAATCCTCTATTAATAAAGCCTGCTTGATATTGTTGATATTTTTCTTCATCTGTTGCAAGGAAATATTTTAAATCTCTTCTAAAAAAAGGTGCTAAATTTACATATAGATATCTAATTATATAATCTTTAGGCCATGACAAATTTACACTTTTTATTATTTTTTGCATTTCTTCTTGCATAGTGATGCCCCCTTTTTTATGAAAATTATTTTAACATCAATTTATTGTAAGAACAAATTTTAGTATTATTTTTAATGTTTAATGTTAAAAACACATAATTTAGTTTATGTGTTCTTCTTGTTTTTATTAGTTTAATTTTTATTATCAAAAATTTTTTTAAGTGATGGAAAGTCTGGTGACGTACTAATTGGTTGAGGTAACATTTCTTGTGGTTGCTCCGATTCTTCATCTATTAATTTTCCTTCATTATCATTCATAATAGAAGATTTAATTAATTCTATTGAACGGTATATATCTTCAATATCTGGAAACATCTTATTATCAAATATACTTTCTAAGTTTTTAATAAATATTTTAAATAGTTCTAGAGCTTCATTTTTTGTTAATGTAAAGAATTCTAAATAATCGCCTTTAACAGGATACCATTTACAAAGTTTTGTACTATAATTTAAATCATGAACATATTTAGCTATTGTATACTGACCAGTTAATTTTTCTAATTTTATAGTAATTTCAATTATTTCATCAGCTAGCTTTATTCTTTGTGATATTATTATCTCATTTTCTCCATTAACAAATATACATTCTATATTATTACTAGACATAAAACTTATGATTTGTTTTTTTAGTTTTGTATTAAGTAAATTTCCACCAGTTGTTATAAACATTCTTATTGGAATTTCTATAATTTTATTTTTTACTTTATAACTATTTATTTGCTCAATATATTCTTCAAAAGTGCATTCTTCTAAAATTTGCAAATTTGCAAAATCTTCATTTTCTTCATATTTTATAATATCATTTTTAGGCTTATAATCACTATTATCAATACTACTTTTAACATTTTTTTCTTTTGAATTTTTTTCTATAACTCTTGATAATTTGCTATTTAAATATTTTAACATTGTAAACACCTCTAATTACTTGATTTATATAATAACATATTTTTAAAAATATTATTAATTTATCTTATTTTTTTGAAAAAATAAGATAATAAATAAAAACTCCCTAAATTAAGGGAGTTATTAACATATGGTGCCTGTGGTGGGACTCGGACCCACACGTTATTGCTAACACTGGATTTTGAGTCCAGCGCGTCTACCAATTCCGCCACACAGGCATTTACATGTTTAATTATACCATATTTATTTTATTTTTAGTATAATTAAACATTATTTTTTTATAAATTTATTTTATGTAACCAGTTTCTTTTAATCTTTCTTTCAATTTGGAAGAGCTTACTGAACCAATCAGTCTAAGTGATGTATCTTTTTCTTCACCTTCTGATATAAATACTGTTGTTGGAGTGCCACTTACTCTGGCTATTTTATATACTCTTTCTTTTTCATCTAATGATAATGGTTGGATATCTATTTCATAGGCAATTTGGGCTGTCTCCTCTAATACTTCAACTAGTGTTGGTTTGTATGAAATACAATGTGAGCAGTTAGTTTGAGTTAAAACTAACATAAATGATTCTTTATTTTTTACCATATTTTCAAGTTCTTCTAGTGAAACTTTAATAAGACGACTATTATTTTCTACTGATGAAGGTAAATTGGAATCTTTACTATTATCTACTTGAATAGAGTTATTTGCTTTTAACTTATTTATTTCCTCTTCTAATCTCATTATCTCATTTTCATATTTACTATTTTGTTTGTAAGTATCTAATGCTATATATGTAACTGATATTATCATAATAATTAGTACACTTATAATGATTCTATTTATTTTTTCTTTCATGTTATCACCTATTCTATAATTTCTATATCCAATAAGCGAACTAATTCGATAGCTTGTAATGTATTTACTTTTATTCCTTTTAAGCATTCATTTGTTAATTTAATACCACTTATTATAGAAGTACTAAAGTCTAATCCTTTTAGTAATGTATTAATAAATTCTGTTTTACTAAAATTTGTGTTATCAAATTTTGCTTTGGATAATTCAACATTAAAAAAGGTACTTTCTGTAAATTCAGAATCTAATAATTCTAATTCCTTTGTTTTGGTATCGAGAAAACTTAGATATTTACACACAGAATTACTTATATTAAGTTTTGTAATACGACAATTTATGAAGGAGGCTCCTAATAATTTACAATTATCTATTTTTACATCATGAAAGCTACAATCTGTAAATTTAATGTTTGATAAATCACAATTAGTTAAATTTACTTTATCAAAATAAACATTGTGATATTCTGATTCACTTAAATTTGTACTACTAAATGAGCTATTACATATTGTTTTATTTATTATGTGATTATTTGATAAGTTTTCTTCTTTAAAAGTTTCGTTATAAATGTCTTCATCCTCACAAATAAAAAGCTCTATATTATTCATTATCGCTTTTCTCCTTGTAAATGGAAGTAAATAATTCTGTTTCATTGTCAGTTGGCTCTTCATCTTTTATTATTGTTGGTAAGTCACTTATTGATGACAAACCAAAATAATCCAAGAACTCACTTGTTGTTGCATATAAATTTGGACGACCAGGCATTGTACTCTTTCCGGCTTCTTTAACTAAACCTTTGGCAACTAGTTTGCGAAGAATATGAACATTACTTACACCACGCATTTCATCGATTTCAACTCTCGTAATAGGTTGATTATATGCAATTATCGCTAATGTTTCTAGGGCAGCTTGTGATAATGTATTATTTTCGGGATTTTCAATTAACTTTTGATAATATTCTTTGTGCTCCTTTTTAGTTGTTAATTTAAAGGCGTCTCCTAAGTAACTTATCCTTACCCCTCGATTATCTACATCGTAGCTACGTTTTAATTCCATTAATAAATTCTTGGCATCTTCCATTTCAATTTCTAAAATATTACATATTTGGTTTAAAGTTATTCCTTCATCCCCAACTACAAATAATATTCCTTCCAAAACTCCTAATAAATTCATTTTAATCACATCTCTCTATCATGATTGGACTAAAGTTGTCTTCTTGTGTCAATAGTATTTCATTACTCTTACTCATTTCTAATATTGATAAGAAAGTAACTACTATATTTTCTTTTGTTATTTCATTAAATAGTTCAATAAAGTTTATCTTTTTTCTTGTATTAAGTATATTTCTTATATCTTTAATTTTATCTTCAACACTTAATTCTTTTTTTGTTATTTTAGTATTTAAAGGTTTAGCGAGTTTCTGTCGTTCAATAAATAACTTATATGCATTAAATAAATCTTCTATTTTAAATTCACCTTTTTGAATACCTTTTTCTTCAATGTATTCTTTTAAAGATTCGGGAAGTTTTGTGTATACTTCCCCTCTTTTTTCTTCTAATTCTTGAAAATCTTTAGTTATTTTTTTGTATTTTTCATATTCTAATAGTTTATTTCTTAAATCTTCTTCAGATGATATGGAAAATTCATCGTCTGAAGTTTGTTCTTCATCTTGGCGATTTATCAATAACTTACTTTTTAAATGTATTAGTTCTGAAGCCATTACTAGATATTCACTAGCTATATCAATATTATTTTCCTCAAGGCTATGAATATAATCAAGATATTGATCTATAATTATGTGAATGTTTATTTCATATATATCCATTTTTGATTCTTTAACCATATGGAGTAATAAATCTAATGGGCCTTCAAAGTCTTTAACATAAAAATTATAAGTCATTATAATCATTCCTAACTACATCTGTATCCTTGTGCTTCTAGTTCAAATGAAACTACTTCTTTTGATTCATTATATCTAAAAAATCTATATTGCTTTAAACTTGATAGCGTTGCATCAGGAATACTTCTATATTCAAATTCATTTATCATAGTGAAATAAGTACTTGTTTCTACAAATGTTGAATTAAAGTTTTCTATTTTTTTATATTCATTTGAGATATTATTAAAATTTCTTAAATCAGAAAGAAAATTAGTATTTGTTTCTAGAGTATCATGATATGTTTCTCTTACTTTAACAAGTTTATCTTCTTGGAAGTAATATTTCATTTCATCGTTTAGATATGTACATGTCATAACTTTATTTTCGCCTTCATTTTCAGTTAGATTAACTTCTGGATATCTAGCTGGAGTTATTTCTTCTAATTTAAATTTATTGGCACTATTATATCCTCTTTCTGATATAGTTAATGTTACCTCAGATGCAGCATTAGATCCTATTGCATCATATGAATGAATTAATGCACGATATACTATATTTTCTTCATCATACATGATTACATAATATTTTTTATCGAATAAATAAGGTCTTTCTGCTGTATTTGTTATATTAAATGTTAACTTAAATTCATTACCTTTTTTTGATTTTACAAAGTTTGTAAATTCTAAATCGCCTAATCTTGCCCTAACTGATGAACGATTAAAATAATAGATGTCTTGATCTTCATCTTCTTCATTTTGTTTAGCGGAAGAAGTATTTCCAATTTCTAATTCTATTTTTTTACTTATGTATGGAAGTGCTACTATTGTACTAAATAATAATAAGAAAAATAATACTACAACAATAGGATTGCCTTCCTTTTCAGGCTTTATTTCATATAATACTTTTTCTTCACTATTAAATAAGTCTTTATTTGTTTTTTCTTCTTGTGTGTTAGAATTTTCTTCAATTATTACATTTTCAGTTGGAACATTAGCATTTTCTTCTGTTTTTGGTAATTCAGCTTGTTTATTCTGAATTTTGTTTTCAGTTTTTTCTTCACTTTCAACATTAAATATTGTACTAAAATCTGCTGGAGCAAGTGAAGGTTGCTTAGGAGGAATAGTATTATTGGTTGATGTTGATATTTCTGATGAACTAATACTATTTAATATTCCATCTTTATTATTAATATCATTTTCTATAGAATTTTCTTCTTTCATAGTTGGCATCTCAAAGCCATCATCTTTATCACCTGATGACAAATCAGCTTTTACTTCTTCTTTATTATCTAAATCATTATTTTCTTTTGATGTGACGTTAGAAGTATTATTTATTATAGGCAAAGATATTTCTTCATTTGATAAATTATTAACTTCTTTAACATTTTCTGAATTAGTTAATATTTTTTCCTGTATTCCTTCTTCTTTTTTTAAAGTTTTATCTTCCATAGTAATCCCTTCATTCTTCATATTTAATTATAACAAATAAAGCCAAAATAAAAAAGAGATTTAATAATCTCTATTAATCTTTAATTTTAAAAAATAATGAAAATAAGAATCCAAAGAAAATTGCTCCACTTATTCCAGCGCTAGTAGTTGATAAAAGATTATTAAACATCCCTATAAAGCCATGTGATTGGAATCCTTCATACGCTGCTTTATAAAGAGCATTACCAAATGAAGTTATTGGTATGCTACTTCCTACTAAAGAATAATCCGCAATCATTTCATATAGTCCTAAGAATGATAATATTGCTCCAGTTACAACTAATATACTGGTAATATGACCTGGCGTTAATTTTGTATTATCTAATATTATTTGTCCGATCATTGATATTAGACCTACTACTATAAAAGCATTTATATATATCATGAACTCACCTCGATACTTACTGCGTGCGTAATTGATGGAATACTCTTCTTTAAGTTAACCATTAATGGGCTATGAAGAGCTCCTGTTGCTAATATTAAAATTTTCTTATATTGCTTATCTTTTATTATTTTATTAAATAATACTAATGGAACTACTACAGGACCACTTCCACCTTGATACATATTTTGATTTTCTTTGTACATTATACTTGAAGAATCAAAATAGTTATTAGGAATATATTTGTAATCTTCTTCAATTAGTTTTAAAAATAAATTACTTCCGTATTTACCTAAATCACCAGTTACTATAAGATCATAATAGTTTATATCTCTTTTTAATTCCTTAAGATGTTTGTTTAAAGTAACTGCTGCACTTGGGGCCATAACTGCTCCCATATTTGAGACATCTTTTATGCCATAGTCAACAATTGTTCCAACTGTACTTGATTCTATCTTTATTTTTGATGGTTCTTTTGAAAGAAGACAGCAAGCTGCTCCTGTTGATGTTACTGTCGTATATGATTTTTTTGGAGAACCATATTCTACTGGAAAACGATATTGTCTTTCTGCATTGAGACTATGACTTGAAGTAATTGCTAAGCCATTTTTTATTAAGTCTTTATCTATCATATTTGCTAGAACAATTAGTGATTCATTAAAGGTTGCACATGCATTATATAAACCTAGAAAAGGAATATTACGATTTACTATATTATATGATGTTATCGCAATCTGATTTAACAAATCCCCACCAACTAATAAATCTATTTTATTAGTTAGTTTGTTTCTTTTTATAATATTTGTTAAGCATATATTTTGCATTTTTATTTCAGCATCTTCTATTTTTTCTTCCCCAAAATAGTAATCACTGATAGTATTTTGGTAAGTTATATTGCCTTTTTCTTCTTCAGGACCAGCTATTGTTTCATAATCTTTAAGATAGACATTATCATATTTAAAACTAGACATTTAGCACCACCTTAATTAAAGTTAATATTACAGCACTTACAACTCCATAAAGTATAACGGAACCAGCAAGTTTAAAAGTATTAGAACCTATATTTATTAAACCTTCTTTTTTATAATCTAGAATAGATGCTGCTATAGAATGAGCAAATCCTGATATGGGAATTATAAGACCACATTTAAATTTTTGAAAAAGTGTATCAGATATTCCTAAGCATGTTAAGAAAGCAGTTGTAATAATTATGATTAATAGCATAAATGCAATAGATAACTCACTATTATATATTCTGTTTAGGTTTACATATAGTAATGTTCCAATTAAGCCCATAAATCCACCTGTTATGAAAGAAACTAACATATTTAAAAGCCTATTTTCTTTTGGTGTTGTTTCATCAACTAATTTTTTATATTTTATATTATTCATACTTAACCTCCATTATTATTGTGGTTAAGCACTTAAATAATTATACATTTTATTTAAACTTTTTTTCTCATGACGAGACACACTAACTTGTGAAATACCAAGAATTTTTGCGGTTTCGCTTTGAGTGTAATCTTTAAAATAACGATAATCGATGATTTTTTTCTCATCTGGACTTAGTGTATCAAGAGAATCTTTTAAATCAATATTATTGTTACTTATATATTCTTTTGGATCTGCAACCATTTCATATACTGGTCTTGTCTCTTCTGAGTCTAAAGACATAATATTTGAAGTACATGTATATACTTGATAAATTGTTTGTTCATCAATATTTAGAAATTCTGATATTTCTTTTACTGAAGGAAGATGGTTTAGTTTTTGGGCTAATAAATATTTTGTTTGTTCTATTCTTTTATATAAACCTAATATGTTTTTATTAAGTTTTATAGAACGAAGATTATTTGATAATTCATACATTTCTCCAAAAATGTAGTTGTAGGCATAAGTAGTGAACTTTGTTGTTCCATTATCAACAAAGTTATTATATGCTTTTATGATACCTATTACTCCAGCTTGATATAAGTCTTCTTTTGGAACGTCATAGAACTTAGTTGCTATTTTATATACTAATTTTTCATGTACTGCAATAATACTTTCTAAATTATTCATAAAATCACCTGTTACCTAGAATATAGTGGAAATAATTAATGTTTTAAACAGGTTCGACAAAGTAAGAAATTAATAGACTGTATAAATGAAAAAATACTGTAAATTACAGTATTTTTTTTCTTTTTTATTATGTATTTGAATTTCTAAGCTAAAAAAATAAAAGGATAGAATCCTTTTATTAATTCATATCAATTGTATAAGGGTCTGATTGTGTACCTGATCCACTAACTGTTATAGAAGGTTCTAAATTAATTACTGGTCTTATACCTAACTCAGAATCAACTCTTGATATTTCTAGGCCACCACCATTGTTAACGGTGAATATATTAGCTATATAATTATAATAGTCTGCTGGTGTTTGAGTATAAAAATTTTCACCATTGTAAAGATAATAATTATAGTTGTTTACACCATACGATCCACCTGCTAGAACTATTTCATCAGCAGTTATCTGACCTACTTTTTGATTATAGTTTCCACCAAAATCTGCACTATTTGAAGGACAGCTTAATGTTGGATTTTTTTCATTTACAAGTCTTTGATAACCTCCGAAATATGTATGATAGTTCATTAAAGTATAACTTGAGTCATTACAGAAATTAGAAGGTATTACATATTTATCTAAGTCTTTGGAAGCTATGTTATTGTTGTACCATTCATTCAATGAATTACTAACTACATTATTAATTGTTTCATTGTTATAAATATATTTTAAACCTGTGTAATCCATTGCATTTACTTTATCACTAAATTTTTGATAAAAAGCTGATTTATCTAGAATTAGTTTTACAGAATTATTTTCATTAACTCCAACTATTCTCCATTTTAAATTGGCGAACTTTACATAATTATTGTTAACAACTCCACGATAATAATATATTTTTCCATTTGGTGTTGCTGTCATAAACAATCCTTCTTCTTCAAATGAAGCAGTGTTTACATTAGGATTACCTTTACTTTCTATAACTCCAATATTACTTAAAATATTCTCCGCAAAAGTTGCTTTTATACTTGATTCTGTATCAATCAATTCAAAACGAGCTTTAAAGATAGCATTTTTATCAATGTTAGGCGCTTTTTTTTCATCAAACCACATTTTTATATTAGTTCTAACGGTTTCGTTTGGTTGAATTGAAGCTAAACCAATTAATTTACTTTGATTAACATCTTCTAATGTTGATTTAGTATTACTAAGATTTTTATATAAGGTTATTTCTTTTTCAATATTACCAGCAGCTTGGATTGTTAAAGCATTTGTGTCTATTGTCGAGTCGTTTAAAACATTTAGTCTAACTTGTAATTCTTTAGTTTCAGAACAGATATTGGTTATTGTTAATGTATAAGGACTTGATTCTATACCTTCTTCATTTACAACAGAATCTATATTTTTCATTTCAATAGTATCCCCATTTGAAAAATAAACTTTAAAACAATTTAATGTAGTTGCACTCTTTTCTGTACTTTCTTTAGTTGCTACCCATAAACCATAGCCTGTTCCAATTGTAAGCACAAATAGAAACATAATACTGATTACTACTAAACTAAAAATATATTTTTTCTTCATCTTATCACGCTCTATTCTAATTTTTCATTAATATAAATATATAATATTTAAGTTTTATAGTCAATGATTTGTAAAGAAAAAATTATATTAAAAAATGCCAATGTTAAATTGGCATTTTTTGTAAATGTTAGCTTATTTTATAGTCTCTATTATTTTTAGGGCTTCATTTAATATTTCATAATTAAATTTTTGTGGATCATACATATCTGCTGCCATTATTATAAGAGTCTGACCTGATGAATTTATTTGAGTAATAGCCATAATATAACTTACACTAGGCTCAATTACTTCCATAATTTGTAAGTCATGATTACTAATAAGTGTACTATATGCTCTATTAACTATAGTTCCATCTTGTTGCATAGATGAAGTTAAATCATCCTGCATAGAACGATAAGTTTTTAAATCATAAACTCCTTCTATAAATGTCATAGTTATACCTAAGTTTCCATTTGACAAAGTTAAACCATCTTCTTCATATGGTACTGCAACATAATCATTTGGAACATAAAATGTATATTTCCCTAGTTTTGCTGCGAAAGTATTCTCTGGAATTTCGTCAGGAGGATTTACATTCTCATTAGGATCTTTTTCAGAAGGAGGATTTTTTTCATCCTCTATTTTGTTATTTTTATCATCATCATTTGGTTTGTCTTTAGGATTTTCATTTTCTGATAATTTTATATCAGGGACTGTAGATGGATTTTTTGTTTCTTGTTTAGAATTATTATTTGTTATTAAAACAACAACTCCTATAATAATTATTACTATCATACAAAGCGGCGTTAGCAATTTGTTGTTTGATGGACTATTATTCTGGGTAATTTGGTTTGTTTCTCCTAATCCAAATTTTCCTTTTGGATTTCTACTTTCGTTAACTGTACTACTATTAGTTGAAGTGTTTTTTATAGGAGTTTTTACTTTTGGTAAATCAGGTGTAAAGTTAGGGGATGTGCTATTTTGTTTTTTTTCAAATGGATCTGCTTCTTCTGGAATGTTTAAAATATTACTTTCCTTTTTCTTTGTTCTTTTATGAAGATTAATATTTTCAAAGGGATTTTCAAGTCCTGATGATGTATTTACTTCTTGTTTTTGGTCATTATTTCCACAGTTTGGACATTTCTCATCAGTGTCTTTCATAATACAACCACATTTTGGACACATTTTCATATATAGCACCTCCTACTCTAATAATTATATCATATTTTTTTAAATTTAAAAAAATGGTTTTTACAAACCATTTTGAGGATTTATATCTAGCATTTGAATATCCTTTATTATGTATTTGACTGTGTTACTAATAAATAAACAAATATCTGATACATCAAACATAAAAGTTTTTTCATTTTTACTTTCTTCTATAATTAATCCCATCTTTTCAATTAATATATCTAATTTATCAACAGGAATTTCATTTAATTTTGTTATAGGTGGCTTGAATTCATTATAAAATAGTTTTAAAGATAAATTATATTGGTCAATTAAATCAATATTTATATTTGTATAATCATTATATATAACATCTCTAATTGCTGTATATGTAACCTTTTTCTTTAATGTATTTTTTGTATATCTTTCGATATATTGATATACATAGTCTCTAAACCAATATTTATCTGTTAGTAAATGAATAAAGTACCCCATTTCAAAGGGCTTATTTAATTCACTACGATACTTAGTTAAAAATCTGTCGATGTTTGGTATATCATCTTCGTTACTATAATCAAGAAAGTGAGATATCTCTTTGGTTTGACCTATTTGCTTCGAAATATCTGGAGCAATAGCTCCTAACAGCAACTCATCCTCATTCATTTTTAAATATTTGTTTACCTCTTTTGCAACACATAAATGTATAATTGCTGATGCCATATTATCACCTATTATAATTATAACATATGTATTTACTCTTTATAATTTTTTTTCATATACTTTACTATCTCTTTATCTCTAATAATTTTATTTTTACTGATTAATTTTCCATCAATATATAAAATTGGAAATTGTTGTATGTTTTTATCATATATTAAATTTATTGTTACTTTTTCATTTATATTATTAGATAATTCTATTAATTTATTTCGTAATGTTATTCCTTCTTTTGTATTTGCTCCTATTATATCGATTTTCATATTTCTTCCTTTCGTTTAAATATATTAATATTTTAATATGAAAATAAAATGAAGATATTATGAAAATTAAGTAATTATTATGTGGCATTTTTTATGGGAATAAAGTTAGATATAAAATTATATTTATCACGATTTAAGATATAAAGATATCCAAATATGCTAAAACATAAAGCTCCAATAAAATTTACAAATAGATCTTTCATTGTATCAATTATACCTATATCTAAATAGCCCCCTTCAATTTTAGTTTCTATGATATTTCCATTATCATCAACAGAATATATCATTGTATAGTTAATATTTTTTAGTTCAACAGGAATATTTTTACCTTCTTCATTTAGTGCTACTGAACTTATGCTTGATACTATTCGATCTTTTTGCATATCTGTTTTAAAATAGATATCTGTTCCATATTCGAAAAATTCCCATAAAACTCCAATTGTCATTGAAAAACAAAATGATACTATTGCTACAAATATTGGAGATAAGTTAATACTCTTTATATTTTGGTTAAGTAAATCAATAAGAGCAAATCCAACTCCTGCTGCTATAAAACCATTTATAGTATGTAACATAGTATCCCAGTATGGAATTACACCATAAAAATTATTAATTTCTCCTAATATTTCAGCAGAAAAAATAAATAGCATTATTATAATTTCTAAAGCATTTGGTAATTCAATTTTAAATTTCTTTTCTATAAAAAAAGGAATAAGAAATAATATTAAAGATAACAAACATAGAGCGGCATTATTTAAATCACCCCTTAAGAATTCTAAAGCCATACAAATTATAACTAAGGCGCGTAAAGTAAAATAGACAATAATAGAACTGCTTCGGTGTTCTTTATATGCTTTTCTTAATTCTTCTTGTAAATTTTTAATTTTGCGTTTCATATTTTCAACTTCTCTCTAATAATATATTAACAAAACAAAAGAATTATTCCTAGTTGAATAATTCTTAAAAATTATTAAATAAACAGATATTAACAAATTCCTTTTTTTCTCTGTTGTTTATTAGATTGGATATATAAATAAGAGACTTTCTAAATTCTAATACTAATTTATCTCTTTGATCATCTTCATTCATATAAATTTGTAATGTATTAATAATTAATGGAATATATTGATTAATTAAGTCTTTTATAGTATCAAAATTAATATTGTTGTACTTAATATCTATATAATTGTTTTCTATAACCTTGAAATCTGTCAAATTAATAAAATTTTCTATTATATCTAATGCTTTTTCATCTTCTACTTTATTTATAACTAGTTTAGCTAGTACTCTATAGTATGAAAGTTCTGAAATATAATTAATGTAATCAAAATATGGCATTATTAGTGTATTGTTTTTAATAAGACCAACGGAAGAGATGCCATAATATGAATTATCTATTGTTCCACATATTGGATTTATAATTAAATCATTAGTATTTATTATTTGACTTATATTGTTTAAAATAGTAATTTTTTTAGCGAAATCGTTGTTATTGGCAGATAAGATGTAAGAATTTGATTTGTTAGAACGTCTTATTTCATACCATAAATTATTTTGTGTACAACTTCTTATGTATTCACTTAAAATCTTAAAAATAGTTGATAAGTTTCCATTTAAATATATTGATATAGTTGATTCTTCTAATTTTGTATTAAATAATGAAAAATTACTATTTAATAGTTCAGAATTAAAACATGTTGCTTCTTTAAATGTTAAATTTATGAATTCAAATAAATTTTCTGTTAGTTTATATTTTTTGCATATATAATGTTTTTGTTCATTTTTATTAAACTCTAATAATATATTATAAAGGTCTTCTTCTGATAAAGTGTCTAATCGATAAAGGTCTTCATCTGTTACTAAGGATGTATACTTAATGTTTAAATCATCATAAGCATAGTTAGACATTTTATCAAGGAAAATACGATATAATTTATAAACAAGATTAGCTTGAATTTGATTTAAATTATCATTGTTATTTTCATATTCTTTTTCATAAAGCAGTTCTATATCAAATGAGCCACTATTGTATCTTTCTTTTAGCATATTATCTAATAATTTGCTATTATCTAAAGGATTAGTTAAATGTGTTAATATTTCATTATCTGGTTGATGAATCTGATTATTTTTTTCTTTTTTAGTTAATAAAAGTTTTCGTAAATTAACATCATATATTTCAGATAAGTATAAAAGAATTCGTAAATAAGAAGCTTTTTGATTATCTGTCATTTTTCTTTTGTGATTATTATATTCATTAACCATTAAATATAGAGATTCTTTGTCAGTATTAAAGCCTAATTTGTCTGCTAACTTTTTTACTTCTTCTGTAAAGCAAATTGACTTTTGTTGAAATTCTTTAAATTCTATTTTTGATGATGATGCTAAGTTTTTTAGTTCATTAAAGTCTTCGACACTATTACTATGATTTAAATTATAAAGACAAAATTTTTTAAATATTTCAAATTGTGTTTCTTTAGGTTCAGAAACTTCCTTATAAGATACATATCTTTCTAATTCTTCTCTTAAATTAATATTATGTATCGTAGATAAACTAACTAGGACTTTTAAATAGTTTTTCTTATCTACATCATTCATTTGGTCTTTTTTTTCTATATAATTTTCGAGCATATTACAAAATGACTCAAAATCTGTATCAAATCCCATTTTATTCGTTTTGTGACGAAGATTTTTAGCATATTTTAACGCTTTTTTTTGATAATCTTTAAAATTATCTTTTGATAATTTTTTTAGTTCTTCTAGTTCTTCAGCTGTTCCTTTTAAAATATAATAACGACAAAATTTACTGAATAGTTCTTCCATATTCTCACCTATTATAAGTATATCAAAAAAGACGACTTATTTTAAGCCATCTTTAACAAGTTCTGTAACTTTTGTAACAATTTCTGAAATACTAATTTCTTCTTGTTCTCCATTTACTCTGTATTTTAATTCAACTAAATCATCAGTAATTTTCTTACCAACTGTGATTCTTAATGGAATACCAATAAGTTCCATATCTTTAAATTTAACTCCAGGTCTTTCTTCACGATTATCATATATAACTTCGATATTATTTTTTCTTAATTCAGCATAAATTTTTTCAGAAATTGCTGTTTGTTCTTCATTTTTCATGTCAATTTGAACTAATGCAACTTGGTATGGTGCAACATTCATTGGAAGAATCATACCATCTTTATCGTTATTTTGTTCAATAATACTTGCTAAAATTCTTCCTACTCCTATTCCATAACATCCCATAGTTACAACTTTTTCTTGATTATTTTCATCTAAATAAGTTAGGCCTAATTTTTCAGCATATTTTGTACCAAGTTTAAACAAGTTACCAATTTCAATTCCTTTTTTGAAATATAGTTTTCCTCCGCAACAAGGACAAATATCTCCTTCTTCAACATTTACAATATCAGCAACTATATCATATTTAATGTCATTAGAATTAACATTTATATAATGATAACCTTCTTTGTTAGCTCCACAACAGAAGTTTTTAATTTTTAATACTTCGTTGTCTATTATTACTTTACAATTTAAATCAACTGGTCCTGTATATCCAGGTACAGCATTACTTGTTGCAATAAGGGCGTCATCAGCGAAGTTTATTTCTTTTACATTAAGTAATTTACATACTTTATTTTCATTAAGTTCTCTATCTCCTCTGATAAAGAATACAACTAATTCATTATTTACATTCATAAGTAAAGCTTTTACAGATTTTTTTACATCTAATTTTAAGAATTTACATACATCTTCAATAGTTTCTTGATGAGGAGTTTCTATTAGTTCCATTTGATGTTCAGCTTCATTATCATTTATTGATGATATACATTCTGATATTTCTAGATTAGTTGAATAATCACATGAATCACATAGTACTAGTGTATCTTCACCAATATCTGTTACAGCTTGATATTCCTCTGATAAAGTTCCTCCCATTGCTCCACAATCTGCTTTAACTATTTTGTAGTTAATTCCTAAACGATCATAAATCTTATTATATGCATTTTTCATAATGTTATATGATTCGTCTAATCCTTTTTCATCTCTATCAAAAGAATAAGCATCTTTCATAATAAATTCTCTAACTCTAATAAGTCCATATCTTGGTCTTGGTTCATCTCTAAATTTATCAGCTTGTTGATATATTGTAAAAGGTAAGTCTTTATAACTTTTTACCATAGACTTTGCAGCTATAGTAAATAGCTCTTCATGAGTTGGACCTAGTACTAAAGGCTTGTTTCCACGATCTTTAAGATTAAACATATCATTTCCAAATGCTTCAACTCGGCCACAAGTCTCATAATAATCACTTGGTATTAGACTAGGCATTAATAATTCTTGTGCTCCTGCGTTATCCATTTCTTCTTTTACTATTTTTTTAATTTTGTCTAAAGTTCTTAATCCTAGTGGTAAGAACATATAAATTCCTGCTCCAACTTTTTTTATCATACCACTACGTACTAGTAAATTTCCGCTTGTACTTTCTTCATCTTTGGCATCTTCACGTAATGTGAAAAAATAACTATTATTTATTTTCATTTTATTTCCTCCTTATGTTTAATAATATATTCTAAATTATTCGGTCGAATCATTGTCCATTTCATATTATCAGCTCCTAAATAAAAAAAGATGGTACCTAAAGGAGTGCATTCGTGCACGGTACCATCCTTATATACTCTTTTTTGATAACGGATAATTATCCGGAAATATTTTCATATTTCATTCATGGGTAGGAATATCTTGCTATTATTACTCAATCACACCATACTTGAGCTCTCTTTAAATAAGTGAATAAGATATTATGTCCCAATCAACATATTGCAAATAATATAAAACAATTACTATCTTTTGTCAAATAGTAATTGTTAACGTTTACAAAAAATTAATAATTATTAGGATTTTGTTGATACATTTGGTTCTGATTCATTGGATTTGGTTGGTTCATTGGATTTGGTTGGTTCATTGGATTTGATTGACCCATTGGTGATGGTTGATTATTCATCATTGTTGGTGCTTGACCGCCACCCATCGAACCATTTTGATTAGCTGATGCTACTATTTGTGCAAGTTTAACTTTGAATTCCTTTTCTTCTTGATCGTCTAATCCAATATGATCAATTCTTACTATTTGGCTATGGTCAAATAATAGGGTTTGATCAGAACTTAGTGAACCTTCTGGGAATAAAACTCCTGAATAATCGTATATTTTGTCTGGTTTACTTGCATCCATTGTACAAAATCCGTTTATCATGACTCTTTTGCTACCGTTTTGTAATAATACTACTGATCCAACTGGTAAATATTTTTCTCTCATTTGTCCATTCATATAATTCATTCCTTTACTTTACTCATTAAAGTATACTATATATTTTTATTGATGTCTAGTAAAAAAGATTGCCTAAGTAATAGCAATCTTTATACTAAATTATTCTATTCCAATTTCTTTTAAAGCCGCAGTTATTTCTTCTTCAGTTGCTGTTCCTTGAAGAGCTTTAATAACTTTTCCATCTTTAATAAAATAGATAATTGGATATTCTGCACAATTTTGTGTTGGTGGTGTTTGTGTATCTGGTGCATCTGGATGTGCCTGTTCATAAGCTATTGGTGGAACTGAAGAGTTTCCTTCTCCAACTTTGCAAACAGGTACTACATCCTTAAATAATTCTTTAAATTCATTATTAGCATAGTATTCAGAATAGCTATAACTATAGAAATCTATTTTATCTTGAGCAGTTCTTAAGTTGGCAAATAAATTAGCAGCATCTAGTTCACTTATAGTTGAATAATAATTTGAACCAACATATAATACTGTTCCTTTATTTTTTGTAAATAATTCCTTAACATCTTCTAATTCATATAAAGGATACATTCCATAACTATTTAAATGACTTTTTATATCCTCTTGTGCCATGTTTTCTAACTCTTCATAAAGAGTCTTTAAGGATTCATCTTTATCTGCAATTTCTTTTAATTTTTCTAATATTTTTTCTTCATCTAAGTCTTCTTCTGTAATTACTTTATCTTTATCCACTTTATTTAATGAATCTTTTGATTCAATTCCATATGTTCCCTCTACAGATACATATTGATCATTATATTCAACTTTAACTTTATATTCTCCATTAATTGAATCTTTTGTTTCATTATAACTTAAGTAAATAGTTCCATTAACTTTTTCATCTTCATCTATAATTTCAAAATCAAAATCAATTAATTTTTCAGACATTTCTCTAACTGTTAATTCTGCTACTTTTTCTTCATTATAAGTTATTTCTATTTTTGAATTTTTATCTTGTTTTTTTGAAGTAATTTCGATAACTTCACTACCATAAGTGCTTTCACTATTATTATCTATCTTAAATTCAAAATTTTCTCCATCATGATAAAAATGTAATAATTCATCTTTACCAAATTTTAAATCTAACCCTGCAAATGTATTAAACATTCCTTTTGTATATAAACTTATTGTGAATTTTCCATCAAATTCAATTTCCTTAGCGGCTTTTTTCATTTCCTTAAGCTCGTCTTCAATTTCTTCTTTATCAACACCGCTTAATTTAGCCATTTTCTTTAGGAATTCTTTATCTTCTAACAAATTTTCAGCAATTGACTTATATAAATTTTGAACTGCTTTATCATCTAATTGATAGCTATGTTTGGTAACTTTAGTTTTCTTACCAGCTATTTTTATTTCTTCATTAGATTTTTTCATTTCTTTACTATCTAAAGATTTAATTAAAGCATCTTTCATAGCTTTAATTACATAATCATAATTTTCTGATTCTAAGGCAACGTTTTCGTCTAATTCCTTTTTTAAGTCTTCTAAAGACTTTTTCAAATTTTCTAATTCAGAAGAAAAGTCTTCCATTTCTTCTTTAAGATAACCTTCATATAAATTTGAACCTACATAAAGATAATCATCTTCGGCAAAGGCATTTACTTCTATTTTTTCAGATTTTCCTTTTAGGAATACACTTCCTTGCATTAACATGTTATTTAAATCTAAACCTACTTCGCCACCGATACTATAATCGCTTAGATTAAATCCTAGTTCTTTAATATCTTCTATGTTAGAATCTAGCTTAATATCTCCTTTTAAGATAACTGCTTTATTTTCAATATCTAACAAATCAGATATTTTTTCCACTTCATCAATACTATTATTTATTCCTTTGTATAAGTTATTTATAGTACTTTTGAATACTGCTTTTGGGGATGATGTTACTACTTTAAATGCAATTCCTCCTATTAGGAGGATAATTACTACAGAAATTGCTATTATTGGAACTAAGCCTATTTTTTTAAAAATATTTTCTTTTACAGGGGGAACAGTTTCTGGAGTGTAATTCATACCCATATTTTGATTCATTGTTTGATTCTGATAAACAGGATTTGGTGATACTACTTGATTATTTTCTGGAGTTACTGGTTGCATAGTAGAATCATTGCTATTTACTTCATTGTTCATATAAACTTCTAACCTCTTTCTATTTTATCATTATAGCATTGTCTTTTGCTTTTATAAAGTAATAAAATTAATTTTTTAGAATATTTTTTATTAAGGTGATTTTATGAAAAAAGTGTTATTCTTTTTTATTACAGTGTTTTCTCTATTTGGAAAGTGTTTTGCATTAGAATTAACTCATTATAGTAGTTCTGCTGTTTTGATAGAACCCTCAACTAAAACTATTTTGTATGAAGTTAATAAGGATGAAAGAAGACCACCAGCTTCAATGACAAAAATGATGACTTTACTTTTAATTATGGAAAAGATTGATGATGGTAGTATAAAGTTAGACGATAAAGTGTTAATAAGCAAAAATGCTTCTAGTATGGGTGGAAGCCAGGTTTTCTTACAAGAAAATATGCAAATTGAAGTTGAACAATTAGTTAAAAGTATTGCGATTGCTAGTGGAAATGATGCCGCTGTTGCTATGGCTGAACATATTGCTGGTAGTGTAGATGAATTTGTTAATATGATGAATGATAAAGTACAAGAATTAGAGTTAAAGAACACACATTTTGTAAATGTGCATGGTTTGGATGCCGAAAATCATTATTCATCAGCATTTGATATGGGACAAATTGCTTTAGAATTATTAAAACATGAAAAAATATTAGACTTTACTTCTTTATATGAAGATTATTTAGTCAAGCCTGATGGCACTAAAACATGGTTAGTTAATACTAATAAATTGGTTAGATTTTATAGTGGAGTTGATGGTTTAAAAACAGGATATACATCTACAGCAGGTTATTGTCTTACTTCTACAGCCAAAAAGAATAATATTAGGTTTGTTACTGTAGTTATGGGAGCAGATACTACAGAACATAGAAGTGAGGATACTACTAGTATGTTAAACTATGCTTTTACAACATACAAATTAAATAATATTTTAGAAAAAGATAAGATAATTGCTGAAATAGAAGTAAATAAAGGAAAGCAAGATAAAGGTACTATCTCAGTAAAAGAAGATGTTACAGATTTAATAAAACAAAATGAAGAAAAAAATTATTCATATAATATTAACAAATATAAGGTTAGTGCACCAATAATAAAGGGAAGTATTGTTGGTAACCTAGAAGTTATTGACAATAATGGCAAAGTAGTTAAAACGGTTGATTTAATAATAAATGAAAGCATAGAAAAACAAAATTTCTTCAATTTATATTTTGACTTATTTAAAAAAATAATTAATGGCTTTTTATAAGTCTTTTTTATATATTTATTTTTTTCTTTATGATATAATTTATTAGAATAGAGAAAAATATAAGAAAGAAGTGATTTTTGTGAATGAACAAAATAACAATATTAATCCTAATCCTCAAATAAATAATATTCCACCTCAACAACCTATAAATCAAGGGATTACTAACCAACAAAGTGTAGAACCTGTTGTTAACTCAAATATGCAACAAGCTACTACAACAATTCAGGAGGCTCCTCAAGTGCAACAAGTTACTACACCGATTCAGGAGAATCCTCAAACACAACCAGTTACCACACCTATTCAAGAGATTCCTCAGGTTCAACAAGCTATAAATCCACAACCTGTAATGCAACCTGTTAATCAACAGCCAATGAATGTGAATCAACAACCAGTTACACAAGGTCAACAAGTAACTAATGTCAACACACAACAGCCTACTCAAAATATTGTACAGCAAGTACCTATTCAGCAAGCTGAAGGAAGTCAGTCTGGATTTGATAATGGTGCACAGCAAATGATGAATGCTAATATGCAGCAACCAATACAAGATATTCAAACTAATAATATGCAGCAACCAGTTACTCCAATTCAAAATAGTCAGCCTACTTCTACTCCAAATAATGGTGTATTTGCCCCTAGTGTTCCAATAGGTAATAACGATGTTACAAACGTTGGTTTTGTTGCATCAAGTTATGATATGCCTAAAAAGAAAAATAAGGGTTTGATAATTGGTATAGTTTTATTTATTATAGTTGCTCTTGGAGCACTAGGATATTTTGTAATATATCCATTCATAATGAAAACATATTTTAATAATCCTAAGAATGTTTATGAAACAACTATAAAATCTGCATTTAAAAATATAAGTACTACTACAAATGATTTAGTACATAATAAAGCTATATATGATGTTAATGTAACTTTTGATTCAAATATAGAAACATTTAAAGACTTTTCTGGTTATACATTTAATGTTAATATTGGTGTAGATCCTGAAAATAAACTTTTACAAGAAGAATTTTCAATTAAAGATGCAAATGAGACTGATCATTTTTATAAATATTATCTAAAGAATAACAAAATATATGAAAAATATTCTGGATCAATTTATCATGATTATATTTATAGAGGAGAAGCTGATCCTGAATCTGCTAATGATTTATTTAAATTATTTAATAGTAATGATTTATTTGAAACTTCTAATAAGTTAGATAATGATGAATTTGAATATGTAGTTAATAAATTATCTGATATTATTATAGGAAGTATTGATGAAAATAAATTATCAAAAGAAGATTCTTCTGTTACTATAAATGGTAAAACTTTAAAAGTTACTAATAATAAATATAAAATTGATAAAGAAACAATTTCTAATACTACAAAATATATTAAAGATGAAATTAGTAATGATGATAAAACAATGGATATTATTGCTAAATTAATGGATATTGAAAAAAGTGAACTTAAAGATGCACTTAAAAATTTTGAAATTGATGAAGAGTTAGAAAATGAAGATAACAAAGATTTTTATTATACAGTAAGTATTTATACTTATGGGACAAAAAATGAAATTGTTGGATTCGCAATGGACTCAAGTGATGATAACATAGATGTTCATTACTATTTTAAAGATGAAGCATTTGAATTTAGAGTGCGTTCTAATACAGAAAATGAAGTTACTGGTAAGATGAAAGAATCAGTACTTGAAGCTATCGGTAAAAAAGAAGGAAATAATACAAAAATTAGTGTTAAGTTAGATGATAAAGAAATTATTGAAGTTTTACTAAGACAATTTGATGATAAAGGAATTGACTTTGATTATACAATAAAAGATGAGTCAGGAAATATTACTGGTACAATTAAATATGAAAAAGATATTAACGATGATAGAGCTAAGCTTAAATTAGATGCATCTGTTAGAATGGGTAAAGAATATATTACATTGAATGTTGATTTTGAAGAAAATTGGACTGCTGATGTAGCTAATATTCTTACTGATGGAGCTAAAACTCTAACTGATGAGGAAATTACTAAAGTTCAAGAAGACTTTATGAAATCTTTAGCAGAAACTCCACTATTCAAATCTTTATTTACAACATCAGGCGATTATGATCCTTCTATTTCAGATTATTATGATGAAAATGGTTATGAATCACCTAATGAAGAAGATTGGAATATATAATTAAAACATATTAAAACTCAATATTGAAATATTGAGTTTTTTTATTTACAAATTATTCTGATTTTTTAGATTTTTTTGTTTCCTTTTTAGAATTCTTTATTTCATCTTTTTCTACTTTAGAATTTTTCTCTTCATTTTTTTCTGGTTTTGGTAAAGCTGCTTTACGAGATAAATTTAGACGGTTTCTATTATCATATCCCTCAGCTTTAACGATAATTTCGTCACCTACTTTAAACATACTAGATGGTTTTTCGACTCTTTCCCATGCAAGTTGTGATACGTGGCATAAACCTTCACATCCTGGCCATAATTCTACAAAACAACCAAAATCTTCTACTTTAACGACTTTACCAGTATATACTTTTCCTTCTTCTACTTCACGAGCTACAGCTTCAATCATTTCTTTAGTTTTTTCAATGATTTCTTTATCTTTATGATAGATTAAAACAGTTCCATCATCTTGAAGGTCAACTTTAACAGCATTAACATCATTTACAGCTGTTACATTTGAAGCTTCTAAGATAATCTTAGTAATCATGTCTCCACCTTTACCAATAACATCTTTAATCTTGTCAGGGTTGATATGTAATATTTCAATTTTAGGAGCATATTTAGATAATTCTTTACGTGGTTCAGAAATAACTTCTTCCATAACATCTAATATTTCCATACGAGCTTCTTTAGCTTGAGCTAAAGCTTCTTTTAAGATTTTTTCAGTTACACCTTTAATTTTAATATCCATTTGTAAAGCTGTAATACCTTTTCTTGTACCAGCTACTTTAAAGTCCATATCTCCCATATGATCTTCTAGTCCTTGAATATCTGTAAGAATTGTATATTTTTTACCATCTTCACTAGTGATAAGTCCCATTGCAATACCTGCTACTGGAGCTTTAATTGGTACACCAGCTGCCATTAAACTTAGGCATCCTGCACAAATAGTAGCTTGTGAAGAAGAACCATTTGATTCAAGGATTTCAGATACGACACGTACTGTATATGGAAATTCTTTTTCATCTGGCATTACTTGTAGAAGAGCTCTTTCTCCTAATGCACCATGACCGATTTCACGACGACCTGGAGAACCATATCGTCCTACTTCACCAACTGAGAATTGTGGGAAATTGTAATGTAACATAAAACGTTTAGTTGCTTCTAATCCTAAGCCGTCAAGAATTTGATTTTCTTCTAATGAACCTAGAGTAGTTGTAGCAAGAGATTGAGTTTCTCCTCTTGTAAATACTGCTGAACCATGAGTTCTTGGTAATAAATCTATCATTGCTGATAGTGGTCTAATTTCTTTCATTCCACGACCATCTGAACGCTTTTTATCTTTAGTAATCATACGACGAAGAACAAGGCCTTCTATTTCGTTAACGACTTTCTTAACTTGACCTAATAATTCATCACAATTTTCTCTTTCACTATAAATTTCAGCAAAATTTTCTAAAGTTGCTTCTTTAACAGCATCAATATCTGCATATTTTTCTAATTTAGATTTATCTGATGATAAAGCTTCGTACATTCTATCTGTTGCATATTCTTTAACTGCACGTTCTACTTCTTCATCTATTTTAGCTAGTTCAACTTCTACTTTTGGTTTTCCTATTTCTGATGCAATTTGTTCTTGGAATTCACATAACATTTTAATATGTTCATGTCCAAACATTAAAGCTCCTAACATATCTTTTTCTGATACTTCTTTAGAACCTGCTTCTACCATACATATAGCATCTTTAGTACCTGCTACTGTTAAATGAATTGTAGATTGTTCAGATTGTTCTACTGTAGGATTTATGATATATTCTTTACCAATTTTTCCTACAATAACACCTGCTACTGGACCATCAAATGGAATATCACTTATTGTAAGTGCCAATGAAGAACCTAATAGTGCAGCCATTTCTGGTGAATTGTCTTGGTCAACAGATAATACTGTATTGATTACTTGAACTTCGTTACGGAAGTTTTCATCAAACATTGGACGAATTGGACGATCAATTAGTCTAGCTGTTAAAGTTGCTTGATCTGTTGGACGTCCTTCTCTTTTAATAAATCCACCTGGTATTTTTCCAACTGAATATAATTTTTCTTGATATAGAACTGTTAAAGGGAAAAAATCTTGAGTAATAGGAGTATGTCCCATTACTGCTGCTGTTAATATTACAGTATCTCCATATCTTACTAGAACAGAACCATTTGCTTGTTTAGCAAGTTCTCCTGTTTCTACTACTAATTTTTTACCTAAGAAATCTAACTCGAATACTTTTTTACTCATTTTACTTTACCTCTCCTATTAGTTATAAAACTAAATATATATTGGATTTCTCCTAAAAAAAGACACTTAAAAATAAGTGCCTACTTTTTATTACTATTTTCTGATGCCTAGAGCTTCAATAGTTTTTCTATAACTTACTACATCATTTTTCTTTAAATAATCTAGTAAACTTCTTCTTTTTCCTACCATCATTTGAAGTCCACGTTTAGAATGGAAATCATGAATGTGAGTTTTTAAATGTTCTGTTAAATTGTTAATTTCTTCTGTAAGAATAGCGATTTGAACTTCAGTAGCTCCACTATCTTTTTCATTCTTACCAAATTGTTTAACAAGTTCAGCTTTTCTTTCTTTTGAAATTGCCATTGTTATTCCTCCTTTTATAGTTTATCCGTCTAGTCTTAGTAAAAATTCGGAGAAAATTTTAACCAAGATTAAACTTACTTGATTAATATAACAGATATTTGGGGATAATGCAAGTATTTTGACCCTTTTATAAATATTAATCAACATTATTTATAAACATTTTAAATGGTTTTGCCTTTGTTTTGTCTTTATCATATGTTTTATATATTGCAATTATTTTATTTTGGTATTTTAAACATACTATGTTACCATTAAATGTTTTCTCTATTATTGCACCATTTTTTACTTTTCCATATAATGCTTCATCTATTTCAATTGTATTTAAGTCACTTAAGGCTTCGTCTATACTTAGAAGTTTAAAGTTACCTTTTTCTACATCACTTAAAGTATATGTTTCTTCTAATGTAAATTTTCCTTGCTTAGTTCTGATAAGAGAAGACATTGTACCAACTGTATTAAGTTTTGTACATATGTCATCAATTAGAGCTCTTATATATGTTCCTTTTGAAACAGTAGTTTTAAATTTTATTTCATCTTTTTGATATGAAATTAATTCAATATTTTTTATATCTATTTCTCTTTTAGGTAATTCAATGCTTTTTCCTTCTCTAGCATATTCATATAATTTTTTTCCATTAACTTTTACGGCAGAATATATTGGTGTTGTTTGAGTACTATGACCTAGAAAGGTATTTAATACTTCTTTTATAAGAGTTTCATTTATGTTATATTCATTTTCTTCAACTATATTACCTGTTATATCTAATGTATCTGTTTTTATTCCAAGCTTTATTGTAGCAATATATTCTTTATATTCGCTTGTTAATAGTTCACATAATTTAGTAGTGTTGCCGATACAAACTACCAGAACACCAGTAGCTATTGGATCTAGAGTTCCTGTGTGGCCTATTTTTTTTGTATGCAAAATTCCTGATAATTTATTTACTACATCTCGAGATGTAAAGTTGATTGGTTTATTTATTAAGATAATTCCGTTCATAACTCACCTATTTTTGATATTTTGTATTAAAGTATTTTATTAATGGTTCAACACTTAGTTCTTTTTTACATACTCTATCTACTACTTCTTGAAATGTACAAGCTCCACCATATATATGAATATTTTCTACTAAATATTTTGTTATTTCTTTAATACGACCTGCAGATAAAAGGCTATCTATACTACCTAGATCTCTTTCAATTGAGTCTATTAACATGCCATCTAAAATTGATCCTAGCAAATAAGAAGGAAAGTAACCAAAGCTTCCTTGAGACCAATGAACATCTTGTAAAATGCCATCAGTTGGACTTTCAACTTCTAGACCAAAGTATTCTTTAGTTTTTTCATTCCAAACTGATTCCAATTCTTCAGCTGTTATTTTGTCAGAAAATAAATCTCTTTCGATTTCATAACGCATGATAATATGTAAGCAGTATGTTAATTCATCAGCTTCTGTTCTTTTATAAGATGGCTTGGCATCGTTTAAATATTCTATAAATTCATCTAAAGATAAATCTAGTTTCATTTTACCTTTTATATCTTCATAAATAGGAAGCCAAAAGTTCTTATTACGGCCAAGAATATTTTCAAAAAATCTAGATTGACTCTCATGTAAAGCATATTTACCTATATCATAAGTCGGATATTTAGCTAGATTAGGTCCAATGTTTTGCTCAAATATTCCATGTCCTCCCTCATGTATTATGGTACAAGCATGATCAAAAATGCTTTTATTTTGAGAGAAAGCTATTCTAACATCATTATTATTTATCTTATTAGTATACCCATGTGGATAGATGCCTAGTGCTCCTCTATCATTGTCGAATCCAATATAATCTAGAAGATATTTTGATATCTCAATTAGTTCACTATCGCTATATGTGTTTTCTATTTTTTTTAAATTTTTAGGTTTTAAGTTTTTTACTAAAGGTATTATGCCTTTTTTGAGTTCATCAAATAATTTATCAATTTCTTTACTTGTCATTCCCTTTTCATAAGTATCTAGCATTTTGTCATATAAGTTATCACAATTTGGATACATATACTCATAATACTTTTTAGTCTTTTTTACAATAGATTCTAAATATGGCTTAAAAATATTATAATCATTTTTTTCTTTAGCTTCGGCCCAAGCATTGTTTGACTTATCACATAATTCAAAATATTCACTCATAAAAGTTTCTGGAACTCTTTCTTCTTTTTCAATATCTTCTAAAGTCTCTGTTAAGTATCTTTGTTCTTCAAATGATAAATTTTTGTATTCAGGACTTTCTATAACATTTTTTACTAATTCTTTGAATTTGGGACTTATAGATTTTTTGAATGCTTCCATTTCAACTTTATTTTTTACTTCAATTAAGTAATCATATGACTTTTTTGGTGCTATGACATCCATTTCCCAATGCATAAGATTAGCTATATAATTTGTATCCGCTATATCTTGTAAATATTTAATTAACTTTTCTAAATTATTCATACTATCATCTCCACTAATAATTATATCATTTTAATTTTCTTTTAGAGATTTTTTAAGAACTAGCTTTGGATTAGTAATAATTTTATCAAATGATATTAATTCAATATATATGCTTTCCTCAGTAATTGTTGCTACTAAAAATCCTGGTGGTGAATCAAATTTTATATCATCACTTAATGTAGGAATCATAATTCCTTTTTTTTCATGAATTGTAAATTTATGAGAATGTCCAGCAAAGTTTATTAAAGTTTCTAAATTAGGTATTATTACTTCATATTTGGGACATTTATGAGATACTGATATTAAATTTCCTTGCCAATCAAAATAAGTTTTTCTTATACCAATTACATCTAAGTCTGCTCTTCTCATCATTCTCATTAACTTCCAGTCTTTTTTAAACATTTGATAATCGTGATTTCCTAAAATTATTTTGTTTGAAATAGAATTATCTTGTGGATAATCTTTTTGAAGATGTAAAATTTGGTTTTCTGGTTTACGATACTTATTTGTCACATCTTTGTATGGGCCTTGAAATAAATCTCCACCATGTAATATAGTTTTTATATTATGTTTTAATGCATATTCATATACTTCTTTTATATATGACATATTTTCATATACACTTCCAATATGTGTATCTGATATGATAATTATTTTTTCTTCTGAAATTGGAGTTATAGTAGTTTTAAATTCCATTGATATCACCGCCTATATAGTAAGATAATTTTATCTTATCTGCTTTTTAGTAATTTTTTTATTTCTTCAGGAGAATTAATATTTAAGAACAAGTCTTCTAAAATCTTATTATTAATGGGCATTCCCCAAGACAGTTTAGTAAAATTATCATAGTTTTCTAAAAAATTTATACGTTTAAATTCTCTACCTTTTACTCGAATTAAATAGTAAAGTTGAGCTGGACAAATAGAGATGTTTGTACCATTAATATATCCGCCAGTTAAAACGTTAAGCATTTGATTTATAATAACACGTCTTTCTCTGTCATTTAGAAAATCGATTTGTTCATCTAAACATAATATTTTATACAAGGATTCGCTTTCTGCATTTCTTTCCATTAGCATATATTTATAAAATCTTTTGTATATGATTTTTTCGTATAACGATATTGAATTAGGAATACGACGACCAAACTCAATTGTTTCATGAAGCATTATTCCTAGTGAATCATCTTTTCTATCTTCTCTATCTTTTTTATCTTGAAGAACATGAAATGTTTCATGATAAATTGTGATTAAAACAAATAGATTATATAATCTTGTTATTGCTCGTGCATTCATAGGATAGTTGTTGGTATTTGCCCATTTATAAAAGTTTTCATATATTCGATGCGGGGAGATTACTAGACTTTTTTCGCTTGGGAGATATCTTCCTTCAAACTTTTTTGAATAGTCAATGGTAGCAATTTTTTCTATGTAATCATATAAAGCAAGTTCTTGTTTTAGACTATTTATTAAAGCTATAATTTCACTATCAGTTATTTCATGTAACTCAGAAAATATTTCTTCAATCAAATTTGTACTTTGCATAACTTTCTCCCCTTTCTTTAAATGTGTATTTTAATTTATATATTTTTTTTTGTCAAAAAAAGAGCAATTATTGCTCTTTTTCATGTATTTCATTAATTATTTTTTCAATATTATTTCCATAAGCTATAGAGTTGTCAAAAACAAATCTTAGTTTAGGTGTATGTCTCATTTCAATACGTTCAGCTATTTTTGTTCTTAAATAACTTGAAGTTTCATCATTTAACTCACGTTCTAAAGCTTTTATATCCATATCACTAGTAGTAGTGAAGAAAACTTTACATAAACCTAAATCATTTGTTACTTCTGTTCCTGTTATAGTTATAGTTTTAAGTAAATTATCGTGGGCTTCTGTTGCGCAAATCATACTTAATTCTTGCGCTATTTCAGAACCAATTCTTTTTAGTTTAATTTGATTCATTATCTTTTTACCTCAACTGTTTCATAAACTTCAATAGTGTCCCCAACTTTGATGTCTGAGTAATTTTCCAAAGTAAGACCACACTCATATCCTTTTTTAACTTCTTTAGCTTGATCTTTTTCTCTTTGTAAAGTTGATATTTTTGTATCTACAACAACAATTCCGTCACGAATAAGTCTTGCTTGAGCATCTTTCTTAACTACACCATCAGTTACATATGAACCAGCAATATTTCCTACTTTAGAGAATTTAAATAATTTTCTAATTTCAACATTACCTATAATTTTTTCTTCATATTCAGGTTCAAGCATACCTTTCATGGCTGATTCCATTTCTTCTACTAATTTATAGATGATAGTATAAAGTCTTATATCTACACCATATTCTTTAGCTATTTCTTTAGTTGAGTTAGATGGAGATACACAGAATCCTAAAATGATAGCATTTGAAGCATTAGCTAGAACAACGTCGCTTTCTGTAATAGTTCCAATTCCACTTCTAATAACTTTAACTTTAACTCCATCAACTTCTATTTTTTCTAGAGCACTCTTAACAGCTTCTTCAGATCCTCTTACGTCAGCTTTTAATACAACATTGATTTCTTTAGTATTAGAATCTATTGAAGCAAATAAATTATCTAATGATAAAGTTTGCTTTTGGAATCTATTTTCACGTGCTTGTACGCTACGTTTTTCTGCTATACTTTTTGCTTCACTTTCGGTTTCAAAAGCCATAAATTTGTCTCCAGCTGCAGGATTTGCTGATAAACCTGTTATTTCTACTGGAGTAGATGGACCTGCTTCAACGATTGAATTACCTAAGTCATCTTTCATTGTTCTTACTTTACCATAAGTTGTTCCAACAACTATTGGGTCACCAATACGAAGTGTTCCATTTTGAATTAATAAAGATGCTACTCCACCAATATTTTTATCCATTTTTGATTCAATTACTGTACCCATAGCATAACGATTAGGGTTTGCTTTTAATTCTTGCATTTCTGATATTGCAAGTAAGGTTTCAAGTAAAAGATCAATTCCTTCACCAGATTTAGCTGATATATTAACAAAAGGAATATTTCCTCCCCATTCTTCTGGAGTTATATTGTGTTCTGCCATTTCAGTTCTAATTCGTTCTGGTTTAGCATCTGGTTTATCTATTTTATTAACAGCAACAACAATTGGGACATTAGCTGCTAAAGCATGATCAATTGCTTCTTCTGTTTGAGGCATTACGCCATCATCAGCTGCTACAATTATAATAACGATATCTGTAATACTCGCACCACGAGCACGCATTTCTGTAAATGCAGCATGTCCTGGTGTATCTATAAAAGACAATTTATGTCCTTGATGTTCTACTTGATATGCACCAATTGCTTGAGTAATTCCACCATATTCAGAATCAACAATTTTACTTTTTCTAATTGTGTCAAGTAATGTAGTTTTTCCATGATCAACATGTCCCATAATAGTAATAACTGGTGGACGTTCTGTTAAATCTTCTTCTCTATCATTAGCTTCAAATTCCTCGAAATTAGAAACATCTTGAGTTTCTTCTTTTTTTAAAGTCTTATTATAATCAAGTACTATAACACTAGCTGTTTCATAATCAACAGCATTATTTAAACTTAGCATTAATCCTAGCATCATAATCTTTTTAATAAGTTCTGAACCACTAACTCCTAATGCATCTGCTAAATCTTGAACTGACATACCTTCTTTATATAGAATAACATTATCTTCTTCTGCATTACTCATTAATTTTTCTTTGTGTTTGTACATTTCTTTTCTTTTAGACATATATTCGTCTTTAGAACTTTGTAATTGACTCTTCTTTTTTAGTTTTTGTTTTTTATTAGTATTTCCGAAGTTTTTATCTAAATTATTAGATTCAACTAAGTCTTCTACCACTTCATCAATTACATCTTGTTCTTCATAATCAGTTTCACTATCAGTACTAATTAGATTTATAGTATTATCTAGAATTATGATATCGTCTTCTGATAAATCATCATCACCACTTTTAACATTTATTCCAAGTTCATTACATCTTTTTAGTATTTCTGCAACTGAATGATTTGTATCTGTCGCATATTCTTTAACACTCATCATAATAGCTCACCTCTATCTTTCTTTTATTATATTAAGCATTTCCTCATATATACTATCTGGAATTTCTACTTCTAAGATTCTTTCTAGCGCTTTAGTTTTTTTTGCACGTTCAATTACTTCAGAATCTTTTTTCAAGTATGCTCCACGACCATTAGATTTTCCAGTTATATCAACGGAAACTTTTCCTTCTGGGTCACGAACTACACGAAGTAAATCCTTTTTTAAAGTTTTTTCCTTTGTGATTACACAAGTTCTCTCAGGCATTTTTTTCATTTAAATACCTTCTTTCTAATTAATTATTTCCTTCTTCATTAACTTGATTTAATGTTTTTACTTCAATCTTATATCTAGTTAATTTAGATGCTAATTTAATATTTGTTCCTTTTTTACCAATAGCTAAAGATAGATTTTCATCATTTACAATAGCTAATGCTTCTTTTTTCATTGGGTCAGTAATGTTTACGATAGCATCTTTAGCTGGGCTTAGAGCATTTTTAATATACTCTGCTGGGTCATTACTATATAGAACAATATCAACTTTTTCACCATTTAGTTCTTTTAATATAGAAGCTATACGTGAACCTCTTTCTCCAATACATGATCCAATTGCATCAATTCTTTCATCTGTTGATTCTACTGCAACTTTACTTCTTAAACCAGCTTCACGAGCTACTGCATGTAATAAAATTGTTCCGTCTGATAATTCTGGTATTTCAGATTCAAATAATCTTTTTACAAATCCATAATGTTTTCTAGATAATAGAATTAAAGGCCCTTTAGTATTTGATTCAACTTTAGTAACATATACTCTAATGCTTGAGCCCATTTTAACTACTTCTCCAGGAATCATTTCTGTTTTAGGTAGAATTCCTCTTGTACGACCTAAGTCAATATAGTAGTTGCGAGAATCTTCCATTGCAAGGGTTCCAACTAACATTTCATCTTGTTTGTCAGCATATTCACCAATAATAGAATCTTTTTCAGCCTCTCTAATTTTTTGCATTATTACTTGTTTTGCAGTACCAGCTGCTACACGACCAAAATCTTTTGGAGTAACTTCTTTTTCAATTCGTTCTCCTACATTAATTTCTGGATCAATTTCACGTGCATCTTCAAGTAGAATTTGAGCATCTATATTAATTGCTGGTGGAACATCTACTTCGTTTCCTTCTTCGTCAATTATGATGTCTCCTTCATCAATTTCGTCTACTACAACATAGTAAGACATAACTTTAATTTCTCCTGTAGTTCTATTAATGTCTACTCTAACATTTGTCTTAGAACCAAAGTTTTTCTTATAAGCTGTTGCTAAAGCTAGTTCCATTGCTTCATAAACAACATCTTCAGAAATGTTTTTTTCATCAACTATACTTTTTACAGCTTTAATGAATGCAACTGGATCCATAGCGCCAGTTTCTTCAACAACATTTTTCTTTCTTGCCATACTAATTACTCTCCTTTTTCTTTACTTACAATATCTAAGATGTATGAATCATCAATTAAATCTAATTTATCAATGATTGGATTTATTATTTCAGTAGCTGCAACAATAGTATCTAGGTCAATGCCATTAACTTTATCTAATTCAATTCTTAAGAAGTTATAGTTTCCTTCAACTTCATATTTAACTGAATCAACAATGATGTCCATTTCTTTCATTGGTTCTTCAATAGATTTTCTGATTTCTTCTAATATTTTGTTCATGATTCACCTCTTTAAACTAATAATAAAAGTGGGATATTACGCCCACTTAAATCTGATAATTTGATTATAACATAAATTCGCAAATATGCAACTTTTTAATTGAGTAGATTGACGTTTTGTAGTAATATTATTATATAAAGTAAGGAAGATAAGAAAATGAGGAAACAATCAGCAGTGATAATTTTTTTATTAATTGTAGTTTGTGTAATACTTGTAACTTATTCAGCAACAATAAAGTTTAGTAGTGCTAAAGTTAATAACGAATGTGACGTTGTTGATAATTCATATACAAGTGATTTTGATTCATTAAATTATATGAATTCTTTTGATGTTTCTGATTTTTCAGGGAAAGAGTTAAATACTATTGATATAGCTTCTAAACAATACGCTCCTAATAATATATCGATTGCTGATAGTGATTTTAAAATAAGTGACTCTCTTTTAACAGAAATATATGATAGTATTAATGGATATGGAGCTAGTAGTTCTTTTTACATAGTAAGTTTAAATGATGGAATGAGTATTGCTTATAATGTTGATAAAGCTTATGAAACAGCAAGTTCAATAAAAGCGCCATATGCCCTTTTTATATCAGAACAAATAGATGCTGGTAATATTGATCCTAATCAAGAAATAATATATGAAGAGCATCATTATAATAAGGGTACAGGTATTATTAAAAAAAGTGATTTTGGAACACCTTTTACTGTTAAAGAGTTAATTTATTATTCCTTAAATGATTCTGATAACATTGCTCATGCTATGTTACATAAAACTTTTGGTGTTAATGGATATAATGATATGTTAAGAAATCTTGGTACTAAGCAACTTTATTTAACTGTAAGTAATCCATGGGGTTATATGTCACCTCGTAGTTCTGCTTTAATTTGGCAAGAAGTATACAACTACTCTATTAGAAGTGAAGAAGGAATTAATTTTTTAAATATATTATCAAATGGTAAATATAATTATTTTAAAGAAGTGATGCCTACTATACCTAGTGCAAGTAAAACAGGTTTTGCTAACAAAGATGTTGTTGAAACTGGAATTGTTTTTGGTAATCAACCTTATATTGCAATTGCTGTTGCTAATAAAGGTGGTAATATTGGTGCATATACACAAGTATTAAAATTGGTAAATTATATGAATGATATTATGAATGAATATGATGGATATTTAAAAAGTAGATAAAAAGACATTTGAAAACAAAACAAATGTCTTTATTTAATTTTTTTTGAATAATATAAAAAAGTCTGATTCATAAATTAATTTTTTATTGTATTATCAAAAATATCTTTTATCAAAATTTATTTATAATCTTATCTAAATCTTTTGATAAGGTAAAAGATTCACCTAGTATAATATATACTGGATATGGTATAATAGTATATATAATATAGATTTACTTTTATAGAATATTAACAATTATTATTAGAAAAAATAATATTCTATCAAAAGAAATAAAAGGAGGTATTTATTTGAAAAAAATAAAATTTATAATTATATTTATATTACTTTTTACTGTAAATAATGTTTTTGCTCTTGAAAATAAAAATGTTAGCCAGTCTAACGTGATGGACATTAAATTAAATACTGCTGAAGACTCAAATGAAAACAGAAACACAACTATATATTTAAATGCATATGCTGATTATGATGATGAAGCTGATGCCGATGCCGATGCTGACGCTGATGCCGATGCTGACGCTGATGCTGATGCTGATGCCGATGCCGATGCTGATGCCGATGCTGATGCCGATGCCGATGCTGATGCTGATGCCGATGCTGATGCCGATGCTGATGCTGACGCTGATGCCGATGCTGATGCCGACGCTGATGCTGATGCTGATGCCGATGCTGATGCCGATGCTGATGCTGATGCTGATTCTAATACTGATTCCGAAGAAGAAGGCATTGTTAATTCTCCTGAAACAGGGGATGCTACACCTATTATGTTGTTAATAAGTTTATTCATAATAAGTGGAATTGGTTTGATAGTTCTTTTAAAAGGAAAGATAGTTAGAAAATTTAATGATATTTTTTAATAAGATGCTTTGATTCCCTAATTAAAAAAATCATATAATGATTTTCATTAAAATTTAATATAACTTATGGAAGTCTGTTTTATTAGACTTCTTTTTTGTAATAAGGAGTTTTTTTATGAAAAAGAAATTAATAATTTTTAGTGTACTTTTGTTTATTTGTTTTTTTTTCTTTTTTAGTTTGTTTCAAAATGATAGATTAATAAAGTACGATAAGAAAATTTCGCTAATGAAAACAAATATCAATTTATATGAAAATCAAGAACAACAAATTATATTTATATCTATCTGTAACAAAAAAGAAAGATCTAGTATATTTAAAGGAACTGGTAAAACAATTAATTCAGCATTAAACGATGCAAATAAAAAAGTAAAAAAATTTATAAAAGAAAATAAATATGATGCACAATGGGTCAAAATAGATTTAGTTACTTCAAAAAAAAATATAAAATATGATGATTTATCAAAAGAGATTTATTTTTCAAGACATGAATTTTTTAGATATGGTTTAGCCTTTGATTCTGATTTCAATCTCGCATTATTAGAAACAGAATTAAATGGAGCAAAAATATATGAATACGATAATGGAGGAATTGATTTAAAATATTTAAATCTTTATTTAAAAAAAGCTGGAAGAACAAATGAAACTATTTCAGAGTTACCAACAGACTATATAATATTTGGTACAAATAGTGTCTTTTGTGATGAAAATAATAACGTATATTCTCTATCAAATTCTGGATATGATGTTGGAAGAAGAAATGTTGATATTCTTGATGATTTGTATGTAAAAACAATATTAGAAGATTCTACAGAATTTTTAAAAAGCCAAATAAAAGAGGATGGATCATTTGTTTATGGAATGTATCCCCGCTTCGATAATAATATCAAAAGTTATAATATTGTTCGTCATACAAGTACTATTTGGTCACTTATTTGCGCATACAGAATACAAAAAGATGAACAATTAAAAAAAGATATTGAAAATACAATTGAGTATATGTTGAACGAAATTGTATACAAAGATGAAAATACTGCCTATTTATATGAAAAAGATTTAAACGAAATTAAACTTGGCGGGTGCGGAATGGCTATTATTGTTTTAACAGAATATATGGATGTATTTAAAAATACAAAGTATTTAGACGTTTGTAATGCATTGGGTAATGGAATAATTACAATGTTTGATAAAAAAACAGGAAAATATTTTCATACTTTAAATAGAGACTTTTCAAAAAAAGATGAATTTAGAATCATTTACTATGATGGAGAAGCAACATTTGCATTAAGCAGATTATATGGATTAACAAAAGAACAAAAATGGCTAAATATGGCAGAAATTGCTGTTAAGCGTTTTATAAAAGAAAATTATGAGCAATATAAAGATCATTGGATTGCATATAGTTTGAATGAAATAACAAAATATGTAGATAAAGAAGAATATTATGCTTTTGCTCTTAAAAATGTTCAGGATAATTTAAAAGTGATTTACGAAAGAGATACAACTTATCATACTTATTCAGAACTATTAATGGCAACGTTTGAAGTATATGATAGAATGAAAGAAAGAAATATTTCTATTGAATATGAAAAAGAATTTGATTTAGACTTCTTTTTAAAAACAATATATTATCGTTTTAATCATATGTTAAATGGCTACTTTTTCCCTGAATATGCTATGTATATGAAAAATCCAGAAAAAATACTGCATTCATTTTTTGTAAGACATGATGGATTTAGAGTACGCATTGATGATAATCAGCATAATATTGATGGTTATTATCAATATTATAAAAATTATGAAAAGTTAAAATTTTATGGTATGTAATTTATCAATAAAATTTAATTTTACAACTTGTTTATTTACGAGTTTATATAAAAAAGACATTTGAAAACAAAGCAAATGTCTTTTTTAATTAATTTAAATTTTTATTATTTCATTTATTTATAGGAATAGTATATAAAACTTTATTTTTTTCTTCTGATATTTCTATTCCACCGTTATTCTTTATTATGTTATTAATATATATATCTTTTTTATTTGTAGTTAAAGTTATATCTTTGTATTTATTTTTTTCTTTTATGATATTTATTAAATCTTGAAATAATTTTTGGCCATAACCATTTCCCCTATATTCCTTATTTATATATATTGTAAGAGGATTGTTTTGAGTATCTTTTATTAATCCATAACCTATTATATTTAAGTGTTGAAGAAGATAAATATCTATATTAGGAGGTATATCAATATTATACATTTTCTTAAATCTTATATTATCTATTTTTATAATGCCCAAGTTTTGGAATCCTCCTTTTTTTTAGCTAATTGATATTCAGATAGCTCTAGATGACTTTTTACATTTTTTTTGAATTCGATAAATCTTTCTATTTCGGTTAGTAAATCATTAAAGTGATGACTTAGAAATGCTTTAAATGAAGAATTTATCTCAACTTGTTTAGATAAGCTTAATAAAGCTTGTAGATCAATATTAGAATCTCTTATTACTTCAGAAGTATAAATAATAAGGTCTTCATCAGTTAAAATATTTTTTGTATTATTGACACTGTCTATTACTTCTACTCTATTTGTTTTATGATAATCACTATCTAGTTCAGATCTAATATAAATGTTTTCATTTAGAATACTTATTATATAGGCACAATAAGTTTTTGTTTTATCTACTTTATTTAGAATAACTGGTATTGTATACTTTTTTCTTAATTCAACAAGATTTTTTCCACGATATTTTTCTAATAAATACATAATTCTTAAAATGGTAAATCTGTGCATTCCATTTCCAACTATGAAACATTTGCCATTTTCTACTTTTTTAACTTTCATTGGTTCTACTATAAATGAGTTAGATAAACCAGGTATTATATTATCTGGAGTGTATTGTAGCATACTTAAACTTCGTGAATGATATCCATCCTTTTGACTATCAAAAAATTCACTAATACTTTCAAATATATCTCTTTTTTTAGGATATGAATATCCTATAATATCTTCAATACTTACTAAAGCTGTCTCTTCTTCTGTAGTTATAGATTTATATTCTAATATACTGTCTATATCTTTGGGTTCAATAATATTTTCTGTTATTTGAGATATTTCTGTTAGACTGATACTATTTAAATTTAAAAATTCTATAGTTTCTAAATTATATGGTAATGTTTTTTTATTATTTTTAAATAACATATTTTTCCTACTTTATATAACCATTTTGAACTATTTTAGATTCATTAACAACCATGAATGCTTCTTTATCTATATGTCTTATTATTCGTTTTAAGTCTTCTAAATGACGACTATTTAAAGTTATTATTAAAACTTTATTATCTGGTCCTGTTAAATTATCTGTTGTGGTAACTACCGATACACCAAATCCTTCAGCACGTATCTTAGAGATGTTCTCTTTTGTTCCTTTACTTGTTATTACTTCAACAGTTATTAGAGAATTTATAAATTTATTAGATATAAATGTCCCTAAAATTGTTCCAGCTGCATAACCACCTGAATATGATATAACAATCCAAATACTTTGAATATCTGTATTAAGTGCTTCTTTAACTACTAAAAACCAAATAAATACTTCAAAAAAAGCAATTATTCCAGCTACAATAGTTCTACCTTTTACAATATAGTTAGTTTTTATTGTACCTAATGTAACATCAGCAATACGAGCGAAAAATATTTTTATACATAGTAATAATAGTTCCATATTAACTCATTCCTTTTATTATAGCTATAATTATTATAACCAATATAATACCGATTATTAAAGCAATTGATTTTCCTATTTTAGCATCATTATCATTATTTGAGGCGCTTTTATAAAAAGCTGTGTCTTTATTGCGATATTGATTCCAACGTGGGTCAAGTAACTCACGCATCTCTTTTTGTTGAGATATTGGTATCATTTTTCCACATGAAGGACATACACCACCTTTTGTAGGTAAAGCTGCACCACAATATTTACAATTCATATGTTATCACCTATGATAATTTTATCATGAAAAAAGATTAGAATAAATACTAATCTTCATTAAAGTCTTCTATAAAATGTGATCCTTTATGTGGTTCTTCTCGTAAAAGATTACTATAATCTTGTTGTCGTAGAGCTTCATAAACCATTATTGCTACAGTATTTGATAAATTAAGTGCACGTACTTTGTCTGTCATTGGCATGCGCATACAAGTATCTAAGTGTGGTTTTAAAATATCTCTTGGTATGCCAGTTGATTCTTTACCAAAGACGAAAAATATATTTTCGTCACTGTTACTATAGTTAAATGATGTATGAGGTTTATGACCATAACGAGTTAAAAAGTAGAATGTTCCATTGTCTTTATTCTTTTCATAAAAATCTTCCCAATTTTTATAAACAATATATTCACAATTATCGATATAATTTACACCACTTCTTCTGATATATTTTTCATCTAGTGAAAAGCCTAGGGGCTCAATTAAATGTAACTTTGTATCAGTAGCTACACATGTACGCATTATATTTCCTGTATTACCTGGAATTTCTGGTTCAAATAAAACAACATTTATCATATAACTCCTCCTAAATGATAGTTCATTGTTCTAATTATATAGCAAATATAAAATGTCAGCAATATTTTTTAAATTAAAAAAGACCATGTGGTCTTATTCTTTAGGTATTTTATTAACATCAAGTAGTTTTTGAAAATCACCAGCACTCATAATATTATTATCATTTCTTTTAATAATATCAACAGCTTTTCCATTTTTATAATATATGATTGTAGGAACTTGATCTATTTTTTTATCTTCTAAATTAAAAGCTTCATTTATTTTATCAATATAATTATCTTCTTCTTTAAAAGAGGTTACATTCAAATAATAAATAGAATCATTTAAATTATATTCTGTTATTAAATCTTTTAAATCTTTTTCCATATTATATATGTTCTCAGAACCAGTATAACTTATATAAACATAGTATGATTCTGGAACTTCAGAAAATATAGCATCTAATTCATCTAAACTTTGAATTTCATTTGAAACTATTTTTTCTTTTACTAAATAGGATGTTGATACTTTGTTCTCCTTAAAAACATTGTACCAAGCAAAACTATAGCAAGTTATTAAAATTATTACGACAACTATAACAACTGCAAGAACATAATTTTTTAATGGTATAAAACGTTCATTTTTTTTAACGTTAGTCATAGCATCATATCCTTTCTATATGAATATTTTAACACATATTATAATTTTATGCAAAAGCTATTTATTTATTTTTAGGTTATTTACCTATAACTCTTTTTTTACTTATCATATATTAAAGCAGGAGGATGTTTTATGTTTTTTGATGATATTATTTTTAATGTAAAAGATGAAAAATCAACTATGTTATTTGATGCAAATGATGGTTTAATGTATGGAAATATGTTTAAAAATGAATATGTTCCATATAAGAATTATAATGTTGCTAAGCTTGAAAGTCATAATGAGAAAGGACAATTAATTTTAAAAATTTATGAATATAATTTTGCTTTAAATGATTTATCTTTATATTTAGATTTAAATCCGGATGATAAAAATGTATATAGTTTATTCAAAAAGTATACAGAGGAACAAAGGGCTTGTGTTGAGCTTTATGAAAAAAAATATGGACCTCTTGAATTAGATGATAGTGATTATTCAAGTTATATGTGGTATAAGGAACCTTGGCCTTTTGTAGGAGGTAATGTTTAATGTATAAGTATGTAAAGAAATTAAATTATCCTGTAAATATTAGTAAAAAGGATTTACGTATGGCTAAGTATATAATTACTCAGCTTGGAGGATATGCTGGTGAGCTTGGAGCAGCATTACGTTATTTTAGTCAAAAGTTCTCTATGCCAGATGAAAAAGGACAAGCATTGTTAAACGATATTGCTTGTGAGGAATTAGGACATTGTGAGATGATTGGTACAATGTTTAGACAATTAATTAAAGATGCCACTTTAGAAGAAATGGAAGCTGCAGGTTTGGGAAGTTATTATACTGATCATAGTAAAGGAGTTTATCCAATCGATGCTTCTGGTGTTCCTTTTAGTGCGTTAACATTTGCCTCTACAGGAAATCCGATGGCCGATTTGTCTGAAGATTTAGCTGCTGAAATGAAAGCTAGATCTACTTATGAAAACTTAATAAATTTAACAAATGATCCTGATTTAATTGCTCCACTTCTATTTTTAAGACAAAGGGAAATTATCCATTTTAATAGATTTAAAGAATTATATGATTATTATAAAGAAAAATATAATTATAAATAGAAAAAAGACTCATATGAGTCTTTTTAATATTTTACTTAAATTTTATTGAATTTTGTGTTTTTCTTAGCCATAGCTACAGCACTAATTGCAATTAATGCTCCTGCTGCTAGGATTGCATATGAAGCAAACGCTCCTGTTTCTGGACTATCAGGATCAACAGTAGGTGTTCCTTTAGCTTTTAAATGGATTTCTTTACATTTAAATTTTCCATTTGTTTGATTTGTAGTTGTACCACCACAAGTATATCCATCTTTTATGCTTGTTCCTGTTGCACAATCTTTATAACTTGCATAATCTTTTGAATTTGAAATTTTCCAAACTGATACACATAATTCTCCACATTTTTCACCTGTTGCAGTATCTGAAACTTCAACAGTAATAGCTCCTACAACTCCATATGTTGCATAACTAGTTGGTAGATTAAATGATGCTACATTATTTTTAATTGTGATTCCACTATATACATTTGGATCAGAAAGCTTATCACCTGAGTAAAATATTGAGCATCCTGAATCTGTTGCATCAGCAACTGCATTAAAACTACAAGTAAAATCTTTTAACACTTCTATATTACTAAATGGTTTAGATGTTGAACTACCAAATTTAGTATATACAGCTTTTGAGTTATTGATTTGATTATTTCTTTCTACTCCTGTAATTGTTAAATCTTTTGTTGCATAAGTTTCTACAACAAATCCACTAAGTGTATGTGTTGCCTCAGCAATACTTGGTTTGCCAATTAAATAACATCTTGCTGTTGAGCCAGCGCTTATTGATTCTGGTGTACAATATAAGTTTGTTTCTTGTAAGTCAAATGTTTCAGCGTTAGCAACACTAACAAAGGCAAAAGAACAAATACTTAATATTGACATAAGTAAAATATTTTTTATTTTTTTCATAATACCTCTCCTATACTTATTTTTCCTTATTCTGATAATATTATAACATGCTTTTATAAAAAATGTTATTTTTTTTTGAAAAAAAGATATTTTATGGTATTATATATAATATAGTATAGAATAATAGTGGTGAGCGTATGAAAAAAATAGCAATAATAATAAAAGACAAAAGTTTGATTTTTAAATATCGTACTAATAAACCAGTTGAACCTAATCTTCTTAATACCAATGTTATTTCCAATAACGAACTCATCTTTAGTGATGATTATCTTAATAATAATGCTAAGATAGTTGGATTATTCATAAGTGATTTAGCTAAAGAAAAAGATATAAGAGAAATTGTTGTTAGTAATAATTCTATTGGTGAAATAATTATAAATGTTATAAAAAAATTACCTACTATTGATAAATTTACTATTATGGAAGATGTAAACTTATCGTATAAATTATGTGAAGAAATTATAAAGCTTAAAAGTGTAAAGTGTGTAAATTGCTATGGTATTCCTCAGTTTATGATTGAAACATTAGATAAAAATAATATAAGTGTTGAATCTAGATATGAAGTTTTATTTACAAGTAATTTTATGGCAGATAATAATTTAACTTCTTTTTCTAAAATTTATTATAAAACTAATATAAGAATTGGTGAAATACTAGTTAATGAAGATGTTAATGATATTAAGACATTCTTTGCAATTAATAAATATTTGAAAGTTATTCATTTTGATAAGTATTCTTTAGAGAATATAAAAACTGTTGTTAATATTTTAAAAGATACTAAAAAGAAAAACATTCTCATAGAAATACATGATGATTTAGATAGTGATACTGATGTTACTGAATTAAAGAATTTAAACAAAGAATTAAAGAAAAAAAATAAAATTAATATATCATTAATTTATTCTAAAGATTATCTAGAGAAAAATTATTTACAACAGGTTATTTTCACAACACTTAAATTTTGTGCACTAATTATATTTACAATAATAATTGCTGTATTTGGTTATGTTTTTTATAATAATTATCAGTCTGAATTAAAAATAAACGAAATAAAAACAGAATTATATGATATTATGGGAGATATTGATAAAGATAGTGATGGAAGTGCAATAACTTATGATCCAGAAACTAATATGATAAATTCTTATAATAAGATATATGAAATTAATTCTGATATGGTTGGTTGGTTAACAGTAAACGGAACTAAGGTTGACTATCCTGTTGTAAGAAATACTGATAATAGTTATTATTTAAAGAGAAATATATATAAAGAAAGTGATTATAATGGCTGGGTGTTTATGGATTATCGTAATAATATAGATGAATTAGATGATAATACTATTATATATGCTCATAATAGATTTACTAGTGGAGTTATGTTTGGTTCTTTACCTAATTTACGTAAGTCTAGTTGGTTGAATAATAAAAATAATCATTATCTTACTTTTAATACTTTATATAAGGAAGGCAAATGGAAAATATTTTCTTTTTATGGTATTGATGTAACTAGTGATTATTTAGTAACAAACTTTTTAAATGATAATGATAAAAAAGAATTTTTTGATATGTTAATTAATAGAAGTGAATATAACTTTAATACAGAAGTTGGTGTGGATGATAAAATTATCACCCTATCTACTTGTTTAGATAATAATCAAAGGTTTGTTGTTCATGCTGTTTTAACAAAATAAGACTTAAAGGAATTTTAAGTCTTTTTCATTTATGATATAATGTAAAATATAATATGGAGGGGTTGCTATGAATATAAGTGACTTAAAAAACTCATTAGAAGAGATTGTTCATGATACTTTATATGTTTTTTCGAAAATAAATAAAAATCAGAAAGAAAAGATTAAGGCAATAAAGAATTACTTGGTAACAAGTGAAAATGTAATTGAAGATATAAGATTTTTAATTTCAAGTAGAAATAATGAAAATTATTTTGCTTATGATAGATACATTAAAGAGTTTTTCATTGAAGCGAAAGATGAAATAAAATTAGAAATTTTAAATAATCAATATGCTTATGAGGATTTAATAAGAAATGATGATATATATATTGAAATTTGGAACTCTTTAAGCTCTTCTTTACAAGTTGACTACTTAGAAAATAAAAGAAAATATACTGATTTAGATATAAAAATGATAAATAGTACATTGCTTGAAGCTGGTAATTTTAAAGATAATATTATTCTTAACGAAATATTAAACAATAATGAAATTAGAAAGAAAATACCATCATATTCAATAAAACTCAATTATTCTTATAATTTATTGTCTACTATTAATTTAATAGATAATGATATGTGTAATATATTAACAAAGGAAACATATACAAAATTACTTGAGAAAAAGTGTAAATCATTTGATGAATTTAGTGATTTATATGAGACTAATAATAATATTTATAACTTTATTAATAATGAAAGTTTAATTTTTAATAGTAAAGACAACGAAAAAATATATAATTTTATTTTAGATAATCCAAAATTTATAAGTAAATTTAGTAATAAATATTTAGACTTATTTAGCATAATTGAAATAAAAAATATGTATAAAAATACTTCACTTGATATGGATGCTTATAGTATTTTAATTCAAAAGCTTTATAGATTTGATGAAGATGAAGCAAATAATTATTTTAGTGAAGATAGTTTAAGAAAGTGTGCTAAACATAGTATTAATTTATATCCATTTGAGGATTTAAATGATGAATTGAAAAAGACAATTTTTACTACTCATAGTTTATTTAATAGATTTATTGATACTATTATGATTGAGGCAATAAATAATTATTTTAAAGAAGATGAAATAGTTAATATTTTAAGAGATGACACATTTATAGATGATATGAGTTCATATGCAATTGAACTATTACTTAATAAACTAAGTTTTAAATCTTCATTTAATATGTTACAAAGAAAAGTAATATTTGATAAAGTTAAAAATTTAAATATGAGTATTGATGCTAAAGATGTAATATTTATAAAAGGATTTTTAGATAGTCCTGTATTAGTATATAAATCTGAACATAATATGTTATATGAAATGTTAAATCTATTAAGTCGTGATGAATTATTTTATTATATTACCCTACCTTATATTATTGATAATTTAAGTAACTATGAAATTATTAATTTAATATTGAATAAAGAAATAAATTTAAATAATGTTATTAACTCAGATGAATTGAAAGAAAAACTTAATCTTACTGATATTATTAGTTTAATTGATAAATCATTTGAAAAAACTATTAATCTAGATATATTTAAAAATAAAGAACTTAGTATGAATATTTTTAATATAAATGAAAAACAATTTAATGATATAAACTTTGATGAGGTTAATTACTTATTCGAAACAATCAGAATGAAGTCTTTGCTTTCTAAGCAGGAGTCTAAAGTAACAGTAATGAGTTATAAAAGTGTTTTAACTAGTTATTTGATTTTAGGATTAGAAGAAACTTTAAAATTAGTTAGTGATGGTAATACTAATATTACTTTAAATGATGTTAAAAATCTTCAAAAAGAGATTGTTGATGAAAAAATATTAATATTTAAAGAGAACAATTCACCTGTATTCCAAAATATGTCTAAAAAGATTATAAATAATTTAGAAAAAATTGGAAATTATGAAGATATTAATGAATTTGCTTTAAACGTGAGAAAAAACACTTATCTAGACAATATTATATATTTAATGCTTGATAATAATTTTGATACTTATAATTCAATTATTGAAAAGATGTATGCTTATATAAAATATAGATCTTATGATGTGTTTGCATCAAAAAAAGAAATTTATGATTATTCAAAGAGCTTTATATCTGTTTACTTGGACAATAAAGTTAAAGAATATAATAATGAATTTGAAAAAATAATTCTAAAAAATTTTAAAGTATTAGAAAGTGTTTTATATTCTAAGAGAAAAGAAATTGGTAAGGAATATATTGGTAAATTAAAATTCAAAATATTTGTTAGAGCTTTAACTGATCCGCATAAAGATTCTTATAAAATTTATTTTAAAAATAGCTTTCCTATTTTAGAAATAAAAGATAGATATATTAAGTATTTAGCAAATGATGAAGTTGATTTTAATAGTATTTTGGAACATGTTCTTATTCCTATAGCAAATGATAGATTTGATAAAGAAAATTGTTTAAATAAATTAGGAATAAATAAACCAAGATATACTGATTCTTATTCTAAATACCTTAATGATTTACAAAATGTTACAGAGTTAAATATGAAAATAGAAAACTATAAGAATTCTTATAGTCAAGAGCAGGTTATTTCCTTAATGAATTATATTTGTTATAAATCGACTTTTGGATTTGATGTAAGTAAAAAAGATTTAAAGGAATTAAATAAATTATCTAGACTTACTTCAAATTTAGATGGTGAGATATATGTTGATAAATCTGCTTTAAAGTTTATTTATAAGGATAATATGGACATTTATAATATAGATGAAATTATTGAATATAGAAATTATCTTGATATATTAGATGAAATAAAGAAAAAAACAATAACATTTATTAATAGAAATATGAATGAAGAGAAAGTTAAAAATAACTATGCCCATGATTATTTTTCAGCAATTAATACTGATGAATGTATATTTCCTATAACTTCTAAATACTATGAACCAAGGAAAAGGGTTTTCTCATTAAAAGACATAGAAAATATATTTAATGGATATGATTTAGCTAATTATAAAATAATAAATAAGTCTCTTGAAGATTTCTTATTAAAAAAACAAAATCTTGTTATGGTTGCTGATGGATATTATGAAGGAATTGTTGATAATTTAGGAGTTATTATTTCCAAATGGGATAAAATAATTGAATATATTCAAACATTAGACACTAAATTGGAAGATTTAAGTTTAATAGGTGTTGAAAATATTTTGTCTCTAATTAATTTTGAAGATAATAGTTTATGTAAATCATTTAACAAAGAAATAATAAAATCAATATATGAAGATGGATATTATGAGATAAATGATTTAAATAAAAGAATTAATATGCTATTAGAATTATTTAAACAGTCCTTTAAACGTATAAAATCTAGTATACCTTATTTAATTTATAAAGATGATATATATAGAATTGAAATTTTAGATTCATATAAAATAGATATTTTGAGAACAATGAATAAGTCTCTTTATAAAATTGGAGCTATTGGAAATGACTTTTTACACTACTCTATATTAAATAAAAATGGATTTCAAATAGGAATCTATAAAGAAAGTGTTTTAATATCTAAAATATTAGGAATAAGAAATGGAAACACAATTTATTTAAATGCAGTAGAAGGATGTAAAGATACTAATTATAATGAATTGTTAAGATTATTTGCTAATCAAATGATAAGTATTACTAGAGATGATATTGAACCGATTGAATATGTAACTATTGTAAATAATGAAAACTATACTAGCAAAAATGGACTAAAATTGGATACAACAATTTGTCCTGTCATTAATAATCCAATTAATAAAGTTTATTATGATTTTGAGAAGTTTAGTGAATATCCGCATTTAATTAATATAGATGATATATATACAAACTATGAGGACAATATAAGTACTCTATTAGCTAGTAACAACATTGTTGATAAAAATAATTTTAAATATTATGATGCTGATGATAAATATTATAGAATTAGAAATGATGCGATAAAACTAAGTAATAATATTTCTGAAGATTACTTAAATAGAATAGATACTATACTATATTTATGTAAATTAGAAAATCAAGAGATTATTATAGATGATATAACTTTAAGTACTATTAAAACTATTTATCTTGGAGATGATTATGTAATCTTTGTTAAAGAAAATAATAAAATTATGAAATATATTCTTCCATATGATGAAAGAGCTATTAAAGAAGTTGAACTAATTATGGAAACAATTGAAAAAGAATAATTCTTTATAATGAATGAATTATTCTTTTTTTATTAAGTAATTTATATATTTTTTTGAATGTAATTTTCTATTATTTTTTTATTTTCTTTTAATCTTTCATCTTTGTTATTTTTGTTAATTGCTTGATTTACAAAATGTAAAGAATCTTCAAATTTAGAATTATAAAAGCATGATATAGATAATAAGTCATATATTGTTTCGTTCCATGCCTTTTCTTCGTTTATATACGAAATTGTTTTGTTTTCTATCTTTAAAGCTTGACGTAAATATTTCTCACTGTTTTTATAATCTTTAATTGTGTAATACATATACCCTAAATCAAAGTATGGTTCTCTTAAGTATGGTGATTCAGAGATTGCTTTTTCATACCACATTATAGCTTCTTCATAATATTTTTTATTAAAATAAGAATAAGCTATATATCTCATTGATGCACAACGTTCATCTTTCCATGTTGCTTTGGGTAATAATAAATGCTTATGAAGTGTAGAAATAGCTTTATCCCATTTTTTATAGTACATGTATTCTCTTCCAAGGTAGTGCATATTACGATCATCAGTTGGATCTTCTTTTACTGACAACTCAAGAAGTGGTAAATATGATGAACGTGGTTTGGTAAAATCTTGATAATGATTTAAGACCATATTAGGAATAAATATTTCGTTTTCATTATCTAAACAAGTTAATACTTCATGAACTGGATGAGTCCATTTATAATTGTGTCTAGTATGAATTTTATTTAAATAAAATGTTGTTCCTGGATTTCCATATTCATCAAAACTCCAATTATATAAATATTTTGCTCTTGTTGCATCTTTAGTCCAGTTATTTTCTAAAGACTTACGCCATCCACGTTCAAATCTTTCATCTAAATCAGTACAAATACAAATATCCGTATCTTCTGCAACATATTCAAGTGATTTATTTCGTGCGACATCAAATCTCCATGGTACAATTTTCTCTTGATATGCTTTAATTTTTGGACATTTTTTTAACATTTCTAATGTTTTATCTGTTGATCCTGTATCTAAAACAATTATCTCATCAGCCTCTTTCATAGAGTTATACCAATCTAAAACATTATTTTCCTCATTTTTAGTTATTGCATAAACAGAAATTTTTAATTTTGACATTATTCTCACCTATTTAATTAATATGTAAAAAAAGTCAATATATTAATATTTTTTCTGATTTTATGTTATAATTATTATAGTAAAGGGTTGTCGTTTATGAGTAATAAAATTAGTAATTTAAAAAATAATCTTAATAGTAAAAATAAAGTTGCTCATGAGGCAATTGGACATAATAGTTCTGGTCTTAAATTATTTAAAAAAATAAATAGTAAAAGAAATAAATTAATTATAATATCTTTTTTTGTAATTGTTTTATTTATAGTTAGTTGTATCATCTTATGTTCTAGTTTAAGGTCTTTATTTTACAATCAAGAAAGTAAAATGGTTTATATTGATGATGATAAAAAATTGTTTTTAAAAGTTGGCGAAACATATATTATTGAAGAATTAATTGCTGAATCTGGTAGTCCAGTTCCAGATATAAGTGCTTATTTTATAGAAAACTCCGTAATTCAAGATGATGCTACTATTTTATATTATAGAGATGGTAATTTAATATCTTTAGAGGAATTTACTTTTGAATCAGAAGATGGAGTTTATCTAAAAGGTATTGGGGAAATTGATGTTACTATTAATAATGGTGATAAGTTTAATACTAAATTAATAATAAAGGATACAACTCCACCTAATTTCTTAACTCAGTCTCTAACAATTACTGAAGGTGACATTCTTTCATTTAGTTCCTTCTTAACTCATTATGATGATAATAGTAAAGATGAATATCATAACGTTTATTTAGATGGAGATTATGATTATAGTTTACCTGGTATTTATGAACTTAATATAAAAGTGTGTGATTATTCAAATAATTGTAATAATTCAATAGTAACTTTAACTGTTGAAGAAAAAGAAGATGAAAAGCCTGAAAATCCTGGGAATCCTGATAAACCAACGAACCCTGATAAACCTACTAATCCAGATAAACCAACGAACCCTGATAAGCCAACGAATCCAGATAAACCTACTAATCCGGATAAACCTGAAGAACCTGACAAACCTACTAATCCAGATAAGCCTAATCCACCTGTAGAAGATAATAGTGCTAAAAAAGAATATATGGAATATTTAAGGGAGAAATTTAAAACTTCTAATAATGGTGCTAGTTTTGATTCCATTGAAATTAATAATAACTTTTTTCAGAGGAATATGAACGAATTTAGATCAAAAAATGGATTAAATAGTATATTATTAGATAATAATTTATCAGATATTGCAAGACTAAGACTAGCTGAGATTGCTTTTGAAATGGGAGGTTTTGAAGCCAATACACATTCTGCGAAAGTAGATAAAGAAGGTGTATCACATTCTGGTCATGTTAGACCAAATGGTGATAGATATACAACTTTCTTTAATGACTATAACAGTGCTTATAACAAGGGAAATAAAACAGAGTATTCAGAAATTTATGCTTTTTTCCCAGATTATATGGCAACTATTAGTAATGCTTTTGAAGCGTGGAACAATTCTGAAGGCCATAGAAACATAATGATAACTGCTGATTTAAAAATTATGGGTGTTGCAAAACTCCAAAACCAAAAAGGCACACACTTTCTTATTTTATTCTCAAAATAAAGATGTTCATATGAACATCTTTTATTATGGAGTTGGGCCTGTTGGGCCTTGTGGAATTGTTAAATTTAAGATGAAGTTTGGAGCTGTACCTGTTATTGTTGCTGTAGCTGCACTTCCAGGGGCACCAGTTGTTACTGTACCTATTGCAATTGTTGGAGTTAAGCCAGTTGGACCTGTTGGGCCTGTTGGGCCTGTACTTCCTGTCGGTCCTGTTGGACCAGTTACTCCTGCTAACCCTGTAGGGCCAGTAGGACCAGTTACTCCTGTTGGCCCCGTTGGGCCTGTGCTTCCTGTTGGACCAATTGGACCTGTTACACCTGCTAGACCTGTTGGTCCTGTTGGACCAATTTCTCCAGTAAGTCCTTGAATTCCTTGTGGACCTGTAGGTCCAATAATTCCTTGGATTCCTTGAACACCTTGTAATCCTTGAGGACCTGTTGGACCAGCTGGACCTTGTGGACCGATTGGACCTGTTGGTCCTGTAATACCAGAACTATGTTGTTCTCTAAAACCACAACAGCATCCAGTAGAAGGATGATTTTTATTATAACAGTTAACTTTTCTTCTTGCATCTTCTAACATACAATTACTATTCATATTTTACCTCCTATTATATTTTATTCAACTTTTAGAAAATCTCTATTAAATAAAAAAGAGAATTATTCAATCACGAATCCTTCTCTTAACAAATATGCTTCAATATCATCTTTTCTACTATAATTACTTCCTATTGTAGTTACTGATTCTCTAAAAGTAATAGTTTTATTAGAGTCATCACAAATATAATTAACTTCTCCATTGTATGTTTGAACGGCTTTTTCATATACTTCTTCGTCTTGATAAATATATGCCCTTTCATGGGTACCAGATAATAGAAGTGAATAATTAGAAAATTGTTCAAATCTTAATGTATATTTTTCTGATATTTCATATCCCGTATTAAAATCAAATCCTGTCTGTTTTTTAAATATTTCTGCTGTTCCTTGTGATTCAATTATTAAACTTGCTTTTTTAGTAATACTATTTTGAAAAGCGTCTGTTGCAACTACATATACTACATATACGCCATTAGTATTATATTTTTTTTCTGTTTCTGAATCTTGGAAAGAATAGTTACATCCGCTTGGATCTTTACAACTTTCAACAAATGAACTTGCATCATAGCTTCCACCTTCAACGATTTGAACATTTCTTATTTCTAAATCTGGTGGTGTTGTATCGACAATTTTTACTGTACCAGTTTTTTCGATGCCTTTATATGTTACATAAAATTCATAATCTCCTACTTCTTCTAAAACAACTTTCGATAAGTCTAATCCATATTGTAATTCATCTTCTATATCTTTTCCTACTCCTGGTTTTACATAACTGCTTACCCTTATTGGCAGACTGTCTCCTATTTCTACAATTACTGTAAGAGGTTCAAAATCTTTTTCTGTAGGATGATTTTTATACCAATACCAAAATATTCCTAGTCCAATTATTACGAGTAATGACATAATTGACATTTGATTTTGAAACTTTTGAGCAGATTTACTTTTCTTTTTTATTTTTTTATTTTTATTTCCTTTATTACGTTGTTTTTCTTTTTTTCTTTCTTCAAAATCTATTTGTTCTGGAAGAGCTGCATTCGAAGTTAAAGTAATATTGCCGTCGCCATTAATTAAAGCAATAGAAATTGCTCCATCTCCTTTTAGTTCTTTTTCCTGGCTAATTAATTCTATTGAATTTTCGTTGCTTTCTGTATCTTCAAATTTAGGAATAATTGCTGACAAGTCTCGTTTTTTTTCTGTTCTCTCTTCACTTTCATCAATCATTGTTGGAGTTATAGTAACTTTTTCTTCAATTGGAGTTAGTTCTTTTTCTTTTTTTGTAACACCATATGGATTATTCATTACGAACCAACTCCTTCCTATTCTTTTTTATTCTTCTCTATTATTAATATACACTTTTTTTTGTTTTTTTTCAATATAAAAAGCACCATTAGGTGCTTTATATTATTTAGTTCTAGATTTAATATCTTCTTCAGCTTTTTCTAAGTCATATTCAAATAAGACAGATGATTTTTCTTTATCTGGTATTCTTATTTCAATTCTATAATCGTCTGGTTTTATCTCTCTTTCATCTTTGAAACCAAGTTCTTGTTCTTCTTCAGCCGCTGGAATTGACTCAGTTGCTCTCATTCTATAGTTTTTCTTATTTACAAGGCTTATCTTAGCATTTAATTCACTTAATTTTTCTCTTAATTCTTGGCTATACTTTATTTTTACGCCATTCTTTATAATAGATATTGTTACGCTATCTCCATCTCTTATAAAGTCTTTCTCTCTATCTGCGAATTGCTTTTGCTTTTTAGGATTAAAGCTTAATTGTCTTGTACTTATTTTTATCTCAGGTTCTGTAGGAGAGTTTTCAACTACTGGAGTATCTTTTATAATAGGTTTTACATCTTGTAAATTGGCAATTAAATCTAGGAATTCATTTTGACTCATAAGAGCATTTAATGAATTTTCATCTTTAAATATTACATTATTTTTTTCTAGTGAATCTATAATTACATCAAACTGTTCTTTTGTTATTGAGTACTTATGTTTAACTATACTTGCTAAATCATTATAATTTTGTAGAAGAACTTTATCATTGTATATTATATATAAACCGACATCTCTAATTGCTTCTACTGGTATCATTAAATCTGAATTTGGCATTATAAATGATTTATCATTATCTATGTCATTAGATGGACTATTTTTATAGTTTTGGTATCTAGCAAACATGTTTTCATTCATCAATCCACTTAGTTTTCTTTCCCAAACACCTAGACCGAACATTTTTTCATCAAAGTAGTATATATGACCATTATTTCTTAATGTATAAGAATTATCTTCTAAATCAATTGTGTATTCTATTTGATTAATGCTAAATAAACTTTTCTTTTCTGCTTCAATCTTTTGATTTACTATATTAATTAGATTATCATCTTTTAATTCTTCATCACTTAAATTATCCATTATAGTAAATATTCTATCACTGAAGTCTACTATAGCTTTTAAATTTTCTATTCTGACTATTTCATCATATTTTAAATATGTACTTTCTAATATAATTTTTTCAATTTCATTTACATTAATACTACTATATTTTGGATCTAAAGCTAGATTTTTTAAAGCAGAATAATTTGTTGAATTATTAAATAGTGATGTTGCATCAAAAATTAGTTTTTCTCTTGTTATTATTATACATTCTTCTAAAAGTTTGTCTGCTAACATACTAGCTTTTTCTGTATATTCTTTCTCTAAATCACTATTAACAGGTTGTGGCTGAGCTACTGGCTTTGTTATTTTTTCATCTTTAATTCTGCGTAAATGTTCACGCATATCTTTTTTCTTTTCTTGTCTATTTTTTAGGAACTCAACTATATCTATATTTTGAGCTTCACTAACAAGACGTCGACCTATTAAAGAGTTTTGTGAGTCAATAAACTCAACTAATTCACTTATTTTTGCGTTAATGTTATCTAATTCTTCTTCATTATGTGCATTGTTTTTTCTATCAAAATCTAAAGATAGTATTTCTTGTTCAGCATCAACAATCATCTCATCATGTTGTCGAACAAATTCTGCCAATTCTCCACTAAAATTGATTTTTTGAATAGGTATAGATTTAACTTCTGGTAAAGAATTAACGAAAATATTGTGTTTTTTCTTTATTTCAATTCTATCTCTTGATAATTCTAATTTTAAATTAATTAATTGTTCATCTAAAGCTTTTGCTTCTCTTTCTAGAGAAATTGCCATTTTTATGTTATTGCTATCAAGAAAATTAATTATTGCTTGTGCTTCTAACTTTGAATTTATTTCGTTTAGCATTTCTACTAAGTAATTAACTTCATTTACTTTATTAATATAATCGCGAATAACATCACTTTCAAGTGGATTTATTGGTCTTGGATTAGGTTGAACAGGCGGAACTGGTTGAACAGGTGGAACTGGTTGTGGTGCTGGAGCTGGTTGTTGTCCAGAAGGAACTTGACTTGGTTGTTGTTGCATTTTTCCTGCGTTTATTTGTGCTAGGATTTCATTACTAATAATTGGTCTTTCAAAAGATTTAATTACTTTATTATTATAATCTATTCTTATTACTTGAGTATTATCATCAAATGAAATGTTTGAAATAAAATTTTCTGCTCCTGGACTAGAAAGAACATTTTTTCTAAAAGTTTGGACGCTGTCTAACAATTCCTTGTAACATAAATCAAATTTAAGAGTTCCATATTTATATTTTTCTATTGATTTAAAGTCGATTTTGTTCATTTCTTTTAAAACTACAGAGTAAACAAATCCCATAAAATCGTAACCTATTTTTGCATCTAGCATTGTGTTATGGATACCTTCAACTTCTTCTTTTATTTTACATTTTTCAGTATAAGATAAACGTGTATATTTTTTTTCGTCGTTTAATAAAGAAGCTAATTTTTTATCTAAAGTTGGAAGATTTGAAAATTCTGGAAGAGTGCGAATTACATTTTCTAATTCTTGATCATATTCAGTGTATAAAGCTTCCATTTCGTTAGTAAATTGCATTATCTCAATTTCTTTCTCATGGTTATTTTCGTTTGCTTTATTATTAATCATTGATAATACATTATCGCTTACTACTTGTCTTACAACTGGCTTAATTTTATCCGTTGGGAAATAGATATGAACACTTTGTTTTTCTTCATCAAATAAAACATTTATGTTATCAGCACTACCAATAGTGTTCATTTCATTAATTAAATTTCTAAGCTCTTTGTATGCCTCTTCAAAGTTTTGTGTTCCATATTCACATGAGTTTAACTTTTCTAATTTACTTTCAAATTCATTGCTGTATGTGCAAATAAAATTATAAACAGGAGCTCCAAACTCATCCATTAATTTCTTATTATATCTTTCCTCTATGTTGCCGATAATATTATTTTTTTCTTCTTCACTTATATTAGTTATTTTACTAACTTCTAAATTAAAGTTTTCAATTAATTCTTGTAATTCTTGATCTGTCACTTTAAATTCAGAAGCTAAGCCTCTAATTTTTTCATATATTTTTTTCATATGTTGTTCAGCCATTATAACAAATAGAGAATTGGATTTTGGAGTATTATTTTCTGATGGTGCTGGCGCTGGTTGTGGGTTTGGTTGAGTCTGAGAAGGAGAAATTGATGATAAATCTTTTCTTTTGCCAAATGCTCTGTCTAAAACTGTATCTGTTTCACTCTTTATTTTAGAAAAATCTCTTGGATTACTTAATAAAGTTGGCAAATATTGAATTAAGTTATCTAAATTTTCAATGATACCTTTTAGGCGAGGTATTTCTGTTAGGTCTTGCTCTTGCTCAATTTTGTTTTGAAGAACTCTTATCTTTGATTCTATTTCTCCGTATATTTTTCTTATTTGATTTTCTGAAAAATAATTTATAGATATTGTAGATTTATAATCATATCCTGTTAAATCTTTATATCTTTCGTTTAATTCTTTAACAAGGGCAATGTTATTTAAATATGTTCCAACTTGATATCCTGTTTGAGTTACTAATCCTGCACTTAATTTATTTTCTATATTCATTATTAATACATTTAAATTAAATTCTTTGTTATCTAAATCATCTAAATATTCAATAAGTTTTTCAAAATCTTCATTAAGTGATTCTAGAATTCTATTTGTAGATTCATTTATATTATTTATTTGTTCTTCAGATTTTATAATTGTAATAGCATTATCAAATTCTGTTAATTGTGCTTTTCTTTCATTAAATTTATCTTGTATTTCTTTGGAATTAGATGGATTTTCATTTAACTCTTTTGTGTAGTTGTTAATAAGAAGTAGAAACATTGTGCGCATTTCTTCTATTTTATTTAATTCAAAAGCTCTTCTAGCTAATTCTTCCATGCTAGTCTTGTCGTTAGTAAAGTCTTCCATTGGTGGCACAGGATTGTTTATTGGACTTCTCCTTATATTTTCTGTTTGTTCTGGTTCCAAGTCTCCTGCTGGTCCGAACTCTGATTCTAATTGTTCTTCAAAATCATATTCGTCTTGTAAATCACTAAGAACCTCTCTTCTCCTGTTACTTCCAAATTTTAGAGCATTTGCAAAACTACTTCTTACTCCTTTAGCAATACTACTAAGAGATCTCCTTGTTTTTGCCATCCTTCATTCTCCTTCCTACTAAGCCACTAAATTCTTTATGAAATTAGAAACTTTCTCTTTATCAACTTGATTAGTAATATCTACAAGTTGATCATAACCTTCTTCATCTTTAATTACATATGATGCTAAAATATCAACAGTTCCATTCTGATTATCTAAAGAATATACAGCATATTCTTTACCATCTATTTCAACTACGGATAAAAGCTCAGCATCCATTATTTCTCCTGTTTCTATTTCAACTTGGAATTTTTGATTGTTTTCTCCCATAAAATTCCCCTCCGTCTTCTTTTATTTTGTTTTTATTATATCATACTTTATTTCTTTTATCATTAATCTTTATTATAAACAACTCTTATTTTAGATAATTGTTTATTTAAAATAATTTGTTCCTTTAAATTATCTTGTTCAAAAATTAGTAGTTCTGCGAATTCCCATATACTGAACGAAGCAATGAAAGAAATTATTTCGTTTAAAATTGACATTATCTTAAAGTTATAAGAAAGAAATAAAAGAATAAAACCAATAATTCCACATATTAGAAAAAATGTACTTTTTCTTTTTATTGCTTTAAGTTCCATTTCTTTACTTATTGTTATAAGATTAAAATGATTTTTTATTAATTTCCTTACTATAATTTTTTCTTCTGCAGTAAATGTTTTATTATGAACTTCTAATACAAAAGGATAATCTAATGGCATATATGCAACTTTTTGTTCAATTGCATCATAAAATTCTTTTTTTAAAGTAATTCTATCTTTAGTAGAATATTCAGAAACAATACAATTTAAATCTTTTACTTTTAATTCAATGTAAGCTTCATTGTCATTAATTCTTAAATTATTTATTTTTTTATAATTTTCAAATTTTTGTTTTTGATACTTTTTTAGTTTTTCAGGGGAAGCCATATTATCACTACTTTCTTGTGTTTTGATAATAGTTTGTTTCAGCTATTCTATCAGCTAAGTCATTTAATTCTTCGTCATCGTAATCTGCTTGATCTATCATATATAATAGTTCAGACATACTACCGCATTTACTAGAATCTATATTATATCTTTGTAATGTACTTACTTGATTATCGGTTAATAATAAACCATTATTTCTAGTCTTTAACATATTTTTATCTGTGTCTTTTAGTCCAACTAGTTCTTCAATCTCGTCATTAGTCATTTCGTTTACCATTTTTATTCTCCTTCCTTAACTAAAACGCCTTTTTCATTTTTTATATATATTCTTTTATTATTTTTTTCTATTTTTTTCATAAGTGAATCTTCTAAATCAATATCTAGCATTTCTGCTATTCCTAATGTAAAAATTACTATGTCTGCTAATTCTTCACTTAAATCATCTTTTTTTAATCTATAGGCATCAAAAGCTTCTGCTACTTCACCATATAAATAACAAAATTCTCTATTTATGTCATCTATTGGAAATCCTTTATTTATTTTATTTTGAAAAACTTCTTTTTGTTTTGTTTTTAAATCTATCATATTAATTACTCCTCTTTTACCATTTATAAGTATACCATATGTAGCCTTTTTAGTCTTTATAAAAAGTTAAAAAAAGTAAGATTTCTCTTACTTTTTTAATCCTTCGATAGCTCTAGCTACACCAAGTAGACCATATTCATAAGTTAGCCCTCCTTGTTGATATGCAATGTATGGTGGTCTTATTGGTCCATCAGCGCTTAATTCAATTGAAGAACCTTGAGTGAACGCTCCTGAGGCCATTATAACTTTGTCTTCGTAGCCAGGCATATCCCATGGCATTGGAATAGAATTTGAATCAATTGGAGATGCTGCTTGAATGCCCTGAATATATGTAACTAAATCATCTTCATTACCGAATATTATATTTTGAACGATATCTGCACGATGTTCATTATATTTAGGCTCAACATTATATCCCAAGTCTTCTAAACAGATACTTGTAAGAACTGCTGTTTTTAAAGCACTTGCAACAACACTTGGAGCAAGGTATAGTCCTTGTAGGATACTTTTATTTATACCTAAAGTTGGTCCTACTTCTCTTCCTTCTCCTGGACAAGTTAATCTTTCACCAGCTAAATTAACTAAATTAGAACGTCCAGCTATATATGCACCATTTGGCGCTATTCCTCCACCTAAATTTTTTATTAAAGAACCTACCATGATGTCTGCTCCTACAGTAATTGGAGTTTTACTTTCAACAAATTCACAATAGCAATTATCAACCATTATAATTACTTCTTGATCTACTTCACGAATAGTTTTAATAACTTTTTCAACTTTATCAATAGTTAAACTCTTTCTTGTTGAATATCCTTTGCTTCTTTGAATTTCAATTAATTTTACTTTATTGTTTTTTAAATAATTTTTTATACCATTATAATCAAAGTCATCATTTATTAAATCGATTTGGTCATATTTTATTCCAAAAGAAGCTAAACTACTATTATTTGGAACTATCCCAATTACTTCATGTAATGTATCATAAGGAAGTCCTGTGATTGATAACATTATGTCATTTGGACGCAAATAAGAGAATAAAGCTACAGTTAATGCATGTGTTCCAGATATAAATTGGCTTCTTACTATAGCATCTTCAGCATCTAGTACTTCTGCAAATATTTTTTCTATGTTATCTCGTCCTAAGTCATTATATCCATAACCTGTTGTACTATTGAAAAATCCTTCTGAAACATTATATTTATGAAAAGCACTTAAAACTTTCAAGGAATTTTGTCGACAATTTTCATCTATTTCTTTAAAAATATCATTCACTTTTTTTTCTTCTTTTTTTATAAAATCTAATGTATTTTGAGTTATACCTAATTCTTCTAACATATTAACATCTTCCTCCATCTATTTTTAATATACTATCATTTAAATATTTTGAATTAGCTGCAAAATATACAGCTTCAGCAATTTCGTTTGGTTCAGCAAAACGACCTAATAAGATATGCTTACATTCACTATCTATCTGTTCTTCGTCCATTTCTTTAATAGCATCTGTATTAACCCATCCAGGACATACACAATTAACACGAATATTAGGCGCATACAGGTTAGCAAAATTATGAGTAAGTGAAATTACGCCTGATTTAGACGCATCATAATCCATACTATATGGGTAAAATGAATCAATTGCATTAGTTGAAGAAATATTTACTATTGAACCATATCTTTGTTTATTCATTAATTCTCCGACGTACTTACACATTAAGAATGTTCCAATTAGATTAACGTCTAAAATTCTTTTAAAGTTTTTTACGGTCTTATCTTCGATAGTCGAATCTATAGCAATGCCAGCATTATTAATTAGGTAATCAATGGAACCATATTTTTCTTTTATTTCATTTATTATGCTTTTGACACTATCTTCATCTGATATGTCATGTTTTAATAATAAAACGTCAACTTGGTACTTGGAAATGATTTCTTCTTTTAATTTATTTGCAGATATATCGTCACTTAAATAATTTATAATTATATTACAATTATTCTCAGCAAATTTTTTCGATATTTCAGCTCCTATACCACGACTTCCACCTGTTACAATTACTGTTTTTTTGTCATAAAATTTATTCATATAATGCACCCTTCTTTAATAAAATTTATTATAGCACAGGTTATGTTTTAATGTTATAATAAGTTCAGGTGATTTCATGGAAAGTTTAGTTGGACCGCAACAGAAACAAGAGATAATAAATATGGGTAAAGAGTTCGCATTTGAAGGATTAGATGCTCGTTATTTTAAAGCAAATAATGCTGAGGAATTAAAGTTATTTAAAGAAGGCTATGAAGAAGGATTGAAGATAATTCAAAGTAATAGCAATCAAAATCAAATGCAAGAAACACAGGGTATGAAAAGGGCTTCATAAGTAAACTAGTTTAGTTTACTTTTTTATTATTTCAACATATTTTTTATACTTAGATATTTCTTTAGTAAAGATTGATTCTTTTTTATATGGACTTATTATATATGTTTTGTTTTTTGTACGAGTAAGTGCTACATAAAATAGTCTTCTTTCTTCTTCATAAGGGTAATAATCTTTAGTATTGTTAACATATTTTAATATTTTTTCATCTTTTATTTTGGTTGGCATACCAAGTAGCGAATCTTCAATATTAATTAAAACTACAGCTTCACTTTCTAGACCTTTTGATTTATGCATAGTTAAATAACGAAATTTTATATTATTAAAAGTATAATAATCATTTTCTTGTATAAACGTTATATCAATATATTTATTTATATCTTTGTTGTTTCGACCTAATACCATAATATCTTTTACTCCATCATTATCAATCAATTTAAGAAGATGTTTTAGAGATGATACTTTATCTTCAGAATAGTAGATAATAATTGGCTTTTCAGTATGCTTATGTGATATTAGTTTTTTATGTTGCTGAGCTTTATTTTTCATAACAAAGCTTCCTGCTACATTAATTAATTCTTGAGGATTACGATAAGTATTAACTATTTGAAAAATTTTGGCATTTGTAAAGTATTTAGTAAAGTTTAAAAATATTTGTAAATTACAACCAGTAAATCTGTATATAGATTGAAAGTCATCTCCTACTGCTAGAAAGTTCGCATTCGTAATTTTTATTATTTCATTTATCATATTAAACTTAGTAATAGATGTATCTTGATATTCATCTACTATTATGTATTGCCATTTCTTTTTTAGACCATATTCTTTTAAAACTGTAATACTTTTATTTATCATATCATTGAAATCTAGAGCAGATTCATTATGAAGCTCTTGTTCATATGCAAGATAGATATTAATTATTAAAAGTAATAATTTTTTATTATGAAAATATTCTTTTAAATTAAAAGTGAATTTCATTTTCTTTAAGATATCTAAGAAATATGATGTATCGTAGTTGTTCGATTTGAATAAACTTATAAATGTATTGATTAATCTTTTTAAGTTAGTTATATCTCTTTCTTGGTAGTTTTTTCCTAAAATATATTTTAATGATCTGAGATATAATTCATTATTAGGTATTATATTATCGAAGAAGTTATCAATTATTTTATTTAGATAATCATCAGGAGCAATTTGATATTTAATATTGTTCTGATGTAATATTTCTAATGCTAGTTTGTGAAACGTATAAATATCAATATCGAAATTATAATTTTTTTGAATATTATGTTTCAAATTTATAGTTGCATCATTTGTAAATGATATGCATAAGATGTCTTCTGGGTTTACATCTTTAATTTTAACTAAGTAAACTATTTTGCCTATTATTGTTAGACTTTTGCCGGATCCAGCTCCAGCGACAACCAATGACGAAGATTCATTTGATAAGACTACCCTACTTTGATAATCGTCTAGAGGATAGCCATTAATATTATCTAAAATATTGTATTTTTTTCTTTTTTCATTAATGTATTTATTATTGTGGATATCTATGAAGCTATCCATATTTTTATAGTCACGCAAAAAAGTTTTTTCTTCTAAAGATTTAATTTTTTTCTTTTTTATTTTTAAATAAAGGCTTTTATAATCATATTTTAATTTTTCTATTTCTTTTAAAGTTATGTATTTGTTTTTTATTCTATTATAGAAATCAGTTAGTGAAATATATAGTCCTCCTATTCACTTAACATTCCTCTAATTTCATCATATAAATATGGTTTGAACTCTTTAATTGGTAATGGCTTGTTAGCAGTAATAGATGTAAATACTGTTGAAGAAACTAATTCAATAATCATAAAAAGTTTTACTTCTGGATTTTTTATATTGACATTATTCTCTTTAATATCTTTAGTAAATAAAGTCAATAGTGATGAATCGTCAATAAATGATGAAATTTTATTATTGTAAATTCCCCATGATAAATTTTTTGATATAAAACTTAATAGTAATTTATTTTTTATGAATTCATCTATTATGTAGTCAATTACAAAAATTATTCTTTCTTTATAATCTTTTATGTGTTTTTCTGACAACTTGTTAACAGCATCATTAAATAATTGTTTTGATTTTTTTACAATTAAATAATCTTGAACATCATATTTATCTTTGAAATATAGATAAAATGTTCCTTTAGCTACACCAGCTTTATCTACTATTTCTTGGATAGAAGTATTTTTAACTCCTTTTTCAGTAAATAAATTGAATGCAGATTCTAATAATTTATGTTCTTTTTCTTCCTTATTTTCTTCTATTTTCTTACTTAAACCTACGCGTACCATAAGAATCACCCTTGACCTAATTTAAACGCACTTTATATAAAAAGTCAAACTACTTTTAGTCTAAATTCAATCTTTTTTCATATAATGTAGAGTAGATATTGACTTTTAGTCATTTTTATATTATTCTTATTAATGACCAAAGGTCATTTTATGGAAAGGAAGTTAAAAATGAATAAATTTGGTAAATGGGTTTGTAAACATAAATGGTTAATAATTATTACTACTTTGTTATTACTAATACCTGCTATTTGGGGTTATTCTAATACAAAGATTAATTATGATATTTTAGTTTACTTACCTAGTGAAATTGAGACATTAAAAGGAGAAGAAATATTAACAAATGATTTTAATATGGGAGCCTTCTCTATTAGTGTTGTAGAAAAGATGGATGATAAAGATTTATTAGCTTTGGAAGATAAAATAAGAGAAGTTGATACTGTTACAAATGTTGTAACTATAAATGATATTACTGGAATTACTATTCCAATAGAAATCTTGCCCTCCTCTATCTTAGATAAATGTGCTAAAGATGATACTAAATTAATGTTAATTACTTTTTCAGAGTCAACTAGTGATGATAAAACATTGACTGCTGTTGAAGAAATTCGTAATTTAACTAAAAATAGTGTACATATTGGTGGTATGAGTGCGATGGTTTTAGATACAAAAGAATTATTTAATAGCGAGATGTTACTATATGTAATTATTGCTGTAATATTTTGTATTTTAGTATTAATGATTGCACTTGATAATTATCTAGTTCCGTTACTTTTAATAGCTAACATAGGAATTGCAATTCTATTTAATATGGGGAGTAATATTTTCCTAGGAGAAATTTCTTATATCACAAAAGCTGTTGCAGCGGTATTACAGCTTGGAGTTACTACTGATTTCTCTATCTTCTTATATCATAAGTATGAGAAAGCTAAAAAGATTTATAAAAATAGAGATGAAGCAATGAGTAATGCTATACATGAAACTTTGATTTCAGTATTTGGTAGTTCACTTACTACTATTGCAGGCTTCTTAGCACTATGTACTATGAATTTAACCTTAGGAACTGATATTGGTATTGTAATGGCTAAAGGGGTTGTATTTGGATTACTTTGTGTTATTACTTTATTTCCTTCTCTCTTACTTGTATTTGATAAGGTACTATATAAAACACAACATAAAGAAATATTACCTAAATTTAATGGTGTTAAGAAATTGGTAATAAAATATCATAAAGCAATATTTGTCATATTTATTATATTAATAATTCCAACTTATTTGGCACAATCTAAAACTTCTGTTTACTATAAACTCGATGAATCTATACCTGAGACTTACGGCTACTCTGTTGCAACACAAGAGTTAAAAGAAAAATATAATATGGTATCGCAAGAGATAGTTCTAATAGATGTGGATATGAAAGATTCAGAAGCTAATAAGATGATTGATGAAATAAAAAAATTAGATGGAATTGATTTTGTTTTAAGCCCAACTTATTTTAGTAAATATGGTATTTCAGAAAATATTGTTCCAAAATCATTACAAAATATTTATAAAACCGATGAATATAAGATGATTTTAATAGGGTCAAGTTATGATATAGCAACTAATGAGTTAAATGAACAAATAGATAAACTAAATATAATTGTTAATAAATATGATGAAAAAGCTATTGTTGCTGGTGAAGGGCCATTAATGAGTGATTTAGTAGAAATTACTGATCTTGACTTCCATAATGTAAACTATACTTCAATTGCAGTTATATTTGTATTAATGATGATAGTATTAAAATCTATTACATTACCTATTCTTCTTGTTATAGCAATTGAATTTGCAATATTTATAAATATGGGTGTGCCGTATTTTACAGGGACAAGTATTCCATTTATTGCCTCTGTTGTTATTGGAACGATCCAACTAGGAGCTACAATTGATTATGCAATTCTTATGACAACTAAATATCTAGAGGAACGACAAAATGGTAAGAATAAAAAAGAAGCAGTAAGCATCGCACTAGATAATTCAATTCAATCTATATTTGTTAGTGCAATGTGTTTCTTTGGAGCAACAATTGGTGTTGGAATTGTTTCTAAGATTGATATGATTGGTTCTCTATGTACACTTATTGCTCGTGGGGCTATTATAAGTATGTTTGTTGTACTTTTAATTGTGCCTAGTATTTTATTAATATTTGATAAAGTTATTACTAAAACAACTTTAGGATTTAAGAAAGGAAAATGGATTAATGAAAAATAAAATATTAAATAAAGTTACTGTCTGGGTCTTAATTGCAAGTTTATCTATACAAGCTGTACCTGTTTGGGCTTTAAACAAAGATGAAACTATCTACGCTAAATTAAATAGTGATGGCAGCATTAATAATGTTATTGTTTCAGAACATATAAGTAATGATGGAAGTAAAAGTATTAAAGATAAAAGTAATTTAGATAATATTAAGAATGTTTCAGGTGATGAAGTATTTAATAAGAATAATGGAGAGATTGTTTGGGAAACAAATGGTAAAGAGGTTTATTATCAAGGAACAACAGAAAAGGAAATCCCAATTAAAGTAAGTATTGAATATTATTTAGATGATGAAGTTAAAACACTTGATGAAATGATTGGTAAAAAAGGTAATGTTAAAATTGTGTTAAGTTATGAAAACAATTTAAAACATAATATATTAGTTAATGGAAAATATGAGGAATTATTCACTCCTTTTATTATTGCAACTACGACAATACTAAATAACGAAGAAGTTAAGAATATTAACGTTACTAATGGTAAAGTAATTGATAATGGAAATAGTAGTTTAGTTCTTGCTCTTGCTTCACCTGGCTTATCTAAGAGCCTAGATTTAGATATGCTAGATAGTTTAAATGAAATTACTATTTCTTACGATACTGAGAATTTTGAACTTTCTTCAATATATTCTGTTGCTACTAGTAAATTATTTTCTGAGAATGATTTAGAAATTTTTGAAAAGACAGATATTTTATATGATGCTATTAACAAATTATCTAGTTCAAGTAAAGAATTAGTTGTGGGTTCAAATAAACTATATGATGTTTTAAATAAAATGATTGGTAGTGGTAATACATTAACCGATGAACAATTAAGAATTATTGAAAAACAAGCAGTTCTTGCTGCTACTTTGTCAGAAGATGATGTAAAAGAAAAGATTAAAGATACATTAGGTAATATAAAAATTTCTAATCAAGAATTAAATAATGCTATTAATGAAGTAATTAAAAATCTTGAAATTACAAATGATGAAAAAGAAATAATAAAAGATATTATTATTAAAAATTTTGAAATTGATAGTAATAAAATAAATGAAACTTTAACAAATGTAATAGATAATGTTAATCTTAGTGAAGAACAAAAAGAAATTATTGTAAAAAAAGTATTAGATAATATTTCTTTAACACAAGATGAGATAAATGAAATTACTAAAATGGCAGTTAGTCAAGCTACTACTAGTACAAAAAATAGCGAAGAATATAAAAGTGCTGTTGCTACTAAAAGTGCTATGGAACAAGCTGGTATTCAAAAGGTAATAAATATATGTACTGCTGATAATATAAGTTCTGAGTATTATGAAATGTGCGTAAATAATATTAATAATATTGCTAATTATAAACAATTAGTTGCAACTATAAATACAATGGAAGCTACTACAAATAAAGTTGCGATTGGAGTAAGTAGTAATATTATGGTACAAATAAATTCAAAAATAGAAAAACAAATTACAGAACTTTTAAGTGATGAAATGATTAAACAAATTAGTACTGAAGTGGTAAATAAAGCTGTTAATGAAATTAATCAAGTATTAAAAAGTTATGTAACTAGTGAGAATATTGATAAAGTTATTGATGAAATAAATAAAAATTTAGAAAATATTATTAGCAATAAAGTGGATAGTGAGATTTTAAATAAAGTAATTCCTGCGGTTAGTGAGAAGGTTGCTGAGTTAGTTACTCCTAAAGTAACACCTATTGTTAATAAAATAACTAATGAAGTTGCTTCTAATGTAAGTACTAATGTTGCTTCTACAGTTGCTAATCAAGTTAAAGATAGTACTTTAAAAAAAGTAAATTTACAATTAATTACTCTTGTAGAAGGAATGGAAAAATTTGATAACGAAGGAATTCAAAAACTAACAGAAGCAATTAATGGTGATGTAAAAAATATTGAAGCAAGATTAGAAGCATTAGTAGATTTAAGTAATGAGTATAAAATAATGGATGATATTGCTAGTGAAGATACAGGAAGTTCAAAAATTATTATGATAATTGATGAAATTAAACATGAAAAAGAAAAAGAAATAAATAACGAAAAAATTATTGAAGAGAAAAAAGGTTTTGGAGAAAAAATAAAAGGGCTATTTACAAAATAGTTCTTTTTTCTTAGGAAAAATATTTTAATAGTGTATAATAGCTATGGATGTGATTTAATGAAGTCTATAATAATTGGTAATATAATAGGTCTAATTGGGTCTATTTTAATGGTATATGGTGGTAGTGTAAGAAAAAGAGAAAAAGCTATAATTATTCAAACTATACAGATGGCGATATTATCACTTAATAATTTAATTTTAGGTAGTATATCTGGTTTTATTATTAACATTATAAATATTATAAGAAATATTTTAAGTTATAAGAAAAAACTTTATAAGCCAGTTATTACTATTATAATTATTATATCTACTTTGTTAACTATAAAATTCAATGCATTAGGTTTAATTGGATATCTCCCCTTAATAAATAGTATTATCTTTATTTTATTTATGAATAACAAGAGTGATATTGGTTTTAAAATATTAACAATTATTTATGTAATATTTTGGTTAGTTCATGATATTTATATAAAGTCTTATACAACTGCTTTTTTTGATGTTCTTACTATTCTAACGAGTTTCTATGCGATAATTACTTTAAAAATAAAAAAAAGACAATGTTAGTTGTCTTTTTTATGATGCAAATATTTGAACCCAGTATGTTTTACCATTAAAAGAATATTTTCCTACTCCTACTCTTTTAAATTCGTCATCTACAATATTTTCATAGTGTTTAGGGGAGTTTTTCCATACATCACATACCATTTCTTCATCATCGTAACCAGTTGCTAGATTTTCCCCTCTTTTATTAGGTATGTCTAAGCCATTTAATTTGTAAAATGTTTTATGTAATGTATCCCAACTGCTTCCATCAGGACGGACATGATCAAATTTATTTGAATATGCCATTTCTATAGCTTTAATATTAGCTAAAGTACTAAGCGTCCTATCAATAGTTAATGGAGCTACCCCTGCTTCTGTTCTATATTCATTAGTATACTTAAGAATAATTTTTCTCGCTTCTTCTGTTATATTATAAATAGATTCTGCTTCTGATTTCATAGATTCAACTGTGCCATTAAATTCATCATATGTTATTTCTGTTTTCTTGTTAGTGCGACTTATTTCAATTAGTTCTCCATTAACATTATTATATTTAACATCTTGATACGTTATCTTTCTAACCCCATAATTATAATAAACAGAATTGAGAATTTCACGTTTAGTAACAACAGTTGGTTGTTCTATTGGTTTATTTGTATTTTCATCAGGTTTATTTTCTTGTTGTGAATTATTATTTGGTTTGCTATTTTGATTTGGTTTATTTGAGCTCTGTTTATTAATAACTAAAGTTGCAATTTCATCTTTGCAGTTATTTGATTCATCACAGAAGTTAAGCTTTATATAATATGTACCTGCATTAGTAATATTAGCATCAGTTTCATTTATATAATTAACTGTATATTTTGAACTACCACTATTGTCTTCATATGATTCGATAAAATTATCAATTGTATATTTCCCATTTTCATAAATAGCTATATTTTTTAGCTTTACTACAGGTGGTGTAGTGTCTACTATTTTTAAGCGAGAATTATAAGTATTGCCTGCTATCGTTAAAACAACTGGATATTCACCGATTTCTGAAATATTAGGTGTGATATTTTCTTCATCTTTTTTATAGCTTAACATCATCTCAATATCTTTATCATTTATAATATCAGAATTTTCTATAAATGAAATAATATTTGGAAGAGAGGTATTTATTTCAATACTTATTTCTTCTTTAATAATTATATTTTCTTGTATTTCTTTTATAATTTCTTCATCTGTTACTTTAGTTGCTGAATATTGTGGTGTTTCAAATTTAAAATCAATAAATATTCCTATAGTTGAAATAATAATTATTACTAAAATTGTTGTAATAACAAATTTGTATTTTATTAAAAACTCCTTCATTAAATCAACCCTATTCTTTTTATAGTATATCATAATCTTTGTTTATTACTAAGAGCAAATTAATAACTATATATAAACTTTACTTAATTTACTTATAATATCTTTATATGTTATAATAGATTAGTATAATAAGAGGAGAATGGTTATGAACGAATATGATACTAAAGAGTATTTATCTAAGTTAAATAAATATTGGAATGCAGCTAATTATTTATCCGCTGGTCAATTGTATTTATTGGATAATCCTTTGTTAAAAAGAAGTTTAAAAAAAGAAGATGTAAAAAGAAAAATTGTAGGTCACTGGGGAACTGTTCCAGGACAGACTTTTGTGTATACTCATTTAAATAGAATTATTAACAAATATGATTTAGATATGATTTATATTTCTGGTCCTGGTCATGGTGGAAATGCAATTGTAAGTCATGTTTATTTAGAAGGAAGTTATAGTGATATATATCCTTCTGTTTCACAAGATGAAGCGGGATTAAAGAAATTATTTAAACAATTTTCTTTTCCTGGAGGAATTTCATCACACGTTGCACCAGAAACTCCTGGTTCTATTAATGAAGGTGGAGAGTTAGGTTATAGTTTAGCTCATGGATTTGGTGCAGTTTTTGACAATCCTGATTTAATAGCAGCAGTTGTAGTTGGTGATGGTGAGGCTGAAACAGCAAGTTTAGCGACATCTTGGCATTCTAATAAGTTTTTGAATCCAGAACATGATGGAGCAGTTTTACCAATATTACATTTAAATGGATACAAAATAAGTAATCCTACTATTTTATCTAGAATAAGTGAAGATGAATTAATTAATTTATTCCATGGATATGGTTGGGAGCCAATTATTGTTTCAGGTGATGAACCCGAATATATGCATAAAGAAATGGCTAATGCTTTAGATAAATGTGTCGAAAAAATAAAAAAGATACAAAAAGATGCCAGAGAAAATGGCTTATGTGAACGTCCAATGTGGCCAATGATAATTCTACGTACTCCTAAAGGTTGGACTGGTCCAAAGATTGTTGGAGAAAAAGAAATTGAAGGAACATTTAGAGCTCATCAAGTTCCAATTGATATGAGTGATGAAATACATTTAAGTATGCTAGAAAAATGGTTAAAAAGTTATCATCCTGAAGAGCTATTTGATGGAATGGGAAGATTGGTTCCAGAATTACAAGAGCTTATTCCTAAGAAAAATAGACGTATGGGAAGTAATCCTCATGCAAATGGTGGGCAATTGCTTAAGGATTTAATATTGCCAGATTTTAGAAAATATGGTTTAGAAATTGATAAACCTGGTTCTGTTGAAGCACAAGATATGATAGAACTTGGTAATTATGTTAGAGATGTATTTAAATTAAATGCTAATAATAGAAATTTTAGAATATTTGGCCCAGATGAAACTATGTCTAATAGACTAAATCATAGTTTCGAAGCTGAAAATAGAAGTTGGATGGGATCTTTAAAGGATAATGATGAGTTTTTAGCTAAAGATGGTCGTATTATGGATGGTATGTTATCTGAGAATATGTGTGAAGGATGGTTAGAGGGATATCTTTTAACTGGTAGACATGGTTTCTTTGCAAGTTATGAAGCTTTTGTTAGAGTAATTGATTCTATGGCAAGTCAACATGCAAAGTGGTTAAAGATTTGTAAACATTTACCTTGGAGAGAAGAAATATCTTCTTTAAACTATATCTTAACAAGTAATGTATGGCAGCAAGATCATAATGGATATACACATCAAGATCCTGGATTCTTAGATCATTTAGCTTCTAAGAAAGCTGATATTACTCGTATGTATTTACCTCCTGATACTAATTGTTTGCTATCTTGTTTTGAACATTGTATGAAGAGCAAGGACTATATAAATGTTTTAGTTGCGTCTAAACATCCAAGACCACAATGGCTAAATATGGAACAAGCTGTTAAACATTGTACTCAAGGATTAGGTATATGGGATTTTGCTAGTAATGATCAAGAGAGTGACCCAGATATTATTATGGTATGTGCTGGTGAAACTCCTACTCTAGAAAGTTTAGCTGCTGTTTCTATTTTAAGAGAATATTTGCCTAAATTAAAAATTAGATTTATAAATGTTGTTGATTTATTTAAATTACAAACAAAGAGTAAACATCCTCATGGATTAAGTGATGAAGATTATGATGCTTTGTTTACAAAGAAAATGCCAATATTATTTAACTTCCATGGATATCCTTCTTTAATTCATGAATTGTTATATGAAAGATATAATCATAATATAGTTGTAAAGGGCTATGTAGAAGAGGGTTCTATAACTACCCCATTTGATATGAGAGTTCAAAATGAAATTGATAGATATCATTTAGTTATTGAAGTATGTAGAATGGTTCCTAATTTAGGAAGTAAAGGAATTTATTTGAGCAAGCTAATGCAAGAAAAGTTAATTGAACATAAGGAATATATTCATGAGTATGGTATCGATATGCCAGAAGTTAGAGATTGGAAATGGCAATAAAAAAGTTATCTTAGGATAACTTTTTTTGTGATATTAAGAATTTTCATTATTTAAAGAAATGTTATTTTCTTCTAAAATAGTATTTTCAGATATATCTATATCATTATTTTCCATTTTTTGAAGTTCTTTTCTTTTTTTTCTTAAGTTGACTACTTTTATTGCTATGAATGTTACGATTAATATACTTGCTATAATAAATGATATTATTGCTATTTTATTAAATATGCTTGTTAACGTAGTTGATAGACCTTTTATTGATGAATTAATTTCTGGATTAGTTATTTTATTTAAAGCTAAACCAAAGGATAAATTTCCTATTCCGTTAAATAAGAATACTGTAATAAGATGCTTTATTAAACTTTCTAATTTATTAAGAAGAAATATAAAAATTATGCAAACTATTGATATTGCAATTGCAAAGTAAATATATTTGTTATTGTATGTAAATTGAAATACTTTCTTATACATGTTATTAGACGAAAGTTCATTTTTTTCTGCTAATTTAATTTCTAATTCGTCTAATTGTTTATTAATCTCTTCAAGATTCAAACTTTTTCCTGTTTCTTGTTCATACTTAGAACTGGTATCTTTAATAAGGTCTTTTAAGGATTGTGTACTTGGTGTATTTGTATCTGGAATACCACTTGAATATTTTAAATAATTAATAAATATTGATTCTAATTCTTTAGTTATTTCCTTAGTATCAAAATATTCATTTATATTTTCATATTCTTTGTTATTAAAATCAGATATTAATGATAAATAGTCTATATTATTAATATTTTGATTATTTAAAATATTTAATATGATATCTCCTGATAGTGAATTTCTAATAACAAATATAGAACAAATTGTAGTTATTGCTAATAAAAGAATCAAACTTAATAATGATGAAACTATTTTTTTTAATATATTTAGCATATTATCACTCCATATTTTTATTATAATAAAAAAAGCCATATGCATAAAGGTACAAAATGACTTTTTCTTATTATATATTTTTTCTTTTTATATTAAATATAACGATGGAAATTAGAGATATTATTGATAAAGTTATTGTAACAAAAATATAGTCTGCTGTTACTGGATTTTTTTCTTCTGTAGTGTTGTCTTCTTTACCTGATGATTCATCTGAGATTGGAGGTTTTTCTTGGTCTGTTGGAGTTTCTGGTTCTTCCTTATCATCATTGTTTTGTCTAAAGTATAATCTTAAAACATTTGCTTGACCTAATGTAATATTTAAAATATTTTTTGAATTACTAATGTCAAATGTATATCCTTCAATTTTTTTATCATTTTCATTTACTGAAGCTACATTTCCTATTATACCTGTTCTAGTTTCTGTATCTTTTAATACATTTCCTTCAATATCATACCACTCGACTTTATATTGGACATATTGAACAGGAGTTTCCTCTTTTTTCCAAGTAGCATAAAGATGAATAGTAGTATTCCTTAAGTCATACTTAAACAATATTTGTTGATTATAAGAATCACCAGTTCCATATCTATTTGTATTCCATACTTGACTTACTACCTTATATCCAGATGGTATTTTATAATTTAAATCAGTTATTGTTGGCAAATTAAAATAGTTATAAACACTAGCATATGCTTTAATATTATAAGTTATGGTAACTGTGTCATCTTGTCCATTTGGATAATTTGAATGAAATATAATTGTTTGAGTCCAATTGTACCTTCCTCCTGTTCCTATATCCTCTGTAATGTTTGTATTAGAAGTTTCAGAAGATTTGTTTGTTAAATATTTAGTAAGATGATTTTCTTTACTATGTTTTGTTTGAATTTCGTTAAAATTCATTATACAGGTAAATAAAGATGTTATAAATATTAATGCAATTAATTTATTAATTTTCTTCATACAAAGTACTCCTATTCTATTTAAATTATATCATAAAGAATAATGATTATATTAGTAGTATTTTGTTTTTTAAGTAAGATTATACTTACTCTTCTTTATTTAGAAATGATTTCCAATTACCATTTATATTTGAGCACTCATATAACATATTAGTTGCACAATCTATTGAATTAAATAAGGCTCTAGTACCTTCTTTAGTTTTTTTATAATTAGCAATATTATTGTGACTTATACCGAGAGATGTTCCTTCACTATATGAATCAATATCTGCTCCGATGTATAAAAATTCCCAGTTTGAATGACCTATTATTAATTCTTTTATTTGTTCTTTTGTATAATTTTTTGATGCATTTTCTAGGCCATCAGTTGTAATGACAAATAGAACTTTATTATTTTTAGAAACTTTATCTAAATCTGTAATGGATTTTCCAATAGCATCTAATAAAGCAGTACAACCTCTTACATAATATTCTTTTTCTGTTAATTCTTTAACTTCTGTAATACTCTCTCTTTTATATAAAATTTCATATTCATTATCAAATAAAATTGTTGTTATTTTTGAATTATACTTTTTTTCTTTTTGTTTTTTTAAATAGCTATTATAAGCTCCAATAGTGTCTTCAACATTATTGGCCATAGATCCACTTCGATCAAGTAAAAAAACAATATCCATTTCTTTATTTTTTTTCATATATTTTCCTTCTTTCTGATATAATAGTACTACAATAAAATTTTTATTTGGTCACTTGAAAGGAGACATTTTATGGATATAAAAGATAAATTAAATATATATATTAATGAGAACTTAAAAAAACAGGGGATGTTTTCCTTTAAAAAAGCTAGATATGAATTTGAAAGAACTTGTTCTTGTAGTGGAGATAGTTTATGTGACTTAAAAGATGAGTCTCCTGCTTTTTCAAAAGAAGAATTAAATTTTGGTGATATTAGTCATTATATTAATAAGAATAAGAATGATAATAGATTTCAAAAGCTATTATTTGATTTTATCGATAAGAAAGAATTAAAAGATAGTGATGTATATAATAAAGTACATATAGATAGAAGGTTGTTTTCTAAAATAAGAAGTGATAAAGATTATCATCCTAGTAAGGAGACTATTATATTACTTGGATTATCTTTAGAACTTAAGGAAGATGAAATAGAAGATTTATTAGAAAGTGCTTCTTATTCATTACCTAAAAATAATATATATGACTTGATAATAAGGTTTTGTTTTATTGAAGGAATTTATAAAATAAAAGATGTTAATAATTTATTAGATTTATATAATTGTAAATGTTTTACATATTAAAAAAGGTAAAATATATTTACCTTTTTTTATGTTGCTAATTTTAATTTTTTGCCTTTGGGTGATATTGGTAATAAGGTCTTGCTATCAAAAATTTTTAATAATGTTTTTAAGTGCATTGCGCAATAAAATAAAACTTCATTATTTTCAATGTAAAAGAATTTTAAAACAGGATCTTCAAAAGATTCGTTTATATAAATATTCCCTTGTTCAAAACTTTTAGTAATAAAAGCTAAAAGATTAGCATTATATATCTCATCAGTATTTTTATATGCATGTTGGGAATATAAGTTGTCTATCTGCTTTTTTTCAATAGCACAAATATGTTCATCTATTCTATGAACCTTAGCTTCATAGTTTAACAAACATTTTTTCATTGTTTCTTTTTGATTCTTTAGTCTTTGACGTTTAGTAGATAATTCTTGCATTTCATCTTCTAAACATCTTAAATATTCATCATCTTTATAAGTACTTTTTCTTAAACCAATCTCATTTTTGGGTATATCTAATTTTTCAAAATGTATTTCTTCTTTACCATTAGCATAACAGGTGAAAGGATATAAAAATATATATGAATATAAAAGTTCAAGATATTTATAATTTACTTGGTCAATCTTTTTCTCTAATATATACATTATTAAATAATTTAAAAGCTCTTTAAAATACATATTTGAAGTAAATATAAAAGGCTTTGTAATACCATCTACAACAATGCTTCTTTCAAAAAAGTATTCTCTTTCTTTCATTGTAAAATAAACACTTCTTTGATATATAGATAAGTCAATTACTTTTGAATTTTTTGTTTTTTTATCTTTAGTATCTTTAGGTTTTAAGTTCAATTTAATTATTTTTTCTTTTCGTGTTTCGTTTTTTATGTTTTCTATAGTGTTTAACAAGTTCATAAAGTAAGATATAGAGTAATATTTATCTTTGTAGACAATAACATTATTTTCGATTGTAAAGTTATTATTTTTTATTAAATCAGTAATTAGATTATAATCATATTGATTTAATTTTTTTACAAATTCATAGTTTATTTTAAAATAAAGAATAAGCAATTCAAAAGATAGATAAGTATCTGGATTAATTTTTTCTTTATTTTTTATGGCATTATAAAAAGAATCATTACTATTAACAAAATTATTCAATGTATCGTATTCTTTTTCTTTCATATCTTCCCTCTTTTATTGAGGCTTTATAATATAAAAAATAATTAATAAGGAACTAGTATAGATTATATTCTTTTTGGAAGTTCTCTATTTCTTTTCTTATATTATTTTTCTCTCTAATAGAAATATTTGTAGAAAGCAAATTTATTCTATTTATTATATATGCTTTTTTTTCTACATCTATGTCTAAATTATATATTTCATTTTTTATATCATCATAGGTATCTTTATTTTCTTCATCAACAGGTAGTGAGAAAAATGAAGAGATGTCCTCTCCTAATTCAAAACTATTTTTGTTTTTTACTGTAAGTCCCATTTAAATCACCTTTTTTTATTTTAACAGATATTTAATAAATATAAAAGATGAGTTTTATCTCATCTTTTAGAGTAACTATATTCTTCTAATGTTAAATTTAAATCTTCAATAAAATTTAACAGTTTTCTAATATTAATAATTACCTTAAACACTGGATCGCTTAGTTGACTATTGTATAATTCGGCAGTTAAAGTTGATTCTTCTACATGAATTTGTCCATTATCAGAAGTTAGTGCTAATAAGTCCATTATGCGATTGTTGTCGAATGCAAGTGATGCAATATCATTTAATTTTGACTTTGATTCTTCTAAACTTTCTTTCTCTGCTTTATATCTATTAATAATGTCAGTTAAACTATTGTATCTTATACGTTTAACACTTATTGCATCGAATTCAGTAAGAAGGTCCATTTTTTTGATATCTTCAAATATAGTTAAAGCTTCTTGAACTAATTCGTCTATTTTTATGTTTAATAGACTAATTTCTCTATCAATTGCTCTTCTATCTATTTTACTTGTTTGAGATTTTTCATCTATATATGACTTTATTTTAAAATCACTTAATGAAACGCTTGATAAGTCATGCTCTATGGTAGATAAAAGTTTAACGTATAAAGAAAATAGTCCTGATATAATATCATTTTTATTAAGAGTTTCTATAGGATATTTATTATTTGTAGGACTAGCTAAAAGAATAAATTTTTGAGTTTCTTCTGAGGCTTTAGAATTGCATTTTATTCTTTCAGTAACCCATTCACTTATTAAGGCTTCTTGGAATTTTAAAGGTGCAGTATAGAAAGCATCGCCTAATTCTTCAGCTTTTTTTATTATCCAATATGATTCATTTATACGATATTTATTTACTTTGGCAGTGCAAGATTCTGGAATTGATGATTTAAATAAATCAATCATATCATCTACTTTATTTACTTTATTTGATTTAGCAGAATTTTTAACATTGGCTTCTCTGTCTGCATATATTTCATCAAGATTAACATTTGGATTAGAGGATGAAAGTTCTACTAAGAATGTTTTTGTTGTACGTAAATAATCTTGTAATTCAGCTTTATTTTTTATTGATGTGCTTTTTTTATTATACATAAATAGTTTGTTATATTTTTCTCTTTTTACAGCTTGAGATAATCTATATAACCATATTTGAGGAATAGTTGCTTCTAAGTTAGTTGAAGAAACAAAAATATTATTATCTTCATCAAATAAATAATTATTCTCCTTTAAAGCTTCAATTAGATTAGAATAAAATTCTTGATAATTAGTGTAATATTCAGGGTCAGTACTTGGTATTGCTGTTGGTTCTGTATACATACCAGGTATTATACCTGTATTTAAAAAAGTATCTAAAGAAAAAGCTTGATTACCAGCAAAGTGTTGTATGAGATTATTTATAGATATGAGATTAAAAAGATTATTTTTATGATTTTCAAAATCTTTCATTTTATCAAATTTTGAGGAAATTTCAGTTTCAAGACTTTCACCATTAATAAGATAACGCATTAATACTTCAATACATTTTAACTCATTGATTAGCATCTTTACCACCTACTCTTTCATCTATTATTTATCATTGTTATTATATCATACTTAAATAGAAAAAAATAGAAAAAATAAAATGGGATAAAATCCCATTATTGTTTTAACTCAAACAAATAAGCATTATAAATATCTTCTTCAAATTTTTGATTATCACTAAAAACTAAATTATAGTTTTCAAAAATGTAACTATCATTTTCTTTTACTTGATTAAGATTTTTTTGGGTAAAATACAATATAAATGTAATGTTTTTATTTTCAACATTATATTTCATATCATCTAAATTATCTGGAAATTTAGAATATGGAATATTTTGTACTTCAAAGAATCTAGTATTTGGCATTATTCCTGTAGTTGTATATAATCCGGCATCTAGATAGCCCATATTAAGTAATGTTGGATTATCATAATTAGAAATATATTCAGCATACTTGTATTGAAACATATCACTTTTTTTCATACATATCATCTCTTTATAATTAGCATTAAAATACGATAATATAATTGTAAAAGTAAAAACTAATATATAAATTAGATAGTTATATTTGAAATTATTTAATTTATTTATATATTTATTAAAGTATAAAGATATTCCTATTAATGCTAGTATTATGAAAGAAAATATTGGTAAAATATAATAACGATAGAAGTGTAATCCCCAGAATAATCCTAGTGTTGTTATAAGTAATACTCCTATTACGCTATATTTACAATATGAAGATACTTTGTATTTACTAATATATAAAGGTATAAGAATAATACTTAGGAATATAATAAATCCATTTGATAGTAATGACTTTATTGCTCCTTCATAAATGTTTGTAACTTTTTCTATTATGTTAAGTTCTGTCTCATTATAAGCGGTCATATTTATTGTAAAATAGCAGTCAATAAAATCCTTTAAAGAGTGTGTAAACAAGCAATAGATCACTGCTATTATGATTGGGGAAGCCATTCCTAGAAGGAACCATAAACATGATGTAAAGGCTTCTTTTATTTTTTTATTTCTTATAAAATCAAAGAATATAAATATCATGAAAGCAAACCAAAAACCTAAAAGAGTATATTTTATTAGTAAGACACATCCTGCCATTAAACCACTTATAAATAATTCTTTATTTGTTATTTTATTTTTTTTGAAGTGTTTAAAGTAATGATATAGTGTTATTGCAAAAAATGGTAAACAAAATTCTTCAGCTGATCCTCCATGAGTAAAGGAATGACTTGTGGTAATTATTAACGCTAAAATTGGCAGAATTATGTATGAAGCTTTTTTATTAAGAAATAAGCTTATTATTTTATAAGAATAGTATAGGAATATGGTGAAGAAAATTACTTCAATAATAAAAACTCCATAGAATGTTTTATGAGAAATTAAATATCCCATACCATATATTAGGTATAACAATATTCCCTTTTGCTCAAACAAATCTTTATAAGGTATTATTCCATTCATCATACTTTTTCCCATTGTAAAGAAGGCATTTGCATCAACCCAATCATTTAAGGGATATAGAAAGGAATTTTTACTAGTTATTAACAATATAACGAAAGATAAAATAAAACTAAATATAATATATTGATGTTTTTTTATAATTTTTTTTATTTTTTTCATTTTATTTCTCCAAAAGATTGTGTTCTATGATATATCTTGGACGAGCTTTTGCTTCATTATATATTTTACCTACATATTCTCCGATTATTCCTACTGATATCATTTGTAATCCTCCAATAAACCATATAGATATAGCTAAAAAGGTCCATCCATCAACAGTGTTTCCTATAACTTTCTGAATTAATGAATATATCATTATTCCAATGCTGATTAGAAGAATTATGAAACCTAAACTACATATAAATCTTAAAGGCTTAACACTAAATGATGTTATTCCATCCCAAGCAAAAGCTAGCATTTTTTTAAGCGGATATTTAGAAACTCCTGCAAATCTTTCGTTACGTTCATAATATACAGATGTTGATTTAAAACCAATTAGAGGGAATATTCCTCTTAAGAAAAGATTTACTTCATTGTAGTTAGCAAAGTTCTCTAATACTCTTTTACTTGTTAATCGATAATCAGCATGATTATATACAATATCTACACCCATAATACTCATAAATTTATAAAATCCTTGAGCTGTAAATCTTTTAAAAAATGTATCTTTCTTTCTAGAACTTCTAACTCCATATACTACTTCGCATTTATTATTGAAATATTCATTTAACATATCATCTATAGCATTAATATCATCCTGTAAATCTGCATCCATACTTATAACGATATCTGCGTGTTCTTTGGCAGTCATTAAGCCTGCTACTAGGGCATTTTGGTGTCCTCTGTTACGTGATAAAGATATTCCAGTAAACATTTTATCTTTAGAAGATATTTCTTCAATAAGAGTCCATGTTTTATCTTTAGATCCATCATTGACATATAAAATTTTACTATTTTTAGATATTATTTTTTTATCTATTAAATATTCATATTTTTCTTTTAATCTTTTAGTTGTCTCATATAACACTTCTTCTTCGTTATAACAAGGAATAACTAAATATAGTACATTTTTCATTTAATCACCTATCTATATAATAACATATTTTAATTTCTTAAAAAAATAATTATCTTATTATATTTAAAGTATGAGTTATTTTTTAGATTGTTATTTAAGATTTTATTTTTTACGTTTTTATATTTGAGATTAATATAAAAAATTGTTTCAATTAATAAATGAAACAATTTTTTTACTTTATTTCTCTATCTAAAAAGAAATATGTACCTGTTGCTGTTGCACATAATATATTTTCATCTGTATATATTTCTGTTCTATAAACAGCAGTAGTTTTTCCTACTTTTAGAGCTGATGCAATAGCAGTAATACGTTTCCCTTTTCCAGGACGTAAATAATCTATCGTAGAATTTATTGTTACAACATTCTTTCCATTTGTGCGAGCAGCCATTCCCATTACTGAGTCAGCAAGTCCAAATAATAATCCCCCATGAGCTATGTTACTTGGATTTAGAGAATCTTCAGTAATGTCAACATACATTTTAGCATAGTTATCTTTTAGCTCTTCAATATGCATATTATTATATTTAATAAAGCCTCTTGTATTTTCAACATAATCAATTATTGATTTATACATTTCTTCTCTTGTCATTTCTTTATCCATAAACATTCTCCTTTTCATACCTTTTAATTCTATAATATTTATGATTAAATTACTAGTATATATTATTTTTTTAATAATTATTATATAATGAATTTAAGAGGTGTAAATATGAATTTAATAAGAGAAAATAAAGTAGTTATATTGTCTATTATATGTTTACTACTTTTAATTGGTAGTGTCTTTGTATGGAATAAGATAATAGAATTGCAGAAGGAAAAAGATAATGAAATAATTAATGATATAAATCTTGATGATTATAATAATATTTCTAGTGTAGAGTCTAAATTAGGAGAAGATATAAAAATTTCTCAAAGTTATTTACTTAATTATACTTCTAAAAAAGCTAGTGTATGGTATATGAGTAAAGCTTATGTAAGAGATATTAAAGCAGATGGAAGTAATTTTGCTTTAGTTCTAAGTGATAGTATGAAAAGTGATATTAAAATTACATCAACTATTGAGCAAAGCAAGTGTAATGTAAAAAAAGGTGAACTAATTAATTTTGTTGGAACACTAGATTTAGATACAGGTAATTTAGAATTGTCGAAGATTAGTAAAGAAGAAATTGATTATAAAAGTGTTACAGAAATTGATTTTAAAAACTTAGTAGAAAATTTTAAACTTGTAAAGAGCAATTATTTCTTGGTTATGGGATATATGATTACTGATAATGATAAATATAAATTATTTGATAACAAAAGTGATGCTCAAGAAGAAAATAAAATTGGAAAATATTTCTTAATTGATTGGAAAGGTGAATTTAAATATACAGGTAATCAAAATGTCACTTTAAAATGTAAAATAGAAGATACTTATAAACTTAAAGAGTGCGAATTAGTAAAATAAAAGGAGATATTTTTTATCCCCTTTTATTTTATTTTATTTTAACAGTATTTTTTATTGTATCAATTTGTTTTATTATTTGATTTATATTTTCATCATATTCATCTGACTGATTTATATCATTTTTATATTCTATAACGATTGTTTTTTCTTTATTAGATACAACTTTTTCTATAAAGATATTATAGTTTTGCTGAATTGAAGAAAATTCTTCATTTGGCATAGATATTATTCTAAAGATTTCATCTAAGTTACCATTATCGCTTGAATTATATATTATAAAGCCATTATTGATTCTTTTTATAGAACATATTTTTATTATTTCTGTTGGTATGGTCATAGAAAAGTCTTTACTATTATATGTATTTACAAAAGATAATAAGTCGTCTATATCAGATACACTAAATGAATATGAAATATCAATATTAGAATTATCATTATTTTTAATAATACCTTTTATTTCTAGTTCTTTATCATTTTTTAGATCTTTATCATAATCAAGTTCTATTTTTTTAACTTTGGTTCCGTTTATTATAATTGGTTCGTCTAAATTAAGAATATTAACTTTATAAGATTCATTATTTTCAATTATTTCTCTTGTTGTAACTTTACCACGTAATATTACTTCTTCGTTTATATTAAATTTTTCTTTTTGACATCCTGTTAACAATAAAGATATAAATATAAGTGTTATACATTTTTTTACATTTTTCATACGTCTTATTCTCCTACTTTGATTGTAACATAATAAAAGACCAATACTTTTTAAAAAGTATTGGTCTTTACAATTATTTTTCTAGTTTATTTACATCTATGCCAGAATCGATAAAAATATTATGATAAAAATCTATTTTTTTATTGATATCATTAATGTAAGTTTCACACTGTCTATTATACATAAAAGTATTGTCAACTTTTGTAAAGGTTTCATAATTAGCGTTACTATAAGTACAAATATACTCTGTTTCTTTAACTTCTAATAATGGTGACGTATTTGATATAGTAAGATGATATATATCATTATCAATATATAAGTAACCTTTTTTATAATCTATAGTATAATTATCATCGCTTATTTTTTTAGTACATGTTTCACTATTACAATTATAATCTTGTTTAATTAAATATTTCTTTAATCTATTAGAAGGGTTTGTAATAATGAAAACAAATAATGCTATACTTATTGTTAAGATTATTATCAAGATGATTGGAACTATTATAATTACATAATTTTTTTTAGATAATTTTTCATTATTGTGATGATGTTTTAATTCTTCATTTTTTTTCATTCTTTTACTTCCTTTATTAAGCTAATTTTGGTAAATCACTTTGATCTATAATTCCATTTAAAAGATATTGGCTACTTATTTTTAAAAGATTTTTAAATGAAACTTCAAGATAAAATGAATTATCTGTTCGTTCATAATCTTCAAAAATTATAATATTACTAAATAATGCCCCACTATTATTAGTCTTTAAATAAAAACTACAGCCCATTATAGAATTACATAAATGTTTTATTATAGAATGATTATAATTATATAAATCTACATTATGATAATTTTCTAATTGCTCTTTTTTTAAATCTTCATATTCTTTTGTTAGAGATGAGATTCTTGAATTAAGTCTAGCGATTATAATACTTACTCTATTTATGTTACTTACACAAGTTTCTAGTTCTTTTTTATATTTTTCAATTCCTAAAGAATCTTTATCTAAAGATGCACGTTTTTCTTTAAAAAGGTCTAAATCTTTTTTTGATGATGATAGCTCGATACTTAAGCTTTTTAATTTATTTTTTAACTCTTGCTCTTCTTTATGACAAATTTTGTTCATATATTTCGGTTTGATACTTTTTAAATCTAGAAGACTATAGTCAATATCATCTGAGTTATTAAGATAAGTTAAAAGAAAATTAATATTTACAAGAATAAGAAGAATTTTTATGTCGTTTATTTTCTTTTCTTTTTTTATTTTACTGTATGTAGTGCTTTTACTTTCATGTAGAATACTAAGAAGGTCTAAAAGCTCATCAATTGAACTATTAGTATGTTCTAATAACGTTATATCATTGCTAGCTTGCCAAACTATATTTTCTATAATATGGATTTGTTTACTTAGATTAGAATTATAAAATTCATCATCCATCAATTTTTCTATTTTGGCTAGTAACTTATTATCAGTATCTAAAAGGTTTATTTCTTGTTCTTCAAGATAAAAGCCATCTTTTTTACATTCATCTTTTAAAAGATTATAGAAAATCAAATAAGAATCTTCAGTTTCTAAACCATGCTTATATTGCTTTAAATGTTTTAAATAATTTATAGCCGCATTTTTTACAATAAGTATACTATTATCTTTAATTGGTTTTGTTTTATCTATATGTTTAATATGAATATTGTAATAAGTAAATTCATTTAAAAACTTATCTTTTTCTTTTTGATCTGTTATCTTTATAATATCTTTATTTGGAATTGTATAACAAATATTCATTTCTTTATTTTCGTTATTTTTTATATTATCTAATAATAAAGACATAAAACATATAAACCATTTTACATCGATGTATGTGTTATCTTTAAAATATATTTTGTTATTTGATTCATTATATGAGTAATCATTTAAAATAAATTTATTTTTTATAATTGATAGAAGCTCTAACTCATTTGTTGCTTTTATGTTAGTAATTTGATTCAAATTAAATTTCAAATTACTATTATATTTTTCAAGATATTTATTGTATTTTAGTTCTAAATAATCAATATCATTTATTAATAGTTTAAAAATGTATATATATATTAAAAAGTTATTTTTTTCAGATGGATGATAAAAGTAGGCATTGTTATTTATAGACATCTTAGGATTTTTTATCATTTCAATTAAGGCATTAATACTTAAAGAAATTTGATCTTTTGTGTTATTAAAACAATTTTTGCTAGCCATACTTTTACCTCCTATTCTATAATTTTTCTAAAGTTTCACTAAGTATTGAATATAAGTATAAATCTATTGGTTTGTTACTTATAGAAGCTATATATTTTTTATATCCATTTAACTGTTTTAAATAGTTATCATCTTTTATATTATTTAATTTATAATCGATTATATCTATATGATTATCATGTTCTATCATTAAATCTATTATTCCATGATATTCATTAGTATCATCTCTATAGATAAATTCGTATTCTTTATAAATATTAGCATTTTTTATATCCTTAAGTAAAGGAACATTAAGAAATTTATCTATTTTTTTTCTTATAAATTCATTTTCTATTAAAGATAAGTTTGGATTTTTAAAATCTATATATTCAAGAGCTTCATGCATTTTTAGACCAAAATCCATATTTTTAGAAATATCTTTAGTAATTAATTCATGTAAATTTTTAGAAAAATGTTCTTGCTTTATATTACTAATTTCTGGTATTTCAATAGGTGTTACTATAAATTCTTCTACATTAGATATTTCTAATTTATTTAGAGATTTATTATTATATAAATAGTCTTTAGATAAATTTATATTTTCAATGTTTAATTCTTTATAATATTTTAAGATATTATGTTTAATAGAATTTAATATGCTACTAAATGAGCGATATTTTCTACGTAAAGTAATATCAATAGTATTATTTTCATCTAAGTCATTTATTTCTTCTTCAATTGATGGAGTTAGAAGAATCATTTTTTCTTTAGCTCTAGTTAAAGCAACATAGAATAGTCTTATACGTTCTGATACTTCTTCTTCTAAATAATGATATTTTACTAAGTATTTAATAAAAGATTCATTTATTCCTTCTTCAAAATATGGAGTTATTATTCCATACTTGTTATCAAATAGGAAACGATCTTTTAAATCACTTATATTAAACGCTTTATATAATCCGCTATAGTAACATATGTGATACTCAAGTCCTTTTGATTTATGAATTGTCATTATTTTTACAGAGTCTGATCCAGTATTTGTAGCGCTATATTTCATATCATAGTCAGTAGCTAATAGTTCATTTAAATAGTTTCTAAAAGTATAAATGTCATATCCTAAACTACTTAGGTTAGAAGCAATATCAAATAATTTTGAGATTCTAATCATTGAAGCGGAAATATTACCTACTTTGATAAATTTTTCATACATATTTGTCTTGTTAATAATGTGTTCTAATAATGTACTAACACTTGTACTGGTTATTTCTTTGCTTAATGGCGATAACGTTTGATAAACTATGTTATCTTTAAAATTATTATTTTTAAATGAGTCAAAAATTTCTTGATCACTTAGTTCAAATAAGTAACTACGTGCTATGCTTATATAATCATATTTAAACTCGGTATCAAACTCTTTTAAATTGATTTTAACAATATAATCAATAATATTTTTTAGAATATATATATCGTCTGAATTATTAAGTTTATCATCTTTATATAGTGTTAATGGAATTCCTACATATTCAAATATTTTTTTGTATAGGTCAAAATCTGTTGTACGATCCATTAAAATAACAAAGTCATTATAGGTAATATTTCTTAGTACTTTATCATCTTTATTAAATACTTGATATTGAGATGATATTTTTTCTTTAATATCTTTTGCTATAGCAAATATTTCTATTTCTTCTTTGGAAAATTTTTTATCTTCTGGTTCTGTATATTCTAAAATTTCAAAATCGTAATTATAATCAGTTAGTCCTTCTTCTATGTATGAAGTGTTACCATAAACCATTTGATGTGATTCATGATACTCTGCTCCACCTATTATATTATCCATTACTAAGTTAAATACTTCATTAATATTTGATAGAACTTCGCGACGAGAACGAAAGTTTTTAACTAAGTCAATTTTCATACCGTTTTTTCCTAAGGCATAATTATCATATTTATTTTTAAATATATAAGGGTTAGCATTACGAAAACGATAAATGCTTTGTTTTATATCTCCTACCATATAAACATTGTGATTTTCAATCATTGAAATGAAAGTTTCTTGAATATCGTTTGTATCTTGATATTCATCAATCATTATTTCTTTAAAGGTCTCTTTAAGTTCATTTCGAACGGATTCATTTTCTTTTAAGACTCTAATTGATAATAAAGCAATATCTTGGAAATCGTATATTTCATTATCTTCTTTATATTTATGAAATGAAGTAAGATAATCTTTTATAATTGATATTATTATAGTTACATAATTTTTAATATTAGATAAAGATTCCATAATTTTATCGACGTTGCCATATGTGTATATTGTATCTTTTAATTCATCTATAGAAGATTTTAGTTTTTCTTTTGCAGACTTAACGTCTTCTTCGCTACCACGTGGTAGTGATGGAAGTTTGATTAAACCTATTATGTTGAAAAAGTCATTTATCGTCTTACAATTGTGTAGTTCTACAAGAGCTTCACTTAACTTAACTTCATAATCACCATCTGTCAATAAAGATAGTTTGTATGATAGTTGTTCTATTTCTGAAACTTTGGCTTTTAAGAGTGATTCATATTCATCTAAACAATCTTTTATAAATTCGGTACTAAAATATTTTTCTAAATATGTATCAATATATTCATCACGATTAGGAAAGGCATCTATCTTAGTTGCTATTTTTAGAATGGATTGTTTCAAATCTGAATCATCTTTAACACAAAAATCGTAAATTAGTTTACTAAAGTTTTCATTTGGATTGGCATAGTATCTGTCAAACACTTCGTCCATAATTCGTATACGTTCAAGGTCAATGATTGACGCATCTGAAATACCAATATTATTAGAAATATTTAATAAATAGTGATATTTTTTGACTACAGATAGTGCAAAGGAATCAAATGTTGTGATATATGCTTGATCAATTAATTCTAGTTCATTAGCTAAAGCAGGATTTTCGTGTATACCTTTTTTTATTGATTTTCTTATACGTTCTTTCATTTCACCAGCAGCTGCCTTGGTAAAAGTCAAAATAAGAAGTTCATTTACATGAGTTCCACTATTTAAAATACGCATTGTGCGAGCTGTTAAAACGGCAGTTTTTCCTGATCCAGCTCCGGCTGATACTATTATATTAGTTCCAGTTTCATTTATTGCTTGTTCTTGTTCTCTAGTCCATGCCATTAATATCACCTCCTAATATATCTTCTTTTGTTAAAGGTTTTAATTCTTCAACATCATCGTTTGTATGGAAACAAACATCCTTAAATTTACATAAGTTACATCCATAATTAATTTTTCCTATTTTTTTAGGTGAAATATTAAATTCAGCATTACAAATTTTCCTAGCTCCATCTTTAATATTGTTTTCGGCTAAAGCAGTTATTATATCCATTTCCTTATTAGAAAGAACTTTAGCATAGGAATAGAAAGAATTATCATTTTTTATTTTCATACTTTTTATAATATTACTATCCATAAACGAATTATCAAACTTTGATAATATTTCTTGATCTTCATTAGAATATCCTTGTAATAATAAATTTTTCTTTTTTAATTGTTCATAACTATGAGACTTATCAACAGTTACTTCATTGTTTAAAACTTTTTGTAGATAAAAACCTGCTACTTTAATATTTTCTAGTTTTTTTGAATTATGCGCTAGATATAAATATACTGGTAATTGCATACCAATACCATAAGGAATTGTTGTTAAGTCAAGATTTGGATTACCTGTTTTATAATCTATAATTGCTATTATAGTTTCATTACCTTCTTTTTTATATTTTATTTTATCAATAATGCCAGTAAAAGTTATTTTTATATCACCAGAAATACTTGTATAGATTCTTTCTTCATGTAATTCATCGTGTAAGTTAGTAAAATTTTCTTGTTCTTTAATAACTTCAATAATAAATTTTAGTTCTTCTTTTAATTTATTTAGAAAAAATATTTCTTTACTATTAAATTCGTGATTTAAATTGTTTACTTCATTAGACCATAATTCGTCATAAGATAGAGAACTTGTATTAAATTTTTCTAATATACTATGAAATAAAGTTCCAACTAATTGATAAAATGTTTCTTCATAAATATTTAATTTTAAAATGTTACCAATATAAAATGAAAAAGGGCAACGAAAATATTTATCTAAACTACTATAAGATAAGGTTAATTTGTTATCTAAGTACTCTTTTAAATCAAATGAAGATATTCCTTTAAATGTATGATTATAAGTATTGTATGGAAGATTTTTATAATGATTATTTAAAATACTTAGAAGAGATGATTTTGTTCCATACTTATAATATTCATCTAAAAGAGATGTTAATTTTATTTTATTATAGATATTTGAATTAACTAAAGTATTAGTATTAATTTTTTCTACATCATAATTTAATATTTCATTTAAACTTGAAATATTAAATTCTTCTCCATTAGCATTCTTTTTATATGTAATAATTAGGTTATTGATAGAATTTAGTTTATTAGAAATGGTTAGACGCTCTAAATTATTTTTATCAACAGTTAAAGAAATACTTAATTCTTTTTTATCATTATCGGTTAAATAGTCTTCATCTTTGTGAATTAATGGTAATATTCCTTGATTAAAAGAAACAGTAAAGACATAATCATCTTTATCAAATATTGTATCCTTTAAACTTACTTCATGAATTGATTGTGGAATATCTATTTTACTTAATTTAGTATTTTTTAAATCATATTTGATCATTTCTTTTACAAGGAGCTTATCTTCAACGAAAGTATATTTATTAATAATATTTATTATCTTATTATAAATATCTTCTGAATTTTCAGAATCAATATATTCTTTAATGCTTTCTAAAGTAATAGATAAATCACTATTATAATTTTCAAAAAATTTAGTACATATAAACGTGGTGTAAATTGATTCAGTGTCATCTAAAGTATAAGGAATATTAAACATAGGAAATATTCTTTTTATAAGCTTACGATATTCGTCTGTTAAATTGGTTAAAAAAATTTTACTATGTGCAACACCTTTTTTTATCAAAGAACATATGGAATTAGCAACATACTCCACTTCATCTTCAATAGTTTGCAATTCGTAAATTTTATGTTCATATGTAGTAATATCATCATTTACAATACTTACTTCATTATTTTTATTAAGTGAATCAACTAAACTTTGTATTTCTTTAGTTAATGGCAAATTATAAATAACTATAGATTTATTTAATAAAGTGCTAAGAAATAATTTATTTATAGTTAGTAATTTCTTTGATATCAGTTCTTCTTTTAAAGATACTAAAAAAGATAATTTTGTATTATTATAAGTTTTATTTTCAACATTGTATAAATTGTTTATATATATTTGGGCTATTTCATATTTAATATTATAGTTAGACATAACATAATAAATAGTTTCTTCATTATAATCAAAATAATATAATTTATTAAATTCTGATAGTGAATATATTTTTATGTTATGTAATTCTTTATTTAATTCTTTTAGTAAGTTCTTTTTATTAACGTTAGATGTTATTATAATTTGATTGTTTTTAAACATACTTATCACCTATTTAATTTTATCATAATTAGAATATAAAACATAGAAATTATATAGAAGACATACAGAAATATATGGTAAAAATTTAAAAAGTTTTTGTTTATTATTTCAGTATTAAATGAACTTTTTTATAATTTATAAAACCATAAAAAATAATTATGACCAAAAATCGATATATGAATTTACTTTATGATATTATTGTGCTATTTTATATTTATTAGATGGAGGGTTTGGGTCATGAATGAAGAAGTTTTAAAAAGTTATATATTATTAGCACTTAATTATCCTGGTCAAAAAGGAAAAATGAATAGCGCTACTGATATATTAAAAAAAGTTTGCAGAATTGCTGAAACAGATATGAAAAATTTTGGCGATGTTTATTCTGTTTATGTTGATGAAGGAGCAACAAAAGACAAAGAACATATCTTGTTAAATAATGAAGTTATATTAACTCCTTATAAAGGTGTTAACCATCCTATTGTAGGAAATATGAGTGATATAAGAATTAATAACATAAATGACAGATTTGTTGTTAAGGTAGAAAAAGACGATAACGAAGGTATATATGTTGCAAAATTTGTAGGGAGAATTGGCAATATTGAGGATATAACAAGATTGTTAGAAGAACTTGAACTTACTGGCGAAGTTTATATAAAAAATGGTCAGTATAGATCATTTCCTGATGAAGTTGGTTACGTACAAGGTGAAATAACATTTAATAGTAAAAATGAAGGTTTTATTACTAATGATTTGGGACAAAAATATTATGTTCACCCTAATGATTTAAATGGTGCTTTAGATGGAGATATAGTTATATTAAAACCAACACGTAAAATGTATCAAGATAGTATAGTTTCTAGAGTAGAAAAAGTAATAAAAAGAAAAGATGGTTTAATTGCTTGTGAAGTAGTTGATAAAAAAGGTAAAAAAGTTATAAATCCACTTTTAAAATTAAACTATCCTATTATGATTAGTGAAGAAGAATTAGCTAAATTAAACGTTGGAGATAGAATTTTAGTTAGAATAGATACTCCTAATAATAGTAGATATTATGGCGAAGTTATTTCTTTGGTTACTAAAGTTGATGAAGTTGAAATACAAGAGGACGAAACTACTATTGAAAGTGAGTATGTAATTGCTAATGGTGGTACTAAAGATGATGCTTTAAATCTTGTTAAAAAATTTGTGTTAGATTCAAAATCTAAAAAATATTCATTTAGTGAATTACTTAAAAAGATTTGTTCTTTTAAAAACTTTAGTTCTACTGAATTAGAAGAAGCACTACAAGAACTTGAAAATGATGGTTTAATTTATATAGATAAGAATGGTTTATATAGTGCTTTCCCTGCTGATTTAGGTCTTGTTCAAGGAGTTATAACTGTTAGTAAATATGATGAAGGTTTGATAACTACTGAAGATGGAAAAAGATTTAAAGTAGAAAGTAAAGATATGCACGATGCTTTAGATGGAGATACTGTTATAATTAGACCTACTAAAAAAATTAAACAAGGTCACATTATTGCAAAAGTTGAAAAGATTATTAAAAGAAAAGATGGACTAGTAGTTGTAGAAGTTGTGAAAGATGAGCTTGGAGATTATGTTTTACGTCCATTTAATGCAAGATTAGAAAATGAGATTAGAATTAATCCTTCTTCAATGAAACCATTAGTTGAAGGTGACAGAATTGTTGTAAAAATTGATCAATTAAGTAATAAAGGATGTTACTTTGCTGAATTTGTTAAAAATATTGGTCATAAAGATGACCCAGATGCCGACTTAAAAGTAATAGCAATTGAAAATAATATTATGATAGAATTTTCTGATAAGGCACTTGAAGAAGCAGAAGCTACTCCTACTGAAGTTTCTAATGTAGAAAAAAGTGGAAGATTAGACCTTACTGATAAATTAATATTTACTATTGATGGCGCTAAAACGAAAGATCGTGATGATGCTGTTAGTATTGAAGTAAATGAAAATGGTAATTATATTGTTGGAGTACATATTGCTGATGTTTCTCATTACATTTATCCTGGGATGCAATTGTGGGAAGAATCTTTAACACGTGCTACTAGTGTTTATATGGCTGATACAGTTATACCTATGATTCCTCATAAATTATCAAACGGGATTTGTTCTTTAAACGAAGGCGTTGACAGATTAACTCTTAGTTGTATTATGGAAGTTTCTCCTCAAGGACAAATTCTAAAATATGACTTTGTAGATAGTGTAATAAATTCTAGAAAAGCTATGACTTATGAAGCTGTAAATCAAATTTTTGAAGATGGCGAAATGGTTGATGGGTATGAAGAGTTTTATGATGCCCTTGAATTAATGAGAAAATTATCTGCTAGATTAGAAAAAGTAAAAGAAAAACGCGGATACGTAAATTTTGGTTCAAATGATTTAGAAATAGAAATGGATGAAAATGGAAAACCACTTCAATTTAGACCTAAAGAACAAAGAACAGCAGAAAAGATAATAGAAAATTTAATGTTACTTGCTAATGAGTGTTATGCAAATTATATGATTATTCCTGCTCCATTAAGAGTTCATGAAACTCCTGATGAAGAAAAAATAGAAGAAGCTTTTGAAATGTTAGATAAGAGTGGTATTAAAGTTAAAGCTACTCATGATATTACAAATGGTAAAATTATTCAACAAATTTTAGAACAAATTAATGATATGGATGAAAGAAGTGTTGCAGCTAATATAATTCTTAGAGCTATGAAACGTGCAAGATATGATGTCGAAAGAATTGGACACTTTGGATTAGGTCTTCAAAATTATGGACACTTTACTAGTCCAATTAGAAGAGCTGCTGACTTACGTGGACATTATAATCTAAGAATGCAAAGAGATAACAGATTCAATATAAAAGACTTCGACGAATTCCATGAAACTATGGAGGCTTTCTGTCAACATATTTCTAGAAAAGAAAGAAATGCTGACCAAGCTGAAAGAGATGCTAATGAATATGAAATGATAAGATATATGATGGAACATTTGGGTGAAAAGTTTAATGCTCATGTTACATACGTTAGTAGTAAAGTAATATTCGTAAAAACTGAACAAGGAATTGATGGAAGAATTTATCCAGATGATATTGAAGGAGATAAATTTACATTTAATGATTCAACATTATCATTCAATGGAAGAAAGACAAAGAAAAAAATTAGAATCGGATCTAATTTAGTACTTACAGCTTTAGAAGCTGATAGAGATTTTGGTTCAATAAGCTTTGGAATTCCAGAAGAAGACTTAGCTTTAATTAAAGGCAGAAAAAAAGGAGCTTAATAAGTTCCTTTTTATCTGTTTATAATAGCTAGTAAAACCATTATTAAAGCGATTACTCCTACGGCAATTAAGAGAAGATTTAACATATCCCCTCCCATTGCCTCTGCTGCGACGTCATATGTAACTTCTTTAATCATTAAAAAAAAGTCTTTGAACATTTCCCAAACATCTTTAAATTCGGCCATCAATTGATCCCAAAAGGACTCTTTTACGATAAGATAAGTTAATAAATTCATATTTTTTCCACTTCCTTACCATTTAATTATAATATATGCTTGCATTTTCTTCAATTATTTGTTATTCTATTTATGCGTATGGCGGAATTGGTGAAGTGGTTAACACACCAGATTGTGGCTCTGGCACGCGTGGGTTCGATCCCCACATTTCGCCCCATTTTTTGTTTATTACGCAATTAAACGCGTGATAATAGATTGAAATATTTTTTTAAGAATGCGTTGCAGTGCGTCGAAAAAAAATAACTTTCTGTGAGGAGTACTATGTATTCCTCTTTTTGTATGTAAATACACATCAACTGTCATAGATACTTTACTATGTCCCAAGTCTTTTGATACTTCATCAATAGGCTTATTTTTATGAATCATACGAGTAGCATAACTATGTCTAAATTGATGTTGTGTTATTTCACGTATATTCGCCTTTTTACAAGCATTCTTTTTATATCTGTCAATTGTTGTTGGACTTAGTGGCTTTTTACCACCAAATATAAAATAATCTTCTGGACAACTACCAAAATGCTTTATATAGTAGCAACGTAAAATAAATATTCTTAATTTAGCTATTAAAGATAATTTTAAATACCTTATTGAACTTTGATTTTTAGGAGTATCCAGTTCCCTTTGACCTTTTCTATGGATACTATGTTGAATATGAATATAATTGCCTTCAATGTCACAAAATCTTAGTGCCATAGCTTCACTAGGTCTTGTACCAAAAAAGAACATAAAGTTAAAGAATTGTTTTATTATAAAGTTATCTAAGCATTTTCTAAATGTTCTAAATTCAGTCAATGTATAATAATCATAATTTTTAACTTCTGCTTTTTTCTTGAAGTTCCCTACTTGTAGTACTATATTTTCTTTTAGATAGGAATATTTTATACAATATTCAATAAATGAACTAAAGTCATAAAATAAAGTACTATTAAAACTATTAGAGAAATCTTTGTCAATTATATTATTTTGCCATTCAATAATATCTTTTTTAGTCAATAATGTAATTTCTTTATCTTTAAAATATGGTAATATATGGTTTCTAAAATTGCGTTGCAGTGCGTCGAAACCTTGTTTTTTATGTCGTTTACTAGCATATACTAAAAAATCATTGTAAACTTCATCAAATTTATTACCTTTCTTTTTAGACATTTCCATAATCCTTTCTAAAAAATTGAATGTGAACTATAGAATATTGTCTGTATCTGCTTTTATTTCTAATACTTTGTTATTTATTTCTTCTGCATTAGAAATAGTATCTTCAGTTATTTTACCACTTTGAATATCATTCATGAATTTGAACATATCCGGAAGTAAATTCATCATAGAATCATTATTCAAAGATTGATTTAATAAAACTATAAATGCAGAAGTAGTATTAATACCTAAATTTTCAGCATAATCACAAACTTTGTCATACAATGAAACAGGAATATTCATATTAATTCTTTTCATTTCAATTTTTGATTTTTTCATTGCCATATACATCAACTCACTTTCTAATATCTCATCATATTTGTCAGAATCCTAATGTATTGACAAGATGATTATATCATCATCATATACATATGTCAACCATATTCTTTTATTTTTTTACACTCGCCGTTTTGGGCATATCTCATCAAAAAAAATGTAGCCATTCTTTTTGATAAGACTACACCATTATTAGGGCAACGAAAACATCAATTACGTATCCGGCATAATCACAAGCCATGCAAGCTTTTATTCCGTTACTCCATTGACATTTTCTTTTGCCTTCATAAAAACTGAAAGTGTGTTATAATATAGATGTTTTTTGGTATTCAAGATAAACCACTTTTGAATTGTCATATGGGTTAATATATTCATTTTGATAAATAAGTGATGAATCTTGAATTTTATTTTGATAAAATTTAATTTCTTTTTCATTGTCGAAAGAAATATAATTTTCTATTGGTTTATTTAAATTTATAGAATTAAAATATCTACGACGACCAAAAAGTCTATTATCAATATCTTTAGTCATATATTTAGCAATATAACCTATAACCTTTTTAGGGTCATTTTTAAGTGGTTCTACGCTACTAAATCCGTCTAACCAATATTTTATATGTTTAAATTTTTTATTATCTTCTTGAGCATATATTAGTGTTGTATCATTAATGCTTATATTACAAAGCATATGATAATGTATTGCTCCTCTTTTTTGAAATTCTGTAATACATAAATATTTAAAATCTTTCTTAACTCTCCTAACTTTGTCTACGAAATATTTAAATCTTTTATATGCTACATTTATGTCCTTAATGTTTTCTTCAAATGTTAATGTTATAAAAGTCTCCCATTCTTTCATATTAGCTTTAGCTAATCTCTGACATTCTAGTTTACTTCTTACAATGTTTTTCAATTCAATAGTACATAATTCATTTTTTTTATTTGTATTACTACTATCTTCTTCAAACATTTCATCAATATTAATTTTATTTAAATTCAAATCATCAAAGTCTTTTTTACCTTTATTTTTCATCTTTCTATCTTCGTAAAAATAGACTTGAACATAAGAGCCACAATCAACTAATTTAACATCATATAACTCTTTTATTGTCGCTGTTATGAGCTTACTATCAAGTATAGGAAAGCTCATATCCGGAAGTTTTTCTAATTTCTCCATTCTTTAATAAGCAAAAGTCTATAGGCTTGTTGTTGACGTTGGGCGTCACAACCTCCAGTGACGCACCATTCATCACCAATCAAGCACATTTTTAGCCATTTTAAGACACTTTTTAATACAAATAGAGTTATTCCCCACATTTCGCCCCATTTAATAAAACGCGTCGAACTTTTTATATTTTCGACTTAAATAATTGAATGATAGTTTCTTACTATCGTTTTTTTGTTTCTAAAATTTATAGAAAGGATTTTAGAAATATGTTAAATATTACAACTAAAAAATTAGAGTTAGATGTAGATTTAAAAGAAAGATTAAATATTATATGTGATATGCTTCATACTACAATGACTATTGAACATGGATCAATTAGAAGTATTGATATGACTAATATCAGATATATCGAGCCACATAAGATAATAATAAATAATATAACTCTACTTGCTTTCAATTATTCTACTGATATTTATATTAATGTTTTAACTCATAAAGTAAAAATATCTGAACTAACTAAAATACTTAAGAATAGTTAAACTATTGACTTTTATTAAAAATAATCTATAATAAATAACCATTTAAAGTGTTTGAGGATTTATCCCCTAGTAAAGGAGGTACATCTATGATTAAACAAAAGAAAAAATGTATTTAAAAATTTATATGGTTATTTAAGAGGAGTCAGTAGTATTTAACTTCGTTAGTGCTACTTTCTCCTCTTTTTTCGTTTAAAGTAGGAATTAAAGTGAAAGATGAATTTGAAAAGAAAGTTGCTGGTATATATATCAGAGTATCACCTTATATTACATAACTTTATCTACACCATATTGTGCTTCTTCTTCTGAAAAATCATCATCCATTAATCTTCATTTTAAGTCCTTTTTTGAATATGGATCACATTCCAACCAACTTTTTGCTGCTCTAATTGCTTGTGCTTTCCAACCAGATAACTCTACATCAAATTCATTTGGCATATCTGTATCACTTAAATCAACCTCATAATTGTCTAATTGAGCCTTAATTCTACCATTTTCAAAATCATATCCTATTTTTTCATAATTAAAATCTACTTTGAATATAGAATGGCAATAATTACATTCAATTTCTCTTGCATTATCTAATGATTTAAGCATAGCACCACAATTTTTACATTTTAACTCAACTAATTTAAAATTTTCATTATTCATTTGTTTCCGATTCCTTTATATTTAAAACCACTTTTTGTTTCTTCTTTTATTTGGCTTTATATCAAACAAAAAGTAAAAAAAGTATAATGGAGCAAATAATAATACAAACGGAGCTGCTATAAGCTTAGGTGCTGTTTTAAAAAATCGCTTATTATAGTAATAACTCGCCAGCTTGTTTCTTCCTCTTCCCATTATTCAATATCCTTCTTTCATTACACTATATTGTATCAAATTTTCAAGTTTTTTCATATGTATATATATACAATTTTATTATAAACATATTTTTTCATTATCTATTTACAATATTATTTTATCTTATGTTATAATAATTCATGAATTTACAATTAATGACATTAGATAGGGATGATAATAATGGCAAAAAAAACAATTACAAAGCAGCAGCATTATATTCCTAAATTTTATTTAAAGAATTTCGCAAACGAAAAAAAGAGATTTAATATAATTAATGTCAAAAAAATAGATTATATTGAGGATATTCCTTACTTATCACAATTTAAAGAAAAATATTTTTATGACTATGATAATAAGATTGAAAATCAACTAAATAAATTAGAAACAACTTGGTCAATTATAATAAATAAAATTATATCGGGAGTTTTTCCAAACAATGAAGAAAAACAAATACTAAAACAATTTGCTCTATATCAGAGAAATAGGACATTATATCGTTCAAATGAATTATTAGAAATATCATGGCAATCAGAATTATTAAAATTAGAAATGCAATACAAAATAAAACTTGATGAAGAAAGAAAAAAAGAATTAAAAAAACTCTTTATAAACAATTTCCCATATAAAACAATTGTAGAATCTTTAAACCTAATAAAAAAGAATGAGAAAATTATTGATGATTTAGATGTTGCTATTATTAAATACAACACAAAATTAAAATTAATATCATCAGATAATCCAATAGTTCATTATAATAATTTTGATATGAAAAGTGTTGGCTATAATAATGCTGGATTAATTATCTTTTTCCCAATATCAAGCGAATTATTATGTGTTATATACGATTCAAAAATGTATCCGTTTTTAAATAATAAAACTATTATTAATAATAACAATGAATATGAAGTAAAGTATTTAAATTATTATCAAATTTTAAATTCTAATACTTTTGTATTTTATAGAGATTCTTTTCTTACTAAAATTATTATTAAATTTATAGAAAAAAAATCTATTCAAAAAATACTAAGTTTACCAAAACTTAAAACTGATATTTTAGGAGATGATACGCAAAAATTATTATCTTTTCATGCAAAATATATATATTTAGAACATAATTTTTCATTTGCAAAATTATCTCAAAATGCAATATTAGTACCACAAAATGCAAGAGATTGGTTTCCTAGAAAATACGATGAAAAATTTTGTGAAAATAATTTGAAAAACAGAAAAAATATTATCCCTTTATTTCAAATGCTAAATGAAAATGAAAAACTAAAAAAAGAATTTAAAAATGCAATATTTTGGAATGACAAAGAAATAGATATTTATATAAATTTTGTTTTAAACTATTGGAAATAAAAAATATATTAACAAATCTTTATATATATTTAGAATTTAGATAAAATTTGTTAGCACCTTAGATTTGTTAGTCAAGTCAATATTATAAAATCTTTTATAAAAATAATTGACATCCATGGGTATTCCATGGTATAAGTATGTTAATTGGTACTCAGGAAACTTGTGAAGCCCTGAGTCAATTTTTATTTATGGAGGATTTCGGTTAATGAAAGAATTTAAAAGTAATACTGAATTAATTGAATATTTAATAACTAAAGGTGTATTAGTCAATAATAAAAAAGATACTTTAAATAAGATTGAAAGATATACTTATTATTCAATTATTAATACATACAAAGAAGTATTTAAAAATGGTGATGATTATAAACAAAATGTTACTTTTGATGAAATTTTTTCGTTATATGAATTTGATAAAAATTTAAGAATTATATTTTTTAAATATAGTTTAGACATAGAAAATTCAATTAAATCAATTATGGCTAATGAAATTGCTAAAAATTATGGTGTTAAAAATTATTTAGAAAAACAAAATTTTGATTCAAGTTTTGATAAAGATATTATTCGAAGTTTAATAAATAGTTGTAAAAAAGAAATTAATGATAATTATGGAAAACATGATGCCATTACACATTATCTTGACAAGCATGGTTTTATTCCTCCATTTGTATTAGTTAAAATATTATCTTTAGGTCAAACAAGTAGATATTTTGGACTGCTAAAGCAAATAGATCGACAAAATATAAGTAAATATTTTAATATTAAACATAAAGTTTTGAAACAAATTATAATGAATTTAACATTAATTCGAAATCATTGTGCACACTCAAATCGATTATTTACTTTTCGAAGCAAATTTAGAATAAGTTATAAAGAGATAGATTCTTCATATAATATGAAAGATAATTCAACCAATTTATATATGATGATAAAATGTATGCAAAAGCTTCTAGATAAGAAAAATAGTAAAAAATTTGAAAATGAAATAATAAAAGAAATTAAAAAATTAGAAAAAAAACTAAATTCAATTGATATTAAAAACATATTAAATATTATGGGATTTCCCAATTAATATTTTTTTATATTTAGAATATAATAATAGTAATGGTATCTAAGAAACTTGTGAAGCCTTAGATCTATTGAATCCTATGCAAATTTGCATAGGACTTTTATTTTTTTATAATAGATGCTATAATGTATTCAAGAAACAAATTTAATTATGGTTTTTTATAGTAGGCTTTTCGAAATGTGTTATAGAAATGCCCCATTTATTAGGTACTCTAACCTTTTAGGTTATATACACGTATACCAAGTAACTCATTTAGTTACTTGGTTTTTTGATGTATAAAAGAAAGTTACTTTCTTTTATTAATATACAGTTATTAAAGTAAAAGTCTGAACCTCCCTTTTTATGAAAAATACTTTATTAACAAAAAAAATAAATTAATGATATAATTAAATTATTATTGGAGGATTATATGGATTTATATAATTTAAATGTTTCAACAAATAATATGGGTGGTTATTTTAGTAGTGAACAGCTTGAATTACTATCAATTGTTCAATGTAAAACTTATGAAGAAATAATTGCTTTTGTATATCATTGTAAACAATTAGATGGTGTATTTTCAAAAGAGAATTTACAAGAATTTATTAATCAAGATTTAGAGCAGTTAAAAAGAATTGTATTTAAAAGATATCAAGACACATTAGTACCTCACAATAGTGATAGAGAAACTATATTAAATAATATTTTATATAGACTGGGCATAAATGATGATACTATAGGCGTAATAAAAAGAATTTATACAAATAAAAATAAGGAAACTATAAATTATATTAGAGATTATATTAAGACGAGGTATCCTAATAACTATCAAACAATATTTAAACATATTCACCAATTTATTTCTGTAGAAAGGGATCAAAATAAGGATTCTAATTTATATGATGAATTTGTATTAATTAATGAAAGTTTATCAATGTTCGATACTTTATTAGTTGGATCGGGAAAACCTGAGATAGTTATAAATGAATTATGTGATGATATCGAAAACAAATTCGACTTTTACTTTGCTAAAAGAGATTTAGATTTTGCATTAAGAAACAATAAACATATAAGATTCCATTCACTCTTAACAAAAGGAGCAAATGAGGAATTATTTAATGGAAAATCAAAAGAAGAGATATTGGAGTTATTAGCTACTTATGTAAAAATTACAATAGATTTTGTAAATGAATATAATTCAACAAATAAGTTAGATGATGGTACTCCTGTTATTAATTCGATAGATTTATTTAATGAAATCGTAAGCTTTAATAAAAATTCTCAAGGATTATATGAAAATATATGGGAAACAAAATACGGAATTACAATTCAAGATATTTGCAATGTATTTTCCTATGCACAAGAACATAAACCTGAGGGTGTAAGTTATTTATATAATGAGCCATTTTTAGAAGATAGTGAAAGAAGAAAAAAAGTAATTGAAGTACTTCAGTCTATAAATAATATATCAAATGGTTTAATAGACACTTTAGGTTGCCAAATGCATATAACGTTTGGAACAAGTGATGAACAAATACGAGAATGCTTTGATGATTTTAAAGTTTTGCAGGATACTCAAGGAATGAATATTCAAATAACTGAATTTGATTTATCATTAAGTGAAAATGAAACTTTAAAGACGATTGGTACTAATCCACAAGTTTCTTATGATCAAGTATATGCTATGAAAAGGGATAGAATTAATAGTATATCATCAATAATTAATAATTCTTGTGTAATATTAAATGGTGTATCTTACTGGTCTTTAACAGATAATATAGATTGTAATTTAGAAAGAGTGAGAACTAAACTAATTGAAAAAGGTGTGATAAGCGATATTAGCCAAGTTCCTACCGTTTGTGGTGGCTTGATGCCAACTTCAAAACAATACGTTAATGCAATTAGCGATTACCATAACGAGAATAATAGTAATCTTAAAAGATAATAAAAAAGATTATTTATTGTATTATTTCAAAAAATTTACTTCCTTTAGAGGAAGTTTTTTATTTTATATAAATATGTGATAGACTTAATTATATAGGTGATATAAATGAAACAAAATATAACTAAGATTGAAACTGATGAATATAAAGTTACTTATACTAATAAGCTCCCTTTATCAAACAATTATGTTATACAAATTGTAGAATCAATAAATAAATCTAAACCTTCTGTAGTAAATATAAGTTCATCTGCCAGTTTTAAAATTAAAAAGGTTGGTGAGATTCCTTTAAAAACTGTTGCTATCTTTTTAACACAAGATGATTCATTTGTTGGATTTATTAGTGCTAATATGCACAAAGACAATACAGCTTCTTTAATAATGTCTGGGATAAACTATGTTCCACTTCCACAGAATTTAGATAATTTACGTAATTATTTATTACATCAAAAAAAGCAAGATGTAGCTATATATGTTGATGAAAAGTATCAAAGAAAAGGCATTGGAAAAAAGTTAATTTATATAATGCTTAGGTATTTAGCCGAACAAGGTGTTACTAATGTAAAGGTTAGTGGAATTAAAGATGATGTGGCTTTAAAAACATATATAAGTACTGGAGCTTTGCAAACAGGAGAAAAAACTGCCGTTTATGAAAATATTAATCAATTTATTGAAATGAATACAGAACATAAAAAATTGTAAATAATATATATATTCTTATATGATAGCTTTTTATTTTATTTATATTTTGATATGATTTTGGTGGTGATATTATGACAATTGAAGAATTTATAGAAGCATTAGATTTTAATGAAAATGATTATTTTTATCATGTGACATCAAAAGGAAATGGTAAAAAGATTATTGAAGAAGGATTATATGTTGATGGAAATAATATTTTGGGTGCAGATAATATACTTGAAACCACTACCCTTCCTTTAACAATAGATATAGCATCTGATACATCAAAATTGATTGAATTTTTAGAAGAAGAACTTGGTTGTCAAGGAATTAGAGATACTTCTGAATTAATAGTTTTAGGAGCTCCTAAAACATGTATGAAACAAATTGTTTCAGAATTTGATAGTTTTAAAGATGGAACTTATTATGAAGGAATTATTCATAACGAATATGTTATGGGCTATTTTGATAAAGAATCACTAGAGTTTACATCAAATGAGGAGTTTTGTTTTGGAAATGATGATTCTTATGGGACTATGTCTTTTTAACTAGATAAAATTCCTTTTTGAGGAGGATTTATTTAAACATATTTGCTTAAAGAAAGGAAATTTATTTATGATAAATTATAAAAATGATATATTAGAAATGATTAATAAATGGAACGCTGATACAGTTCATATCCTTGCTGATTTTGATAGGACATTAACAGTTGGCGAAAGTGAATCTTCTTGGGGGATTCTATCTACAGGAAACTTTATTAAAGATGAATACAAAAATGAAAGACAAAGATTATATGATTATTATCGACCAATTGAGATTGATGAATCAATGGATTTTGAATCTAAAAATAAATTAATGGTTGAGTGGTGGACAAAACATATAAGTTTGTTTATAAAATATAAATTAACAGAAGATGTTATTATAGATGCTGTTAAAGATATTAAAGTATTAAAGTTTAGAGATGGTGCAAGAGAATTATTAGAAAGTTTAAATGATAAAAATATACCAGTTGTTATTATATCTGCAGGTATTGGAAATATTATTGTAGAATTTTTAAAAAATAATAATTGTTATTTTGATAATATATATATTGTTTCAAATTTTATAAAGTTTGAAAATGGTGTTGCAATAGGACTTGAAGAAAATATAATTCATTCATTAAACAAAAATGAAGCTTTATTACCTGATAAAGTAAAAAAGATTATAAAAGATAGACATAATATAATATTACTTGGGGATCAAATAGCTGATGCAAAAATGGCTCCTATTGGTGATTTATATACAACTGTAAAAATAGGATTTTGTGAAGAAAATGTAGAGGAAAATTATAAATATTTTGAAAAAACATATGATATTGTTTGTACTAATAAAGCTAATTTTAAAGACTTAGCAAAAGAAATAAATTTATTTAAATAAAAAAGCGATAATTATCGCTTTTTTAATTTAATTTACTATTTTTACTTAATTTGAATCCGCCCCACAAATAATCATTAACAAATTCAATATAATAGTTTCCGTTTGATACTACATCAATTGTAACTTCTTTTTTTCGACGACACCATACTTTATAAGTAATAATATATCTTCCTGGTAATAAATCAAAATTCAATTCATCACCATTATTTAATGTATATTCTATATTATTTATAGTTACGCTAATAGCAACAGCAAATCCATAAAAACTTTTCTTTCGTCTAACTAATAGATGACCTGTTGAAGAGTTATTTGGTTGAGTTGTTGATGTTACTGATGCACCACACTTTTCACAAAAATTTGAACCAGCTGTTAAATCTGAATTACAATTCGGACATTTATTCATATTACCTCTCACTCCTTTTAATAATTATACAATAAAATATCGTTTATAAAATATAAATTTTATGTTAGAATAAGTTTTTAAATGAGAGGTGTACTATGGTAAAGGATTTATGCTTTGAAATTATACAAACTTGCCCTAATAATTGTTTGTTTTGTTCATCATGTGCAGGTATGGATAAAACTCAAATGATTGATTTCGAAACATTTAAGAAAGTTATTAATCATTTTATGAAATTAGGAGGAATCGAAGAAATTTCTTTCTCTGGTGGAGAACCTATGCTGCATCCTGATATTTATAAAATGATAATGTACTGTAAAGCTCGAGACATTCGTGTAGTATTATTTACAAGTGGTGTAAAAAGAAATGATAAAATGTCTGAATTAGAAATGCAGATATTAAGAAAAAATGTTGAAAAAATGTATGAAAGTTATAAGCAATATTCATATGAAGTATTTGAAAAAACTGTAAATCATTATATGAATGTTTACAAACAATATAATGAACAAGAATTTAGAGCTTTAACAAGGGAAGAATTAGAAAGATTACAATATATTGGTCTTGATAAAATTGTGTTCGATTTTCAAGGTGCTGAAAGAGAAACTTATGATTTTCTTATGGGGAGTAAAAACTTTGATCAAGTGGAACTTTCAATAATTAGAGCAAGCTGTGTTGGACTTAATACTGATATTCATTTTGTACCAATGAAAAATAATTATAAAGAATTTAGAGATTTAATTGAAATTCTAAATTGTGCAGAAATTCGTAATTTAAGTATACTTAATTTTGTTCCACAAGGTCGAGGGGAATTAAATAAAGATATTTTAATGCTTAGTCCTGAAGAAATGCTAGAGTTTGCTGATATTTATAATAAATATAAAGATGAATTTAATGGTGTCATTAGGGTTGGAATTCCTTTACTGGGAGATGATAAACATAAATGTACTGCTGGATTAGACAAACTTGTTATTAAATATGATGGAACTGTTCTACCCTGCCCTGCTTTTAAGGAATATGACATAGAGACATTAAATAAAATGGGAATTAAAACTCCTAATATTTATGATGACTTGGATAGTATACAAGTTCATAATGGGACAAGAACTTATCCTTTGTGTAAGAAGTTATATAACTTTGATTATTCTATTAAATAGATTTGTTAAATATTAGTCTAATTTTAATAAGCTATAAAATTATGTGTAGCTTATTTTTTTTATTATTCTTATAATATATTTAGGTGGTTGTATGAGTAACTTTTTATTTTTTTTAGCAGTTTTACCTTCTATATTATTAGGGAGATATATTTATAAAATGGATAAATTTGGTAAAGAACCAAAAAAGTTAGTAAAGAATTTATTTGTTTTAGGAATTTTATCAGCAGTATCAACAATGCTCGTTGCTCCTTTTTTATTAGAAAAATTTCCTATTTTAAATAATGATAATAGTACTAATTATTTAGAATTAGCTGTTTCTGTTTATATAGGAATCGCTTTAATAGAGGAATTTTTTAAATGGATATATATGAAATTATATACTTGGAATAATAAAGAATTTAATCATATTTATGATGCTATAGTATATACTGTTTTTTCTTCTTTAGGATTTGCTACCTTTGAAAACATTTTATATGTTATGAATGGTGGCTTTATGGTTGCTATAATTAGAGCAATATTGTCTGTTCCAGGTCATGTATTTGATGCAGTATTTATGGGATATCATTATGGTAAAAGTAAACAAGCTCAAATAGATAATAAAAAAGGAGAACAGTTTAAGCAAATGTTTTTATGTATATTAATACCTACTCTATTACATGGAACTTTTGATTATTTATTATTTTTAAACGGATATTATATTATAATTTATTTGATATATGTTGCTATTCTTTATATAATTTCATTTAAGAAAGTTAAACAAGTATCTAATGTTTTAGAAAATATGAAAGAATATTATTGTACTGTATGTGGGAAAAAATCAAAAACTAATTATTGTACAAATTGTGGTAATAAAATGCAAAATTAAAACTTTATGAAATATGTTCATAAAGTTTCTTTTTTTCTAAAAATTTAGCTTCATTATTTTTGGCTCTTGCTTCATTTTTATCTTTGTTTTCAACATAAGATGTTCCAAGATTTAGATATGCATCATAAGCATGAGTATATTCATGAATATTAATTAATAATGTTTTTTCATCAATTATTCTTGGAACTATTAGTCTTATATTTGTTAATATTCCGTTTTCATCGTAATCTGCAAAATATCCCCATATATCTGATCTATGACCAATATCATATTTTTTTATTCTTGTTCGCATATAAGCAATGAAGTTATCATCATCTATCCCAACTTGCTTAAGAGCACTTCTTAATTGAAGTTCTTCGTAAAAATCATTTACAATATTTTTATATTCAGGGAGAAGATAAGTTAGAGCTTCTTTTTTTAATTCTTCAGGGATACCATAGAAAGCTTCGCTAATAGAACCAACGATTGCTGCAATAGTATCAGAATCTCCACCAATTGAGATTGATTTACGGATTGCATCTTCAAATGAATCTGATTCTAGAAAACAGTAAATTGCTTGGGGAACAGAATTGTGAGTACTAGCACTAAATTGATAGTTATTTGATAGTTCTTCTAAAGAATAGTTTAAATCATATTCAAAGTAAAATGTTATTAAATCTTTAATATCTTTTTTAGAATGTCCCTTTCTTGCGAGATAAATTGCTGTTGCAACTGCCTGAGCTCCTGTAATGGATTCATCTGTATTATGTGATGGTATTGTAGCACTTTTAGCTTCTTTTAAAACATCTTCTAATCTATCAAAATAAAACCCTATTGGAGAGACACGCATTGCTCCACCATTACCAAAACTATCTCCTATTTTTTCTTTTTTAACCCAAGAAACAAAGTTTTTGCCAAATCTACTACGTCCATATTTATCTACACCCATATTAAGCTCTTTATTTCAATATTTTCTTAAGGATGATTCATAATCTTTATCACTTAATAGAGTAGATGCAATAGCAAGAGTTAATACAGAATCGTCTGTATAAGAGCATTCACTATTAAACAAAGCTACATCTTTATTTAATATAGAAATTCGTTCTTCATATTGTCTTTTTTTATCTGGGCTATTTTTTTAGCATTAATTTCTAGTACTTCATAATATGATCCTATAATATCACCAATAATTGCTCCTAGCATAAAAAGCACCTCCATTCGTTATATTCTATCATAATTTTTTATGAATTTTAGGTGAAAATTCCCTTTTTTCTTGTATTTATCTATTAAAGCTTGTAAAATTATGTTAGGGAGGAATAAATGTTATGGAAAAAAAGACAAAAGATATAGAAAAAGAAATAGAAGATATTGATTTAGAAGATGAAGACTATGAAGAAATTTCTGTTGAAGAAAGAGTTGTAGGAATCGAAAAAAAAGTTAATATAATTTTAATTGTTGTAATACTTACATGCTTATTTAGTTTATTATCAATGATCTTCGCTATTAATGGTGGAAATGGAGATACTTCATATGGTGAATCTCAAGGAAATGACACTACAATAGCTGATGATTATTCATATGATACTAGTGCATTTAAAGAAATTAGTGCATCTGACATTAAATCTGAGTCTAAAAACGAAACTATTGTTGTATGGCTTGGAAGACAAGGATGTTCTTATTGCGCTGCTTATGCACCTCAAATTAAACAAGTTGCTGAAGAATATAAAATTACAGTAAGATATATAGATTTTGCTAAAATTATAGACTTCTCAACAAATCCACCTACTGTTTCAGATAACACTGCATATAATCTTATTACAGATTTAGAAGGAAATGGCGAATGGAAGGGATTTGGAGAAGAAGCTATGCAAGGAACACCAAATACTTTAATTATTAAAAATAATGTAATTGTTGGTGGTGTTAACGGATATAGTAAAGCTGAATCAATCAGATCTGCTTTTGAAGCTGCTGGAATAAAAAAATAAAAAAGACTTTAAATGAAAGACTTAAAGTCTTTTTTTATGATATAATTTAAATGGTGATAATATGGTAGAGTTGAAAGGAAAAGATTTAAGAGATAAATTACTTATTTCTCTTAAAGAACAAGTTAAAAGTGTACCTACACAATTAGGTCTTGCAGTAATTCAAGTCGGTAATGATGAGGCAAGTAAAGTGTATGTTAGACAAAAAGAAAAATTAGCCCTAGAAATGGGATATAAATTTGTTCATCACGTATTTGATGAAAATGTGGCTCAAAGTGAAGTCATATCATATATTGAAGAGTTAAATAATGATGATACAATAGATGGTATATTAGTACAGATGCCATTGCCAAAGCATTTAGATACTACGTTAATCCAAAATACAATAGATTCAAATAAGGATGTAGATGGATTAACTTTTGTAAATGCTGGGAGATTAGTGCAAAATATGCCTTCTTTAGTTCCTTGTACTCCTAAAGGAATAATAGATATTCTTGATGATTATAATATTCCTATTGAAGGAAAGAAAGTTGTTGTTATTGGGAGAAGTATATTAGTTGGTAAACCTATTGCTAATATGCTTACTAATAGAAATGCTTCTGTTGCAGTATGTCATTCTAAAAGTGATGATATAAGTTTCTATACCAAGAATGCCGATATAATAGTAGTGGCTGTTGGTAAAGCAAAATATTTAACTAGTGATATGGTAAGTCCTAATACAACAATTATAGATGTTGGAATTAATAGAATAGATGGTAAATTAATTGGAGATGTTGACTATGAAGAAGTTTCTAAAGTAGCCAGTTATATTACACCTGTTCCAGGTGGTGTTGGTCCAATGACTGTATATGAATTAATGCATAATGTATATGTTGCACATCAATTGCGTATGAAAGAGAAAAAATTAAATAATACAAAAAAATTAGAATTAACCAAAAATTAATTCTTTTTTATTTTTTTTAAAGATGTGTTAATATAATGAATAGCGAGGTGATATTATGAATATTAAAAATTTAACGATGACATTTGGATTGCAAGAAATATTTGATGATGTCACATTACAAATTAAGGAAAAAGAAAAAGTTGGTATTATTGGAATGAATGGTGCTGGCAAATCTACTTTCTTTAAAATTATTATGGGCAAACTAGAGCCTGATAGTGGTCGTGTAATTTTAAAGCCTGGAACAAGAATTGGATTTTTACCACAAGTTATTAGTGATGAAATACCTAGTATGGATATAACAGTATTTGACTTTCTGTTAGATGGAAGACCTATAAAAAAATTAGAGCGTGAGCTTAGTGAAGCATATATGGAAGCTAGTATTGAAACTGATGAAAAAAAATTAAAATATATAATGAAACGTATTGGTAAACTACAAGAGAAATTAGAATATTATGAAGTTTATAATGCTGAAAATATTTTACTTAAGATAGTTACAGGTATGAATATAGATAGTGATTTACTTGATATGAATTTATGTGATTTATCAGGGGGACAAAAAAGTAAGATAGCTTTTGCAAGGTTACTTTATTCTAATCCAGAAATAGTATTGCTTGATGAACCTACCAACCATTTAGATGTAGATAGTAAAGAATACATAATTAATTATTTAAAGAACTATAATGGAACTGTTTTAGTTATATCTCATGATATAGAGTTTTTAGATGCCGTTACTACACAAACTTTATATGTTGATAAAGCAACTCATAAAATGGAATTATATCCAGGTAATTATGAAAAATATATGAAGATTAGAAATGAAAGATTAAAAACACAGGAACGTTTATTTGAAAAACAAGAAAAAGAAGAAGAAAAACTAAAGAAGATTATTGCTAAGTATATTAGAGGTAATGAAAAGAAAGCTAATATAGCAAAAGATAGACAAAAGAAACTAGCTAAGTTAGAAGAAAATAAGATTGTATTGGAGAAAAAACAAAAAGTAGCACATTTTAAAATAAAAATAAATCATCCATCAGGAGTTGTTCCATTAAAATGTGAAAACTTGAAGTTTGGATATAAGGAAGACCATATTTTAATTGATGATTTAACTTTTGATTTAGGACGTGGAGAGAAGTTCTTAATAGTTGGGGAGAATGGTGTTGGTAAGTCTACCCTACTTAAATTAATTGTCGGATATTTAAAACCTTTAATAGGTGAAATTGATATTAATGAAAAAACTGAAATTGGTTATTATGCACAAGAACATGAACTACTTGATAATGATAAAATAATATTGGAAAATTTCAGCGAATATAATTTAAGTACTAAAGAATTACGAAGTTTCTTAGGAAGTTTTCTATTCTTTGGGGATGATGTTTATAAAAAAGTAAGTTATCTTTCGCCTGGTGAACGAAGTCGTGTTGCTCTAGCTAAACTCGCTTTAACTGGAGCTAATATGCTTATTTTAGATGAACCTACTAATCATTTAGATCCCCAAACACAAGAAATGATAGCTAATACATTCAGGGATTATGAAGGAACAATGTTAGTAGTATCGCATAATGTGGAATTTGTTGATAATTTAGGTGTTGAACGTATGTTAATGCTTCCTAGTGGTGAAATAAGATATTACGATAAAGATACTGTTATGTATTATCAAGAATTAAATAATCAAAGTAAATATAAGAAGAACAAGAATAATTAGGTGGTTCTTCTTTTTTAGTGTGGAAAATGATATAATTAAATTATGAAAGTAAGGAGGTTACGATGGAAAAAGTAAAAAAAGATCCAATATTATATAGGATATTTGAATGTTTTATGATTACTATTGGTGCAGCTTTAGCGGCTTTTGCTCTTGAAGCTATATTGGTACCTAACTCTATTTTAGATGGTGGAGTTACAGGTGTTAGTATTATATTAAATTTATTATTTAAATGGAAATTAAGTTTATTAATACTAATAATTAATATTCCATTTATATATATTGGTTTTAAAAATCTAGGATGGAAATTTTTATTTAAAGCAATTTATAGTATTTTAGTGTTTTCTATATTGTTAGAAGTATTTCATTCAATAAATCATGTAACAGAGAATATACTACTTGCAACTATATATGGTAGTGTTATTCTTGGTGTTGGTGTTGGGATTGTAATTAGATTTGGTGGATGCCTAGATGGAACTGAGTCTGTAGGCATTGTAATTAGTAAAAATACTAACTTTTCTGTTGGACAATTTGTTTTATTATGTAATGCTATAATATTTACTATTGCTGGATATTTTTTTGGAGTTGACAGAGCTCTATATTCCCTACTTGCTTATTTTATAACTAGTAAAGTGGTAGATGAGATTGGAGAAGGTTTTCAAAAAGCTAAGGCTGCAATGATTATTACAAAGAATGGCAAAGATTTGGCAGAAGCTATCTATAAAAAAATTGGTAGAACGGTAACGTTTATTGAAGGTAGTGGACTTATAAGTGGAGAGCAAAATGTTTTATATTGTGTATTAACAAGAGTTGAAGTATCAGAATTAAAAAGTATAGTTAAAGAGCATGATAAATCGGCATTTGTTACAATATTAGATGTATCTGAAATAATTGGTTCTCATATAAAATCAAATAAATCTTTGAAAAAAATTAAGAATAAAAAAGAAAAGAGGAAATTAAATGAAAACGTATAATAAATTAGTAAGAGATAAAATACCTGAATTAATGTTAATGGAACATGAACTCCCTACTACTAGAATTTTAAGTGATGAAGAATATATTCAAGAACTTAATAAAAAGTTGGAGGATGAAGTTAAAGTTTACTTAGAAAATGAAAATATTGAAGAAATGGTAGATATTCTTGAAGTAATTAGAGCTATATTAGAGTTTAAAGGTGAATCATTTGAAAAAATAGAAGAAAAAAGAATTAAAAAAGCAAATAAAAAAGGAACGTTTAAAGAAAGAGTTTACTTAGAAAAAGTTATGCAAAGTGGTGATTAGACACAAAATGTGTCTTTTTATTTGTAAAAAAAGATAATTTATCATAAAATATATATAGTAGTAGAATTCGGGTGAGTTTAGATGTACACAAAGGTAGAAGAGGCAATACATTTTATGGTGAAAGCCAATAAAGGTCAAAAAAGAAAAAATGAAAACATTGATAAAAGTTTTCATTCAATGATAATATACTCAATGTTAAGAGAGTTCACTACTACAGAAGATGTCTTAGTATCTGCACTTTTACATGATGTAATAAATGATACCGAATATGGATATGAAGAAATAGAAGAAAGATTTGGTACTTTAGTTGCTGATATGGTTTCTGATTTATCTGAAGATATGTCTATTACTAAATGGTTAGATAGAAAGAAAAACTATATAAGAAGGATGAGAGCAAATTATGATGTTAATGTTATAAATATTATGTTAGCAGATAAGTTACATAATCTTATTTCTAACTATGAAAATTTTCTTAAAATGGGAGATAAAATATGGAAAAATACAGGTGGTTCAAAAGATGAAAACAAATGGTTATATAGAGAAGTTTATGGGATTGCAAAGTCTAAAAAAGCAAATGATAATTTGCTAAATAGATATAAAGAAATTATAGAAGTTTATTTTGGTGAAGTAGATGAATAAAAAATTTATTAGAAATCATTGGAAACCTATAATTTTTTCATTAAGTATTTTAATTTTTTTGATTCTTGTAAAAATGTTAATGCAAGATCAAATAAAAGTATTTGATGATGCTGTATATAATCTTGTTTCTAAATTAAGATGTGAACCATTAACCTATTTTTTTAAATTTATGTCTTTTTTATGTAGTACTTGGTTTTTATTCGTTGTTACTGTATTAATAATGATATTTAGTAAAAATAAAAAAGCTGCTTTTTATATTGGTCTAAATGTTATTTTATGTGTGTTATTAAATCAAGGTTTTAAATATACATTTATGAGAGAAAGACCAATTGATATTAATTTAATTATTGAAAATGGATACAGTTTTCCTTCAGGTCATTCAATGGTTAGTTTAGCTTTTTATGGTTTATTTATATATCTGATTGCTCATAAGAAAATGAAAAAAAATAAAAAATATATATATTGCTTTGCTCTTGCAGTATTAACATTATTAATTGGGATAAGTAGAATTTATTTAGGTGTACACTATGCAAGTGATGTTTGTGCAGGATTTGCACTTGCTATGGCCTATTTAATTATATATATATTAATTGTATATAAAAAAATGAAGAAAATTTAATTTCTTCATTTTTTATGATCCTGTACTTAAGTACTTTGTTGCTCCTTTATTAAATAATATTATTGCTGGTATTATATATAATAATACTAATAATGGTAAAAATATATATATAATATTTGATGATTTATCAATTAAAAATAATAAAGGATAGTAATTAACTAAAGAATAAGGAATTATAAAAGTAAAGAATTTTAAGATTGATTTTGGAAAAACTCCCATCGGATACTGAGCAATATTTTTTCCACCATCTGTTAAAACATTTCTAATTTCAAGACCCTGAACTGTTATAAAGCAATACGATGCTGTAACTAGGAATATAGCAAAGAAAATAGCTATACTACTAATTATCATAAATAATAATGTTAATATTTTTAATAAGTTCCATGATAAGTTTAGTTTAATTAAAGAATAAATCATTATTATAAGACTGTAAATTATTTTTGTAACTTTTACATATTGAATTTTGAAACCTATTACTTGAGCTAAAATATTTATAGGACGTAATAGTAATCTATCAAAATCTCCTGTAATTATTAAACTATCAAATTGATCTAGTCCTCTTGCAAAAACCTCATTTATGGCATAGCCAAAATTTATAATACTAAAAGTTAATAAGACTTCATATAATGTGAATCCTTTGATATTATTAAATTTATCAAACATTGATGTTATTACAAAGGTAAAGCTAAAAAATACTAGTATTTGACTTAATATAGATAAAATTAACGATGATTTATATTCACAAAGAGATTTTAAATGTAATTTAAGGTAATTAATATATATTTTCATTTATCCACCTTGTACTACTACTCTTTTTAATATTTTATTGGTTAACTTTATTCCTATAAATATAATTATAATAAGCCATAATATATCGATAATAAGACCTTTTATAATAGCAATACCAGTTATATTTTTACAAAATATTTGAAATGCAAAATCACTAATATAAGCAAAGGGTAAAAATGAGATTATGTAATTTAGTGATTTTGGAAATAATGCTAATGGGATTGCTTGTCCTGATAAGATATCAGAAATAGTACTAATTATTCCTACTACTCCTGTTTCATCTAGTAAATAGAAAGATATTACATACATTAAAACTATTATTGATGTTATTAATAGGGCAGATATACATATTACTATTATAAATAATAGAATAGTTTTTATATCTGGATAGATAATACGATATGGCTTAGGTAAAATAGATGCAATTATAAGTAATGGGATTCCTCTAAGTAAGGCAGATGATAATTTTGATGCTAGTATTCTAGCAAACCACATTAAATAAAGATTACTAGGACGACATAGTTCATAAGCGACATCTCCATTTTTTATCATTTTCAATAAATCATTATCTTTGTACCATATATATATGAGGGCAAAGAATGATTGATTTAACCATAAGTATGTAATTAATTGTTCTATAGATATCCCAATATCATTTGATGTTCCACTACTATAGAAAGCTATATATACAAAAATATTAACGAATCCGAAAAAAAGTTGAGTTGTTAAGCCAGCAATGGCAGCAGCACGATATTGTAAACCAACAGTGAACTTTAGTTTAAAAAATGATATATATTGTTTCATTTATTTGATTCTTCATATAAATTAATTATGATGTTTTCTAAAGATTCATTGTCTATTTCAAGATCTTCTATACTTGTTTTTTTAGATAGATAATTTAAGAAATCAGATGTATTTAGTAATAAAGAGTCAATTTTAAATTTGTATCCTTCTTGAATTTTTTCTTGAGTAATAATTCCTTTTTTTCTTAGTTTAGTTAGCGTAGTATTAGTTGTAACTGTAACATATTTATGATGGTCAAATTTTTGTTTTAAATTTTTTAGTTGACCATCATAGACTATCTCTCCTTTACAAGCAATAATAATTCGCTTAGCGAGAGCTTCTATGTCACTCATATCGTGAGTGGTTAGTATAACTGTCACTTTTTGTTCTTTATTTATCTTTTTGATAAATTCTCTTACTATTTGTTTAGATAAAGCGTCAAGTCCAATAGTTGGCTCATCTAAAAATAGTATTTTAGGTTCATGTAATAGTGAAGCAGCTATTTCACAGCGCATTCTTTGTCCAAGACTTAATTGTCTTACTGGAATATGAATGATATCTTCAATGTTTAATTTTTTTACTAGGTATTCTTTTCGATTTAAAAATTTAGATTCATCTATTTTGTAGATATCTTTTAGAAGATTAAAGGTGTCTTCAGCTGGGATATCCCACCATAATTGACTGCGAGCTCCAAAGACTACGCCAATTTTAGAAACATATTCTTTTCTCTCTTTCCATGGAACTATGCCATCAATTGTAACTGTTCCTGAATCTGGGGTAAGAATACCAGATAATATTTTGATAGTAGTAGATTTTCCTGCACCATTTTGGCCAATAAATCCAACTATACTACCTTCTTCGATATTAAAAGAGATATCTTTTATAGCTTCAATATATTTATAGTCTCTTTTAATAAAGTTTTTTAAAGTTGCTTTAATACCTGACTTTTTTTGGGCAACTTTAAAAGTTTTTGTTATGTGCGAAACATTGATGAACGACATTTTTTCACTCCTTTCCTAACCTTTTTACAACGCAAAAAACCAGATATAAAATATCTAGTACTCATCATGTAATAAATAAATTGTAGTTTTCTTGCAAAAAAGTCACTTTCAATTATAAATTGTATATGAAAAAAATGCAATAATTTTTAAAAAAAGTTAGATATTTTAATATCTAACTATTTATTTATATATTCATTTAAGTTTTTTAGACGATATTCTGGCGTTGCTAATTCACTTGTTGATATGAATCCTGGTCTAGCATTAAAGACGTCTGGAATTCTGTTTATAACATCTGCACATGTTAATTCTGCTGTTGCTGGTTGTTTAATAGTTACTGTAGTTTCTGGTTCTCCTATTATTCTCCATTCATTAGTATCTACTTCATCTGGAGCATATACTTTACCTATACATTCTGCTTCTATAATAATTCCTTCTTCTGTTTCTGCGGTTACTACAGCACTCATACCAGTTGCATCTCCAGCTTTTATTTTCATTCCTAAAGTCGAAGATTCTAAATCTTCATTATGTGTTTGTGGGACACATTGTTGATTCATACTAGTTATATGTAGATGGAATTTGTCAGCAAGCCATCCAACGGTATTCCACATATATGAAGGAGTAAATTTACCAGATTCAATAAGTTTTGTTCTTTCTTCTTCACTAATTCTATCAGCAGATGCAACATTTTTATCAAATTCTTCTAAAGTTAGCCCTGCACCATGTGCTTTGGCTAGTGCTATACCATAATCTTCAACGTTGTATGATGATGACCCTTTGATTTTTGCTATCTTATGTGTTGTTCCTGCTAATACTGAAATTAGATTTCCCCAAAATACATCTTGATATCCACATCCAACTATTGTGCACTTATTAGCTTTAGCTAATACATCTATTTCTTTCCAGATTGTTGGATTAGAGTTTTGAGCATAAAACGCTTCTTCACAAGTTGTTATTGCATTAATACCTAGTTTTGCACATATTCTTAATACATCTTTTACATCTTGTAATAAACTCATTGTAGTTACAATAGCTATATTAGGTTTCGTTGCTTTCATATAATCTTCTAGTTTTTCTAACGGAGCTATACCAACATTTCTGTGTTCTCCACCTATTACATATGATATATCTTTACCATATAAATCTGGATTAATATCAACAGCTCCAACAATTTTTACTCCTTTTTTTAAAGCATATTTCATTGTATAAACACTCATTTTTCCACAACCAATTTGGAACATTCTTATTTTTTCCATTATAATCATCCTATTCTAATAATATTATAACAGAGTTTAGTATAGTTTTTGATTTTTATATTTTTTTATAGTGTAAAAAAACGAAAACTTATTCAGTCTCCGTTAAATCTACATTTTCTTCTTTTATTAAATCGGCAAAATCAATCTTAAATTTTTCAATAGATTTCTTTTTAGCGTCTTCATATACATTTCGAGCATTACATACTGCCTTGTATACATGTTTTATACGACATACGTTTTCGTTATCAAATAAGGCATATGTGAAAGCATTAGAAAGAATTGTTAAGCAAATATCTGGGTATCTTGATGATATTTCGTATACTCTTTTATATTCATCTGTCATATCAACAATAAAAGTCATTATTCTTTCTATTACATAATCTGTATAATCAAAATGAACACCTGTTTTTGCTTCTATTTTAGGATATGTTCCCATAAGAATTTTTACACAAGTAGGTTGATCGGCTTCTACTACATCAATTTTTTGAAAACGTCTTAAGAAAGCACGATCCTTTAAAATATATTGTTCATATTCTTCATCAGTAGTGGCACCAATCATTTTTATCTCTCCTCGGTCCAATCCTGCTTTAAACATGTTTGCAAAATCGATACCACTTTCTCCGCCATCTTTATTTACTAAGACATGTGTTTCATCAAGAAATACTATTGTCTTTGGACGACTAGCAAGTTCTTTTACTAGAAGGTCTACTCTACTTTCAATTTGACCATTTGACTCAGTTTTACCTAATAATGAAGTTACATTAAGTTTAAAAATTTTATATCCTTCTAATGCATTTGGAACCATATGCTTTTGAATACGATATGCAACTCCTTCGACAATTGATGTTTTACCTACACCAGCTTTACCAACTAAAAGTGCGCTTTTTTCTGGAGTTAAAAGTGTCATAATAACTTGTTTAATTTCTTCATCACGTCCAATAGATGGATCTGTAATGTATTCTCTACTTGTTAAGTCTTGAGCATATCTATCTAAGATACTAACAAAAGTATTGTTTCCAAAAGAAACTCCACTACTTTTTTCTGGTTCATTTAATTGCTCAACTTCTGGATTAGGAACAAATTTTTTTTGTCCACCAACTTGATATTTTATAGGTTGTGGTCTTCCTTTTTCTAAAGATTCATTCATATAAATCACCTTTTATAATTATAACATATTATTAATATAACTATGTATTCTTTTACTTATTTGAACCAATATATTGATGTAAAAAACTTGTTTTGTCTAACTGCTTACTAAAAATCTGTTTTGATAATTTAAGTGCTTTTTCTTCTCTTGAAAGTTCATAACTTTCTAATATATTAATTTTAGAATATGATGAAATGTATTCGTTTAGTTCTTGTAAATCATATTTTCTTTTAGTTATTGCTTCTATTAAATAATAGAATAATGTTATGTAGTTTTGCCATAATATTGGATTGTATGTTCCATTAGGAGTTCTAAATTCAATTAAATCTTTACTTTTATTTTTGAAGATAATACCATATCTTTTATTATTGCTAAATCTTTCTAATATGAATTCTTTATCTGGTTCATCAAAGTTAAGGACATCTTTTAAAGCTAAGATAATTGGTGAGGCATACATATCTAATGATTCTCTATAGTTAGCATTTTCTCCTTTAGAAAAACGATATATGATATCTTCATAATAAGCATATAGTTTTAAGAAAGTTATTCTATCTTCCGAAGTTGGAAGTAACGAGCCATCAAAATTCACTTGAAAGCTACAGTTATCGAAAGTCGGACTTAGCTTTTTTATCATTTGAGCTAATTTTTTTAATAAAATCCATGTTTTCTTTTCATTATATAAAACAGGTGTTACTATTTCAGCATTTTTATCTTTCATTAATGACCTATCATCTTTGACATACCAATGTTGACCAAATTGATTTCTTACGTATCTACTAATTAAATCATAATTAACATTTTCTAATTCTATTTCTAAACCAAAACGTGCATTTTTAGGTAATGTTAATATTGAGCGATAAGAAAGTGGATTATTAACTAACTGATTTTGAATATTAGAATTTAACATAATATCACCTGGATTCATATTTTATAAAAGAAATTTTGATAAGTCAAATAAACATATTTATTTTAAATCAGTATAAATTTATACATGAAAAAAGCAAGTATTGAAACTTGCTTAATATTCTTAATGGCGCCTGATGTAGGACTCGAACCTACGACCTAACGGTTAACAGCCGTGCGCTCTACCGACTGAGCTAATCAGGCAT
>CAJUBJ010000007.1 GCA_910584655.1 uncultured Bacilli bacterium
TACTTAGTTTTCAAAGATCATTTCTTTTTGCTTCCAAGCTCTTTTGCTTGGTTGCATTAGTAATATATCAAATACTCTATAACTTTGTCAACTTTTTTTTTACTTTTTTTTAAAAAGTTTTTTTTGTTGACATTTTCATGTCATCTAAGTACTTAATATCTTAATTTTTATGCCTTCTTTCGAAAACATCTTTTTCAGTATATAACAAAAAAAGATGAAATGCAACAAAAAAATCAAAAAAATTTAATTTTTTTTGATTTCCTCATAAAGACTATAATATTTATCCACTATTCCAGGAGCAAAAGGACCATTTTCATTTCTTTTTTTCTCTATTAAATAAGTTAATTCGGACTTTATTATAGAATCCAACTCTTCAGAATACTTCATTATCTTTTTATGGTAATTGTATTCATTTCGATCCAAAACTCTAAATCCACCATCTGGAAATACTCTTAAATCCAAATCATAATCAATATATTTGATAGATTCACCATCTATTATATATGGTGATGCAATATTGCAATAATAAAATAAACCAAACTTTTTTAACTGACCAATAATATTAAACCAATGATTTTTATAAAAAAACAATACAGCAGGTTCTGTAGTCATATGACTACGTCCATCCTTTTCAGTTATTTTAGTCCTTCCATTACCACATACTAAATATTCATCATTATTTTCTAATACAATTGCTTCTTCTGAAGTATGTTCCAAAGTTCCATCATGTTTGTAACAACATATTTTAAGTTTATCTCCTACTTTTATTTTATTCATACTATCCCGCTTTCGTTTCCCATTATATAATATTTTTCCCAAAATAACAAACAAAGATACCCAAACAGGTATCTTATTTGCCTAATATTTCTATCGCTTTATCTAATTGCATATCATATAAAGTTGTTCCCTCAAGCTTATTATCAATATCAAAATCTGGTTCAATTCCAATTTCATCTATGCATTCTCCATTAGGACGTAACCATTTTGCAGAAGTATACTTAACAATTGTATCTTCATAATACTTCATAGTTTGAACTTTACCTTTGCCATATGTCTTTTTACCAACAATTGTTGCACCATAACTATCATGTAAAGCAGCAGTTAAAATTTCAGCTGCAGACGCTGTCGAATTATTAACCAAAATAACTACAGCATAATCACGCTTATCATTTGTTTCATCTTTGTATGTCGTTATTTTATTTTTATTCTCTAGTGAATAAATAACTTCACCTTTTTCCAAAAATAAACTTGAAATATTAGTAGCTGCATTTAAATATCCACCAGTATTACCTCTTAAATCAATTATTAACGAATCAATTCCTTTACTTTCTAAATCTAATAAACTATTTTGAAACTCTTCAAATGCTTTAGAAGAAAAAGCATTTAAGGAAATATATCCAATATTCCTCTTTTTATTTGGACTTTTTATTATATTAGAAGTAGTCGTTGGTACATCAACAATACTTGCTTTAATTTTAAAACTAATTTTTTCTCCGTTTCTTAATACTGTTAAAGAATTCTCATTTTCCATATCAATTAAAGAACTAAAATCTACATAATTTTGAGAATTAATAGACACATTATTTATCTCAACAATTACATCTCCTGCTTTTATTCCAACTTTTTCTGCGGGAGAATTTTTATAGACATCATTAACTAAATTTCCTGTTACAACAATCCCTAATCCTTCATAACTGCCATCTAACATTTCAGTTAAACTACTAGAATCATCCTGATTTAAATATATTGAATAATTATCTTCTAAAAAATCAACCATACCTTCCATAGCTGCTTTCATCATTAATTCCGAATCTACTTCTTCATAATAATTATCAACTATTTCTGAATACGTACTTAAAAAATCTTGAACATTCTTATCAGCTATCAAATCATTGTTAATCATATGCATTCCTTTTTTAAACTGATTATTCAATATAATACCTGTCAAAACACATGAAACAATAGCTACTACAACTACAATAATAAGTAAATCTAAAATATCTAAGTTAAATTTCCCATTAAATTTTGCTTTTCTTTTTTTCTTTTTTACCTTTTTCTTTTTATATAATTTAACAGCTTCACTATCGCCTTTTTTCGTTCTAAGATTAGCTTTTGACATAAAAACTTCTTTCAATGATACTTTTTTATCAACCTTTTTTACTTTTCTTTGATTACTTTTTTTATTTTTAACATTATCTTTTTCATTAATTTCTTTATTTGCTTTACTCTTATTTACACTTTTATTCTCTTTTAAATCAAAATCAAATTTCTTTAATTCTTCAACATTATGTTTATTTTTTATTTTCGACTTATTAGATGAACTATTACTTTTCTTTGCCTTTTTTTCATTATCCTTCATAAATTCACCTTCCATTCTAAATAATATCATAAAGAATATAATAATTAAATAAAAATTATTTTCTTAAAAAAAGAAAAAAAGTTTAATTAGATAAATATAATCAATTAGATTTATTCATCCTCATAAACTTTTTATTTCTCTTCTAAGCCTAACTCTTTTTCCATTTTAGCATAATCAACTATATATTTATTAATTTTGCCACCTTTTACTTTAATTAGTGTTATATCTCCAACTTTAATTTCCTCTAAATTCTTAGCATTAACATTAACATTTTCTGGATCATAATAATCTGAATTAAACACATTAGATAAATCAACAGTATAAATATGTAAGTGCTTTTCTTTTTTAGCATAATTATAAACTAACGTAGACATATCATTTATATAGTCTCCTTCAGCAGTATTATAAATAGCAACATAATATTCATCATATGGTCTATTTAATAGTTGACCCATAATTGTTACCTCATAATTAATAGTACCTGGTGTAACTGTTTCAGCTTCATCAGTTTTATCTTTAAATAAATCTTTAGTAACAAAAGCTCTTGTTGTCAAATATATAGCACCAACACAAGCAAGCACAACTACCATCACAATTAAAAACTTTTTAATTTCATCTTGTTCAGTAGTCCTATAATTTACTTTATTCTTTTTTACTTTATTTTTTACTTTGTTTTTTTCTTTTTCCATTTAAACCACCTTGTCCCAATTATACCACATTTAAAGTCTAAATCAAATAAATGTTAACTACTCTCTTTTATAATGGTTTAAACATTTAAAATATATTCACTATTTTTCAACAACTATATTAGTTCCATTCATAGAATCAGCAATATTAAGTATTTCAGCAGTTGTTAAATCATTACTAGCTAAATAATAATCAACATTATTAGCTGTCCAAGATAAAGAATTTGTACTTAACGCCCCTATAGTATTGCTAAGCATAAGAGGATCTCCATACACTGGTATAACTTCAAACTCCTCATTAACCTTACTCATTTCTTCAATTAAAACAAAGTTTTTATCCCCATTAAACGTTAAAATAACTCTTTCACCTGTATCTGTACTAACAGTTTCTTTTCCCTTTAAATAAGTATTAGAAGGTACATAAAGTGGATATATAATATCTTGCAACGAAGATGTCTCTGTAGTCATATTATCTGTACTACAACAATTTTCATCAACTAACTTATTAACATCAAAATCCTCTTCCTTCAAATTAGCTTTATAATCAATTTTATTAAATGTAACCTTAATAGCCATAATATCCTCAGTATCATAAACACTAACATTCTTCAAATTCATATCTTTATCAAAAAAAATCTTCTCATAACTTAAATTACTATTATTTGGATATACAACTGGAACAGTTAAAGAATAACCATCATCCTCTTCATTAAATTTAACATCATTTGCATCTTCAATATCCTTAACCAAAGTATTCAAAATATAAGATTGACTACTATTATAAGGCCACTCACTAACAAACTTATAACTTTTATTTAAACTAGGAGTAACTACATATACTTCATTATTATTACGTAATATTACTTGTTCATGGTTATTTAAAGTATTAATCATATCAACTTTAAAATAATCATCATCCATATAATAAACTTTAATATCATAAGTAAAAGTATCTTCAGAATTATAAATCTCCATTTTACTTTCTACAGTATAAGACTTAGATGAATCAACAGTTTCCTTAAAATTGTCAATCAATTTATCCTTATCAACTTTACCACACCCTGTTAATAACAAAATACTTATTAACAATAATAATATTTTTTTCATAACACCAACCTTTTCTAATTAAATAATATTTAAGAAAATAATAAATATTCATACATAAAATAAAAATAATTACTAATACTATTAATAGAAAAGGAAGGTTTATATGGAAATAATTAAGAAAATAGCACTTGTATTTACAATTATTGGTGCATTAAACTGGGGCTTAATTGGTTTATTTAATTTAAACTTAGTTACTATGTTAATAAAAAGTACCTTAATTAATAATATTATATATATTATTATTGGTATTGCATCAATAATATGTATTGCATATTTTTTCGAAGAAAAAATGGCTCTAGAAGACTAGAGTCATTTTATTTTTTTAATTATTATTTGATTTAGATAATATTATACTTACATTTTTTGTAACTATATATTGTAATCTTGAATCATTTCCTTCAATTTTTACTGGAACTGAATATTGGCCTGTACTATATCCTGTTAAATCAACATAAGCATAGATACCAGGAGAATTTTCATCGATTTCATTTATAACAGATTCAACACCTATTACCTGAATTTCAACATTCTTTTCTTCAGTCTTTAATAAGTTAGCTGTTAAACCATTAGGAACATTTGATGTTCTTATTTCAGAAATAGTTATAGTCTTTTGCTTAGCCTCACCAAAGTTAAGTACAACAGTAACGCTTTCATCACTAATACTTCTAACACCAGATGGCTTTGAGAATGTAACTTTTGACGTCTTAGAACCATTATTTCCTTGTCCATCTGCATCTATAGATACTGGTATGCTTTCAATATTTTCTAAAGCACTCTCATCACCATAAATTGTTGTTTCAAACTCATTTGCATCAATACCATTGATTGTAATTGAAGATATTGCTTTTCCACTTACAAGATTTCCAGTAATTTGTACCTTTACAGGAACTTTCTTAGAGTAAGAATTAAGTTCTACCTTAGCACTTATATTTGTTGCCACAATCTCAACATTATCTATTATATTTCCGTCTGATCCATAAGCTACAAGATTTAAATTATCTAAAGTATATGTACCAGCTTTAGTAAATTCTTCATTTTTCAAATCAATCAATGCTTTAATAGAAGCAATAGAATCAATTGTATCTTGAGAACCTCTAACAACAACATCTGATTTTGATAACTCAACAGATTTTACACTTAACTTAGGATCTAAGTCATCTTGATTTAATAAGTCATAACTAACAGTTTTATTATCGCTTACCTTTTCTTTGATTGTTACTGTAACATAAGTTGGATCAATTTTATAACTTACATTATTTAAAGGTTTATTATAAGTTAATTTCACTCTAACAGGACTATCACTTGCTTGATAATCAGTTAAATCAACAACAACTTTATTATCACCTAATTTTTCAGCTAAATAAATTTCCTTTTTCTTCCCAATTAAAGTCATATCAACAGTCTCAGGAATACCTTCTATAACATAAGCACTACTATTATATTCAACCTCAACTGGAATATTTGTTAAAAATTTTGCATCATTATTTACTAAAGATATTGCTTCATTATCAACAAAATAAAATAATACTAAAGCAAAAATTAAAGACAAAATTAGTAAAGCATTTGGTCTATTCAATATTTTTTCAATTTTACTATCTTTTCCCAACTTATTTTGAATCTTATATACTAAAGTACTTATAGGAGTAACAATTACTTTATCCAAAACTTTATATAATCCAACAAAAATATTCTTTAAAGGATTACTTTTATTATTATTTTTTTTAGATTTCATCTGTTTCACCTTCACCTTCTACGCCATCAGCATTGTAGAATAATTCAGTTTTAGGTTTCAATTCATCAACTAACATCATTCTGAATTCATCTAAACTTAAATTATAATGAATTTCATGATCAACAGCTATACTAATTCTTCCTGTTTCTTCAGACACAATCAAAGCAACAGCATCAGTTTCCTCTGCAATACCAAGCGCAGCTCTATGACGTGTTCCTAATTTTTTATTTAAATTAGGATCCATACTTGTTTTAAATACTGCTCCTGCACAAGTAATTCTATCACCCTGAATTATAACTCCACCATCATGAAGCGGACTATTAGGGAAGAAAATTGTTCCCAATAATGGACTTGTTAAATCAGCATATACCTTAGTTGCTGGAGTAATATAATCTTGTAATGATACATCTCTTTCAATAACCATTAATGCACCAATTTTATTCTTTCTTAAATACTCTACAGCATCCATAATCTCATAAACTACTTTTTCACGTTCTTCTACTGTTAGTATCTTATGACGACCCAATAATTTTGTTCTACCAATAGACTCTAAGAAACTTCTTATTTCTGGTTGGAATAAAATTATAATCGCTAAAGGTCCCCACTCAAAAACATACTCAAGTAATACACCAACAGTATAAAGATTTAACCATTCACTTAATAGTTTAAATAGTAAAATTATAATAACTCCTTTTACTATCAAAATCATTTTTACGTTATTCTTAACGTTCTTTAATATATAATAAGCCATACACCATACTACGCATATGTCTAAAATTTTTGTAAATATTGACCAAATTGTTGCTAAAGTCATTCTTCAACACTCCTCTTTACGATACTAATTATAACATTTAACCACTATAAAAAACAACCAAAATAAAAAAAGAACCAATCGGTTCTATATTTTTTAAGTTATATTTAATTCACCATTCATAGGTTGTATTTGAATAAAAGTATTTCCATCATTAACATTTATTTCAGTCCCATCCATAAAAGTATAAATAGTTTGAGCAGTTCTTGACTCCTTAGACCATTTAATAGGAACAGCATACCCATTACTTATATAGTATCCAGAACCTTTTCCAATATTGTCAATGTCTTGTCGTCCTTTTACATCGCCACTTAACGTATGGTTAGACACCTTATAAGTTATTATATTCTTAACAGTATACTGTTCTTTAGTTACATAGTCACAATGCTTATCACCATTAACATATCTTAAATATTTCTTACTTTCTTGATCATACTTATACCCTGTTGTATTAACACTTGAATATTTTATATCTACACTATTTGCTGGTATAGATCCAACCATTTCTTCCAGTTCTACATCTTCAACAGTATAATTAAGTAGCATATCTTTATTTAAGCTCTTCCTATATCCATAATCATCTATTCCTTTATTTATCATTGCCATTTTAGTAAAACCAGTATGTTCCAAACTTACATTCAAGTTATTTTCCCTATAAAAGTATTTGCCTTCTGTATATAATCCATTTATATTATTTATTTTTAGTTTATCTATATCATTTTTAGCCATATCACTCCAACCCCAGTGAACATAAATAGCATCATTTTCTAAAACATAATCCAAAAAATAATGTCTAGAACTACGAACAGAACCTATTTTATCAACATCAGAGTCTTTATAAAGTGCCATATATCTTGTTGATCCACCCTCTACAATAATTTCATAAACTAAGTAAGCATCTTGTAATCCCATATGATACTTTCTAGCCGTAGAATTATTATTTATCATTACAGCAATAGGTCTACTATCACTTGATTCATCAAATATTTGCAACTTTTTTTCTTCATTTAAAATAACATTTTTTATATCTTTTACCTTATCAACAACTCCTGAAAAATTTCCTTTAATAAAAAATAGTTCAAAAATAATAACAAATAACAACAACAAAATTATTATAAAATACTTTTTGCCATTCTTTTTATCTCTCTTCCTTTTATTTGCACCTGACATAGAAACACCTACTATCTTATCTTGATTATATCATACTTAAATATATCTTAAATAATTCATAAAATTTACTTAACATAAAAAAGACAAGTATACCACTTGTCTTTATCTCATTCTCTGAGCTTCTCTTTTTAAATCGCGTTCTTTAATAGTTTCTCTTTTATCATATAGCTTTTTACCCTTGCCCACTCCTAAAAGAATTTTAACTTTATTTCTAACTAAGTAGGCTTTAACTGGAACTAAACTATAACCTTCTCTTTCAATTTTTTCTTTCAACTTCTTTATTTCATTCTTATGTAACAAAAGCTTTCTAGGTCTTCTTTCCTGATGATTAAATTGATTTCCTTCTTCATACTTTGCAATATACATATTGACCAAATAAACTTCTCCATTACGAATCAATGCAAAAGTATCTTTTAAATCTCCAGATCCTCTTCTTAAAGACTTTATCTCAGTCCCTTTTAATTCAATCCCACATTCAATAGTATCTTCTATATAATAATCAAAATTAGCTTTCTTGTTTTTTATTTCCATCTTTCTCATCAACCTTTACTAATTCAAAGTCTACCATAGAAGTTTCTTTAGAAGCCCCTATACATCTAACTTTTACTTTATCCCCTATACGATAAGTCTTTTTAGTTGACTTACCTATCATACTTAACAAATCTGGTACATATGTAAAATAATCGCCTTTTAAAGTTTGTACATGAACTAATCCTTCAACTAAATTTGGCAACTCTACAAAGAAACCGAAGTTTGTTATTGTAGTAATAATACCATCATACTCTTCTCCTATATGATCTTCCATGTATTCTGCCATCTTCATATCTAAGACATCTCTTTCAGCATCAACTGCTGCAACTTCCCTTTCAGATGAGTGTTGTGCAATATCAACTAAATTATTTTCTAGAGTTTGAATAGTTGTCATCGACATATCCTGCTCAATTAAATATTTCTTAAGTAATCTATGAACAACTAAATCTGGAAATCTTCGAATAGGACTTGTAAAATGAGTATAAGATTTACTAGCTAATCCAAAATGTCCGATATTTTCTTTACTATACTCAGCTTTTCTCATACTTCTGAGCAATAAACTTGATAAGATTTCAAATTCTTTTTTATCCTTTAACTGATCTAAAATATTTTGCATCGAACGAGGAGTTAACTCATTTATATTCCCTTTTAACTTATAACCTAATATTTTAACTAAAGTCATAAAATCGTCAACTTTTTCTTGTTTAGGAACGTCATGAATTCGATATATAAAAGGTAATTGCATATTAAATATATGTGTTGCAACAGTTTCGTTAGCCGCAATCATAAAATCTTCTATTAACATTTCTCCTTCTTCACGTATACGTTTAACTACATCTATAGCTTTACCATTCTCGTCTTGAATAATCTTAGCTTCATCTAAATCAAAATTAATATAACCTCTACTATTTTTTTCTTTTCTAAGAATATGATGTAATTCATTCATTAAAATTAAATCTTGAGCAAATGGTTCATAATCAGGAGCTACAATGCCTCTAACAATAACATCATTAACTTTTTTATAAGTCATTTTTTTTCTACTTTTAATATAACTAGGGAAAATATCGTAATCAACTACTTGACCTTTATAATTAATTTCCATAACACAAGACATTGATAACCTAATAACTCCCTCATTCAAAGAACATATTCCGTTTGATAATTTATGAGGTAACATAGGAATTACTGTATCTGCTAAATATGAAGAAGTTCCTCTATCATAAGCAGCATCTCCTAAAGCTGAATTCTCTTTAACATAATTAGATACGTCAGCGATATGGACTCCTAGTTCAAAATTTCCGTTATCAAGTTTTTTTATACTAATTGCGTCGTCAATATCTTTGGTATCATCACCATCTATAGTAAATATTACTTCATCTGTTAAATCTCTTCTTCCCTCTAAATCCTTCTCAGCAACTTCATTAGGAATACTTAACAATTCACGCTCAACATCTTCACCAAAATCCTCAATAATTCCGTGTCTATATGCAATAGTTAATATATCAGTACCTGGATCATTTTTATGGCCAATTATTTTCACAACATCTGCAATATATTTATGTTTATTAACTTCTTTAACAACTTTAACAAGTACCTTATGTCCTTCAACGCAATCTTTTATACTTTCAGGTGTCAATTCGATTACCAGATTTCTTTTATCATCATCCAATTCAATAAAGGCACGTCCATTATCGTCGAATTGAACTTCGCCAACAAGATTTTGCAATTCTCTTTTAATAATTCTAATTACACGAGCTTCTTTTCTAACACCAGAAGGGAAAACTTCAACTAAAACAATATCTCCATCAACAGCATCATTCATATTCTTTTGTGCAACATATAAATCATCTTCACGATCAAGAATTACAAAACCAAAACCTTTCTTGTTTACAGAAAGTCTTCCTATTTTTATTCCTGGACAATTATCAAGTAAAATATACTTTCCCTTCTTTGTATAAAATACTAAATATTCATCCACTAAACTATTTAAAGCTTCTTGTAATTCTCTTAATTCATCACTAGTCTTTAAACCTAATAAATCATTTATTTCTATAACCTCTTTTGCTTCATGAATGTTTTTTAATAAATTAAGAATTCTTTCCTTCATAAAAATCACCTTTGTTTCCCTTTTTATATCATAGTTACCTACTATTTAATATATCACAATTTAACCAAAAAAAACAGATAAAAAAAAGTCCATTCGGACTATTTGATAAACATTATAAATGATATTACAAAAAACAATACCCCAAGAAGAATAGTTAATCTTGTAATTAATAACTCAACACCACGTTCTTTTTGATTTTGAAATAAAGCATCATTTCCACCAGATATAATTTGACTTGCATCACTAGCCTTATTACTTTGCAATAAAACAATTGCAATTAACATAATTGATACAATTAAAAGTGCTATTTCCATAAAATCACTTCCATTCCACTAATAATTTAACACACGTTTTATAATAAATCAAGGAAAAAAGGGCACTAATCCCTTTTAAAATCCACTTAATAATATTTTAATCAACTTATTTTAAAAATATTCATAATTATCTAAAAATATTCAAAATTTGTTTAGCTCTACGTTTAAATAATAGACAAACCATACCATCAAAAATTCCAGAACAAATCAAAAACAATCCAACTAATCTAGTTATTACCATAAAACCTTTAAATGGATTAATTAAAGCTATTAATCCCATTAATATTAATAAAATTCCTATAAAACACGTTAAAGGATAAATATCTTCTTGTGCTTTCATAAATTTAAAACCATAAAATATTTTCTCAATCCCACTAGTAATTAACCAAATACAAAAAAATACTCCCATTATTTTTAAAGCACTAAAAGGATTAAAAATAGTAAATATTCCTAAAATAAATGATGCTACTCCTATAATTAAATCAAATGCAAAAAATTTACATCCCAATCCATCATAAAAATATCTTATTAAATAAAATAAACCATGTATCAAAATTAAACTACCTAATATAACAACATTCAATTGCGTTGATAACTCAGTATACTTTAAAAATAAAATTCCTATCATAATATCTAGAAAAACAAACAATAAAGAGCTAAGCATCAACCCTTCAAATCTTTTTATAACTTTATCCATAAGACTACACCTCTATTGTAATTTTAAAACAATAATAAAGATATTGCAATATTTTTTAGATATGATATAATAACTTCTTATTTTAAAAAGGGAGGCATTATCATGAAATTGAGAAATTTATCAATATTTGAATTTGACGAGTACGCCTCAAATCATCCTCTTGGAAGCTATCATCAAAGTTCTAATTATGCCCTTCTAGCATCTGAATTAGGTTACGATTATGAACTACTTGGATTAGTTGATAATAACAATACAATTCATGCTGCCTCACTTATCCTTATAAAAAAATTAAATATGTTTTATAAATATGGATATGCACCTAAAGGATTTTTAGTTGACTATTATAATCCTAATCTACTTTGTGAATTTACTAAAGCTATTGCAAAAAGATATTATAAAAAAAATGTTGCATTTATAAAAATTAATCCTGAAATATCTATCGGTACTATTGATTATAAAAATAAAACTATAAATTATAACAAAAATAAAAATATAGAAAATATATTAAGTTCTTTAAATTTTCGCAGATTAGAAGGAAACAAACACTTTGAAACCAAAATACCAAAATATAATGCCATCCAAATTCTAAAACAAACAAATTTAAAGACTATCAGTAAACACACTAGAAATAAAATAAATAAAAGTATAAAAAATGGATTAACATTAGAAAAAGGAAACAGAGAAGACATAGAAATATTATATGATTTTATAAAAAACAAAAAAAATTATTCTATTAATCATTATTTTAATTATTACAATGCTTTTTCAAAAAAAGATGCAATAGACATTTTTCTTGTAAAAATAAACTTTGAAGAATGCTTAATAAATCTTCGTGAAAAATACGAAAAAGAATTGAAAAAAAATAATGACCTTGTTAATAAAGTTATGATAAATCCAAGTCAAGAAAATTTAAGAAGGAAACTAGCATCTGATAATGCATTAAACACATACAATGAAAATATAACAAAAACAACAAAATGTCTATCTGAAAATAAAACAATGTATATAGCCGGAGCTATTACAATTAAATACCAAAATAGAGTATATATTTTAATTAGTGGATTTAATCAATCATTTAAATCTTATTGTCCAAATTATTTCTTACATTATATGTTAATAGAATATTATAAAAGAGATTTTGACTTTATAGATTTAAACGGTATAACTGGAGACTTTTCAAATACAAACCCATATAAAGGTCTTGATGAATTCAAAAAGGGCTTCAACCCAATTGCTTTTGAATATATAGGAGAATATGACTTTATAATAAATGAAGGATTATACAAAACTTTAGAACAAAGTGGCATATTAGCTAAAGAATTTAAACGAAAAGAAAAAAGTATTAAAGAATAATACTTTTTTAATTGCCATAAACTTCAATTTTACAAACATTCTCCCTATTATTTAAGAATACTTTATGTAATTCATAAACATGTTTATTAATATCCTTAACTATAGCTTCAAAATCCTTGTTACCTTCCATTGTCAGTATAGCCACTAAATAAGGACTATCATCATAAACAATTCCAATGTCATGATAATAAGAGCTATATTGCCCATATTTATGTCCAGCCAAAATACCATACTCTGGAATAGCAATATCATTTTGTTCAGCTTCCAAGAAGAAACTCTTTAGTTCATTACCCAACTCTGGATTATTAACAATAAAATCATTTATAGCTCTAAAATAAATTATTGCATCATTTGTATCAATATTTCCAAAATTATCTGAACCATTAAAAACATTCTTAGCTCCAAGATCCAATCCAAACTGTTTAAGATTATTTTTCCCAATATAATCAACTAACATTTGATGTGCTGAATTATCACTTACAACTACAGCATATTTAACCAAATCTCTGATAGTAACACTACTACCATATTTATATTTACTCATTTCTTTGCTAGAACTCCATTTATATTTAGAAGAATAAACCATAGTATCATCCAAATTTATTTCACCAATTGATGCTTTAGTATAAATATACAAAGCATCTAAAGCTTTTATAGTACTAGCAGCATAATAAACCTTTGCTTCATTATAATTATACTTAAATCCATAGTTTAAGTTTTCATAAGAAACACTAGTCTTATAATTAGAAGACAAATAAGTTGTAAGTTTATTCTGAGCTTCTATATAATCCTCTGTAATATCACGTTCATCAAATTGACGAGCAAGACAATTTTGATATTGTATCTCCATTAATTCATAATTAATTTGTGGTTCATCAAGAACTATATTTTTTACTTTAGGGTCATCTTTTATTGAAAAAGATTCTTTAACAACCGTCGAAATTATTAAAACTAAAATAATTATTAAAATAGCTATTGTTAGTATTAAAATAAGTTTTTTTCCTTCATTATTATCATATCTAACTTTTGGCTTTCTTTTATCAGCATTAAGAAGTACATCTGTTAAATACGAATCATCATGTAAACTCTTATTGTTAACAATTATTTCTTTATTATCAGTTCCCTCATCTTTAGATTCATAACTAGAATGTATCTCTTCTAAATCTTCCAAATTATCAAAATCTTCTATTGCTTTTCTAAGTTGAGCTAAAACTTTTTTATTATTTAAATCCAATTTTTCGTCAAAATTAATTTCTCTAGTAATTATTAAATCATCTCTTATATTACTTTTACTAGATTCTAATACATGTTCTTTTAATTCAAAATCCTTAGCGGGTTCTACTTTTTTTAAATCATTCGTAAACTCTTCTTTAGATTCTACTTGATTGACTTTATCCTCTAAATCTTTCTTTAATGCATTATTATCAACAACATCTTTATCTAACTTAGCTACTTCTGTTTTAGCTTTTCTTTTCTTCTTTTTAGCTAAAATAGAATCTAATAATTCATCATCTGTAGTTTCTTTAATGTTCTTTTTTATATCATTTGACAATTTAGTATTTGTATTATTAGCAGTAACTTTTTTAGAAGTCTTATTTTTCTTAGAACTTGTATTTTTCTTCTTTTTACTCATTATCTGTTCTAATAGTTCATCATTAGTAAGTTCTTTATTTTTTTGTATTTTAGAAGAACTACTAACAGTTTTTTTTCGTTTTTTCTTTTCTTCCTCCATACAATCACCTAAGAACTATTATACCTAAATTTATACATAAAAAAAAGTGAAATTACTTTCACTTTTCTCGCATTATACACTAAATTACTTAATAATTTCAGTAACAACACCAGCACCAACAGTACGTCCACCTTCACGGATAGAGAATTTTGTACCATTTTCAAGTGCAACTGGAGCGATTAATTCAACTTCCATATCAATGTTATCACCAGGCATAACCATTTCTACACCTTCAGGTAGAGTAATTACACCAGTAACATCAGTTGTTCTGAAGTAGAATTGAGGTCTGTAGTTTGCGAAGAATGGAGTATGACGTCCACCTTCTTCTTTACTTAGAACATATACAGATCCTTTGAAATGATGATGTGGAGTAACTGATCCAGGTTTAGCTAGAACTTGTCCTCTTTCAACTTGATCTCTAGAAATACCACGTAGTAATGCACCAGCATTATCACCAGCCATAGCTGAATCAAGTGATTTTCTAAACATTTCGATACCAGTAACAACTGTTTTTTGAGTATCTCTTAAACCAACGATTTCAACTTCGTCGTTAAGTTTTAATTCACCACGTTCAACACGTCCTGTAACAACAGTACCACGTCCAGAAATAGTGAATACGTCTTCGATGCTCATTAAGAATGGTTTATCAGTATCACGAACTGGTTGTTCAATGTAACCATCAACAGCAGCCATTAAGTCTTTAATAGCTTGAACATCTGATTCATTTCCTTCAAGAGCTTTTAAAGCTGAACCTCTAACGATAGGACATCCATCACCATCGAAATTATATTCGCTTAATAATTCACGAATTTCCATTTCAACTAAGTCTAATAATTCAGGATCATCAACTTGGTCGCATTTATTCATGAATACAACGATTTTTGGAACACCAACTTGACGAGCAAGTAAGATATGTTCACGAGTTTGAGGCATTGGTCCATCTGCAGCAGAAACTACAAGAATAGCACCATCCATTTGTGCAGCACCAGTAATCATGTTTTTAACATAGTCAGCATGGCCTGGGCAGTCAACGTGAGCATAGTGACGAGTTTCAGTCTCATACTCAACGTGAGCAGTATTAATAGTAATACCTCTTTCTCTTTCTTCTGGAGCTTTGTCGATATCAGCATAATCAACGAAATTACCAAAATATTTTGTGATAGCAGCAGTTAAAGTTGTTTTACCATGGTCAACGTGTCCGATAGTACCAATATTAACGTGTGCTTTTGAACGGTCAAATTTTTCTTTTGCCATTTTTATTTCCTCCTTTTTTTATATATACATACATATTTTATCTAATGCTTGAAAGTTTTTCAAGTATTATTTATTATTGAGCGCTGTTTTTCTTTATAATCTCTTCAGCGATAGATTTTGGAACTTCTTCATAATGGTCTTTTTCCATTTGGAATGTTCCACGACCTTGAGTATTACTTCTTAAATCAGTAGCATAACCAAACATTTCTGATAATGGTACCATTGCAATGATTCTTAAAGTATTACCAATAGATTCTTGACCTAGTGGACGTCCACGTCTACTAGTTAAATCTCCCATAACATTACCCATATATTCATCAGGAACATCAACAACAACTTTCATTATTGGTTCTAGAAGAACTGGTTTACATTTATTCTTAGCTTCTTTTAAAGCCATACTTGCAGCAATTTTAAATGCCATTTCTGATGAGTCAACATCATGGTATGAACCATCAAATAAAGTTGCCTTTACGTCTACCATTGGATATCCAGCTAAGATACCACCAGCTAGAGCTTCTTGTAATCCTTTATCAGTTACTGGAATATATTCACGAGGAACAACACCACCAACTATTGCATCAACGAATTCATAACCTTGATCTTTATTTGGCTCAAATTTAATCCAAACATGTCCATATTGTCCACGTCCACCAGATTGTTTAATGTATTTACCTTCACAATCACCAGCTACTGTTAAAGTTTCACGATAAGCAACTTGTGGTTTACCTTTGTTAACTTCAACATTAAATTCACGTTTCATACGATCAACGATTACATCTAAGTGTAACTCTCCCATTCCTGATAAAACAGTTTGTCCTGTTTCAGAATCAGTTTTTACTCTTAGAGTTGGATCTTCTTCAACTAACTTTTGAATAGCAATTGACATTTTATCTTGGTCATTTTTACTTTTTGCCTCGATAGCAATATCAATAACTGGTTCAGGGAATTCCATACCTTTCATGATACAGAAAGAATTTTCTGCACATAATGTATCTGCTGTTGTTGTATTTTTTAGACCTACAGCAGCTGCAATTTCACCTGCATAAACTTCAGTAATTTCTTTTCTTTGGTTAGCATGCATTTGTAGAATACGTCCAATTCTTTCTTTTTCACCCTTAGTAGAGTTTAAAACATAAGAACCGCTCTTCAACACTCCAGAATAAACTCTGAAGAATGATAAACGTCCTACAAATGGATCTGTCATAATCTTAAATGCTAATGCAGTAAATGGTTCAGAATCGCTTGGATGTCTTAAAACATCATTGCCATTTTTATCAACACATTCGATTGCTTCTACATCAAGTGGTGATGGTAAGTAATCGATAACTGCATCTAGTAAAGGTTTAATACCTTGATTACTTAATGCATCTGCACAAAGTACAGGGAAGAATTGTACAGATAAAGTAGCTTTTCTGATAGCAGCTTTGATTTCAGCTTCAGTAAGTTCTTCACCCTCTAAATATCTTTCCATTAATGCATCATCAAATTCAACTACAGATTCTATCAATTTAGTTCTGTATTCATTTGCCTTTTCAACCATATCTGCTGGAATTTCAATTTCTTCAACATTTTCTTGTTCAGAACCATCAAATTTATATGCTTTCATTGTAACAAGATTAATAACTCCGCAGAATTCTGATTCAGCACCAATAGGTAATTCGATAGCAGCAGCATTAGCTCCTAATCTATCTTTAATTGTAGTTAAACTGTAATAGAAATCAGCACCCATTTTTCCCATTTTGTTTGCACAAATCATTCTAGGAACTTTATATTCGTTTGCTTGACGCCATACAGTTTCAGTTTGAGGTTCAACACCTGCTTGAGCATCAATAAGTGCAACTGCACCATCTAATACTCTAAGAGATCTTTGAACTTCGATTGTAAAGTCTACGTGGCCTGGAGTATCAATGATGTTAAGTCTATGACCTTTCCAGTGAGCAGTTGTAGCTGCACTTGTAATTGTAATTCCACGTTCCTTTTCTTGTTCCATCCAGTCCATTTGAGACTCACCATCATGAGTTTCTCCAATTTTATGAGTTATACCTGTATGGAATAATATTCTTTCAGTTGTAGTGGTTTTACCAGCATCTATATGTGCCATAATACCAATATTACGAATTTTATCTATTGTAACATCTCTTGCCATAAACTCTCTCTCCTACCATCTATAATGAGCAAATGCTTTATTTGCTTCAGCCATTTTGTGAGTATCTTCACGTTTTTTAACAGCTCCACCAACACCATTTGCAGCATCCATAATTTCATTCGCTAAATTAACAGCCATTCCTTTACCATTTCTAGTTTTAGAATAGTTTACTAACCAACGTAATGCTAAAGCTTGACTTCTTTCGTCAGTAACTTCGATAGGAACTTGAACGTTTGAGCCACCAACTCTTCTAGATTTAACTTCTAAAAGTGGTTTAATATTTTCTAAAGCTTTTGTATAAACTTCCATAGGATCTTGTCCAGTTTTTTCTTTAATCATGTCAAAAGCTTCGTATAATATTCTTTCAGCTGTACCTTTTTTACCATCTTGCATAATTTGATTAATTAATTTAGTAACAACTTTTGAATTGTATATAGGATCTGGTAATACGTCTCTTTTAACCGCACGTCTTTTACGCATATTTATCTCTCCTTCCTTATATTTTTTTAATAAGTATTATTTACTATCTTTAGGTCTCTTAGTACCATATTTACTACGACTTTGTTTTCTGTTATTAACTCCTTGAGTATCAAGTGTACCACGAATAATATGATAACGAACACCGATTAAGTCTTTAACACGACCACCACGTACTAATACAACACTATGTTCTTGTAGATTATGTCCTTCTCCTGGAATATAAGTATCAACTTCTCTTCCGTTTGATAATCTAACACGTGCATATTTTCTTAATGCTGAGTTAGGTTTCTTTGGAGTACGTGTACCAACTTTAGTACAAACACCTCTTTTTTGTGGACTATTTTGAACAGTTGATTTTCTTTCTTTACTGTTAAAACCTACATTTAAAACAGGACTCTTACTTTTCTTTGTTTTGTCTTTTCTGTTTTTTCTAACTAATTGATTAATAGTTGTCATATATGTCCTCCTCTCATATACACACATCCTGGTGTATCAAATAATCCTTTAAATTAAGTTCTACCTAAGCAGAACTCCAATTTAAAATGCAACCATAATATAACATTTAATGCAATTAAAGTCAACTAAAAACCTCCTTAATAAAAGTAAAAATAAATAAAAATTAAAATTTTACTAAAATTAATGTAAATTATTTATAAAAAGCATAAATTCCAAATACTAATCTATATATTTTAACTAAAAAAATCCTAACTTAATTATCAAACAAAAAAGGCATCTCTTAACCGATACCTTACTTATAATCAGAATATTCCCTAGTTGTATAATTCTTACAATTTATATATGAATTAATAACGTAATCTTCCTTTTTATCATCATAATATGAAACACTAAATCCTTCACATTTATTCTCCTTAATGTCATCATCATACATCAAATTTTCATCTATTAAAACATTAATATCTAATTTTAATTTGTTTTCTTGTAAAGGATATAAAGCTTTTTCTCTTACATAAACAGAAGTCGCATAATTTATATCTTCTTCTATTTGTTCATATTTGCTCAAATATTTATTATTTGTTGAAGAAGCTACTATAATAATAACAATAAGCAAAACAACTATTGACCAAACATAAATAATATATCTTATCTTTTTTGGCAAATTAAGGAATTGTTTTATTAAATATACAAACCATCCCTTAACTTTTTTCCATAATTCCACAAAAAATTTTCTAATTTTTTTAAACGATATTTTCTTTTTTCTTCTTTTTACCATTACTATCAACTCCTAGTATCCCTCTGTAATATAATTATCACAACTTATATAAGCCTCAACAATATAATCTTTATCAACATCTTGATAAGTATTTGTATATCCAACACATAATTTTTCACCAGTTTGATCATATATTTTATCTATATATCCCAAATCAACTAATGTTGTCAAATCCAATTTCAATATATCAATAGATAAATCAGTTGGGTTCTTTTCAAAATAATCTAATGTTGCATTTTTTAATCTTTTTTCAACATTTTCATAATATTCAATATCCACTATTATTGGACTTTCTTCTTCCTTTTCATCAGGCGTATCATCAACAGGTTGTTGATTATCTGTTATATTTTCAATAGGCGTAGATAGAACATCATACAATGAGCTAACCGAATAAGCAACAAACAATAAAAAGAGTAATAAGATACAAGTATAAATAATCATATCTCGCATACCCCAGCCATGGTTATTTAACATCATGTTTACAACCTCCGATTCATAACATAATTATAATACAAAAACCAGCAATTTACTAGTAAAGTTTTTTACAAAGAAAAAAGGTGATTACCTCACCTTCTTAAATAACTCAATATTGAATTAAGCTAATTCAATAGTTGCGCCAGCTTCTTCTAATTGTGCTTTAATTTCTTCAGCTTCTTTAGCAGGAACGTTTTCTTTAACATTTCCACCATTATCAGCTAATGCTTTTGCTTCAACTAATCCAAGACCAGTAATTTCCTTTAATAATTTAATTACTTGCATCTTAGTAGCTCCAGCGTCTTTTAATACTACAGTTTTAGCAGCATTATCTTCTTGAGCAGCACCAGCAACAGGAGCAGCAGCTACAGCTACAGCACTTGGATCTACTCCAAATTCTTCTTTCATTGCGTCAACTAATTCTTTAACTTCAAGAATAGTCATTTCTTTTAAAGCACTTATAAAATCTTCTTTAGTTAATTTTGCCATTTTTCATTTTCCTTTCTTTATTTCAAAATTACTTTTCTTCTAATTGTTCTGCATACATATTTAATCCAATTGCTAAATCTCTAACATATTGAATCATTCCACCAGCCAACATAGTAAGTAGGCCATCTCTTGATGGAATAGATGCATATTCTTTAATAACTTCTAAATCTGCAGGAGCACCATTAATAATACCAACAGTTATATTAGCTTTATCATGATCCTTAACAAAATTAGAAATAACTTTAATTGGTTCAAGTAAGTCTTTACCAAATAAAATTGCATTTGGTCCCTCTAAGAAACCATCTAAGTTAATTTCTAAATCATCGATAGCTCTTTTAAATAGAGTATTTTTGTAAACTTTAATTTCACTATCAGTCTTCTTAAGTTCTCTTCTTAATTCGCTAAGTTCAGAAACTGTCAAACCTTGATATGTAAAGATTACAACTGATTCGCTATTTTGAATGTTATCTTTGATTTCACTAACTATAGCTTTTTTGTTTTCTAAAATCTTTGCACTTGCCATTATTTCCCTCCTTTAAGGATATTCAAAAAAGCTTTCCTCTATAGGAAAGCTTAAAAATCACATCAAAAACAATGTTATTAATAAGACTTTCCTCGGCAAGATTTACTTTTGCACTTGCTGTCTTCGGAGATTCGCTTTTTTCTAACAATTCATATTATATTCCAATAACTATTAAATGTCAAAAGAATTTTTATCAATTTTAATTCCAGGCCCCATAGTACTAGAAATTGAGATATTGTTAATATATTTTCCTTTAACTACGCTTGGTTTAGCTTTTACAATTGTGCTAACAACGTATTCTAAGTTTTCAATTAACTTAGCATCATCAAATGATACTTTTCCTATTACAGAATGAACATTTCCGTATGAATCAGTTTTATAACTAACCATACCTTTTTTAATATCTGTAACTGCTTTCTTAGTATCCATAGTTACTGTACCAGTTTTAGGGTTTGGCATTAAACCTTTAGGTCCTAAAACACGTCCGATTTTTCCTAATTGAGCCATCATATCTGGAGTAGCTACGATAACATCATAATCAAACCAGTTTTCGTTTTGGATTTTATCAATCATGTCAGTATCTCCAACATAATCTGCTCCTGCAACTCTAGCAGCTTCAGCAGCTTCACCCTTAGCGATAACTAAAACTTTTTTAGTTTTACCAGTTCCATTAGGTAGTACCATAGATCCTCTTAATTGTTGATCAGCTTTTTTAGTATCAAGATTTAAGTTTAAAGCAACTTCAACAGTTCCATCAAATGAAGAGTAAGAAGTTTCTTTAACTAATTTAATTGCTTCTTCTTTAGTATAAAGAGTATTCTTTTCTACTTTTTTAGAAGCTTCCACATACTTTTTACCTAACTTTCTCATTATTTTACCTCCTAATTGTGGTTTATTAGCGGATTTTAATTTATTTGTTTTTTTGTTTTTCTTTTATTATTTATTATTCAGCTTCAGATTCTTCTGCATCGTAACCTTCAACAGCTACACCCATGTTTCTAGCAGTACCTTCAATGATTTTCATTGCTGCATTTACATCATATGCATTTAAATCTGGTAATTTAGTTTCAGCGATTTGTCTTAAATCAGCTGCAGAAATTGTTGCAACAGTCTCTTTAGATCCTTTAGTTCCGCCTTTTTGAATTTTAGCAGCTTTTTTAATTAAGAATCCAGCTGGAGCAGTCTTTAGAACAAAGTCAAATGTTCTATCATCATAAAGACTAATTTCAACAGGAACTATATCTCCCATTTTATCTCTAGTTGCATCATTAAATTTTGTACAGAATTCTTGTAAATTAATACCTGCAGGTCCTAAAACAGTACCAACTGGTGGTGCTGGTGTAGCTTTTCCAGCAGGAATTTGTAATTTAATTTTCTTTACGGCTTCTTTTGCCACGAAAAACACCTCCTAAAAAATTTTTTTCGCGAAAGTGGTCAAAGGCATCCGCTTTTTTCCCTCCCACTTAAGCTAATTACATATAAAAATACATAATTGCACCTAAGATACTATCATACAAGTACAAAAAATGCAACACTTTTCTCTATTCCATAATAAAATTACATATTTTAGAATTATTACTTTACATATTTAATACTATTTACTTTATTCTAATATATTCTCTATTTTATTCGCTTTATAAAAAATCTACACCAAAGCAATTATTATAATCATCCAAATTCAATAACTTTAACTTAGACATCAGCTATAGTAAGATAATTATTTATAAATAAAAAAGCACTTAAAAATTAAGTACTTCTCAACAATTATTGTATTTGATTAACTTGAAACAATTCAACTTCAACAGGAGTTTCTTGACCAAATAAATCTATTAATACATTTAATCTATTATTCTCCATATCAATACTATCAACTACGCCTGTCATTCCTTTGAATGGTCCATCAACTATAGTAACTTTACTTCCAACAGACATTTCAGATTCTATATTAACTCTGCTCATACCCATAGTTGCTAAAATACGATCTATTTCTTGAGGCATTAAAGGTGTTGGTTTAGCTTTATGTCCAGAAGAGCCTATAAACCCTGTAACACCAGGAGTATTACGAACAATATACCAAGCTTCATCTGACATAATCATTTCTACTAAAACATAACCAGGAAACATTTTCTTTACTTTTTCTTTTTTTACACCATCTTTAACTTCTACTTCTGTAGTTTCAGGAATAATAACTCGAAAAATATGATCTTGCATTCCCATTGAGACAGTTCTTTGCTCTAACTTTTCTTTTACTTTTGATTCATGACCACTATAAGTATTAACAACATACCATTCTTTTTCCATTATACGAACAACCCCTTTACTAATGAAGCTATAAAGTCTATTCCTACAAAGAATAAACATAAAACAACACAAAATATAATAACTGCAAATGAGTATTTTATAATATCACTACCCTTTGGCCAAACAACTTTTTTTAGTTCTTTACCAACTTGCTTAAAATATCCATCTTTCTTAGTTTGTTTCTTTTCTTTATTTCCTTTTTTATCTTTTTTAGTATTTTTTTCTTCTACTTCTTCATCTTCAAAATCATCGTCATCATCAATTCTTGTATCAATTTCTTCTACTTCTTCTTGATTCTCAACTTCTACTTCTGTTACTTCTTCTTCTATTTCATCTTTCTTACTTTTTTTTACTTTTTCTTCCGCTTCAACATCTTTAACGATTTTTTTTCTTGCCATAAGCCCACCTCTTAATTTTTTGTATTTAAAAAAAACACTTTTTGTGTCAATTAAAATATACCATGAATTCCCAATAAAAACAAGAATAAAAACAAAAAAGTTCGCTAAAAAACGAACTATACTATTTAAGATTAAATTCTTTTTTTAATTTTCCTTTAATTCTTTGAATAGCATTATCTATAGATTTTAAATCTTCATCTAATAAAGTTGCTATTTCATCATACTTCAATTCATTCATCATTAATGAAAAAACTTCAAATTCCATCGGTGATAAAACTTTTTTTATTTTTTTATTTATTTCTTCTGTCTTCTCAGCTTTCACTATATTTTCAAGCGGATCATTAACTGAATTATCGCTTAACATATCCATTAAAGGAATTGCAAAAGACTCATAAGTATATTCCAAACTTAAAGATTCTGAAAACATTTTATTTTTTAATCTACCTGCTTTTTTTATTGAAACCTGTAATCTTCTATCGACACACAAAGTAATAAAGCTAGATAATGCCGCATCCTTATCATCTCTATAGCTATTTAATGCATCAGAAAATCCAACTAAAGCATCCTGATATAAATCATTCAAGTCATACCCCAATACTCTAGCCATTTTCTGATATTTTTTCATTTCTATGTCAATAATATAGGAATATTTATTATATAAAATATCTTTAGCTTCCTCTGAAGACTCACGAAGCATACTTATTAATTCATAATCATTAAATTCGTTGCACTCCATATCCACCTCTATTTATTTACAATACCATATATTAAAATTGCTGCTGCTACTGAAGCATTCAAACTATTTACATGTCCATATTGTGGTATAGCTAAAATTTGATCACAATTCTTCTTAACCAATCTTCCAACACCATTTCCTTCGCTACCAATAACTAACAAAACCTTATCTGCATAATCAACAGATTTATAATTTTCACCATCCATATCAGCAGCATATACAAAAAAACCATTATCTTTAAAATCATCAATAACATTTACTAAATTATTTACCATAGCAATGTTTACATGTTCTAACGCTCCAGCACTAGTTTTCATAACTGTTGATGTTACAGAAACACTTCTATCCTTAGGAATAATAATTGACTTAATGCCTGCTGCTTCACAGGTTCTAATTATTGCTCCAAAGTTATGAGGATCCTCTAAATGATCTAACATAACAACAATTTTATCATTAAGCATCTCTTTATAATCTGAATATTCATAATCATCAACAACTATAATAATACCTTGATGTCTTCCTTCTACCATGCCATCCATTTTACGCTGATCCATTACTGAATAACTAATACCATTATCTTTAATAAAACTAATTATATCTTTATCAGTAAAATTTTTAGCTAAATAAACCTTCTTGATACTACTAACATTTTCTCTCAATTCATTAAATACATTTTTTCCAAATACTTTCATTACTATTCACCTACAATAAAATCCATTATCTCTTTAATACGTTCATTCATTCCATTAAAATATAGTTTCCCAATCAAAGCTTCTAATCCTGTTGCCAACCTATAAGTCACAATATCTGCATGTTTAGTTCTAGCACCTTTGGCATTTCTTCCCCATTTAACAATTTCTAATTCCTCAGTTGTTAAAAAATTTGCATTTTCTAATCTTTCCAAATGTCTTCTTTGACTCTTGGCACTAACATAATCTAAACTCCTCTGTTGCAATTCTCCAATTTTACATATTCCAGTTTTAATCAAATGTTCTCTAACATATTGTTCATAAATTGTGTCACCCATATAAGCCATTACTAAAGGATTATCAACCATAATTATCACCACCAATAATTTATCACAATTCTAAAAAAAAGCAAGATTTACTTGCCCAGCATATATCTATCTTATTTTTTATTTACAATTTTCATAATTATTTGATACAAAAAAATATATATCTATTTAAATAAAACTATAAAATTAAAAATTGCGATATTAAAAACATAAAATCGATAATATCAAAAAAATATATACTATTAATTTATTTTTTTATTTCACAAAAAAGCTAAGTACTTTTACTTATAACTATATATTAATATCCAGGCTTTTCTAATAATTTAAACATATTTCTTTTATATTTTTCAACCCCAGGTTGATTAAACGGATTAACACCTAAAATACTGCCTGAAACCGCACAAGCAAGTTCAAAGAAATATACTAATTCTCCAATAGCTTCTTCATCTAATTCAGCTATATTAATTAGAATATTGGGTACCCCACCATCTACATGAGCTTCTATAGTTCCTTCCATAGCTTTCTTATTAATATAATCTAAAGATTTTCCTACTAAATAATTTAAACCATCTAAATTATCTTTATCCTCTTTTACTTCAATATCCATATTACCACCAACAATGTTTAAAACAGTTTCAATAAGATTTCTTCTTCCTTCTTGAATATACTGTCCCATCGAATGCAAATCAGTAGTTAAACAAACAGAAGCAGGAAATATTCCCTTTAAATCTTTACCCTCACTTTCACCAAATAATTGTTTCCACCATTCAGCAAAATAATACAATCTTGGCTCATAGCATGCAAGAATTTCAATATTTTTATCTTCTTTATACAAAATATTTCTAACAACTGCATATTTATAACATTCATTACTAAGCAAATTAGGATTTGCAAACCTTTCTTGAGCAGTTCTAGCACCTTCCATAAGTTTATCAATATTCAAACCAGCCACTGCAATAGGCAATAAACCAACTGCAGTTAATACAGAATATCTTCCGCCAATATTATTAGGAATTACAAAAGTTTCATAACCTTCTTGATTAGCTAAAAGCTTTAAAGCTCCTTTTTCTTTATCCGTAGTAACAAAAATTCTTTTTTTTGCTTCATTAACCCCATATTTTTTTTCTAACATTTCCTTAAAAATTCTAAATGCAATAGCAGGTTCAGTTGTTGTCCCAGACTTTGATATAACATTTACAGAAAAATCCTTATCTCCAATATAATTTATAAGATCTATTAAATATCTTGAACTTAAATTATTACCTGCATAAACTACTTGAGTATTAGAAACATCGCCATTTTCAAAAGAGCCAATTAAAGCCTCAATAACTGCTCTAGCACCTAAGTAAGAACCACCTATTCCAATTACTACTAAAATTTCTGAATTATTTCTTATTTTTAAAGCAATATCTTTTATTCTATCAAATTCTAACTTATCATAATTAGAAGGCAATTCCACCCATCCTAAAAATTCTTTTTCTAAAGAACTTTTACCATGTAAAAAATTATGTATATTTAAAATACTATCACTATATTTTAAAATTTCTTTTTCTTCAATATGTAATTTCGAAAAATCAACGTTAATTTTGCCCATTAATTTACTCCCTCATTAAATTTCTCTATTACATTAGTTGCTGCTATTACCCCATCATTAACCGCTGTACTAATTTGATAAATATCTTTTTTTACAATATCACCTACTGCATATATTCCTTTTTCTTCAGTTTCAAAATATTTATTAACTTCAATATATCCATCTTTATTTACAATATTTAAATTTTCTATAAATCTAGTATTAGGTTCAAATCCAATATATATAAATAATCCATCAACTAAGATTTCTTTTCCATCATCTAAAATAATAGCACTTAATTTATTATCATTTTCAATCAATTTACTTACATTTTTTCCTAAAAGCTGAACTATATTACTTTTTTTATTAATATTATCAACAGCTTGTCCATTTACTCTATAATGTTCTTTACGATGAATTAGATAAACTTCTTTACAAATATTAGATAAATAAAGAGCCTCTTGTAAGGCAGAATTACCACCACCTACAACTGCTACCACCTTGTCTTTATAAAAAGCACCATCACATAAAGCACAATGGCTTATTCCTTTTCCATATAAATCTTGTTCTTTATCTATTCCAATTTTTCTAGGAGATCTACCTGTTGATAAAATCACATTTTTACACAAATATTTTTCATCGTTAGTAACAACTTCTTTTATTTCTCCATTATTAATACTTAAAACTTCTTTATTTTTATATGATATATCCATTTTACTAATTGTATCATAAAGACTAAAAGCAAAATCTGGTCCACTTATTCCATACAATCCAGGATAATTATCTATCCTATCAATATAATTTAAATATCCACCTATCATAGATTTTTCCAAACATAAAACTTTTAATCCAGCTCTCTTAGCATATATAGCTGCACTTACACCAGCAGGACCCAAACCAACAACTATTAAATCATAAATCATTTTATCTTCTCCTTTAATATTTTCTTTTCATAGTATTGTCCTTTTTTTAGACGATTAAAACATAAATAAATAAAACAAACAAATCCAACTATAAACATAATTAAAGAAACTAATTGTGCTACTTTAAATTGACCTAACATCAATGAATCAGTTCTTAACGATTCAATAAACAACCTTCCAACACTATACCACATTAAATAAACACAAGTTAACTGTCCAGTTTTTAAATATTTATAAAATTTTCTAATAAGTATTAATATAAGAAAACCAAGTAAACACCATAAAGATTCATATAAAAAAGTTGGATGATAATATATTCCATTTATATTCATACCATTAATAATAAAATCTGGAATATGCAAGTTTTGAAGATTAGTAATTGTTGTAGCAGGCCCATGTGCCTCCCCATTAAAGAAATTGCCCCATCTTCCTATAGCCTGTGCCAAAATCAAAGAAGGAACTATAATATCAGTCATTCTTATAGCTTTTACATCTTTTATTTTACAATAAACCAATACTGTAATTAATCCTGCTATAATACCACCATGAATAGCTAAACCACCATTCCATACTCTAAAAATCTCCCAAAAATCATTTTTATAAATATTAAAATTAAAAATAACATAATATAATCTTGCTCCAAAAATACCAAAAATAATTGCCCAAAATCCCAAATCAAAAATAAAATCTTTAGGCAAATTAAATTTTTTACTTTCTTTATCTGCTAAAAAAAAACCTAAAATAATGCCAAGTAAAATAAGAACTGAATACCATTTTATACTTATTCCAAATATATTAAAAAGTTCTGGATTCATAAAAAATCACCTCATAAATATTATATCATAATACTATAATACACTTTAATAAAAAGAAAAAAGTAGTATTTTATCACTACTTTAATTTGTACAACTTTTTGAATAATCCTTATCCTTATATTTTATTTTACAAATATAATTTTCACAACTAATACTATTATTATCTATAGTAATAGCCCCACCATTATATGATCCATTACTATCTACTAAACTACAAGCTGTATCCAAAAATAAATGAACTTGCTTTTCTTCCTTTTCTGCTTGGCTCTCTTTTCTACCAACTTCTTCAGTAGAACATATTTTATAGTATGATTCATCATTTGAAACTATCATTTCACAAATATCATTCATACATTTATTATTTTCATCTAAGAAATAATTATTATCGGCATCAAGATTAGAACACATTTTTGTCAAATTATCCTTTATATCAGATGATATTTTATCATTCTCTTCAGTAACAGGATTTTCTTTTTTTTCCTCATTCTCTTCACTTTCTGGCTCTTTATCTTCTGAATTATTTTCTTCCTTTTTATCTCCAAAAAATTTATCAGTATATTTAATAACATAACTTTTAACATCAACAACTTCAGTATAATCAAGTAAAAAAGCAACTGCAACAGCCAATAAAATAACAGCTAATAAAAAACTAAAAAAACCTCCACCTCGATTATCATTTTTATTAATATAAGGAACCTTTTTCATAGAACTATCATATTGTTGATTCATTCCTAAATTATTATATTGATCTTGATATAAATCATCATAAGGAGAATTAAACTGATTATATTGATTATTCATATAATACCTCCACTAACCTATACTTATATTAACTATTTTACCATATATTTAAAAAGTAAAATTATCTAACATTAATATTATTTACAATATTTAACAAAATTCCCCTTACCCACATAAAAAATAGCATCACTGCTATTTTAAATTTTTTAATAATTTAACTATTTCCATAAAGTTATCTGGATAACTTAAAGCTCCACTCTTATGATAATATGTATCAAATTCATCATAAAATGCCAATCTCCACATTGGAGACATAGGTGCATGATCTCTAGTTTTATCTGGCCAATAATCATATTCATCTAAACTTTCATAAGTCCAAATCTTATCCATTATTTCTTTACTAGTTTTTTCATCAATTGAATACTCTCTAAGTTCTCCATTAATATCAATAACTTTAGCTTCAAAGTTAATAATTATATAATTCATATCTTTATATTCTAGTTCTAATCTTTTAATACCAGGTTTATTATTAACCATCTTTTTTACATCTAATTCTGCCATTACTTCACCTACAAATATTTCTTCAAGAATTGACCAGTATAACTCTCTTCTACTTTAGCAATTTGTTCTGGTGTACCTGTAGCAACTATTGTTCCCCCATTATCTCCACCTTCTGGTCCTAAATCAATTATATAATCTGCAACTTTTATTACATCTAAATTATGTTCTATTACAATGACTGTATCTCCATTATCAACAATTCTTTGCAATATTACTAATAATTTCTTAATGTCATCAACATGTAATCCTGTTGTTGGTTCATCTAATATAAACACACTTTTTCCAGTTGCTTTTTTTTGTAATTCTTTAGCTAACTTAACACGACCTGCCTCTCCACCTGATAAAGTTGGCGCAGATTGACCAAGTTCAATATAAGATAATCCAACATCCATCATAACTTGTATTTTATTTTTTACTTTAGGTATATTATCAAAAAAGTCTAAAGCTTCTGAAACTCTCATATGTAATACATCAGATATATTTTTCTCTTTAAATTTTACATCCAAAGTTTCTCTATTATATCGTGTCCCTTTACAAACCTCACAAGGAACATAAACATCAGGAAGGAAATTCATTTCAATACGTTTAACTCCATCTCCCCAACAAGCTTCACATCTTCCACCTTTCACATTAAATGAAAATCTATTTTTACCATATCCGCGCATTTTAGATTCTTTCATGTTAGCAAATACATCCCTAATATCATCAAATACACCAACATAAGTAGCAGGATTACTTCTAGGAGTTCTACCAATTGGATCCTGTGTAATATGAACAACTTTATCTATATGTTCCATCCCTTTTATTTCTTTACATTTACCAACTACAGTTTTAGATTTATAAACTTTCTTAGTTAAAGCATTATATAAAATATCATTTACTAAAGTTGATTTACCTGAACCGGATACTCCAGTTACACATATAAACTTACCTAAAGGAAATTTCACATTAACTTTCTTTAAATTATGTTCTGTAGCACCTTTTATTTCTAAAAATAATCCATTTCCTTTTCTTCTACTTTTAGGAACGTCAATTCTTTCTTTACCAGTTAAATATTTTCCTGTTAAAGAATTAGGATTCTTCATAACCTCTTCTGGTGTACCAGCCGCCATTATATGTCCTCCATTAACCCCAGCACCTGGTCCAACATCAACCAAATAATCAGCTGCTAACATTGTATCAGTATCATGCTCAACAACAATTAAGGTATTTCCTAAATCTCTCATTTCCTTCATTGACTCTATAAGTTTCTCATTATCTCTTTGATGCAATCCAATACTTGGTTCATCAAGAACATAAAGTACACCAGATAATTTACTACCTATTTGTGTTGCAAGTCTTATACGTTGAGCTTCCCCACCAGATAAAGTTCCAGCAGCACGAGCAAGGGTAATATAACCAAGTCCTACATTATTCAAAAATTCTAATCTATTACAAATTTCTTTAACTAGCAATTCGCTTATAGTTTGTTGCTCTTTAGTTAATTTTAAATTTTTCATAAAATTATACAAATCTTCTATACTTAAAGCAGTCATATCATAAATATTCTTTTTATTAATAAATACATTTAATATATTCTCTTTTAATCTAGTTCCATGACACATTGGACATTCAGTTTCAATCATAAAACCTTCTATCCATTCTCTAACCCATCCAGCAGTTGTTTCAATATGACGTCTCTCTAAATTATTAACTATCCCTTCAAAAAAGTCGCTTTTTGTTCTTATATTGCCATTCTTAGAAACATATTTAAAATCCATAACCTCAGTAGTTCCATATAAAATCTTATTTAATTTTTCTTTAGGAACATTCTTAATAGGCATATCTAAATCAATATCATAATAATCTGCTACTGTAGCTACTTCTGTAAATGTCGTATTTTGATCTTCTGAAAGAGTAACAATAGCTCCTTGCCTAATGCTCTTCTCTTTATTAGGCATTAATAATTCTTCAGATACTTTCATTTTCATACCTAATCCATTACATTCAGGACAAGCTCCCCAAGGAGAATTAAATGAAAACATTCTAGTTTCAAGTTGAGGCATTGAAAAATTACAATGAATACAAGCATAATTTTCACTCATTAATATTTCTTCTCCACCAATAACATTAAATAAAACCAAACCATTAGCTAAAGAACAACTATTTTCTATTGATTCAAATATTCTACTTCTATCTTCTGGTCTTACCACAACTCTATCTACAACAACTTCAATTGTATCTTTTTTATTTTTCTCTAATTTAATATCTTCCAGTAAATCTCTAACATCTCCATTTACTCTAACACGACTATATCCTTTTTGACGTAAATCTTCCAATATTTGAGCATGGGCACCTTTTTCAGACCTAACAACAGGTGCCATTATTTCTATTTTAGTCCCTTCTGGAAAACTCATTATCTTATTAGTCATTTCTTCAATACTCTGACTTTTTATTGGTTCATGATGATGCGGACAATGTGGAACTCCTATACGAGCAAATAATAATCTTAAATAATCATAAATTTCCGTAACTGTACCAACAGTACTTCTTGGATTATTATTAGTACTTTTTTGATCAATACTAATACTTGGACTTAAACCTTCAATACTATCAACATCTGGTTTACTAGTACCACCTAAAAACTGTCTTGCATAAGCAGATAAACTCTCAACATATCTTCTTTGTCCTTCAGCATAAATAGTATCAAAAGCTAAACTACTTTTACCAGAACCAGATACTCCTGTCATTACAACCAATGAGTTCTTAGGTATTTCTAAATCAACATTTTGTAAATTATTTTCTCTAGCACCTTTAATTATTATTTTATCCATATCTACACACCTTCCTCAAACATTCCTCTTTTTCTCTACTACTCATATGAAATACATCTTTATAACCAAACTGATAATAAAATAAATATTCTAATATTGAAATATTCTTTTTAAATTGTTTAAGAAATTGCATCTTCTCTTCTTCAGTAAGTACAAAAGTAGATAAAAATTTCTTATTAGCTAGTTCATGAGAACATAACATTATTTCTATTATTTCTTCTCTAGTCATTATTCTATCAATAGTTATTTCTTCAACAGCATACATATCATAATATCCATTATAATCATCATCAAATTTAGTTATTCTTCCTGTTCCTGTAACTTCTGCTACAACAACATTATCTTTATCAAAATATCTAAAAACATCACAAAGTTCTTTACACATATGAAAACCATTTCCATCATTACCAAACTTCACTTCGCCATCAACTTTATATCTAGAACCAACTTCAAAAGGTAAGCCATATCTATTTGTCATATCACTATTAAAAGCCTTATATCCTTTTACTTCCATACGACTACCTCCCAAAATTTATTGCCATTTATTATATCATTTAATTTCAACTTGTAAACATTTCACAAATAACAAAATAACGAAAAATTTTAACTATCATTATTTAGTCACAAAAATATTCTTATTCCCAGACATTTACCAATTATAAACTTAAACATTGTAAAATCATTATATCATCTTAGAATAATTACAAAAAATTACTTATTTCTTAAATTATAAAAATTACATTTTTTACATAACTCATGATATTTTTTATTACTCAAAAATCCTTCTCTTATTTTTACAAACATACTACAATTTATTACATCACTTAAATCTTGCTTATAAATATTACCTAAATTTATTATTCCTTCACTATCTAAACAACAAGGTATAACAGTTCCATCAACAAGTATTCCTATATGATCTCTTGTTCCTCTACAACTCCCAATTTCATTACAATAATCATTACTTAAGCTTGGCCATATAAATTCTTCTTCTACTTCAAAATATACATTATTAGCAAGTTTAACTTTCTTATTATCTCCTATTAAAACGTCATATTTTTCTTCCAACTTTTTTATAATAGCATCATGATAATCACTATTAACCCACAAACGATATTTAATAATAGTATTATTTTTTAATAATTTATCCACACTATTAAATATATCATGCAAATAATCATCAAAGCTCTTTCTATATCGCTCATCAAAACTATGCAAAGACAAATTTAATTGCCTAATATTATTATTATCCTCAACTCTACTAATAAGATACCCATTACTTGTAATATTAACTTTATATCTTTTGCTTGCTTCAGCAATCAATTCATTAATATCAGGATGTAATAAAGGCTCCCCCATTACATGAAAATATAAATAATTAGTATATCCTTCAACCTTATCTAAAATAATCTTAAATTCTTCTTTAGATATAAACTTTTTATTTCTTTTATTGCCAATACAAAAAGAACAATCTAAATTACAATTATTTGTTACTTCTAAATATATTTTTTTAAACATAAATAACACCCAAATGTATTATAACATACTTTTGTTCGTTATCAACCTTTTAATATTTAAACAAACAAAACTTATATAAAAAAACATATAAGGTTCCTAAAAAACACAAATATTTTTTATAAAATAAAATTAGTAATACTTATAAAGAAATTACGGAGATGATTTATATGGACAGACTAAGAGGATTAAGAGAAAAAAGAAACATAACTCAAGTTAGATTAAGCACAGAATTAGAAGTTTCTCAAGAAACTATTTCAGCATATGAAAATGGCAAAGCAGAACCTAAAATAGACAAATTAATAAAAATAGCAAATTTTCTTAATACATCAACAGACTACCTTTTAGGTAGAATCGATGATGAATCTCCATTAGTAGATTTAGCAAACAATGTTGTAGATGAACAATTAAATGAACTTATAAACAACTATGCTCGCTTAAATAAACTTCAAAGAAAAGATTTAATTTGGTATAGTGGAATAATTGAAAATAAAGACCTTTAAAGTCTTTATTTTTTTTACAGCATATCAAGAATGTCCTGATCTTCATCATCCTGATTTTCGCTTTTCTCTACTTTTTCTTCTATGAAATCCTTTTTTATATTTCCGATACCATCAGTCCTATCATCCATCTTTTTCAATTCTTTAATTATTTCATCAGAATCTTTTTCTGACATAAAATCAAAATAATCCATTTCATCCCCTATTAAAGATTCATAAGTATCTGTTGCATCGAATTTAATAGGTGGAACAGTAATTCTAGCTTTTTCATATTTTAAACATTTATTAAATGTATTAATAACCCCCATTACTTCCATACCCATATAAGAAGGTTTTACATCCAACCAAGCTTCCAAACTTACATCGAAACTATCTGGATCAGCTTTTTTCATTTCATCTACTTGTTTCATTAATACGCCTATATCTCTTAATCCAAATACTCCAACAACTTCTTCTCTATCATATTGTTCATAATCATCTAAATCTTTCATAATCCCACGCGATAAATGTTTACTCATCAATTCTTCTGCAGTTGTCTCAGGAACTTCTACATTAAAATCTACACTTTTATATTTACCATTATCCATTTTTATGAAAAAAGATAAAAAATTATCAACATAAGTATATAAAAACACATCGTACAACATTCTTCCATTAGATTCAGTTGACATAATAGTCAAACTCTTTCTTACACAATATCCTGCATAAATATATTTAGCAGGTAAATTTTTTAATAAATATTTTAACATTCTTAACCATTCCTTTTTTGCTTTTTACTTTGTATATTATAAACAATTTTCAAAGACATCTTATTACTTATAAATCTATTAAAGAACAATCCTAATTTAACAGTAAAACCTGGTACTATTAATAACTTATTTTTTAACATTTTATCTATTCCATAATGTGCTACATATTCACTACTTAAAGCTTTCATATTAAAAGAACCACCAGCTACCTTATTAAAATTAGTATCAACTGGCCCAGGACATAAACAACTTATATGAACATTACTCTTAACTTTTCTTAATTCTTCATATATCGCCATAGTCCATTTGGCTACATAGTTTTTACTAGCATAATAAGTATTAAGAATCGGACCAGATAAAAAACCAGCACTACTAGCAATATTTAATATATATCCTCTATCTTTCTTAACCATATCTTGCAAAAACAATTTTGTTAGAATATGTACAGCAGTAATATTTAAATCTATCATCTTTAATTCCTTATTAATATCCGTCTCCCAAGTATTACCAAATAAACCAAATCCAGCACCATTGACAAGAATATCTATATTTTCATCTTTAAATCTATCATATAATTTAAAACAATTATCCTTCCCACATAAATCTATCGGATAGATAATAACGTCAGTTTTTATTCTCTTAGCCGTTTCTTTAAGTCTATTTTCATCTCTACTAACAAGAATTAAATCATAGCCTAAACTTCCTAAATATATTGCTATATCCCTTCCAATCCCCGAACTAGCACCTGTAACTAATGCTTTCATAATATATCACCTACTATTATTTTACCAAAACTAAATAATTTTAATAAATCTAATTAATATTTTAGACAATTTCTATACGCAATATATAAAAAAAAGACAAAAATGTCTTTCTTCACAATTATTTTTCATTTTCAAGTAATGGAGGTAACATTTGCTTCTTACGAGATACTACTCCATCTAAATAAACACCCTGTATAGCATTATTTATACCGTATGCATCTTCGATAATTTCTTTAGCTTCTTCATTAAAGAACAAATATGATCCATTTTTAATTATATCTGTCACAAATAGTAAAGCAATTTTATAGTTGCCAAATTTGCACATAGAATTTAATCCATCAACAAATTCTTTTTGTCTTGCAGATATTTCATCAAAATCCATTGTCATTACTTGACCAATAGCCAATGTAGAATCACTATACTTAAATGTCTTCATATCAGAATGAATTATCTCTTCCACACTCATACCAGCAACACTACTAGCTGCTTTAAACATTTTAGTACCATAATCTTGTATATCAACACCTGCAATCTTAGCTAACTTTTCACCAACTTCAACATCAACACTTGTACATGTTGGAGATTTAAACAATAACGTATCAGAAAGAATCGCAGATAACATAATACCAGCTATATCCTTAGGAATTTCAACCCCAGCCTCTTGATAAAGTTTATATATAATTGTACAAGTGCACCCAACTGGCATACTTCTAAAATTAATTGGAATAGTTGTTCCAATAGTACCTAAATTATGGTGATCTATTACTTCCATAATTTCTGCTTCATCTATTCCATCAACACTCTGAGACTGTTGATTATGATCTACTAATATTACTTGTTTACGTTCAAAATCATTAACATCTATTAATTGCATCATACCTAAGCAAATATTCTTTTTATTAACAATTGGATAATTAGTATGGCCTAACTTACTACTAACATCAATAAAATCATTTCTATAATCAGAATTTTTAAATGTAATAGGATTAGGATTTATATTAATTAATTTAACATAATTACATAACTTAATCATATTAGATGCTTTAAAGGTTCCCATAGGTACACTAACTATATTAACTCTATTCTCCTTAGCAAGTTCAATTAAAGTATCATTCAATTGAACATTATTAACCAATATAACTAACTTAATACCAGACTTAATTGCATATTCCTGAATTTTATATCTATCTCCAACTATTAAAATATTATCTTTATCAAGTCTTATCCTATTAATAAAAGTCTCACTTTTATAAGCCGCTGCTAATATATATCCTTCTATCTTTTCATCAAATCTAAGTATTTGTGTAGCTCCTAAAGTATCCAAAATATTGTCATAAGAAGTATGTAAATATGACAAATCTCCATCAATTAAATACTTAGATATTTCTTTAACATTAACATATCCTGTTAACTTTTTATTCTTATTAACTAAAGGTAAACCAGTAACTCCTAAATCAACTAAATATCTATAAGCTCTAAATATAGACACTTCTTCTTCTATCATAGCTTCTTTATTATAATGCATATTTTTTATCTGTATCTTTACATCATTCAAAAATTCAGGTTCTGGTAACTTAAAATAATCTAAAACAAATGAACTTTCTTTATTCAAAGCACCTAAAACTCTTGGTTCAGTTTTAAGTCCCATTTTATTTTTTAAATATGATAAACTTATACTTGCGCACACAGAATCAGTATCTGGCGTTTTATGTCCAAAAATATATGTTGTTTGCACGAGCTTCACTCCCCTTATCTTTCTATATTAGTATAACACATATACAAAACAATTTTATTTATATTTATACACTTTTTTTGACAAAACTGGTATATTTTATCACCTTTATTATTCTTTATCAATTAAATTTTATGATATAATTTTTGCGGTGATAATATGAACTATTTTAACTCTTGGGAACTATGGGTAATTATATACATTGTATCAGCTGTTATTTTTGCTCATACATTTAAAAAAGCTAACCGTGATATGAAAAATGCTGGATCTTTAACAATTTTATTAGAAATTGCAACAGCATTATTTTCTATTTTCTTGATTCCATTTTTTAAATGGACATTACCTACATCTCCAAGAATTTATATTACTTTATTAATTGTAACTATCATTTATGCTGCCACCGATAGACTAAACATTGAATCACGCTATGGACTTGATCCATCAACTTTCAGTATGTTAAAACAACTATCTACAGTTTTTATGATTATTTTTGGCTTTATTTTTTTAAAAGAAGAATTAATTATCCACAAAATAATTGGAGCCATAATAATTATTCTAGCTAATTTAATCCTAACATTTGAAAAAGGAAAAATAATGATTAATAAATATTTTATTATGTCATTTGTTTCGAATTTATTATTTGCTTTAGCAATGCTCATCAATGTTAACATATCAGATAATTTTAATTTAGCATTCTACACTATTCTAACAGTATCAATTCCTGCCTGCATTATTTTTCTCTTTGAAAAACACTCAATCAAAGAATTAAAAGATGAATTAAAATTATATGATAAGAAAGCATTTATTTTATCAGGACTTACTTGGTGTTTAATGTTAATATCATCTGTTAAAGCATACCAATTAGGTAGTGTAACAGTAGTAGCTCCTTTATTTGCTCTAACTTCAATAATCAATGCTATAATTGAATTTATATTTAATAAAAACAAAAATAAGTTAATACAAAAGTTAATTGCTGCATTCCTATTAATAATTGGTGTTATTTTAGTTAAACTATAATTACTTTTTTATCTTTTTTACATAATCCCTATCAACTAAAACGATAGGGTCTTTTTTAAACCAATCAGGTAAATCCTCTGGATTACTACAATCTGCATCTAAATAACTATCTAAATAAAATATATTTGGCATTTCATTTAATCCTAATACATCATCACCAAATTCGTACCCTAACTCTTTAAATGATTCCCGAAATTTATCAACCAATAACTCATCTTTTCCCTTAAATGGTTCATGATAATATTTTTGAACTTCAAGAGCACCTATAACAAATCCTAAATGATTTTTTACTATTTCTTCTTCATAATTTCTAGCTACCAAAAACAAATCAGGACACCTAACATCAACCCATTTTTTATACGAACATTTTATTACATAGTCACCTACTATAAAAGATCTAGTACAACTACCTATTCCAGCATTTCCGACTACCTTAGCCCCTGTACTAATTTCCATATACTTTTTAGTAAATTCTAAAAACTTATCTCCAAGTCCAACTCTAAACATATGCTCAACAGCTTTAGCATCTATCATTAAAAATTCTTTAATTGAATTATAAAATTCATTTTTTAACTCTGGACTCAATTCTTGCGGATATTTTGCAAAAATCCTATATTTATAATTACTAGAAGTTCTAAATAAATCATCAATATCTTTTAAAAGGATATTTTCATGAGAAGTAAATTCAATTCCCATTTCACCATCTACATTAATTCCATCTAATCTTTCAGCCAAAGAATTAGTCGCATAATTACTTAATATAAATTCTTTTATCTTTTCATAATTATCCATTCCTAAATTACAATCTACTATTGAATAAGCAATTCGACTAGCATACTTTTCATCAACTAATCCAACTATATTTCCCTCTTTATCATACCTAACTAAACAATTAACTAAATCTTTATAATACATCATAAAAGTATACGGAGACATTTCCATTAGTTCTACCATTACTCTTCCACGCAACTCTAAATTATCATGATACAATAATGAATTTAAAAATAAACCATTTCCTAAATCTAAAGCAAATCTTATTGTAATAAATAAAATACGTATATCTAATTCCAATAGTCTTTCAAAATTATTACTCAAATATTCCAACGACCATCTAGTTCTACCTATAAAATATCTACTAAAAAGATTACTATCATTTAATACTTTTATATTACTATCTAGATAATTAATACAAAACTCTCTATAATCCTCCATATCACAAACTATTCTAAAAGCATAATATGGGTTTTCTTCCTTTAAATTATCAAAACAATTATGTAAAATACTATCTTTTAACGGAACTTCTCTTATTGTTTCAATCAATTTCTCTCTATCATACGCACCAAGAGAATTTAAAAAAGAGAAATCTTTATTTATCAATTTATAAACCATATCTCTAACATCCACAATAATCTCCCCTTATTAGTTTGCTATTATAACATTCAAGTAAAAGACCATCAAATAATAAGATTTTATATAACTATAAATAAACTAAATAACTAAAAAAATCATCTTTCGATGACTTATTTATTTGATAATGAAATAAACTTTCTTTTTAAATATAATCCTTTATTAAAATCATATTCCCTATCTAAATTAGGTATATTATCATATATTTCTTCCAATCTATGAGCATCACTTCCTATTGTAACTTTCTCTCCTTTAACACTCTTATATAAATTTAACTTTTTATCTGATGGAAATGAATCTAAGCCCTTTCTTCTCACAGCAGATGAATTTATTTCTAATGAAATATCATTCTTAATTAAATAACTATATATTTCTCTTATAATATCATCGCCTATACTACTATCATCATATTTCCTTCTTAAATAATCCATATGTCCTAAACTATCTATTCCACCATTCTTTACAATTCTTAATATTTTCTTATAGTATTCAAGTATCTCTCTTTCACTCTGCTCTTTAGGTAACTCATGATTACTACCAATTATATAATCAACATCTAAGTTATTAACAATCTCTAACTCTTTAGGATATTTCTCTGGATTAGTAAATTCAACTCCTTTAATTAACTTAATATGAGGAAATCTCTCTTGTAATTTTTCTATCTCCTTACTATAAACTTTATATCTATTTAAAAATTGCTTTATTGTAATCTGACCTAACTCTAAATGTTCTGTAAAAGCCATATACTTTAAACCAAGGTTCTCTCCCTTTTTTATCATATCTTCTAAACACATCTGTCCATCATATGAATAAATAGAATGCATATGTGTATCTGCCAAATATTCCATCATTACTCCCTCTTTCTAAATTAATTTTATTACACATTTATCAATAATTAAAATATATATTTTCTATCAAATCGATAACAAAAAGTTATGATTGTGTTATAATTAACTTGGTGATATTATGTATAATAATCTTAATTTAAATACATTAAAATATTTTTATGAAATAGCTAACACAAAGAATATTACAAAAGCTAGTCACAACTTAAATATTTCTCAGCCCGCTTTAACTAAAGCACTAAAACTATTAGAAGAAGAACTAAATACTAAATTATTTAATCGTAGCAAAAAAGGGGTTATCCTTACCGATGAAGGAGAAATACTTTATGAATATACTAAAAAGATGTTACAAAATCTAGGAAGCACTTTAAATGTTATCAATGAAACTAAAGAACAAGGTGGTCATTTATATATTGGTGCTACAACTACAAACTTTTTAGAACCAATACTGCCTACTTTAGACCAGTTTAGAAAGCTTCATCCTAATATCAAAATAGAAATAGTTTTAGAAGAAATAAGTGTTTTAGAAAAATATAATAAATTAGGTAAACTAGATATTTTAATAAAAAATTCCTACGAGGAAATAGATAACTACGAAATAATAAAATCTTTTCAATAAAAGATTGTTTTATTGCTTCAAAAAAAGATTTTTCTTACCTAGAAAATAAAACTCTATCTTTAAATGAACTATTAAAAGAACCTTTTGTCTTACTAAGTCGTATAACCCACGGAAGACGTAACTTTGATGCTTACTTAAAATCTCTTAATATTTCTTTTAAACCAACTTATGAATTTAATAGTTACAGTCTATGCCGTGAACTTATAAGAAATGGTTTTGGAATCGGTGTTGGTAATCCCATTCACTATCAAACTGATGATTTTATCATACTAAAAACCGATTTTGAGCTTCCAATCAGAACATTTAATATTTGTTACATCAAAACATCAAAAAGTGAAAGTCTAAAAGACTTTATTAATCTAATTAAAAAATCTACACTAAATTAATGTAGATTTTTTCTAAATATTATCAAACTATTTATCATTTTTCACATACTTTGAAGAATAATATTCGCAAGCTAATTCATTATTAGAAATTAAAGTACACTTTTCCTTAATCAACTTATCTGATGTTTGAAAAATCACAGACTTATCTTCATTTATTTGGTAAGTTCCATTCTCTTTTTTTCCTTCTTCAAGAGTTAAAGTATAATTACCTTTACCATCACATTCAAGTAAATAATCTTCATTCCCTCCAAATGTATCTCCTTTATTATTAAGCATCATTTTTATTTGGTCTTCTTTTTTTGCACTCCAATTTCCTTTTAAATCATCAGATTTATCACAAGCCGTAACAAGTAACAATAGGAAAAATAAATTTATTAAAAGAAACACTCTTTTCATCTTTTATTTTCCTTTCTAATAGCATATTACACATATTTTATACACATAATTTAACATAAAAATCCGCACCAGTCTAGTGCAGATTTTTTCTTATTCACTTTTTAACTCAAATAATATATCACGTAATTCCATAGCTCTTTCAAAATCTAGTGCCTTCGCAGCTTCCTTCATTTGTTCTTCTATTGACTGCATTATTTGTGCTTTTTCTTTCTTATTCATCTTTTCAGTAGGTTTCTTAGTTGTTTTCTCCTCTACCTCATTACTTACAACTTCCCTAATTTCTTTAATAATTGTATGAGGTGTAATACCATTCTTCAAATTATATTCTTCTTGTATCTTACGTCGACGTGCTGTTTCACTTATCGCTTCAGTCATTGCATCACTTATTGTATCAGCATACATAATTACATGACCATTCTCATTTCTTGCTGCTCTACCTATTGTTTGAATTAAACTTCTAGAACTTCTCAAGAATCCTTGCTTATCAGCATCCATTATACATATTAAACTTACTTCTGGTATATCCAAACCTTCTCTAAGTAAATTAATACCTACCAATACATCATACTTACCCATTCTAAGTTCTTGTATAATACGAAGTCTATCTAATGTTTTTACTTCACTATGTAAATATGCAACTTTAAGACCAACATCTTTTAAATAATTAGTTAACTCTTCAGCCATTCTAATTGTTAAAGTTGTAATTAAAACTCTCTCATTCTTTTCTTTACGTATACTTATTTGTTCAATAATATCATCTATTTGACCTTCCGTCTGTTTAATTTCTATTGTTGGATCAAGTAATCCTGTAGGTCTAATAATTTGTTCAACATATTGTTGATTAGTCTGTTCTAATTCATAATCACCAGGAGTTGCAGAAATATAAATAGCTTGATTTATCTTACTATTAAATTCATCATACTTTAAAGGTCTATTATCTAATGCACTAGGTAATCTAAAACCATAATCAACCAATGTCTGTTTACGCATTCTATCCCCATTATACATTCCTCTAACCTGTGGCAATGTAACATGCGATTCATCAACTACCAACAAAAAGTCATCAGGAAAGAAGTCTATTAAACATGATGGAGTTTCTCCCTCTTCACGTAAAGCTAAATGTCTAGAATAGTTTTCGACTCCATTACAAAATCCTGTTTCTTTTAACATTTCTAAATCATAATTAGTTCTTTCCTTTAACCTTTGTTCCTCTAACAATTTATTATTGTCATGTAAAACTTTCAATCTACTATCTAATTCTGATTCAATACGACGTATTGCTTCTTGTAACTTATCTGGTCCAGTAACAAAGTGAGAAGCAGGAAATATACTTATTGTCTTTTTATTTTGTAAGACAACTCCAGTTAGAGGATCAAAAGTACATATTCTATCTACTTCATCTCCAAACAATTCAATTTTTATTCCTGAAGCTTTCTCATTAACTGGAATGATATCTATAGAATCTCCACGTACTCTAAAAGTTCCTCTATGAAAATCCAAATCACTTCTTTCATAAGTCATATCTACTAGCTTATTTATAATATCATTTCTTTTAACTGTATCGCCAACATTAACAGTTAACATCATCTTTTCATATTCTTCTTTTTCACCAATACCATATATACAAGATACAGAAGCAACAACAATAACATCTCTATTATAAATTAAAGAACTAGTAGCTCCATGTCTTAACTCATCTATTTCATCATTAATAGACGCATCTTTTTCAATATAAGTATCACTTTGTGGAACATAAGCTTCTGGTTGATAATAATCGTAATATGACACAAAGTACTCTACATGATTTTCTGGAAATATCTCTTTAAACTCAGAATACAATTGCCCAGCTAAAGTTTTATTATGCGCTAAAACCAAAGTAGGTTTATTAACTTCCTTAATAACATTAGCTATCGTAAAAGTCTTACCAGTACCAGTTGCACCTAATAAAACTTGTTCCTTCTTACCATCCTTAATACCCTGAACAAGTTCCTTTATTGCCTCAGGTTGATCTCCACTTGGAGAATATTTTGATACTATTTTGAACATTATATACGCCTCCATTCTTTATTATTCTGTATACTATTATTTAAATTATTCCAAATCAAATAACTTCTAAAAATAAAATAGTAAATTACTCCCCCAATTTTATCATTTATAGTATACAAAAACAAGGTAACTCCTAACATTACCTTGCTTATATCATATTATTTATATAATTTATCTCACTAGAAATATGTCTTATTAAATCAGCAACATATCTCTCGCCATTTCCCTTTTCCTTAGTAAGTACTACTATAATATAAGGATTTTCATTATCAAATATTCCAACATCATGAAAATAATCTCCTGAATTACCATATTTATGCAAATTAGAAAAAGAATAATCAAAAGATAAATAATTACCATAATCATTCACAAAATAAGATTTTAATTCTTCTCCATTACTATTATTTTTTATGACTTGATACAAATGATTTAAATAAGTTAACTGATCTACTACAGTTGTATCACAAAAATTATTTCTACAACTTAATTTATTTCCACCAATCTCCATTGCATAGCGTTCTATTTCATTAAATCCAATATAATTTACAATATCAAAATGAGCATTATTATCTGATTTACTTATTGCCATTTTAACACTTTCTTTTATACTATTACCTATAATATTTTTTTCATAAACATACATTGCATCTAAAGTTTTAATTAAACTTGCACCAAAATATACCTTATTTTCTTGATACACGTAAGTAAAATTATTTTTTAAATTAATATACCCTACACTAACATTATAGTTACTTAAATATTTATTTAATTCTAATAATTTATTTTTTACTTCTTCATTAGCAACAAAAGAATTAGAATAAGTTTTTATATTAGGCAAAACTTTTACTATTCTTTTTATCTCATCCCTATTATTTGAAGAATCTTCTACTGAATAAATTATTTCATAACTACCAACTTTATTCTTATCTAAATTAGAAGAAATTATCACTTTAGATGTTATATCACCATCAACATTATCTAAAGCTTTATAACCAGGTTCAAAGTATTCTTCCCCTAGCCTTATTTCAACTTCTCCTCCTATAAGATTAATTTCTGGCTTTACATAATCTTCTTTAGAAATATACTCATATGAATTTGTTATAATTTCTTTCTGATTATTCTTTTTTAAAGTAACAGAGTTTGACGAAGAAAAAGTAAGTAAAAATAAAATAAATCCTATTATTAACAGATAAAGTATCTTATATTTTTTCTTCACAATACTGCCACCATTCTAATAACTTATTTAAATACTTACACAATTTTTCACTTTCATTAAAAGTCTTTATATTACATTTTTACTTCTGGTACTTCTGGATATAAACTTTCTCTAATTTCTCTTAATCTTTCCTTAGCTTCTGGACTATTATCCATTATTACTTCATCAATTTGTGTTAAAACTTCTTGAGGAATAGCACTATATATTGGAAAAGAATCTTTCCTACTTAATTTTGATTGTAACAATAAATTTTGCATTTCTTCATTAAAAACAAAATCAAAATTAGGAATAAAGAAATCATAATTAGAAGTATACTTCAAAGTTGCAAAAGATGAATCTGTTAATATATATATACCTCTTTCATATCTATCTCGAGTACTCTCTAATGATAATTTTTGAGTCATTATTTCATTTATTCTTAAATTACTATGACCAATACTATCTCCATCTATATAAAAACTGAAATTTAAACCAGCTTTTAAAAGCTCTATATCTGTTCCTGCTTGTATACTAGCAAAATCATAATCCATTGTAATCATTTCTGCTGAATATTCTAATCCATGTCTTATTTCATGATCTAATGTTACATCTAAAACTTTATAATTCCCATCAAGTGGCGATATTAAAACAGTAAGATCTTTTACATCTCCTTTATCAGTAATACAACGACACACATACTCTGGTTTATTTAAAAATAATAATCTAATAATTGCTTTATTATCTAAAGCATCTTCTTTAAATTCATATTTATTAATTACATATAAAGGAGCCAGACTCTTCATACACTGCATTTGATATTTTTCTCTTATATCTTTTAATTTCTCTAAGACAATTTTTTTAGGTAAATACTCGCCTATACCATATATTTCATACCAATCTTCATTCAATAAAATATCTTTAGACAAATTTAGTTCTTCTAAATTTAAACCAATTCTTCTTAAATATTCCAATCTTTTAAATAATATATTTTCTTTTTCCTCATCACTATCACTATTTTTTAATCTTTCTGAGTATTCTGGCAAAAAGTATTCAAGTAATCCGGGTTCAAATGGCAATTCTGTATTAAAAGCCTTCTCTCCAAACAATGTATCTCTATCACATATAAAATCTATACTCTTCAAATCTCTTAATTGAATACCTTTTTTCTCTCTAATTAACTCTTTATCCTCTTCAGATAAAAAGACTTTACATTCATCCGCAAGAAGTTCTAAATATTTATAAACAACTTCTCTTTCTTTTTCTTCTAATTCTATTGCATAATCTCTAATTTCACTTAATTCACTATCAATCATCAATCTATACTTTTTAGCCAAAGGTAAAATTAATTTAATTATCTCCATTAATGTTCTATATTTATTAGTTTTAATAAAATCTTTTATATCGCTAACATTATCTATATGACCTAATTGTTGAAAAACAATTCCTCTTTTATATAAATTAAACTGAGTTTCTTCATCATATTTTGGCAAAAATGAAAATATTCCATTATCATCTTCTGTAAAACCAATTATACCTTTATTAGGAAAAAAAGCTTTAATAAAAGAACTCACATACTCATCTTCTGAAGTTAAATTACCATCTTTATCAATATATACTTTTGAGACATCTAAACCAATTTGCTTAATTATATCTATAGTAAATCTTCTTCCTAAATCAACTGATCTAACTTCTATATATTCTTTTAATTTACGAGGATTCTCATAAAAACAATATTTTATTTGATTAAACTTTTCTTTTATAAAATCTCTACTTTGTTCACCATATTGTTTTACATAAGATTCAATTAAATGATGTCGATTAGCCTTAACAAGTGCTTCATAATTTCGAAATTTCATAATTATCCACCTATTCTTAAATAAATTATACCAAAATAAAATAAATTAATAAATAATTTACCCTCAACTATACATTATGTCTTTTTATTTTATACTAAAAAAAGATATAACAAAAAAAGATACTAATTTAGTATCAAATTTTTTTAATTTCATCAATTATAGATTCTAATTCTTTTAAAGACTTATTTATATATTTTCTATTAATCCCTATCATAGGTATATTAAGATCATTTATTTTCGAGAAAAGTTTTTCCATAAATAGTCCTTTTCTATTTTCCATACCTTTATTAGTATAAATATATTTCACGCAACAAGAAGGAGATTGTTCTATACCTAAAATAGCTAATACTTTATAGTTCTTATTAACTTCTCTTATTAAATTTGCTACTTTTGTTGCCAACTCTTCACAATGACTATTAAACTCCATAGTATCATATTTGCTTAAACTTTTTGGATTCCTTATTAAACTATTATTAAAACTGGCTTCAGAACATGGCATTTGTATTATATTTATATCATTATTAATTAATAAATTCATAAATGGCTTTATGGAACTTTTCCATTCATATTTGACCAATCCTTGAGCTTGAAACGCTTGAGCCATCATACAAAAGGGAACAAAAACAAAATATTCACTTCTATTATCCATTTATTACTTCACTCCAATTATCTATTAACTTTTTCTCCTAAATGCTTAAATACTTTCTTAAGTTTACCTTCATCAAATGTTCCTCTATTTTCTTCATACATATAAAAATCTGATAATAAATCTGTTCTTCCCAATACTTCATCTAAATACTCAGCTTTCACTATTGGATCAAATTTATCTAATTCATATACAAATCTAGCTTCATTACTTTCTCTACTTTCAAACTCTTCCCATAAATTAATAAAATAATCTCCACTACTTAACCCATTAAATATCTCTCTAACTCCTCGCGCCTCAATATCATGTTTACTTTCATGTAATAAATCCCCTTCTGGAATATCTCCAGCCAAGACTTCCCCCATTTCATGAATAATAATCATTTCCATAACTTTATCATAATCTAAATCAGATGGCTTAAATAAAGAAAAATAAGCACTAGCCAACCCAATCATTTGCATTATATGAGTTGCGTCACTTTCTATATATTCTTTCTTTACTCGTCTTTTTACCCAACCTGTCCTTGCTATTTCTTTTAATTTAACAACTTTATTAAATGCTTCTATACATGAGCTATTTTTTAACATTAATAAATTAAATGCAATAGAATCATCTCTATTATTTTCAATTTCATCAGCCAACCTACAATTAAAGAATATTTCTCTTAACAATAAATGTTCCTCTGTTACTATTCTTCTGTAATAGTCACTATCGTCAACAATAGAAAAAGGATATATTATATTTTCAATATCTGTAACAATATTTTTTTCATCCACAAATGAATTATATGATAAGTTCCATATCATTAAAATTTCATAAACACGTCTTTGACATAGTCTTCCATTTCCAAATTCATGTCCCATCATCATAATTGTAAAAGCTTCATCTAAAAATTTTTCTGAACTATGTAAATTCCTTTGAGAAAGAGATACCATCTTTTTATAGAAGTCTAATAATCTTTTTTCTTTAATTAATTGTTCTTTCATAAAATCCCCCAAAATTTAAATTAATATAACATAAAAAAACTAGTTATACTAGTCCTTTATTATCTCATCTTTTATGTACTCTTTTATTACATATTCACTACTTTCATTAAATCTGTCACTTAATATTTCACTTACAACACTTTGCAATTCTATCAACTTTTTTAATAAACTTTTTTTATAAGAATCTTTAAGTAAAACATTTTTTATCTCCCAATATAAAGAAATCAAATCATCACCATTCATATACTTTGCAACTCTATTTATACTATAATAAAAATCTTTAACATAATCGTCTATAAGTACACCTACACCTCTTAATATTTTAACATTTAATACCCTATATAAATCTAAAATATTTGGTACAATATTCTTTATCTCTAAATATTCAGGATAACTTTTTTTTAATAAATTTGACGCACTCCAAAACTCATTTAAAACAATTTCATCAACTTCAATTAACTTATTTCTAAATTCGCTTTCTATAAAATCATATTTACTTATCAATCTATCATTACCATAAGCTCTAATTGTTAATTCAGTTAAATTATGTAATACACTATTTTGTGTTCTACTAAAATTAGTTAATTCTTTATATAAATTATCTACAATCATTCGACTATAAAAAAAATATTTATCAATCGGATAAGTAATATCCATATTCTTATTTTCTAAACTCATTAAACCTTTTTCTAAATCAAACATACTTTGAATAAATATTCTTCTCTTTTTTTCATATGGTGAATATTTTAATTTTTTATCTATATATGAAAAACTATCCTTATTTTCCTTCAAAGCTTTTTTATAATCTTCATTCTCAAGCATAAAAGAATTACTATCTATAATCATTGTTCCATTTTCTAATTTTAAATTAACATATACGTAAGAATTTTTATCAATCATAAAAGATAATTCTTTCTTTACTTCCTTTTCCTCTTTCATTTTAGGCAAAACTATATTCAAACTATCTTTTTTAATAATTTTTCTATTATCATAAATATAAGTATCTATTAATTCTTTTATAATATCAGCTAAGCTATCTGCTTCCTTAATTCTATAAATTAATCTTTTCTTATACTTTATATTTAATAAATACTTTTTATAAATTGCATCAATAAATTCTATATTATCTTTCTTTATTTTTTCCAATTCCTCTAATGTTGTTTTTTTTATTTCTATTTCTTTTAATTTATCTACATTTTTATATATTTTATCAAGACTTCTATCGACTTTTTTTTGACCATTCTTTGAATCTATATAATTTAACCAAGCTATATTAATAGAATTAGCAATAGATTGTGAATATTTAGAAACTGATTCCAAATTATAATTTATTAATTCTTCTATAAAATGTGACTTTTCTAAAACATTATTAGGCATATATTCACCTCTAATCTATTTAACTTATTATATAATAAGTTATAAATCTACTACAACCATTTTTCTATTATATTTATAAGAATTAAAAAGACCTAAAGATCTATTCTATTTCCAAATATTCTCTAGGTCCAACTAATAATACATTATTATTTTCATCTAAGAACATAGACGCATAAAAACTCAAATTAGAAAAATCTCCATCTATATCTTTTTTATCTAATGCTTTTATACATTCATTACCATTATCTTTACAAACATAATTTATGCCAACTAAATAACTATCAGCATAAACATTTCCTCTAAATTTATACTTACCATTATTAGATGTTAAACTTAAACCAAAAGACTTAGTATTTTCTAAATTCATATAATCATTTTCTACCAAATAGTTTTTAACTTTTTCAGTATAATCTAATACTAATTTATCATAATAAGCTCCACTATTTTTAAATGTTAATAATTCATAAATCTCATTATATCTATTTATTCTTATATAAATCTTTTTATTTAAAGGATTATTAAATTCCTTATCTGTTTTAAAACATTTGCTACTTCCATCTTTACATTCATAAGTAATATCAAGTAAATAATCACTTCCACCTTGATCATTCTCTTCATCTTTTTCCAAACTGTTTATAGTAAGATTATTTAGATTCTTCATTTCTATAATCTTATTTTTTATTCCGTAATCTACTAATTTTTCATAAACAACATGTGTAAAAGTTACTATATCTGGCTCCTCACATGTTTTATATAATACTGATCCAATATATCTTTCACCATTATCACAATATAATACTTTATAACCCAAACCAGAAAATAATGTTCCTCTATCTACTTTTTTATGAACAGCAAAAATCGGTTTACCCCCAATAAAATTCACACGATAAAAATCAAAGCCAACTACACCTAAAAACGCCAATACTATTATTACTAAAATTGTTATTTTTCTATGTTGACTTTGTAAACGTTTATACTCTTTTTCAACAGCCTGTTTATCATTTACATCCACACCATAAAAAACATTTTTTGTCTGTTGTGGTTTCTTATTAACTATATTCAATATAATCACCTATTCTAGTATTATTATATCATTTATTATAAATAGTTATAAACAAACTTTTAAATAGATTTACAGATTATCTTTATACTTTTCATATAGCAAATATGAATACCCTTCATAATCTCGCATATCTTCACTTAACATAAATTTCTCAGTCAATTCTTTAATTGTATTAATCCCCTGACTTAACTTACCTTCATTTTTTATTTCTAATTCAACAAATTTACCTAAACCATCAACATCGTCTAAAGAAACTTCTAATAAATCATCTATATAAAAGCTTTTCCTCTCCTTTTTTATAGTTATAGTTTTATCAATTCTTAAATCATTTAATATTTTAGTTAAAGTATCAATATCTTCTATCTCAATTTCATGTTCTATACAATAAGAATTTTTATCTTCCGTTTTATCTACAAACTTTTTATAACTCAATATATTTTTTGTATCTAATACTCTAATTCTTAAACATTCATTATCTATCTTCCCTCCCAAAAAAGGAAAGTGCTGTGGAGAAAAATAAATATCGTGTTGCCTTTCTTCTTTACATTTAAATTCTTTTTTCATTAAAAAATCTAATATCTCTTCATATTTTTTTTCATCAATTTTATATTTTGCTTCTATTTCAATATTTTTCATTATTACCACTCCAAATAATAACATTATTTTATCATACAAAAAAACTAGAGCAAAGCTCTAATCTCTTCTTGAATCACTATATATTAGCAATCTTACTAAATTTAAAATTGCTGATAAAACAGACGCAATGTAAGTAAATGCTGCTGCCTTTAATACTTTTTCTGAGCCCTCATGTTCTTCCTTATCAAGTAACTTCAAATCATTAAGTTGTTTTAATGCTCTCTTACTAGCATCAAATTCAACAGGTAACGTTACAACTTGAAAAATTAAACTTAAAAACACAACAACAATTGAAACCATAAGCATATCTACCATTTGTAACAATATTGATATAAGAAATAAAATATATGCCATATTAGTTGCAAAATTAACTATAGGTACTAAAAATGCCCTGATTTTCATAAAAGTATAATTTTCTTTATCTTGTATTGCATGACCACACTCATGCGCCGCAACAGCTGCAGCTGCTATTGTCTCTCCATGAAATATATCAGAAGATAATCTAACTACTTTTTGAGAAGGATCATAATGATCAGTCAAATTACCCTTTACTTCAACTATATACATATCTTTAAGTCCATTTTCATCAAGTATCTTTCTAGCAACTTCAAAACCACTAAGTTTATTCTTATTTTTAGCTCTCTTATACTTATTATAAGTTGAATCTATATTAATTGACGCAATAATAGGAAATATAAGTACTAATAAATATAAAACAATATTTTCCAACTAAATCACCTCTAAATAATTTTCTTATCAACTAGCTGAGCTCTCATCTTATCTGCATTTTCAAAATCTGACATCTTTCTATACTCTAACCACTTATTATAAATTTCTTTATCTTCATCAGTTAAAGTAACAAAATCATAAACAAGGCCTAAAACATAATTAACTAACATAATTTTATCATACGTTTCAGTAAAATCTTCTTTACTTCTAAGTTTATTATTCAACTCTTTTACTAAGTCAAGTAAGTAAGTAATTAAATTCGAAGTATTAAAATCTTCATCCATTATTTCATTTATCTTATTATCTTTAGTTAATTTACCAACTTCTAAATTCTTAAGTTGAATCTCTAAATTAGCTTGTTTAAGCGCATTATAAACTTTATCATTTATAGTTCCACATTCTTTAAATAATTGATCAGTAAAATCAAATGGTAATCTATAATTAGTTTTTAAAATACTTAATCTTATAACATTTGCAGGATGTTTTTCTAGTAATTCATGAGCAGTTATAAAGTTACCTAAACTTTTACTCATTTTAACACCATTAACCATTACATGACCATTATGCATCCAATAATTAGCTAAATTAGTACCACAAGCAGCTACACTTTGAGCCATTTCGTTTTCATGATGAGGAAATTTTAAATCTACGCCTCCACCATGTATATCAATATTATTTCCAAATAACTTATTAATCATAACAACGCATTCTGTATGCCATCCAGGTCTACCTTTTCCCCAAGGAGAATCCCAAGTAATACCTTCTTTAGTTTTCTTCCATAAAACAAAATCATAAGGATTTTCTTTATTTTCATCCACTTCTATTCTATTACCAGCATTTAATTCTTCAACAACTTGTTTACTTAACTTGCCATAATCTTCTATTTTACCAACTCTAAAATATACATCATCACCACTCTGATAAGCATAACCCTTATCCATTAATAATTTAATATAGTCAATTATCTCATCCATAGTTTCTGTAACTTTAGGTCTATAATCTATATCTAAGCAATTTAATGCCTTAACATCTTCTAAATATATTTTAATATACTTTTCTGTTAACTCCTTTTCAGTAACACCTAACTCTTTTGCTGCCTTAATTATCTTATCATCAACATCAGTAAAATTACTTGCATATTTAACATCATAACCAGCATATTTAAAATATCTATAAACCATATCAAAGATAATAACTGGACACATATTACCAACATGAGCATAACTATATACAGTTGGACCACAAACATACATATTAATAGCTCCATCTTTCATTGTCTTAAACTCTTCAATTTTGCCACTTAAAGTATTAAAAATTTTCATCATAATCACCTTCCAATTAATATCTAAGTGCCTCTATTATAACACACTTTTCCAAAGAAAAAATACTAATTACTAGTATTTAATATATTTAAATAAATAGCTTCTATATCTTCATTATTACTTAACAAAACATTATAAGCAATACTATCGTCATCAGTTAAAATTCTTACACAAGCTTCTATATAATTATCACACTCGTTCTTTATTTTCCTAAGTATTGGCGTATATAAAATATATTCGCTTTCTTTAAATGAACAACCTATTATCTTTATTATATATTCTTTAAATTTATCATAAGTTATATAATCATTACCAAATTTCTTTAAATAAGCTAAAATAAAATGTTCTGTTCCTACATAAGGGTGATGTAGTTCTATCATTTCTTGTTCAGCAATTTTAAATAATTCTTCCATATTATCACCTATTAAAGTATATTCATGAAATTTAAAAAAAGAAGTATAAAAACTCCTTTTTAAAAATATTTTAAACATATAGCATTAATGATAACATAATTAATACAACAACCGCAAAAGACAATACAAATTTCCAAACATATTTAAACCATCTAACATATGGTAAATCTACATATGTAAGTGCAGTTAGTAACAAGAAACTTGTAGGTCCAATTACTAATGCTAATGCTGAAGAAACTCTCCATATTAATCCAGATAATGCTAAATTGTCTACAAACGATGCTGCAATAAATGTTCCAAACATCGCTGTAAGTATATCAGGATCTCCAACTAATATAGTTGAAATAAATACAATAATAAATACTGAGAAAACATTAAATGTTCCATCTCCAAACAAAGAATTAATTATTGTATTTTGCCATGGATAAGCATTAGCTAAACAAGCAATTGTAAAAGCAAATACATAAATAAATGCAACCTTACTAATTTTTTTAACACCCATACCAAAGTTTTTAATAAATAAATCAACATTCATCTTATCTATAATAGCCATTATAATAGTAAACACTAACATAACAAAAGAACCATATATTAAGAATGTCCAATTACCAAAAGCTGGTAAATAAGAACCTAGCAAATCTCCAAATATTGATATATTACCAATTTTAATGCTTGTCATACTTGTAAAAAACTCATCAAAAAATTTAACATCAAAACTTGCAACCCAACTTATAAATCCTAACATAATTGTAATTAAACTTACTATTCCGAATACTATAATTGGCCAAATTTTTGTTCTTTTTCTCTTTTTTACCTTAGTCTCATCTAACTCTTCAGGACAAAACATATCATATTTTATTCCATCACTATCTTTATGTTTTTTCATATATAATATAGCAAATACATTATATAAAACATATGCAATAATAAATAATATTATCTTAGTAAATAGCATTTCTTCTATTCCTAATCCTGTAGCATCATTCAAATAATTAACTCCATATGTTCCAAATGTTAAACCTAAGAATCCAATAAACATACCACCGAATCCAGCATTTAATGCTGTAACTCTATCTTGGCCAGTTCTTAAAAATACAGATATTATAAAAGGAGTTATACAAAATAACACAAGTATTTGGCTACCAATAGAAGTATAAGCTCCCATTAATAGTGTAATAATTGCCATTGCAATAGCTTCCTTACCTTTTATAAAAGATGCAACTTTATCAACTAACTTTCTATATGATTTCGTTTGAGAAAGTACTCCATAACTTCCTCCAACAGCCAAAATATAGAATATATCAGTTAACTTATTCATTACTGCCGTATGAAATACTGCAACAATATCAAATAACCCTATTCTTTTAAATCCAGTTGATACAAAACTTCCTGCATTATACATTCCACCTTCAACAATCCATGACATTACAAAAAATATTACAATAACTAATAATAATATAAATATTTTATCATTTCTCTTTTTCATACTCTACCTCCATAAAAAAAGTATACCACACATTCCTAGTATTTACCTAGAAATTTAGTGAAAATTACTTCACAAAAAAACTAACTTAAGTTAGTTTTCAATATATAAACCTTCAGTAGCTAAAACATTATAATCTCCACTTTTACTTCGTATAACTTTATTATATAAATCTTCATTATTTAAATATCCTTGAACAAATGAAGAAGTCCCCCCATTAATAAATGTCATTGATGAAACTGTATTCCCTTTAAATGAATTACTAACTATATTATCATCATTCAACTTCAAATTAGAATACACTACTGCCGCATATACTTCTAAATTAATATCTTTACCAACAATAGTCTTTTTATATACATCATATAATTCATTCACTTTATCAAAATCTTTTGCATCTTCATCCTTATTATTTAATAAATACATTCCCGCATAAGCCCAATCTGATATAGTAACATCTTCCCATATCCTATCATTTAAATGTCCCAAAGATTTTTCTGTTTCCTTGTGAAATATCTCTAATGATTTCTCATCTATATGTTCAAATTCTGTAATATAATTTTCCTTTTTCTCTTCAACAACTTGCTCTCTTTCAAAATAATTATCTTTATCGAAATTTCTAACGACTTCCAGAATTCCACTCACTGTTAAAATTACTATAAATGATGCTATAATAGTTACAAGAATCACAATCGCCTTTGCTCCATTATTTCTTTTCTGAATTAAATTATAATAATCTGCAATTATTTTTTTATCAATATTATCATATGATCCTTTATCATCTTTAGATTTTGATATAACATAGCTCTTTTTACAATATTCACAAGTGACATCTTGACTATCCTTATCAAATGACAAACCAGCTCCACAATTCGGACATTTCTTTTCAATTAATTTCATAACTACCACCTATCTAAAAAGTTAAAATACTCATTACATCATTGTAAATATTTTAATAAAAACAAATACTATAAATATAAATACTAAAAGAAATATTACAAAAGATATTATAGATGATACAGCAAAATATGTAAAAAAAACCGATGCAACTTTCTTAACCTTTACTAAATCATAAGCTTCCTCAGGATTATCAATTTTAGTATCATCCCTTTTTATCTCATAATTCATTTTACAATACTCACATTGTACATTAGTAGAATTCTCATCAAATGTTAAACCAGCTCCACAATTCGGACATTTCTTTTCAATTAATTTCATACAACTCACCTACCATTTATTATATCATAATATAAAAAGTCAACTACATCCTATAGTTGACTATTTACATTCTATTTTATTAATTTCTTTCTTTCATAGTTGGGAATAGTAATACATCACGAATAGATTCTTGTTCTAAGAATAACATCATCATTCTATCAATTCCATATCCAATTCCCCCAGCTGGTGGCATACCATACTCTAATGCTTCAATGAAATCCATATCTATATCATTAGCTTCGTCATTACCTAAATCTCTTTCAGCAAGTTGAGCTTCAAATCTTTCTAATTGATCAAGTGGATCATTTAACTCGGTATAAGCATTAGCAAATTCCTTGCCTGCAATAAACAATTCAAATCTATCAACGAATCTAGGATCTTCTGGATTCTTTTTAGTTAATGGTGAAATTTCTAGTGGATGTCCATATAAGAAAGTTGGTTGAATTAATGTTTCTTCTACATACTTTTCAAAGAATAAATTAATAATATGACCAACAGATTTTTCATGTTCTTGTACTTCAATATGATGCTCATTAGCTAATCTTAATGCCTCTTCAACAGTCATTTCTTTCTTAAAGTCAATACCTGTTTGTTCCTTAATAGCATCAGTCATACTAACTCTCTTCCATGGACCTTCTAAATTAATTTCATTTCCACCAAAATTATAAGTCATTTTATTAAATACATTCTTAGCTACACTCTGGAACAATCCTTCTGTTAAATTCATCATTCCTTCTAAATCACTATAAGCCAAATAAGCTTCCATTTCAGTAAACTCAGGATTATGTCTAGGATCCATACCTTCATTTCTAAATACTCTACCTATTTCATAAACAGCTTCCATACCACCAACTAATAATCTTTTTAATGGTAATTCTAAAGCAATTCTTAAATACATATCTAAATCTTGTGCATTATGATGTGTCGCAAACGGACGAGCTGATGCACCAGTAAGTAATGTTGTAAGTATTGGAGTTTCAACTTCTGCAAATCCTTGACCATCCATATAATTTTGAATACATCTAATAATCTTAGGTCTTAAGAAAGCAACTCTCTTTGATTCGTCATTCATAATTAAATCAACATAACGTCTTCTATATCTCTCTTCAATATCTGTAAGTCCATGGAACTTTTCAGGAAGTGGTTTTAACGCCTTAACTAAATGCGTATATTCTAAGCACTTAATAGTAACTTCACCTGTCTTAGTTTTCATTACTTTTCCACGCACACCAACTATATCCCCAATATCAGCACTCTTAAATAATGTATAAGCTTCTTCACCAATATCATTAATAGAAATATATATTTGAATTGATCCGCTTCTATCTTTAATAGTAAAGAATGAAGCTTTACCCATTTTTCTAATAAACATAATTCTTCCAGCAACTATTGCTTCATCAGTCATATTTTCAAATGCATCATGTTCTACATCAGCGTATTTTTCTTTTAATTCAGCAGCATAAGCATTTCTTTCAAATTTATGACCAAAAGGATCCATTCCTAATTCTCTTAGCTTTTCAGCTTTTTCTCTTCTTACTAATTCTTGTTCAGTAAATTCTCTCATATAATTCTCCCTCTTTCTTTTAATAAAAAAAGTTATAGACCAAAGGGACGAAGCAATACTCCGTGGTACCACCCTTCTTTAATCTATAACTTGATTATCTCTTCATTTATAACGGTAATTAACCGGGCTAAAGCCACTCAAAGGTTTTTATTCATATCAGGCTTATTACTAGTTCTCACCAACACTAGCTCTCTTTAAACAGTTTCTAATACTACTCGTCCTTCTCACTGATTTATGTGATAAATGATACTATAGTTTTTTTTAAATGTCAAATATTATTTAAACTACTTATCCATAGATAACTTTAACGTCATTCCAAACTCTGCACCCTCTGGTGTTTCTAACATCGGACGTATTTTTTTCATTTCTCTAACAATTTCTTGGATTTGATTAACTGTAAAATCAGTTCCATTAAATATATCTATAAACAAACTAGGAACTTCAGAAACAAATCCATAACTTTTTATTATTTCGTCTATTTCTTCTCTTTTCATTTGATGTGCAAATGGCCATAAATCTCCATAGCTTCCATCTAATCTAGTATAACTAGATTTAACATATCTAACAGCTCTTCTATTCCTTTCAACTGCTATACTATTGCGATTAGATAAGAATTCAATCAAACCATAATCCTTTATCTTTATCCAATCATAGCCAATCTCTCCATCTTCAAAAGCTGCTTTAGTATAATACTTAGCTCTCTTAGGCAAAGGAAAACCTTTTATATATCCCTTTGATTTAGTATACTTTTCATCAATATAAACACCATCTATTTCACTGGTTCTAAAACCATATATTGGTGCTATCCCATTAACTTCTCTATACATTTGTTGATAATTAATTTCACATAATGTATCTATTTCTGGATCATATTGTTTAAAACTAATATACCCATCATATCCATCAGTATCTGGCTGATTTAAAGGTAACATTTGCAATCTATATTCTTTGTTTTTATCATCCGTAAAATATAATTCTCCAAAATAAGCAACATATCCATCTTTTCTTAAACGATCAAGCTCTTCTTGTTCATTTAACGCAAATAACGTATATTCTCCATTATTATCAATATAAACACATTGTTCATTAACTCTTGCAACAAACCCTAAATTTTTATGCTTATCTAAAGTTGCAAAAACAACTACATCATTTTCTCCAAATATTTCATATATTAATCCTAAAACATTAGGAAGTTTTTGAATTACGTCATCAGTACATCTAATTATTTCCATTACCATCACCAACTACTTTTTCTAATTTTTTATTATCCAATTGCTTACTATCATAAACTTGTAACGCTTCAACCAATTCTTTATATTCAGCACACTCTAAATATTTTCCATTATAATAATCTAAAACATTATCATCAATTTTTCTTGTAAACCCTTTGCTTTCAATCATTTCATCCATTTCCTCTGGTGTATAACCTTTAGAAAATGGATATAGCAATATACATGATCCATCAGATTTTTGTGCTTTTATTTTAAAATATCTTGTAATACTTCTATCTTTTTGTAATGCATAAGAACCATTTTGTATAAACTCTGCTAATCCAAATTCCTTTATTGTAATAAGATCATAACTTAAATAATCTGTACTAGTAATATATTGCATATATTTTTCTACTTTACCCTTATTTATAAAGCAAATTATAAAAGGTCTCATAAACTGACTCTGATAAAAAACAGGATCATTTCTATACATTGCTCTATATGAAACTAGCATTTCCTCTTGCGTTTTAGAATTTATTTGATGATGAATAATTAATCCATCTAAATCATTATTTATTGCACTATCACACCTTTGACTCATTGTTAAAGATTCTGCTAATTGTGTATCTTCTCTCCACAACAACATTTCATTATTTTGACTTCTTGCAACACTAAATTCATCAAACTCCATATAAGAAAGATTATAATCCTCGTCCATCATAAATGAAGTATAAACAATATATTCTCCTTCAATACCTAAAATAGTACAATAAAGATCATCTCTATATAACCACCTATCTTCTCCTTGATATTCATAACTATAAAATTCCCCAGGTACATCCCCATACAAATCAAATATTTGAATTATTAAAAAAGGCTTAGAATTTACTTCATCTCTACTTAATTTCTTTAACTCTACCATAATTACCACCAACTTTTATGAACTATTATAAGCAATTTTATTTTTTATGGCAAGAAAAAAAGCAGGAATATTCCTACTTTCTATTTAGTCTATATCTTTCATCTGGATCAAGAATTTTCTTTCTTAGTCTTATAGCAACTGGAGTTACTTCAACTAATTCGTCATCTTGAATAAATTCTAATGCTTCCTCTAAACTAAATGTTTTTGGTCTAACTAAAGCTATTGCTTCATCAGAACCAGATGCACGAGTATTTGTTAATTGTTTATTTTTACATGGATTAACATTTAAATCATTATCTCTATTATTGATACCAATAATTTGTCCAACATAAACTTCTTCAGCAGGACCAATAATCATAGTACCTCTATCTTGTAAGTTAAATAATGAGAAACCTAATGACTTACCATTTTCCATAGAAACTAGAACACCATTTTTACGTCCAACAATTTCTCCAACATATGGTTTGTAGTCTTCAAAGCTACGAACCATAACACCTTCACCTTTAGTATTAGTTATAAATGCACTTCTATAACCAATTAAACCACGAGTAGGAGCACTAAATTCTAAATGAGCATAACCATTATCATCACTACTAACTACTTCTAGCATAGCTTTTCTTTCTTGTAAATCATTAATTATAGTTCCAGAATAATCACCTGGACAATTAACAATAACTTTTTCGAATGGTTCACACTTTTTACCATCTATTTCTTTATATAAAACTTGAGGCTTAGAAACACTTAGTTCATATCCTTCTCTACGCATATTTTCTAGCAATATAGATAAGTGCAATTCACCTCTACCAGATACTTTATATCCATCTGAATCAGGTAATTCTTCTACTTCTAATCCAACATTAGTTTCAAGTTCTTTCTCTAATCTATCTTTTAAATGTCTGCTTGTCAAGAATTTAGAAGTTTTTTCCTTACCAGCAAATGGACTTGAATTAACCAAGAAATCCATACTTAATGTTGGTCTTTCAATAGTTATAGGATCCATTGGATCAATATGATCTTTATCACAAACTGTATCACCAATAGAAATGTCAGGACATCCAGCAAAAGTAACTATATCGCCATAATAAGCAACATCCTTTTCTACTCTCTTTATTCCTTCTTCTACAAATAATTTAGAAATTCTAAAACTTGTTACAGAGCCATCATTTCTAGATAAAGCAACAGTCTGTCCACTTTTTATAGATCCCTTAGTAACACGTCCAATACCAAGTCTTCCAATAAAAGAATCATAGTCTAATGAACTAACTTGTAATTGCAAAGGATCTGTTTCACTACCCTCATAAGGTGTACATTGATTTAAAACAGTCTTTAATAATGGTTCAATAGAAGTACTTTCTTCATCTAAAGATAACTTAGCTATACCTTCTCTTGCAATACCATAAACAATCGGAAAATCTAACTGTTCATCATTTGCATTTAATTCCATAAATAAATCAAATGTCATATCAACAACTTCTTGAGGTCTAGCATCTTTCTTATCTATTTTATTAATAAATAATATTGGTCTTAAATTTTGTTCTAACGCTTTCTTTAAAACAAATCTAGTTTGAGGCATTGGTCCCTCTGCTGCATCTACTAATAATATTACTGTATCAACAGTTTTCATAATACGTTCTACTTCTGAAGAAAAATCAGCATGTCCAGGAGTATCTACAATATTAATTTTGTAATCATTATATCTGATTGCACAGTTTTTAGAATAGATAGTAATTCCTCTTTCTTTTTCAATATCATCACTATCCATAACTCTTTCAACGATTTCTTCATTAGCTCTAAAGACACCATTTTGTTCTAGCAATGCATCTACTAAAGTACTTTTACCAGCATCAACGTGTGCCACTACAGCTATATTAATTATTTTATCCATATAACTTTCCCCACTTCTTTTACATAAAATCCAAGGTAAACTTTATCACAAATTACATAATTTTACAAGTTTAACTAAAAAAAAGATGTTAATCATCTTTTCTTTTATGACTCTTTAGTCTTAGGAAGGTCAAAATCTGGTTCTTTGCCATTAGACTTCTTTCCATCCTTTTCATCCTTTTTCTTAGGCCTCTCATCTTTACCAGACATCTGATCTTTTAACTTTTCAATATCCTCAAATCTTTTATTAAATAAAAATATAAAAGTTAAAACAAAACATATCGCACTAATTAAATCAAATATCCAATTATAGATAGTTGCTAAAGATCCAGAAAATCCACCAAATGCCAAAATTAAACTTCTAATTAAATCTTCTACTATTCCAACAGGAACATAAATTACTCCTGATAACACAACAATACATAAAATTATTACCGTATTAATAAATAAATCTTTAAAATTAACACTCATTAAATAATTAACATAATTTTTTAGATTTTTTATAAAGTTTTTTAACATATCTTTCCCTCCTCTCTTCATATCAATTATTTTTCTTCTCGCTTCACTGGAATTCCAGGTTGCTTATTAACAGATACTTGTCTCACTGGTTTTCCAATTGTACCAACAACCTTAACCTCTTTTTTTACTGGTTGAGGCATAGGTTTTGTAACTTTATTAGAAATAATACCATTACTATTTATATTTTGGTTTACACTTACTGGCTTCTTACTTAATGAACTATTTTGATTACTGGCAATAGGTTGCTTTTGAACACCACTAACATTTGGTTTCACGACAACATTTTTTCCAGGAACTCCAGAAACCTTTTTTAATCCCTGATTTAATACAGAAGTATTAACAATCTTTTTTGAAGGCAGTACCATAGTTTTTGGTTGTGACTCTGGCATAACCTTTGGAAGGCTATTAACAATATGGTCACTCTCTTTATCCTCTTTTTTATTATTATCTAATTCTTTATCTTTCTTTTCCTCGTTTTCAGGAACTACATCTTTTGATACTTCTATAGGTGCTTCCTGTTTAGTTTTTTCTTCGTCATTAACAGTTTTACTTATTCCTACATCTTCTAAAGAAACTTTTTCAATTATCTCTTTCTTAGCGTTAGAAGCTTCTTGAACACCATTATTTAAATCATCAACTTTATCTTCTGATTTATCATTTTTCAATTCATTATTTTCATCTTTTGCATTTAATACAACTACAGATTTATTATCATCTTCCACTTTACTCTCGTCTTTTGAAAGTTTAACATCTATTTTTTCATTTTGTTCTTTAGAATCAACCACTTCACTATTAACTTCTATTTTAGAAGATACAGTAGAGCTTAAAGGTAAGCTTAAATCTACATTATTTTGAGAACTATTCGACTCTAAATCTCCTTGAATGATAGATTGTTCAGCCAAAACACCTTCTTGACTCTCTGGGACTTGACTGTTAACAACTATATTATTATCAACAACAGGATTAATTACTGCTGAATTATTAAATATAGCAAGTTCATCTGAAGTACTTTCTGAAGAAACAACATTACTTACTGGTGTTTCAACTACAGGACTAACAACAGTAGCTGGCAACTCTGGTATAACTTCATTAAGTCCATTAGTAAATGCAAACTTACAAAAAGCAGTTTTATAACTAGCCTTAATATCATCTACAACAGAAACATTCTCTACAGTTATCGGTTGTGAATAATATCTAACCACTTCAGTTTTAACAGGATCTATATTAATAATGATATCTGAAATTTCAACAAGTAACTCAAAATTAACCATTTCCTTAATAGACATTTGTAAAGAAGCATCTTTACTATATATATCACCAAAATCCAAATAATAAGGTGAATAAAGTACAGGAGTATGTTTCTTTAACAATGTAATACCTATCATATCTTTAGATTCTTTAGTTTCAATCAACAACGAATTTATATCATTAGTAACCATAACAAACTTTTTATTATTAATATCTTCTGGTTTATTAATAACCAAATACATATTTATATCTCCATTAAGAATCATCTTATTATTTATATTTCTTAATTTAATTAATTCTCTAACCAACGAAGCTATAAAAGTCTCATAAGTACTAAAATCATATCCACTAAATAAACTATTTTTTATATTAATATTTATTGGATCCTCAAGTCTTCTTTTTACAATATCATAACATTCTGATTTTATTTTAGAATATCCTTTTATACCACTTATCTTACTTATAATCTTTTTTATTGGCAATGATTCAAAATCTTGTATTGATAATATTGCATTACATAATTTACGATATTTATGATTATTATATAAAACTATTATTGCCTGCTCAGTTACATCTAATTTATCCCTATATTGAATAGATAAACTAGCAGCAACTTCATTAGGTGGAATTCTAAAACTATTTAATAATTCCTTATTTGAGTTCTTTGAATATTTAATAGCCAAATCAGCATAATTTGTATTTTGAATAGCTTCTCTTAAGTAATCAGAAGTATAAAGTAAATCTAAACTATCAAAAACTTCATATTTCCTTGCAGTCCTATTAATATTATCTTGAATGATATTATCAGAAATAGAATTACTTTCTAATGCACATTGTTTATTAATTTTTCTAAACTTACTCATTAAGTCGGTTCCAAAAAAAGGACGCAAATCTTCGTTAAGTTTTTTCATTAATTCTAATTTTTTTTCAACAACTTTCAATTCATTTCGTGCATTTGTTTCGTCTTTTTGAGCTTCATAATATTTTACATTAAGTTCTAAGTTTTTATTTAATTCCCATACTTCTCTTAAGAAATCAGCGGCTTCCTCATAAGAAGGCAACTGAACAACATACAAATTATATTTATCTTTAACCGTAATTTCTAAAGAATCATTTATCCCAATATCTGTTACTTCAGATAATAAAGTTAAATGTCTTTCTACTTTATACTTATTATAACTATCTACTTCTTTTTGAAGTTCAAAATATTTTTCTCTTAAAGTATTTTTTAATTTAACTATACTATTTAAGTATTGTAACTGACGACCTTTAATCTCATCATAAACAAGAAGCAAATCCCCTGCTTCATAAATAATCTTTGAAACATCGTCCATCTGATCACGTTGCATTTCACGATAATCATAGCTTTCAAGATCGAACATTTCACCATCCATTAACAATTTTTCATTTCTTAAAAATAATGTTTTAGGATTAATTGATTCATAATTATCTAAAATCATACGAACATGAAAATTACGTCCATTATTTTTGACCCATTCTAATTGTTTCAAAAACAATTCAAAAGATTCTTTATCCTCGAAAATCTTTATTCTCTCCAATTGACCAAAATCTTCATCCTCATAAGAATAGCAAATTCCCAAAGTACTCCCGCTTTGGTATATATAAGGGTGTGTAGTTGTCGAACTATACCCATACTTTTTCATTAATTCTATAGCAGTATCATAATCAAGCATATAACACCCTCCCTATTATTCAAAATTATTATAACACATAAAAAATTATAAAAACATAATTTATTTATAAAAACATATACTTTTTGTTGTATAATAAATACAATGAAAAGAGGATTAAAATGGAAATAAAAATTAAATCATACTCATCTCAATCATCACTAATTAATTCAATTATCTTTTTTATACTAGGAGCTATTTTATTTACTAGTGCAGAAAAAGTCATGTCTATATTATCAATATCTATAGGAATTATACTAGCTGTAGTATCGATTATTGAATTTATTATCTTTTTTACACATTTACATAATGATGATTTTAAAAAGAATAAATATCTAGCTTATGGAATAGTTACATTAATAATAGCCATTATATTCATTTTTTGGTCAAGTATTATTGAACAGTTTATAAGATTTATTATAGGAGCGTGGATCTTATTTTCAGGAATTATAAGATTTATAAATGTCCTTTCAATAAATCCAAAAAGCCGTAAGTTCTTACCGCTTCTTATCGTCTCTATTCTTCTTATGATAGTAGGAATATATACAATAATTATTGGTGATGTAATACTATCATCTATTGGTATAATAATGATGATATATGCTACTATCGAAATAATTGGTTATATATTTTATACTAAAGATACTATGAAACCAGAAGAGCCTGGAACTACAACTTTAATTGTTCCTGAAGAAGATAATGATAATAAAAAAGTAGATAAAAAGAAAAAAATTAAAGATATAAAAGAAAAATAATGACTTCAATAAGAAATCATTATTTTTTTGTCCACTTATAGTTATCTAGCAATTCATCTTTATCATATCCAGAACTATCAATAATATTATTAAGTTCAACTATCGCTTTCTCTATCATTCCTTTATAAGAATTTAAATCTAATTCTTTTTCATCTTCATCAATGCATTTATCTAACTCACCAACTACTTTATCCTTATATCTACATGTATAACTCTTGTTTCGATATCCAGAAAATGCTTCAGAAGTCGTTTTAAAAGTTATTCGTTCCTCCTCAGATAATTTATGTCTTATATCCAAAGTATAACTTTTTGTTACCATAATATATTCAAATCCATCATCATATCTAATAAAGCTATAAGTACTAGTATCATTTACTAAAGAACATTGCCCACCAACTCTATGAATCATTTCACAATTAAAGCCTCTATTCTCTAAATATCTCCTTAAATAAGCAAAATTCACATTATCATCAACTTTTTCTTTTTGATTTAAAACAATAACAATGACTAATATAACAGCTATAATTCCAATAACTAAATAAGCCACCTTTTCCGCAAATTCTATACGTCTAGCTCTACCATACAGATTACTAACTTTAATGCTATTCTTATCCATATAGCCATCTCCTATTTATCCTATTATCTATATAATAACATAAACTTTTTCTTTTATAAATTAAAAAAGAGTAATTTTTTTACTCTTAAATTATTATGTCTTCGTTTACAAAATCTTTATCATCCATTAATAATTCGTGAATTTCTTCTTCTTTTGTATCCAAGAACACTTCCTCAATTCGGTCCACTCTACATTTTTCTGATTTTATAATTGCTTCTACTTTATCAATAGCATCTTCAAGTTCATCATTAACTACTACATAATTATATTTTGTGACCTCATTTATTTCCTTATAAGCTGTATGGAATCTTTCAAGAATCTTTTCTTTACTATCAGTTCCTCTATTTTTAAGTCTTTGTACCATTATTTTTAATGAAGGAGGCATTATAAAAATAAATAACGCTTCAGGAATTAACTTTTTAATATTATTAGCTCCTTCAATTTCTATTTCAAGGATTACGTCTATACCTGCTTTTAACTTCTCTCCTATAAACTCTTTTGGTGTTCCATAATAATTCCCCACATAATTTGTATATTCTAAAAAATATCCTTCTTCTATTTTTTTCTCAAATTCTTCTTTAGTTACAAAATTATAAGTTTGACCTGGTATATCATTATCTCTTATAGGTCTAGAGGTTGTTGATACAGACAACCATCTATTTTTGCTATCATTCTTTAAAAGACCATTAATAACACTACCTTTTCCACATCCACTAGGAGCTGAAATAACTATTAATGTACCTCTACTATTTTGTTTAATCACATAACCACTTCCTTTATTTAGTGTACTATAACATACTTTCTCTAAAATAAAAAGAATTGCTACTTAAATAGTAACTAATTCTTTTAATTATCAAATGAAACAACTTCAAAAGTATCTATAATTCCATGATATTCAGAAGCCAACCTATTAAGTTCTTCTAAAGAATATTCATTCTTATATAAAATTAATTGAATTGAATAAGTTAAATTCAAAATAGAACCATCACTACTTTTACTTGCATATTCCATCACATATGATTCAAAATAAACATTAGAATTTTCAGCATGCAAATGTTTTTTAAAAACTCCATTATTAATATCTTCTATTTTTAAATTAGTAATACCATAAAATCTATTATATTGGCTATTCAAGTCACCTTCTGCTTTATCATCAACATCATAAATAAATTCTATATGTGACTTTATATTAGAATATATATCTGGTTCAATTGCAACACCATCTTTAGAATAAAATAAAACAGTATCTAAATCCGACCCAAAATTATCATTACTATCCCATAAATAAGTAGGATTTGCATACTTAAACTTTCCCTTACCAAAAATAAATCCTCTTTCTGTATATGAATCTGCCAAATCTACTTTACTAATTTCAACTCTTTTTAAAGTTTCATAAGAATTATCGGTTTCATTATTATTTCCTTCTTTACTCAATCCTAAATCTAAATTTGTATTTTGTTCAAGAACTTCTGCACTTTTTTTTAATATATTTTTTAACACATTTAAAACATCTTTACTCATTTTATACACTCTCCAATTATATAATAACAAACATAATATACTCTTTCTATTATAAAAATTCTCAAAATGTAAACAAAAAAGATAAATAACTGTTTACAACTAATTATTTATCCACATCATAATTCCACATACCAAGTTGACCATTTACTTCTTCATCAATATTCAACTTAGTAACTTTACCTAATCTCCAAGCATAGCCAGTTCTACTTTTTTCTCCATAAACATTCTTATCTAGTTTATGTATTTCTTTATTCAAATCATCATCTATCTCTAAACAATCTTCTAATACTACCTTACATAAAATTTTCTTCTTAGGAAAATCTATTCCATAGTCTTTAACCTTTTCTAACCATTCTTTATCTACACCACAACCAGCATGTATTAATATTTCCCCACGATATTTAGTTTTCCAACTGCGAAACTCATATACTTTATATCCGTTTGCTACTAAACTCGCCCAAGGTTGTTTTAACGTCAACACTTTCATACGTCACCTACTCTATTACATCTTTAAATGATACTGATATAACTTTATCAACATCGTGTGGATTAATTTCGATAAAATACCCTATTTTACCACCACTAAATATAATTTTATCATAAAGAATTGCTGTTTCATCAAAAACTGTTCTAAAAACTTTTTTCATTCCAATTGGACTACATCCACCATGAACATACCCAGTTAGGCCTAACAAATCTTTTTGTGGCAACATTGACAAATTTTTTTCACCTACAGCACTTGCCGCTTTTTTTAAAGATAATTTCTCTGCGACTGGAACAACAAATACATAAAAATTTTTACTTTTACTAACTGTCACTAATGTCTTAAAAGTTCTTTCAAGCTCCACTCCTAACATATTAGCACAAGTAACACCATCTAATGCTTCTTTAATATCTAAAATCTTTTCTTGATAAACAACATTATTACTATCAAGAATTCTCATTGCATTAGTTTTTATAATTTTCGGCATACTCTTTCTCCAAATCTTCATAATTACCAGTTTCACTAATTACTTCGTAATCATGTGTTTTTCGAAATTCTTTTCTTTCCTCTTTGTTCATAACTTTAAGTTCTAATGCTTTATCCATATGCAAAACACCATTTAAATGATCAAATTCATGCGAAAATACTGTTGATGGAAATCCTACAAATGTTTTTTGATGTTTTTTTCCTTCTAAATCAAAATATTCTATTTTTAATTTATATGGTCTTAACACTAATCCTGTATTATCTAAACAACTTGCACAAGCTTCCCAATAAGCTGTTAAACCAACTCTTTCTTTAATAACTGGATTTATAATAATTGTCTTTTCATTCCAATCATCATCTTCAACTTTGTTTAAATCCGTATTTTTTAAATATATAACTCTTTTATTAAAACCTAATTGTACTGCTGCCATAGCAAATACTCCATGTGTTAAACAATAAGAATCTAAAACCTTAATAGTTTCATCTAAATTATCTTTTTCAAAATCCACTTCTTCACTTACTTGACGTAACCAATCCATATCATTTTCTATAGTTCTACTTTCAAACATAGTTTCACCTCATTCTTAAACGTATTTTAACATATTATTATAATCAACTAAAGAAAAAGTAGTATACCATAATATACTACTTACTCATTAAATCGCAAATTAAATTAGTTAATTCGGTTGGATTTTCCACATTTAAACCTTCTATTAATCTTGCTTGATTATATAAAATCTTTGTATAATCTGCTAATGATTCTTTATCACTTTCATATAAATCTTTTAACTTATCCGCAATTGGATGATTTTCATTTATCTCTAATACTATATCCGCTTTAACTTCTTCACCAGTTGGCATTGAATTCATTATTTTTTGCATTTCTAATGATATAGCTCCTTCAGTACTTAAACACACTGGATGATTTTTTAACTTATTTGTATATTTAATATTTTTCACTTCTGGTAATGCTTCTTTCATTAAAGCAAACATATCTTTAGCTTCTTCATTCTTCTTTTCTAATGCTTCTTTTTCCTCTTCTGTATCTAAAGATACATCTTCACTAGCAACATTAGCAAACTTTTTGCCTTCATATTCCATTAATGCTTGAATAGTAAACTCGTCTACATAGTCACATAAATACAACACTTCATATTCTTTATCTTTAAATCTCTCAACATTAGGAAGCATATCAATTTTATCTAATGATTCACCACAAGCATAATATATCTTTTCTTGTCCTTCCTTCATATTTTCAATATATTCTTTTAAAGTAATACGTTTCTTTTCCTTCGAACTATAAAACATTAATAAATCTTTTAAAGTATCATTATTCATCCCATAAGAACTATATATACCATATTTTAATTGCATTCCAAACGCTTCAAAAAACTTCTCATATTTTTCTCTATCTGATTCTAATAACTCTTCTAAAGTAGACTTAATCTTCTTTTCCAAACTCTTAGCAATTAATTTTAATTGTCTATCTTGTTGTAATACTTCTCTAGATAAATTCAATGAAATATCCTCACTATCAACAAGTCCTTTAACAAAACTAAAATAATCAGGTAATAAATCACTACATTTATCCATAATTAGTACACCATTAGAATATAATTGCAATCCTTTTTCATACTCTTTAGTATAGTAATCATATGGTGCATGAGAAGGTATAAACATTAATGAATCATAAGCTATCTGTCCTTCTATTCTACTATGTATAGTTTTTACTGGAGCTTCAAAATCAAAGAACTTATCAGAATAATAAGCATTATATTCTTCTTCAGTAACTTCATCATCACTTCTCTTCCATATAGGAATCATACTATTTATTGTTTTATCAACAATCTCTGTTTTTTTCTTGTCATCATCATCTGTAGTAGTTTCTTCTACACTCATTATAATAGGATATTTAACATAATCAGAATATTTCTTAATTATACCTTCAATTCTTCTTGTCTCTAAATACTCATCGAATGATTCTATATCAGTATTATCCTTTAAATACAATGTAATTTCTGTACCAACAGTTTCTTTTTTACTCTTAGTAACAGAATATCCCTCTAATCCATCACTTATCCACTCATAAGCCTCTTCACTACCAAATGCTTTTGATAATACTTTTATCTCCTTAGCAACCATAAATGCTGAATAAAAACCAACACCAAATTGTCCTATTATATTAATATCTTTATTCTTTTCATTCATTTCTTTAAATAAAGAAGAACCACTCTTAGCTATAACTCCTAAATTTTCATCTAATTCTTCTTCTGTCATACCAATACCATTATCAGTAATTTTAATAATTCTATCTTCTTTATCTAAATCAATTCTAATACAAAAATCATCTTTATCTAATTTAACATCTCTATCCGTTAAAGATTTATAATACAATTTATCTATTGCATCACTAGCATTAGAAATTAATTCCCTTAAAAAAATATCTCTATTTGTATAAACTGAATTAATCATTAAATCTAATATCTTTTTAGATTCTGTCTTAAATTGTTTCTTCTTCATATATTTAACCATTCCTTCTTTTTTTATTAACTAAAAAAATCATATCACCGTTTATTAGCACTTGTCAATAGCAAGTGCTAATATTATTTTTTACAAAATTTGACTTAAAAACTCACTTATTATATAATACTAGCCGAGAAAGGGGCTTTTGTATGGAAAAAAATATTGTAAATGTATACAGATATTGCGACGCAAACAATGACTGTTTCATATATTCGGTAAAAAATAACAACAAATTGCTTGGCTATTCTTACTTTATGATAACTAACATAAATAATAAACCAACAATTACTAAACTAGAAAATGCAATAGCCTTCTTACAATCAAATGGACTAAAAATAAAAGCCATTAAACAGGATGATCCTGATTATGAAGAATTTATCACTTTATTTTCTACATTCATTAAAGAAAGTATTGATTATCAACCAATTCGCTTACAAATAAAGCATAAGCTAACAAAAAGACCATTACATTTTCAAAAAAAATAAAAAGAATTAAGTTCTTTTTATTTTTTTATACCAGAATTTCCATAATCTTCCCAATAACCAAAATCATCATAGTTATCAGTATTCTCTACATTCTCTAAATCTTCAACACCAAGTTTATTTTTCATTCTCTCACTAACGAAAATAAAATTATCATTAATATCAAATAAATTACATACTCCAAATTCATTATTCTTCATATCATAATAAAAATATATATCATCATAATCACCATCACTAATAATACTAAATATTAGTGAATACTCCCCTGTATCCTTACTTTTTATTGGATATAACTGAATTCTATTCATTACTGGACTATAACTATCATTATATTCTCTTAACATACTAGAATTTTCGTAAGTTATTTCAGGAAACATTACAGCAATTACTTCTTTTATAATAACAACTTGTTCACTATAAGACATACGATTAATATCTGTTGTTTCACCATTACAACTAAATACTTTCTCAAACATTTCCTCAAATTTATTTGCAATATAATAACTAGATAATTTACCAGTCTCATCTATATTATTTTCATAAAGATTTTCTCTTGGAACAAAATGATAACTTAAAGCTTGAAATAAAGAATTTATATTACCATTTTTCCCCTTACTTCTTATACAATTTACTAATGCATTCATCTTGTCTAATAACATTATTATATTTTCTGAATCATACAATTGACTAAAATCTAATTTTTGTTTTAATTTTTTAGACCATTTATTATATTTAAAATTATCAACCTGTACTTCCATTTCATGAAAATCATCTTTCTCTAATCCAAAAAAATTAAAAATATCGTTTTCTATTTTTGACGATAAACTAAGTAACCAAGACTCATAGTTCCAATATTCACTTTCTAAAGATGGAATAGGATATATATCATAACCCAATATTTCATTAATCTTCTTTAAGACTTCACTACATACCAGCTTTATCCATTTATTCCAATCCCCATCACTCAACGAAGAAATTGGTTCCTCATAAAAAGATACTAGTCGACCATTCTCTCCTTCAAAAGTCATTAAATTATTATGAAAATCTGTTCTTCCTATTTCTAAATCATTAAATAACTTATTGCCCCTAACTGAATCTCTTAACATATTTAATGATGCATTACTATATTGCAAATTCCATTCTTTAGACACTTGATTAGATTCATCATATCTATAATAGTCTTTTATATACTTAATTTCTGTATCTACTTTTTTTAGTTGATCAAAACTAAGTACAGAATGCTTTATTTCTTCTCCTTCATAAACATGTACTAATGTTCCGTCAGTTAACTCTTTTACATATGGTATATTTACAGCAAAATGCTTTGTTTCCATTCCCATTTGAATATATGGCAAGTCAGAAGATAATGTACAAAAATATTCATTTTCGCCATCATTTACAGCTAACATCCAGTGATTTATCAACAAATCTCTTTCGCCATCACTATAATTCATAACATTATTTATAGACTTTACTAATCTACTTTGTATCCCTAATCTATCTAAAATTGACTTCAATAAAATACTAGCTGACTTACATATAACTTCTGTAGATAATACTACTTCTTCATTATATATAGCTGCTATCTCATCATAAGTTAAATTATTTTGTCCAAGTTTCTTATCTACTGAAAAGAAAAAGTCTGTATTTTTTTGTAAATATTTACCCAATTCAACATAAGCATATCTAATTTGATATAACTTAGGCCAATTTTTATTCACACTATTAACTATATTACTAATTATTTCATTTATATTCATATTATCACTACCATATCAACATTATATCAAAAAAAGATGTTAAACAACATCTTAAAAAGCTTTTCTAAATAAATCTTCCATTTCAACTATATCAACATTTCTAGGATTTCCCCCAGTACAAGGATCTTCTAAAGCTTTTTTAGCCAATTCTGGTATATCTGATTCTTTTCCACCAATTTCACTAATATGTTGTGGAATATTAAGTCTTACAGCCAACCTTCTTACAGCTTCTACAACTTTTACAACTGCTTCTTTATCGCTTAATTCTTCCATATTTAATCCAAAAGCTCTTCCCATATCTCTAAATCTATCTGGACACACTTCACCATTAAATTCTAAAACATAAGGCAATAATAAAGCATTCGCAACCCCATGTGGTGTATCATACACAGCACCCAATTGATGAGCCATAGAATGAACTATTCCTAAGCCAACATTACTAAATCCCATTCCTGCAATATATTGAGCTAAAGCCATTTTTTCCATCGCAGTTCTATTTTTTGCAACTGCACTTTCCAAGTTTTCATATATCAATTTCATCGCTTGAAGAGCATACATATCAGACATTTCCCATGCTCCTTTAGTTATATAACACTCCATAGCATGAGTTAAAGCATCCATCCCCGTTGCTGCTGAAGTACTTGCTGGCATAGCTGCCATTAATTCAGTATCAACAATTGATAACACAGGAATATCATTGGTATCTACACATACAAGCTTTACAATTTCTTCTTCATCAGTTATTACATAATTTATTGTAACTTCCGCTGCAGTTCCAGCAGTAGTAGGTAATGCAATAATCGGCAAACTACGATTCTTAGTATTTGCAACTCCAACTAAACTCTTAATATCTTTAAATTCTGGATTATTAAACACTATACCAATAGCTTTTGCAGTATCAATTACTGATCCACCTCCAACAGCAATAATATAATCACAATGATATTTTTTAGCTACTCTTAATCCTTTTTTTACATTAGAAATAGTTGGATTAGGCTTAATATCACTAAAAACCTCATACAATATCTGATATTCATCCAATAAAGATAAAACTTTATTAGTAACACCAACATTTAATAAAGTTTCATCAGTAACAACTAATGCCCTCTTAAAATTCCTTTTCTTTATTTCTTCTACTAATACATCTCTAGCTCCCCAACCAAAATAAGATGTTTCATTCAATATCATTCTATTAGCCATTACAATCTCTCCCTATTCTAAATACAATTATAACATAATTAATTAACTTTCAGATACTTTTTTAATAAACAGCTTGTTGATTTAAATAAAAATATATATTATAATAAATACAGGTAAAAGGTGATAATATGGATAGAAGAATTCTTAATACTAAAAAAAAGTTAACAAACTCTTTATTAGTATTAATAAATGAAAAAAAAATCAAAGACATCACAGTATTAGAACTATGTAAAAATGCTAACATTAATAGAACAACATTCTATAAATACTATAAGGATATAGATGACATAGTATTAAAAATAGAAGAATCTTTATTAATGGATTTAGCAAAATACATAGATGATATTAAAAGAAATTATTTAATTTCTTTTACTAGTAGAATTATAGAGACTATATCTGAACACAAGGAAACATACACAAGATTATTAGGAGAAAATGGAGATCATACTTTCTTAAGAAGAATATTAAGTTTAGTGTATAATCAAAGTGTTATAGAATGGGAAAAACTTCTAAAGAAAGCTTCTAAAAGTGATTTAGAAAACATATATAATTTTATTGTTGATGGCACTATTGGTATTGTAGAATCTTGGATTAAAAATAACTGTCAAGAAGATCCTGCTACTGTATCTATTTTCATCAATAAAATTTGTATGAGTGGCTTAAGTAGTTTTATCTAAAACAAAGAACTAGTTTAACACTAGCTCTTTTCTTATGCTTTGATTATCATCAACTTCATTAAAAATAATACATAATTTATTATCAGCATTTATATATAATTTATAACCATTATTTTTTATATTCATTATTGTAAATGCAATGTCATCACTATTTGATTTATTTTCAATTAATTCTAATAATTCCTCTTCATCGTATTTATACTTTTCTAATATTTCTTCATTACTTAAACTCTTACCAGTATCTAATGATACTACATATACATTACAATCCTCTTCACCAATTACACCATCTATATAAGGAAAATATCTTTGAATAACAGATATAACATCATTATTTACATAATAATCATAATTTATTATATTACCATTCTTCAAATTACCATTATCAATTTTCATATCTTTAAAACTTTTAATAACAAAACTCTTTAATTCTAAATTTATATTATCAACATCTTCACTTTTTATATTAATAATTAAATTATTCAATATGTATTCTTCATTATTATAAAACATGTCTTTGTATTCTGATAAATAAACATAGTCTTTCTGGTGATCAACTTTTTCTAAAACAAATTGTTTTTCTTTTATTTCACCTATATTCTTTTCTTTAACTCCACAAGCTGATATAAATATTATTAACGTCACCAAAACTATCATTTTTTTCATACTTTTATTCACCTAAATAAATTATAACATAAACCAAAATAAAAACAGACATAAGTCTGTCATTTTATTATTTGCTAGCTTTCTTATTTTTCTTTGTATCTTTAGCTACAAATTTAACTTTAACTCCTCTTACAGCTCCAAATTGTTTTTTAACACCTTCTGGTAAATTAGCTTTAATAGTTCTCATAACGCACCTCCTCATTAATAACTAAACAATTATAACATGTATTATACTAAAAATACACCAAATTTCAAGTTAAAAGAAAAATTTAATAATAGAAAATGAAATTGATGTCAATACTAACAAAATCAAAATTACATACATTGAAGAATTATAATTATTTTTCTTTTTCTTAACATCCCAAATAATATAAATATAAAATATAATTAAAAATATAAATATTATAACAGAGCTTAGTTCTGTAAGAATATTAATAAGAAATAAAGGATATATAATTGAAAAAAATAATATGTATATAAATGAAAATAAATAAAACTTTCCAAATAATATCTTTATTTCATTTGGTATTTCTTTTCTAACAACATTATTTACATCTATTTTTCTTTTGATATTTTTGTTTTTTCTAACCATTATTTATTTTCTTCATATGCTTTTCTTACTGCCTTTGCTAACTGGTCAGCACATGAAGTTCCTCTCATCCCACATTGATTTCCTAGTAATTTTTCTTCAATATAAGAAACACTTTGACCTTCAAGTAGTTTAGAAACAGCATTTAAATTACCTGGACAACCACCCTTAAATTTTATATTCGTAACTTTATCATCTTCTATATTAAAAGATATTTCAATAGAACATGTTCCATTTGTTTTATATTTATATTCCATTCCTCATCACCTAAAATGATTATAAAAAAAAAGAATGATTAAATCAATCTAATTTAATCATTCTTACTCTACTATACAATTATTGTTGATTTATATTATTAGAATTAACATCAACATTTTGTTGTGGATTCACTGGTTGCTGAACATTTTCTTGAGATACTGTTTGTTGCATAGTTTGTTGATTCATATTCATTGGCTGTGGGTTTACTGGTTGTTGATTCATATTCATTGGTTGTGGTGTTCCTTGTTGTTGATTAGATACACCATTTTTTGCATCAAAAGCACCATTTGGTGTTACTGAAGCAGCATTATTCCATACTTCTGTTTTAGAATAACCTAACATTGGAATAGTTACAAAACCAAAGAAAACTGATAAAACAACCCAACTAGTATCTTTATTAAATTTCTTAGATAAATTGTAATAAATGTTAACATTAGCTACAACGTTTGCAACTGTACCAATAAATGAAAGAGCTTCTAAGCCCAAAATTGATATTATAGTTGAAACCATTGCAACTAAGAACCAATACCAATTAAGACCAACTATTTCAACTAAAGTCCAAGTATTATAATAAGGAACAATAGCTTTCCATCCTGGTTGACCAGCTTTCTCAAACATTTTCCATAATCCTATAACATAGAAAACTGCCCATGCTAATAGAAAAATTCCTAATACAATTAATAATCCACCTAGGGTAAGTATTAAAGATTCTATATCCATTTCTCACACTTCCTTTCTTACACTATTATTATATCAAATCATCATTAAAGAACAACTACCAAATCAGATAATTTATTAAAATTCCTATACTATAAGATATACCATTTAATATTAAACTTACCAAGTATCCATTAATTTTTTTGTAATTTAAACACTTATTATAAACAAAACCTTCAATTAGAAATGCAAATAATTCTAAAAATATCATTGCAATTTTTTTACTTACTAATCCACACCTCAAATTAATAAAAAAAGCAATCGAAACAACTAATGGATTTGTAAGTATATTAACCAATATAACATTCATTATATCCTTTTTATTTTTAACCCCCAAAATTAATGCTAAAACAAGTTCAATTATAATAGTAGAGACTAATGATACACACATAACTTTAAATAAATTCATATCATCACCATCTTTATTATAACAAAAAACTAAAGCATTACTACTTTAGTTATTAATCTTCTTTTTATTAACAATTGCCAATACTACAATTACCACAAGAGCTAATACAACTGCTCCACTAACACCAATAATTGCCATTTGTGCTGGAGTTAAACTTTTATCTTTTTTATCATTTTTTTCTTCACTCTTATCTTCTTCATCTTTATATTCTGGGATTCCATTTAAAACATTACATAATTCTTTATCTTTTTCTTCTATTTTTTCTAATTTACTTGTTAATACCCATCCTACTATATTATCAGTTTTTAAATATGACCAAGAATAATATTCATCATTATAATTTACTTTACTATCATTTCTATAAAAATATTCAGTTACATCAGTATCTGCATCTATTTTAGAAACCTTTTTAGCATTCTTGCTTGGAAATTCATAAACATCTATATCTTCTTTTGTTCTATATATAGAAACTGTTCCCCAATTGTATAAAATATTAGTTGATTCCCCTCCATCAACTTCTGCAATCCAAACATTTTCTCCATTATATGAAACATAATACCAACTAGCATCTTCTAAATAATAATCATAAATAACTTCTACTTCTGCTCCTTTAACAATCTTTTCATTTGTTTTACTAGATAAAACTCCACGTTCTGAATAAATATAAATATCATCAGACATTATTAAAGCTAAAGAACAGTTATTTTCAACAATTCCAACCGCAGAATAAGGACCATTATAATAAGTAATCAATAACCAGCCTTTAATTCCTTCATAATTAACATATAAATATTCTGATTTTAATGATTTATAAGAATATTCATATTCTAAAATAGTTTCCTTAGGTATATTTACACTAATCTCTTCATCTTTAGTAGGATCAACTTTTAATTTTGTAACATTCTCCGTTAATAGTACTTTATTTTTACCTTCTGGAGCAAAATCTACAACAGAGGTTTTTAAATCTTCATAAATATTACCATAAGGATAAATTACAATCCAACCTTTTGTTCCATCATACTCTACATAAGCCCAAATATCATCACAATATTCATAAGAAATAGTTGAACCTTTAGGTATAACCTTCTCCTCACTAACTCTTCCATACATTTTAGAAGGTCCTTTATACATTTCAACATCATCAATAGTATAAACTTTATGTGGTGCGTCTAATTTTACAAAATCATCAAGATTAATTTTATCACTTACCATTCTAGTATTATTTAAATCAATTTCACCAGAAACTCCGTTATATTCAACATATCCATAATAAACTTTTGTTTTTGAATCATAATATTCCATATTTATTGTCAATTTAGTATCATACGGAATAACAATAGTCTTATTATTATAAGAATCTTCTAATTTTATACCATCCTTATTAGTAACAATAACATCATAAGGTTTAATATCAGGTAGTCCAACATCTGCACTTACAATCAACGGAAAAAACAACAAGCAAATTATCAATCCTATCCCTCTAATTAAATTTTTTTTCATTTTTATACCTCTTTTCATCACAATCTAAATTTTTTAATTCTTTTTTTACAAATAAATAAGATAACACCATAACTAAAGTTACAAAAATAACAACAAGAATCAATTGAACAATAATAAAATTCAAATATTTAAAATTAAAAACCCATTTTATCATATTCTAAACACCATCCTTAATTATCTTTTTAAATATAAATGTACTTACTAAAGTAAAAACTACAATAATTCCACAATTTATAAAAATATAATTAAATTTAAAGAAAAACACTGGTATTGATCCTAAAAATAGTCCTATAGTTGTCATACCAAACGCTAATCCTGGTGTTTTCTTTAAAACTGAAACTATTAACGCCAAAGTTATCGACATTGTCATACTAAAAAACAGTACCCCAATTAATGAAATAAACATCAACTTATCGCCAAATAATAAAAATGGTAATGCTAATAAACTACTCCAGATACCAATACTTTTAACACCATATGTATCTGCTAAAACGCCTCCTAAAGCTTTGCCAACTCCCATTGCACTATATAAAAGAATTGTTTGTATAACGGTTTTATTCCACGAAGTTGGAAGTCCATACCCCATATAGCCTCTAATCATAACAACAAATATTGCCAAAAGAATAAGAACTCCACCATTCATTTTTTCATTCGCATAATTAAATTCTAGTTTTTCTCTTTCATTACCTACATCATTTCTATACATATTAGCAAGTATAATAAAAGGAATAACTGATAAACCAAGAACAACTAAAATCCAAAATGATAAATTAGACGTTCCAAGTGACTTACCAGCAATAACCCCAAATGATCCTCCTGATACAAATATTGCACTATGTGATAATTTCCCTTTAGATGTTCTCAATGTTACTTCTGCTCCATCGACATGTAAAAACGCATTACCTAAAGCTACTAAAGTAATTGAAACATAAGGACTTACAATATTTAAACCAAATAAAATAAAACCACTTATTAATAAAAACGTCCCTATTAAACCAATTTTAACCGTTGGAAACTTATCGCTCACATAACCAATAATTGACTGTGGTACAAAAGCAACTGCATCATATATTAAAGGTACTATCCACAAAAAAGGACTATCTCCAATTAATCTTGCTAATACAAAAAAACATAATACTTCAACAACAAAGTGTACATAAAAATATAAATAACCAGTAACAATGTTTGGTAATAACAATACACTTTTTATTCTCTTCACAACTCACACTCCATATCTTAATTAAATTATAACACTTTAAGTGTAAAAAAAGCTTTAATAAAGCAAATATTCTCACTATTTAATCAAATTTTATATATTCCATATGCTATAATAAATATAGAAAAGAGGTTATACTATGCTAGTAAAATCAACTGCAATACAACGTTTATTAAGAGAAAATCCAATGTTGGGAGAAAGAAGATTTGGTTTACCTTATGTTGGAGCAAGATTAGATAAAGAAGAATTTAATCCTACAGTACAAGAAATAGCTGACGCTATAGATTTTTATGGATTTGAAGTACGTGATAGTGACATTGTAACAAAAAAAGATATCGACCTAGGTGGCGGTAATCCAATGAAATATGGTCCTTATCCACCTTCAATAGACGAAATGATAAAATCACTACAAAAAGGAGACATGTATAAATATCCTTATACTGAAGGTGATGATAATATTAGAAAAGAACTTTTAGAGTACATAGAACAAGAAGGATTTATTAATACAGAACCATACGATTATAATGATATTGACGAAAAAGGATTATCTATCCATAATATAACATTCCTACCATCTACATCCATAACATTTAATATTATAATAAATATTATTTCAAAACCAGGCGATGTTATTTTAGTCCCTGGACCAAGCTATGGATTATTTACAATACGTGCTGAAAGAGCTGGAGCTGAAGTAGAAATCCTTCCATTAGAAAAAGAAGATGATTTCTTAGTTAATCCAGATAAATTAGCAAAAACTATTGATGAAATAAATCATAGCTTACAACGTGTTTATAATAGAAGACACGGATATGTCCCAAGAGTTGTTGCATTCTTAAATGCCAACCCAAATAATCCTACTGGTCGTGTTATGGGAGAAAAAGATACAAAATTATTAACTGAAATAAGTCAAGTATGTCTAGATCGTGGAGTATTCGTAATAGATGATATGGTTTATCGTGATGTTTCTTATGATGAAAATAATTTAGCTAAACCAATTGCAACAATTCCAGGTATGTTCAGAAACACTATTACATTATTTGGTTTATCTAAAAGTTATGGAATGGCCTCTTTACGTGCTGGTTTCTTAATAGCTGATGAAATAATAATACGTGAAGTAATAAATCGTATCTTCCAAGAAATGGATTCATCTCCTGATATTGTTGGACGTGCTCTAGTTGGTGCTTTTAATGCTCGTAAAGAAAGAAAAGAAGCTTATGACGCTTACTTTAAACCATTAAGAAAAAACTATCAGTTTCGTTTTAACATTTTAAAAGCATTCATATCAGGTATCGACTCTATTGATGATGAACAAACTAAAAATCAAATTTTAGAAGTAATATCTAAATATATAAAAGATGAAAAAACATTATATACAATATTAAAAGGAATGCCATATACTAAATTTCCTAAAGGAAAAAATATATTAGAGCCAGAAGCAGGATTCTTTGCTATTCTAGACTTCACAGAAGCTAAAGGTAAAACATTCCGAGGAAATTTAATAAGAACTGAAAAAGACTTATTAGAGTTCTTTTATAGAACTAATCGTCTACGTTTCTTAATCGGACAATCAATAAGTTGGCCATATACAAAAGAGCTTATTGGACGTGTTACATTTGCTATGGACGAAGAAGATTTAATAAATGCTCTTACTTTGATGAATGATTCACTACAACAACTAGTTTTAGAGAACTCATATGAAATCAGATATAATCGTTTAGAAGATCAAGAACAAATGGCTCACATCAAAGTAGATAGTTGGAACGAAACTTATAAAGGAATTATTGATGATGAATATCTAGCCTCTCTAGATTATCAAATACAGACAGATAGATATATTGAATCATTTGACGAATATAAATATAGTGTTTTAGTAGCTATAGAAAAAGAAACTAACAAAGTAATCGGTTATAGTTGCTTTAGTACAAACCCAAATGAATTTGTTGAAAGCTCCGATTGTGAACTAGTAAGTTTATATCTAGCTCCTGGATATACTGGTATAGGAGTTGGAAAATCTCTTTTCAGAGAAACTATAAAAATCCTAAAAGGTTATAATAAAAGAAATATGCTTATTTGGTGTATTAAAGAAAATAAAAATGCTATTAAATTCTATCAAAAACTCGGTGGAAATAAAATCACTGAAAAATTTGCTAAAATTGGTTCACGTGTATATCCAGAATATGGTTTTATGTTTGATATTAGTAAATTTAATAAATAGTGCAATTAAGCACTATTTTTTCTTTACAATAAATAAAAAACAACTATAATAAATAACACTCAGGTGATTTTATGAATAAATTAATACTAATCAATATAATGAAAAATATTATTTCTTTATATTTAAAAAATGAATTAAATGAAGAAACATTTTCTCAAGTTACTAATAATCTTGAAAAGATTACAGCTACTGAAAATGAAATCGCTTACAATGAAGCTTCATTTATCTCATACTTATTTGAAAATATTACATATTATAAATTAATGTCATCATTAAATGGACTTATTATTACATTAAATACTTTAGATATAAATTCAAAACAAAAATGTATTAAAGACCTAATAGAAGCTTATTTATCTGATTTGCTACCTATTATAACTGGAAGACTGGTAACAGAAATCAATGCACATATTCAAGAAATAATTATTCTATTTTATCAAAGAGATAACCTACCATATCAAGATACAATAAAAAGATTAAAAAGAAATATAATTAATCCCTCCTATTTAGCAAGTATGGATACTGCTGAACAAATGACATATACACAAGAAACAATATCTAATTTCGCTTTGCCCAAAGAAGAAACCTTACGTGAATCAATTTCAAGAACTAATTTCAATAAAAAAAATAGCATTGAACGCAATACTACAAAATTATTTACAAATTATTTTAATGAAGAACTTTACCAAAAACTTATAGAATCTTTAAAAGAATTAATATACACATATTCTTTAGAAAATAGCACAGATGCTGACTTGCTAAAGGATGAACTACTACCAATATTATATAATTTACATCAAAAAGCCAAGAAAAAATGGAATGAACAAAAACCTATAGATGAAAACCAATTAACTTTAATATTCCAATAAAGAAGAGAAAGATAACAATCATCTTTCTCTTTTATAATTTTATAGAATATAGTCTTCCATATCCACTTTCATCATTTTTTAAAACATCCTGAACGTATGTAAATCCTAACTTTTCATAAAATATAGGTGCTTTATCTGTCCATAAATATGCTTTATCATAACCTAAATTTTTTAGTTCATTCTTTGCATATTCGATTAACTTTCTGCCATATCCCATTCCTCTAAACTCATCAAATATCATAACATCAGAAATCCATGGGCTAAATTTCGGATACTTTATTAAACATTCTCCCTTAAATACACAAAAGCCGATTAATTTATTATCATCAAACATTACTATTCCAAAAGGAATATTATTATCTTTCGCATAAATATTTCTAAACTTATTTGTAGTTTCACCTATATTCATAAATTCACTATATTGTGACCAATGGCTAAAATGCTTATTTATTATCTTATCTAGTTCTGACTCACCTATTTCACTAAACCTCTTTATTTCCATAATTTTCTTTCCAATCCGCAATTATCTCTATTAACGCTTTAATCAAAGATTCATTGTCATTATACTCATAGAACTTATTTGATACACATTTAATCGAACCACTTATTTTACTATCTTTTTTATAAATATAATAAACAGGAACCTCATCATCATATACCCAACCGAGTTCAATTCCTAAACCAGTTCCAGCCTCACTAACTTCTGCTATAAATAAATCCAATGTTCTATAAAACTCTCTAGGATTAGAACTGTTATCATCCAACTCGTGTGGCAATATTATATTAAAATTTTTCAACTCCTTAGATTCTCTAATAACTTTATATAATTCCTCTTTATAATTAATCTTCTTAGAATGAGCTACATATATTCTATCCATAAAACCACCTTATATATCATAATGATATTTAATTTGAACACTTCTTTTATCTTCAAAATTATCTTCGTCTACTTGAATAACTTTACCACCCATAGCTTCATAAAATTTTTGTGCTTCTAAATTATATTTATTACATGATATAAAAAACTTATCAATTCCCTTACTTCTGAAAGATTCTTTTGCAAGTTGAAAAAGCATTTCTCCAATACCTTGTCTCTGACATTCTTTTTTTAAATATAAAAGACCAATTTCAGCTTCATAATCTAAATAATTATGATAAGGTTTTCCACAATCCATATAACCAACAATACAATTATCAACAATAACACAATATAAATCAATTTCTTCATTATCTATAATACTTGTAAAAACTTTTTCTTCTTTTTCATAATTAAAGTTGTCAATAACATCATCGTTATAAACACCTCTTAAATTACTTTCCCAAATTTCTTTTTTTACTTTAGCCAATTCTTTTACATCTGCTAACTCTGCTAATCTTATTTCACAATCCATTTTCTTCACCTACTTAAATATTTCCAAAACTTCTTGAAATTTATCATTACTTTGAGGATTACTACTAGCTGCTTTATGTCCTTTTCCACCAAAGTAAACTGCTACTTTTGAAGCATCAACATCATGAACTAAACGATATGACACAGTTTCCATATCACTCATAATCATTCCTACTAAATCAACGTCATACTTATTATCTAACATAACTACTTCATTAATATCATTTCTATACTTATAAGGACATCTAACATATCCAATTCTAAACTCTTCTCCATTCACATCTAAAATATATAACTTCATTCCACTTATAATAGTATCTATATCTTCCTTAAACTTTTTATCAAAATCATCAATAACTTTTATCTCTACATCATTAAAAACAATGCCATTACCTTCATTAACCATTCTAGAGATTATCTTAATATATTCTTGATATCCTAAAACTTCAAATAAAATATGTAACTTACGAGCTTTATAATTATTATAGATATTCTTCCATTCCCAAGTATCATATTGTCTTGTTAACTCCACTAACTCATCTAAAGTTTCATTACCTTTTAAATATCCATTATTAATCAAATATTCATAAAATAAACTAGTTCCTGAAGTTTTACCTTTTTCATTTTCCACAACAATATTTACAAAGTCATATTTATCATTGCCTTCTTCAATCTCCGATTTATGATGATCAAGAACTAAAATTTTATTCCTTAATTTTTCATCTTCATTAATTTGACTTAAAAGTGGCTCTTTTATGCATACATCTGTTACAAATATAAAATCATAATTATATATTGAACCATCTTCTATTTTTTCTAAAACTTTTTGATTTACTTCAAAAGTTTTAACAGTTACATAGTCAAAATCCTTAAAAGCTTTACTCCCTAATATAACATTTCCCATTCCATCAATATCTTGCTCATGAGTAAATAACAATACTTTCATTCTTTACCTACCTAATTAATCTTTAAGATTATCCTTCCATTATTTTTTTAATACTTCCTAAGAAAATTATAATAATTTTAACAACTACCATAAATTCCCCATTATTTTTCTAGCCCATATCATATCATAAATAATAAAAATTAAAAAGATAATTATTGTTCCTTCTCATACTTCATAAAATATCTTGTCTCAGTTTCCTTAAACTTAATAAATCCTAACTTTTCATATAAATTAATAGCTTTAACATTCTTTTTATATACCCACAAATAAACAACGCTGTGTTCATTTAATATATTTTTTATAATAGAAGTCCCTATTCCACTACATCTATATTTTTCTTCCAAATAAATCTCATCTAATAAAACACCATTTTCATAACTAGTAACTAATAAACTTCCAACAACATTACCAGATACTATAATTACCTTATACTTATCTAAATCTTCTAACACACTATTATTTACATACTCTTGTATTTTATTAATCTCATCATTTGATAAGTTTTCTGCATAATCATATATTGTTAATAACTTATAATTTATCAACAAATTAATATCATTTTCATTAGCTTTTCTTAAATCAAACATCATATCATCATCTTTCTCTAATTATTATACCAAAATAATTTATCTAGTTATTATCAATCTTTCTTCTAAGTCTCTCTAATTCCATTCTTAAATCATTAATATTTGTACCTTGATCGTTAAAATTGTCATTAAACTCTTTATTCTGTTTCCACTGATTATTTGTTTGTGCCTGAGCAGAAATAGTTTCCAAAGTTTGTCCAAGCTGTTCAAAAAAATTTCCTAACGAATTCTGTTGACTGGTATTAAGTAAGGGCGCAATAACTCCACCAATAATAGTGGCTACAAAAGTAAACTCATATGGATTAAGAGTACTAAACCAATCAGAAAGACCTTTAAAGTCTTGATTTATAAATTTATTAAAAGCTTCGTTATTCATAAATAAACCTCATATTAATTATATGAAAAGATATTCTTATAAAGATATTGATAATCAACAAAATAAAAAATACAAATTAATTTGTATCTTTATTACATAATATTTCAATATATTTATATAACTCGGAAGATGAACTAAAATCAATATCAAAGCATTCGCTAATAATTCCTTCTCTATTAAATTTCTTATATATTTCATCTTCTTTTTTATTCTTCGAAACAAAGACAGTTTTGCCACCATTATTATATACATACTTAAAAGCATCTTTATCAGTTAAGCCATCACCAAAATATATTATTTCTTTTGTACTAACTTTATTTATTTCTTCTATTTTTTTAATAGCTTCTACTTTATATTCTTCATTCATCAAGGTATTAACTTTATCATACAAACCATCTTTAATAGTAAAAGTTGTTCCAAAAATACCATCTAAAAATTCGTTTATAGGAGTATCCTTTATATATTCTTCAAACCCTGAAGTAACAACATAATGCTTTAAGCCAGTATTATCATAATTTAATTCATTAAAATATTCTAACACTCCTTTATTTAACTCCACATCGTTGGCACCTAAACAAACAGCTTCTCTATTAAAAGGAATATTACTTTCAACTAAATATCTTCTATACGCTTCAAAATAAGCTTCATACAAAGATAATCCTTCTTCCTCCATTATCTTCTTTCCACGCAAAGCACCTTCTACTTCATTAATTCCACATTTTTTAAAAATCTCATATTTAGGTAAAGCATATGGCGTAAGCGTTCCATCAAAATCATAAATTACAATCATTTTACTTCTCTTTTCTAACAACCAATTCATCATATCCAGTTGATTCATCAAATTCTCTACTAAATTTCACATTATCAATTTCCAACATTACAACCTCAGCAGTAGTATTAATAATACATCCGTTTTTCAAATGTCCACCAATAGTATTTCCCTCGCTATCAGAAACAGAAATATGTAAATGTACTCCATCCTTAGATAAAGTTCCCATAACACTTACAATTTCAAAAGGCTCTTCTCTTTCTATTACAGTCTCTCCATCTGCAAGTCTTATTGCCAATTTAGATAAGCATCCTACACTACTTAAAATAACTCCTGATATTTTATTGTTAATAGCATATTCTTCTATTTCCTTCTTTAAATCCATTCCTTTTGTTAATCTAAAACTATGATACATAATAAAAATCCTCCACAGGTATTCTAAACTACCTTTCTCTTAACATCACCATAATTATAACATAATCCAAGTTCATACATTTCCTTTAATAAAGAATTATTACAAAAATCACTTTGAATTAACTCCATCTCCAAAGGTAAAATGTTTGCAACAGCAAAATCATTTACAGAAATTCCAGGAAAATGATAACCGACTCTTCTAAATGTTCTAATAAATTTATCTGTAATATTCTCCTGTATACTATCTATATTATTGCTAATAAATAGCAAATGACTTTTTATTTCTTTATAAATATCTTCATCCTTATCACTTAAATTTTTTAACTCTTCCTGACTATAAATAACATTTGCATTATATCTATTTAATAATAAAGGATAAGCTACTATACTTTTTATTCCATTCTTCTCTAATATTCCCAAACATATAGTTAATGCAATTAAAGCCCAAGGACTTACTTCTATTAAATTATCATTTTCTTCTTGTTCCAATCCATCTAAATTGGCATTTACAGCATACATTTTTCTTCTTATCTTCTTGCTAAAAGATAAAAAATCTTTATCTTCAGGCATTTCTTCTGATTGATCCTTTTGAATTGCATAAAAATAAGCTCTTTCTCCTTCAATTCCAAAACGTAAAACAGGTAAAGGATAACTAAGTTTTCTTCCCTCCTTATTATATTTTATTATACTAATATATAAACTATAAGGAGTTTCCATAAAAATAGATTCTTTTCTTAATTCTACTTCAATATTAGCATCAAACACTTCACTATATCCAATATCTCTACAAACTTTAAAATGCTTTAAAGTATTATCTTGTAAAAATGCACATCTCCTTTCAAAGAAATTAATTGGATTGTTAAAATCATCTATTGCCATATTAGATAATAATGTAGATATAGTATATTTATCTATATCTACAACTCTATCATAATCAAGTTCATCATAAAAAGATTTAGCGATCTCTAAATATTCAGAAATTGCTTCTAATAACCTATTTCTATTATCTATCTTAAGACATGGAACTATTACATTGTCATAATCTTTAATAACATCATTAAAGTTATATCCATTATTTCCTACCTCACAACAACTATAATAAATCCAATGAATTAAACCACAATTAACTCTTCCACTACTTGCTTCTAAATTTATTTCATCTAATAAATCACTTAAACTTCTCATCTTACTCCCCCTTAATTAAGTAAAAAAGTTTTCAACCATACTATTTAACCATCTTTAAAAATTCTAAACTCTTTACTTTTCTATATTCTTTTGGTTGTTCATCTTGTGTAAATAAAACACCTATACCACCTGCATCATTCCACTCAACAACTTGTTTTTCTCTATCATCAACTAACACAATATTTCCATCATAAAATTCAGGTGAAACAACCTCAAATTTACTAACTTTTGGTGGAACAGAAACAATAGGTATAAAAATTCCATTTTGTCTGAAAAATAATATCTTTTCTCTTTCTTCTTCTAAAGTATGATTTTGTGTTAATAATTGAATCCTTTTTAACTTTGACTGAATATCTCTTAAAATATCTAAACTACCATTTATCTGATTTGAGGCAAAAATATGATCATGCCAGTTAATTATTTTAAATGCCTCCTTAAATCCAATCTGCGCAGCTAAAGGAGCTATTCTAGATTCAGTATCAATACAGACCCCATCAATATCAATCATATAATAAGTTTCATCATTAACTAATTTTAAAATACTATCATAATTCATACACAAAATCCCCCAAAATTTCATAAATACCTAGTATAATCTAAAATATAAATCATTTCAATATAACAATTAAAAAAGCCTATTTAAAACAGACTTCTTTTTTTACACATCATTTATTTTTTACTTTTATTTAATTTAACCTCTGTACCTTTTTCATTCTTACCTACTTCATTTATTAAATCTTCTAAAGTTATCCCATTAAACTCTGCCATATTTATTAATACTTCTAACTTTTTAACCAAAGCTTTCTTTCTATCATCAAAGTTAAGCGCAAATTCTACATTTTTAGTACTATTCTTATCTTGCAACACCAATAAATTCCAATCGCTATCATCTACAATTTGTTTAGAATCTAAATTAGGAATTCTTATGCTAGGATTTTTAGCTATATACTTTAGTATTCTTCTTACTTGTCTAATTCTTCTTAAAACATCAAAAGAAGTTTTACAAAATCTTTCTATTAATTCTCCTAAAAATTTCAACTCATCCATCTTAGGTGAGCTACTATCATACCTAATTAGTGCCATCTTCACATCATGAAATGGCATACTAAAAGCATCTATTAAATAAGAATAATCATCCCCACTAAAATAATTAGTAAAGTAATCCATAGCTACAACCATATCATTTGTTTCTGGACGATTATCAACTAGCCAAATTTCTAGTTCAATCATCCTTTCTACAAACAAACTTTTTCCCACAATAAATCACTTTTTTCAATAACTATCTTTCACATTTATAACTATACTTTTTCCCATTATAAGTTGTTTCACATACATAATTAGTGCAAATTATTTTACCATCAATTATTTCTCCATCCTCTAAAATAGGTTCATAATTCCCATTACTACCAATTTGTGAACAAGCTGTTTTCCATGCTAAATTTATATTAACAGATGGATAAGTAAATAATAAAATATAAACTAAATAGATAAGCTTTAAACTACCAACAACGATTCCAAATATCGCAAAACTTTTTCCTTTTTCATTATTCCTTTTTATTTGACATAAACCAACAATTCCTAAAACGATTCCCAAAAAAAGAGAAATCCAAGAACACCAAAAAGCTACAACCGAAACTTTATTATATTTTTCTTGGTTTTGTATATAACTGTCAGAATCAATACTATCTTTCATACATTTCTCCTAATCCTAAATCTAATACATTATAACTTAAAACAAATTAACATTGATAATTGAATTTATAATTCTGTATTCTAGTTCTTTATTTACTTATTCCTTTTTTTGCTTCTGGAAAATTTAATGTTTCTACATAATCACACATATTTTTTATTAATTCTAGTTGCTGATAATTTAAACCGGATATACCTAACATTCTTTTTGCATCCAGACTTTGTATAAAAATAGTTTTTTGAGTATCAGGTCCCTTTTCTTGATCTAAAGTTGGATTTCCTCCCATTAACTGATTATATATAGATGGAAGAACCTCTTTCGAAAATTGTCCAACAAAATTCATTCTAAATTCTTGAATAACGCTTTGTTCACCCGTATGTATATCTGTTACAATTAATTGATAATGACAAATACCATCATCTTTTACTTTTATAGATACAAAAGATGCTTTAGTTTTATCAGCGATAGCTTTTTTATACGTTTCAACTATATCTTTAGTTTCAATATGTTCTTCTGTTTTTTTATCCTCTTCATTTAGTAAAGCAAAAATTTTATCAATTTTATGTGCTGGTGGATAAAACCTATACTCACCATCTACAAACTTGCATATCCAATCTACATACTCAGGATTAGAATGAAAAGCTGCAACAGCATCTGGATTTTTAAAACCAACATACCCTTGCTTAGCAACTAATTCCATATTTCTTCTTCTACCAGCTTCTTTAAAAGCTCCACCTACAGCTGCAAATCCTGCTCGTATTTCTTGACCAACTTGATTTTCTGCCATTATTATCACCTATACCTCTTATACCTTAATTGTATATATTCAATATATTAGATGTCAATTTTCTTACTATCATATTTACATTATGAGTACCAAATTTATACAGCTTTAATTGATAAAATTTCTAACTGATTAGACACTAAGTCTTCATCTATATCAATTTCGCTAGTCAAATCTGTAGTTAAATATTTCTTAAAATCATCTGCAAAAGTGGTTACAATATTATCTCCATTCTTACCACTAAGAACACTTGCCAACAAATTAGCTCCACTAGATATTCCAACTCCTAAACCAAACTTTTTAGCTAAAATTCTAGCCATATTAATAGCATCTTTATCATCAATAGTAACTATTTCATCTATCAACGTTTGATCAACAATACTAGGTATAAAATCATCACCTATACCTTCTATTTTATGACTACCTATATTTATCCCTTTGCTCATAATTGGCATTTGTTCTGGTTCTAATGCAATTATTCTAGCACTTTCATTTACTTCTTTAATACGTTTAGCAATTCCCATTAAAGTACCACCTGTACCAATACCACTAACAAATCCATCTATTCTAGACACACTGTTTATTATTTCTAAACCCGTCATATTATAATGTGCTTCAATATTTTTTATATTATCAAATTGATTAGGTCTAAATCCGTCAATCTCCATAGCTAGTTTATCAGCTCTTCTAATTGCTTCCTTAAATCCACCATCTTCTTTAGAAACTAAATAAACTTTAGCTCCATAAAGCTTCATTATTTCTATTCTTTCTCTACTAGCCCAATCTGGCATAAAAATGTGTACATCATGTCCATAATAAGAACCTAATGCAGCAAAAGAAATACCTGTATTTCCACTTGTTGCTTCTACTATTGGTTGCTCTTTTTTCAAGCTACCATCTTTATAAGACTCATTAATAATATAATAAGCAAGTCTATCCTTAATACTTCCTGTATAATTATAATATTCTAATTTAGCAAATACATTTACTACCTTTTCTTTATATTTTACTTTTATCTCCACCATAGGTGTATTACCTATTAATCTTTCTATATTCATGTTTATCCCTCTTTCTATTTAGTATATGTAAGATAAGACAACATCGTATAGTATTAACCTGTTTTATAAACATAATAAAAGACCTCCTTCATAATGATGTATAAACTCATTACAAAGAAAGCCTATATAAAATCTAAAGTATTATGAGTTTACACGAAAAAAAGATTTTACATAACAGCAACAACAATTTAATATTAAACTTCTTTTCATAATAATCTCTCCTCGCAAAAATATTATAACATAAACCTTCTATCTTAAAAAGAATAAATTAAATTATAAAATACATATAATTATCTTCTCAAAAATGAAAAATAACAAAAGTAGAGCGAAACTCTACCAAAGTAGAGTCAAACTCTACTAAATTCGCCCAACAAGTGGTTTACAAAATAGAAGTTTTCTGTATAAAATTTAAATATATAAAAAGAAAAATTAATAAGCTTAGAAATTGTAGTAATACAGTTTTTAAAATATATATAGAAAGGAGGGGAAAAAATGAAAAAAGGTAAAAAAATATTATTAGTTATAATTGCTATGTTTATGCTAATTAATACAACTTTTGCTGCAACTTATTTAATAAAGATTACTGGCGGTTTAAAAAATACTGTAAATGGAAATCAAACAACGAGAAATACCATTGAAGGAACAGCAACTTTTGATTCAAGTGGACATGCATACATAGATGAAATTAGTGCTGTAAGTGGTATAAACGCAAGTGGTGGAATTCGTGTTAAAACTTTTGCTAAGAAAATGGTTTTAGGAATTGCTATAGATACTCAAGATGATTTTGTTGTTGTTTATCCAAATAAATCTACTTCATCTACTGCACACTTTTCATTTGGCAACGGTAGTCATAAAGTGAAATTTCAATGGCAAAATTGGACTGGCAATACTAGCTTTGATGGCGTATTTATTGCTTACAATTAATAAAAATGATTGGAGGGATTTTTCCTTAAATCCCTCTCAATTTCATTAAACAAATAAATAATCTAATTATATTATGTTAATACATAGGAGAAGTAAAATGAACAAAATAATTGAATTAAAAAATATTGTAAAAAACTATCAAACCAAAA
>CAJUBJ010000008.1 GCA_910584655.1 uncultured Bacilli bacterium
TGTTGGGCGAATTTAGTAGAGTTTGACTCTACTTTGGTAGAGTTTCGCTCTACTTATGTCATTTTGGCATTTTTAAATGACAAATTATATAAAAAACTAGTAGATTTTATTTCTACTAGTTTGTTTTTAGTCTTTATGAATACGCATTGTTATTTGGTAGTTACTATCAAAGTCAATTTCTTCTACATCAATAAAGAATCCTTTGTCTCCTAATCCTTCTATAGCTGTACGAATTTCTGCGATAGCATCTTTCAATTCCATCTTTCCACTATTTGATGATGAATTTGAATTATTTCCCATTAATTTATCTACAGCTGACATTGGATCAACCATTGTATCGTTATTATTTTCAATAGTTATATCTCTTGGTATTTCTGGAGTTGGAGTAAAGAATTTATTACTTGGACTCATATCAAAAGTTGAACTAAATGGAGTATTATTATTCATTTCCATTGATGACATAGGAGTCGCTGGTGTTGGAATTGATGGTTCTAGAGACTTTTGTGGTTGTGTAATAAATGAATTATCATTTGTAGGGGCATCAAATACTTCAAAACCTCCAGTTGTTTCATTCAAACCATTATTTTGATTAAACATTGAATTGTTGTTTGGTTGTGGTGATGACAAAAAGTCATTTCCTCCGAAGAATTTATTATCATTTGATATTGGTGTTAGATTTTCATTTGGTACAAAAGTACTTGCTGAATTTGGAGTTGCAATATTAAATTCTGGTATCGTTGTTGCTGTGGTGAATGAATTACTTTGATTGTTGTTCATCGGATTATATGTTGGGAATGGAGATGGATTAGATATATTATTGAATCCTTGATTGTTTATAGGATTCATATCTAAAGTATCTAAAGTTTCTGGTGTATCTAGAGTTTCTAATTGCTCTACTTTTTGAGTAGACTCTAAACGATTTGCCATACCAATATCCATTGCATTTGCTTTAATATCTTCAATACTTGGAATAGAAGAAACAATAGGAACATCTCCTCCATCATCTTCTGATTCCTTAATTTTTTTTAACTCCATATCTAATTGTCTTACTGTTAATCTTTCATTTATAATTCTATGTAACCATTCTTTTTGGGCTGCTTTATCCTGTAGAGTTAATAATGTTCGAGCATGTCTTTCTGATATTTTTTCTTCTAATAAAGCTTGTTGAACTTCTTCGTCCAAATTAAGTAAACGAAGCTTATTAGCAATAGATGGCTGTGAAAGTCCCATTCGTTTTGCTAGTTGTTCTTGTGTTAGATATCCTTTATCTAGAAGACTCTTATAAGATCTTGCTTCTTCAATAGCTGTTAAATCACGTCTTTGAACATTTTCTACTAATGCTACTTCTGCTGATTTATTATCATCAATATTAGCAATTACTGCTGGCACTGTTGTTAGTCCTGCTATTTGTGCTGCTTTATAACGGCGTTCACCTGCTATTATTTCAAATTTATCTCCTAATTTCCTTAGTACAAGAGGCTGAATTATTCCATGTTCTCTAATAGAATCTGATAATTCTTTTAATCCTTGTTCATCAAATGTAAGTCTTGGTTGAAACCTATTAGGTATAATATCTTCTATATGTACTTGAAGTACTCCTGATTCTAAATTCATATATTAGTCAGCCCCTTTTTTATAGTCTATCCTATTATTAATAATACATTATTTCCCATTTTATTTCAATGGGCTTTTAACGATTTTTTCATATCGTCTTGGGTATTCTTTTGGTGTTGTTTTTTCTTTTAATATTTTAACTATGTTTCTACCACTTTCTTCTGAAGGTAAATTAAATTCTACTATTCTTTCTACTTTTCCACCTAATTTAGTAATTGCATTTTTTGCCTCTGTTATTTCATCAACATTTGAACCTTTCATAGCTATAAAATATCCCCCTACTTTTGTTAATGGTAAACATAGTTCTGTTAAAACAGTCATATTACTTACAGCTCTTGCGGTTACAATATCAAACTTTTCTCTATTTTTTATACAAAATTCTTCTGCTCTTCCGTGGAAAAAGTTAACTTTAGTAAGGTTTAATTTCATAGTAAGTTCTTTTAAAAAATTTATTTTTTTATTATTCGAGTCAAGTAATGTTACTTCTAGATTGGGAAATACTATTTTTAAAACCATTCCTGGAAAACCTGCACCTGTTCCTATATCAAGTAATGTTTCAAATTCGCTAGGATTTATGGCTTTAAAAAATGTTAATGAATCATAAAAATGTTTTAAATATACTTGTTCTTCTTTAATAGCCGTTAAATTAGTATGAGAATTGTATTCTAATAAAAACTTACAATATTCATCTAATTGATGTAGTTGAATATCAGTTAAGCTTATTCCTATTTTTTCAACTTCGTTTATAAATTTTTCTTTATTCATCTTTACCATATTCCTTTTTTAAATATACAGATAATATTGATATATCTGCTGGATTAACTCCACTTATACGAATTGCTTGAGCTATAGTTTTTGGTCTTACTTCTTTAAGTTTTTGACGTGCTTCTGATGCAATATTGTTTACTTTATCATAATCAATATCTTCTGGTATTTGTTTTTTCTCTAGTTTAAGCATTTTTTCTGCTTCTTTATAAGCTTTTGCTATATATCCTTCATATTTAAGATTTATACTTACTTGCTCTTTTATTTCAGAAGGATATGGAATATCAATTAAACTACTTATAAATTCCATTGAAAGTTCTGGTCTTTTTATTAATTGTTCTAAACTTAAGGATGCAGTTGGTACTTGATAATTATTTTTTTCAAAAGAAGATTTTATTGCATCTGTTATTTTTAGTTTAGTATTTTTCATATATTCTAAAAGAGAATTAATATCTTTTTCTTTTTTATTTAATTTATTTATTTGTTCTTCAGATATCATCCCTACTTCATAACCTATTCTTCTAAGTCTTAGGTCTGCATTATCACTACGTAGTAAAAGTCTAAATTCTGCACGAGAAGTTAGTAATCTGTACGGGTCTTTTATTCCTTTTGTAATTAGATCATCAATTAATACTCCAATATAAGCGTCAGATCTTTTTAAAATTAAAGGTTCTTTTCCTTCTAATTTTAAAGAAGCATTTATTCCAGCAATTAAGCCTTGACAGGCTGCTTCTTCATAACCACTTGTTCCATTAATTTGACCAGCTGTATATAAATTTTTTAATATTTTGGTTTCTAAGCTAGCATTTAACTGAGTTGGATATATTGCATCATATTCAATTGCATACCCATATTTTAAGATTTTCGCATTTTCTAATCCTGGCAGACTATGAACCATTTCTTCTTGTACTTCAGGTGGCATTGAAGTTGAGAAACCTTGTAAATATATATCATCGTAGTATTTACTTTCTGGCTCTAGAAATAGTTGGTGTCTTTCTTTATCTGAGAATCTAACTACTTTATCCTCAATAGATGGACAGTATCTTGGACCTATTCCTTTAATATCATCTAAAGCCCCATACATACTAGATTTATTTAAGTTATCTCTTATTATTTGATGGGTACGTTCTGTTGTGTAAGTTAGATAACATGGCTCTTGCTCTTCTATTTTATAGCAAGGTTCTAAGTCAAAACTAAAGGTATGAAAAACGTTATCACCTGGTTCTAACTTTGTTTTACTAAAATCAATAGTGTTTTTGTCTAATCTTTGAGGAGTTCCTGTTTTTAACCTAATTATATTGAAACCATATTCTTTTAATTTATCACTAAGATGATTTGATGGTTTTTCTCCGTGTGGACCTTTTCTTGTTCGTGTGTTTCCCACAAGAATATCAGATTTTAAGTATGTTCCTGTAGTTAGAATAACAGCATCTGATTCAATTTTTGTACCATCTTCAAGTATTACACCTTTTACTATATCAGAATCCACAATTAAATCTTCTACCATTGCTTCTTTTATTTCTAAATGTTCTAAGGAATTTAATACTTCTAACATTTCTTTTGGATATGTTACTTTATCTCCTTGTGCACGTAGAGATTGAACTGCTGGACCTTTTGCACTATTTAACATTTTTATTTGCAAGTGAGTTTTATCTGCTACTTTACCCATTACACCACCTAATGCATCTATTTCTCTAACAACTATCCCTTTAGCACTTCCTCCTATATGAGGATTACATGGCATATCTGCAATATTTTTTAAATTACTTGTAATTAGTAATGTGTCGTGACCTTTTAAGGCACAAGCGTGTGCTGCTTCACATCCAGCATGACCTCCACCAACCACTATTATTTTTTCCATACTTATCAACAACTCCTTTTATTTCCCAAGACAAAATCTACTAAACATTTCATCTAATAACTCTTCTTCATATGTTGTTCCATTTATTGTACCTAATCTTTCCCAAATATCTTTTATATCTAGTTCTATCATATCTATAGGCTGATTATTTTTTACTCCCTCTTCTACTGCAGTTATTGATTCTAAGCAGTTTTCTAAGATACTTATACTTCTTGTATTACTTAAGTAAGTAGGATCTGAACCTTCAATTTGTGAAATATTAAATAATTCAATAATTTTTTGTTTTAAATCATCTATTCCTTGGTTATTTTTTATACTCATGTTAATAATATTATTCTTATCAACATCTATTCCATCCAAGTTAAGTTTTTTTGGTAAATCATTTTTATTTATTATAATAATATAGTTTTTATCTTTTAGTTCCATTAATAATCTCTTTATATCATCAGTTATTTCTTCATTATTGTTAAGAACAAATAAAACTAAGTCTGATTCATTCATCATTTTTATACTTTTTTCAACACCTATTGCTTCTATTATATCGTCAGTTTCTCTTATTCCAGCTGTATCAATCATATTAAGTAAAATTCCATTAATATTTATTTGTCCTTCTACTATATCTCTTGTTGTACCTGCAATATCAGTTACAATGGCTTTTTCTTCTTCTAATAAGGCATTAAGTAAGCTACTCTTTCCAACATTTGGTCTACCTATTATAGAAGTTTTTATTCCATCTTTAATAATACGACCATTTCTACTTTCTTTCAGTATTTTAGTTATTCTTTCCTTTAAATTATTTATCTTAGGTACTAAGATTTCATTTGTTATAATATCAACATCATCATATTCTGGATAATCGATATTTACATTAATATTAGATATTATTTGTATCATATCATCTCTTAATGAATTTATTAAATCTGAAACTTTGCCAGAGATTTGATTAACAGCTAATTCTCTTTGAGCATTAGTTTTAGCATTTATCATATCCATAACAGCTTCTGCTTCAAGTAAGTCTATTCTTCCGTTTAAGAAAGCACGTTTAGTAAATTCTCCTGGTTCTGCTAGACGACAACCATTTGTTAGAAGTAGTTCAAGTACTTTATTAGTAGGTGCTATGCCACCATGCGTATTTATTTCTACTGTATTTTCTGCTGTAAAAGTTTTAGGAGCTAACATTACTGATACTAGAACCTCATCTATTATGTTTCCGCGCTTATCAACAATGTGTCCGTAGTTTATTGTATGAGAGTCAACTTTTGTTAAATCTTTTCCTTTATATATTTTATTAACTATTTCAACTGATTCATCTCCACTTACTCTTATTATAGCAATTGCTCCTACTCCTTGGCTGGTTGCTATTGCACATATAGTATCATTCATAGTTTTCAACTCCTTTTGGCTCGTATTATAGCACATTTTCGATATATGGGAAATGTTTTTTATTTATGTATATATTATATCAAAATTATTTCCCGGGAAATAATTTTAACTTTCTATTTTGATTTACTTTACTTATTTATATACAAATTATAGATAAAAAAAAGAAGATTTTAGTCTTCTTTAGTTTCAACATATCTTATTACTATATGTCTATTTGGCTCTTCACCTTCACTTGTAGTAGATATATTTTTAAATTTTGTTAGTGCATTATGAACTATTCTTCTTTCATATGAGTTCATATCATCTAAACTAACATCAATCTTAGTTTTTAATACTTCTTTAGCAATTCTCTTAGCTGTTCTTTCTAAGTTTGAAATTTTCTTTTCTTTATAATTTTCAACATCCAACAATATATATGGATACATTCCTATTTGATTATATACTTGTTGTCTTAAGATTGTTTGAATTGCCATTAATGTTTGACCACTTTTTCCAATCAATATATTATTTTTATCAGAATACATTTTTATATTAATTTGTTCTTCTCTTACATTTGTTTCAAATTGACATTCAATTCCCATATTATTAAGTAATTCAGATAAACTGTCTTTTAAATATGTTGCTATATCACTTATTTTTATAGCATTACATTTGTATGTAGTTGCTTTAAATAGTTTTCCTTTTACTTCTTCTTCTTTGCAATAAATTTCTTTTTCAGTAGATTTTAATGCAGTAAGAGCTTTTTCTTTAGCTTCTTCTTTTGTTTTTCCTTCAAATACTTCTAACTTCATTTTTAAATCCTCTTTTCAATTAACTTCTTTATTATAAAGTTTTGTATTACTGCAAAACCATTTGTTACTATCCAATATAATGCTATTGCTGTAGGAAGACTCAATGATGCAAATGATACCATTAATATCATAAAGATAAACATAAATTTCATCTGTTGAGCCATTTCACTATTTTGATCTTGACTAGCCATTGAGTTTTTAAATGATAAGAATGTTGTTAAAATGATTAAAATAATTAAAATGATGTAAATGTAATTATGATGAGCAATTCCTGTCGCTGGAGTCATTCCTAAATTCATAGTTAAGAATGTTCCTTCAAAAATTGCTGGTACTCTATTGATTGCTTCTAAAAAAGCAAAAAACAAAGGTAATTGAATAAAAGCCATTAGACATCCACTAACTGGATTGATTTGATATTTTTTATATAACATCATTGTTTCTTGGCTTTTTGCCATTAATGATTCATTATCAGTTTTATTTGCATATTTTTTTTCTATTCTAGCCATCTCTGGTTGAATTTTCTTCATATTTTCTGATTGTTTTACAGTTTTAATTTGGATTGGCATCATAATTATTCTTATTATCAATCCTATTATCATTACTGAAACACCCATATTTTTTATTAAATATCCTAATTTTAATATTATAAAAGCTAAAGGTTTAATAAAAACTGACTCCCATAAGCTTTTATACTTTAATTTGTTAGGAGTAAAAGTTGAACATTGTGGTAAATCTTCTAGTGAAACTTGCAATTTATCATTATATTCACTATAAGTATTATATAATTGTTCATCTGTTGGTTGACATAATATATTCGATGTCAAAGTCTGACCTGTTTCTTCATTTGTTATAACTTTTTTTCCATCTTTTAATGTTTGTGTACATCCTGTACATAGGATTAATAGAAGTCCTATTATAAAAATCTTTGTTTTTTTCTTCACTTTATCACCTTTATTTTTCTAATAATTCTACTAAAGCTTTATCTAATATATTGTAATCTATATTAGCACAGCTCTTTCTAATCATTATAATATAATTATTGCTATTTTTAAATAAATTTCTGTGACTATCTATAATTACTCTTGTTTGTCTTTTTAATTTATTTCTTGTTACAGCATTTCCAACCTTTTTACTAATTGCTATTCCATAATTTATTTTTGGCTCTTCTTTCCTTATATTATATAATACATAATATTCATTTTTTTTGAATTTACCATTTCTTATTATGTTATTAAATAGCTTTTTATCTTTTATTGTTTCTTCTCTTTTCATGTAATTGCCCTCTTTATACATAAAAAACCACTATTTGGTAGTGGCTTATTTAACAACGATTTTTTTACGACCTTTTGCTCTTCTTGAATTTAATATATTAGTTTCTTTTCTAGCGAAAAAACCGTGTTTTTTTGCTCTTTTTCTATTATTTGGTTGATAAGTTCTTTTCATAAAATACACCTCCACATCTAAATAAGCTTCCTTATTATAATATTAACTATTGAAAAAAGTCAAGAAATATCTCTATTTCCGACAAAAATGTTAATAAATCAAAAATTATCAACAAAAATCTGTGGATATGTGGATAACTTTTTTAACATGTTAATTAAAAAATTGTGGATAGTGTGGATAAAATCTAGAAACTAAGTAATTAAAACAAATATTATGAGTATAACTTTGTTGATATCCTGTTGATACTAAAATTTTTTTAAAATTATTCTTTTATTTTTCCACAGCATGAGTTAAAATATTTGTACGGATTATTCGAAGTGGGGTGATGGTTTTGAATTCTGATGATATTTGGGTAAGTGTTCTAGATATAATTAAGAAAGAACTTCATCCAGTATCTTTTAGTACATGGTTTGGTGAAACCAAGTTACATTCAATTGATGATAAAAAAATTGTTTTACAGGTACCAATGCCTCTACATAAGAGAATGTTGCTATCAAATTATTATGATTTAATAAGTGATTCTTTTTCTAAAGTACTTGGAGTAGATAAAGAAATAGAATGTTTATTAGAAGAAGAAATAACAAAGCCTAATGAGGAATTAATAGATAAGGTTGTTAATAACGATATTGTTGTTAACACAACAAAAAAAGAAAAATTTGAAAGTAACTTAAATAAAACTTTAAATTTCGATAACTTTGTAGTTGGCGATACTAATAAATTTGCTAGAACTGCGGCTTTTGCAGTGGCTCAAAGTCCAGGTGTTACTTATAATCCTTTATTTATATATGGAAAAAGTGGATTAGGTAAAACACATTTAATGCATGCTATTGGTAACTATATAACTGATAATAATAGTAACTTAAAAGTTTTATATACAACTAGTGATGATTTTAGAAAAGACTATACAGGAATTGCTAATACGACTGATAATTCCTTAGATTATGCTAATGATTTTAAAAATAAATATAGAAATATTGATGTTTTAATAATTGATGATATTCAATATCTTGTTGGGGCAGAGAAGACACAGGAAGAATTTTTCCATACTTTTAACGATTTACATGGAAGAAATAAGCAAATTATTATAAGTTCAGATAGATCTCCAGAAGATTTAAAATTGCTTGAAGAGAGACTTAGAAGTAGATTTGCTTGGGGATTACCAGTAGATATATATCCTCCTGACTTTGATTTGAGATGTCGTATTATTAAAGATAAAATACAAAAACTAACTACAATATCTGATAAAATGACTGATGAAGCAGTTGAATTTATAGCAAATAACTGTGACACAGATGTTAGAAGTCTAGAAGGAGCTATTAACAGACTAGTTGCATATACAGCAATGTGTGTTCCTGATAAAATAGATTTAGAATTTGCTAATGAAGCTTTAAAAGACTATATTACAAAAAATCCTTATGTTACTAATGATATTGTTAGTATTCAAAAAGCTGTTGCTGATTATTATAAATTAACTATTGAAGTACTAAAAGGAAAAAGAAGAAGTGCTAATATAGCATATCCTAGAATGGTTGCTATGTACTTATGTCGTATGTTAACAGATCAGTCTTTTCCTAGAATTGGATTAGAATTTGGGGGAAGAGATCATTCTACTGTAATACATGCTGTAGATAAAATAGAAGATGATTTAAAAAATAATAGTCAATTAAAAGAAATTATTAATGAAATTAAATCAAAATTATAAAATTGTGAATTAATTGTGGGTAAGTTTATATTTATCAACATAAAAAAATAGGCTTTTTTCCTAGATATTTGTGGATAAAATTATACTTATCAACATTATCAACATTGTAATAATAATAAATACTATAAAAAATAAATAAGAAAGAAGGAATATTTATGAAATTTACGATAGAAAAAAATATATTATTAGAAAATTTATCTAATGTAGTAAAAGCTATTTCTACTAAAAATATAATTCCTATATTAAATGGAGTTAAGTTCGAATTAAATGAGGAAGGTTTGTTTTTGACAGCTAGTGATAGTGAATTAACAATTAGAGCATTTATAGAAAAGAAAGCTATTACTAATGTAGAAAATGAAGGATCTATTATTATTCAAAGTAAATATATTTTAGATATTATAAGAAAAATGCCTAGTGATTTAATAAACTTTGAATTAATGGATGGATTAAAAATTAAAATATCATCAGATAATAGTCAATATGATTTAAATTGTTTAGATCCTAAAGAATATCCAAGTTTAAAATTAGAAGAGAGTAAAAATCCTATTACTATAAAAGGAAATACTTTTAAAAATATTATTAGTCAAACTGCTTTTGCTATATCAACACAAGAATTAAGACCATTACTTACTGGATTAAATTTTAAAATAGTAGGGGATGTATTGGAATGTATTGCAACTGATTCTTATAGATTAGCTAAGAAGAATATTAAATTAGATATTCCTTCAGAAGAAGAAATAAATATAGTAATTCCTGGTAAAAATATTATGGAATTAGATAAGATAATTCAAGAAGATGAAAATGTAGAAATGCATATTTTTACTAATAAAGTATTATTTAAATATAAAAATATTATATTTCAAAGTAATTTGCTTTCTGGAACTTATCCAAATACTAGTAATTTAATACCTAGTGATTTTGCTATTATTGTTAATACTAATTTAAATAATTACTATAGTGCAATTGATAGAGCTGCGTTACTTACTCAAAGTAAAGATAAAAATATTGTTAAAATGAGAATTAAAAATAGTCAAATGATTATTAATTCATATGCATCAGAAATAGGAAAAGTAGAAGAAAAGCTTGATATTGAAACTAAAGATGATGCTAATATAGATATTTCATTTAGTGCTAAATATATGTTAGATGCTTTAAAAACAATGAAAGATGAAGAAATTTTAATACTTCTTAATGGTGAAGTTAAACCAATAGTTATTAAGTCAATGACTGATGAATCATTAATTCAATTAATTTTACCAATTAAAACTTATTAATATTTAAATTTAGGACACTTATTAATGTATAAGTGTCTTTTTTTTGTAAAAAATAATAAAAAAATACGATTTTTGTAGATAATCGACAAAATGTTGCTTTTTTCGACAATTTATAGGTGTATAAGGTTGGTAAATTTTGGAAAGAGGGAGGTTTTGTATAATGGAATCATATGAAATAAATAAAGATACGGTTGCGTTAATTCCAAAAGATGAAGAACATACTATAGTTTATGAGGTGGATAACTCATTTGTTGTCAACAAGCCTACATTAAAGATAGTAGAAGAAAGTTGTGAATATTTTGGTAGTTCATTAGAAGGAAGACAAATAGGTACATCTAAATTAGTTGGATTTACTCATAAAGTACCTGTAATTATAGAAGAATCATTTGATATAATATTTTTTCCAACATTGTCACCTAAGAATGAAGAATGTTCTTGGTTATCATATTCTCATATTTATAAGCCTGATAGATTCAAAGATAAGACAATAGTTGAACTAAAAAATGGCAAAAAAATATTAGTTGATGTATCTACTGCAATTATAGATAATCAGTTATATAGATGTTCAAGATTAAAAGATACTTTATCTTTAAGAAAAATCGATAAAAAATAGTGAAAAAGCTACAAAACGTAGCTTTTTTATGTTATAATGTAATAGAGGTATAGGAGTACTCAAAAAATACTTTTTTTTATCTACGGTCGTAAAAGAGGCTTAAAAATGAAAATACAGCATTTGAAATTATTAAATTTTAGAAATTATGAAAAAATGGAACTAGAATTTTCACCTAACTATAATATTATTTATGGTAATAATGGTTCAGGTAAGACAAATCTAGTAGAAAGTATTTATGTACTTGCACTTACTAAATCTTTTAGGGGTTCTGTTGATAAAGTACTAATTATGAACAATAAAGATGCATGTCGTATAGAAGGATCTATATGGGATAAGTACGAGAATAAATATAAAATAATAATAAAAGATAGTGGAAAAAAAGTAAAAATAAATAATACTAAAGTTGATAAATTAAGTGATTATATATCAAAAATTAGTGTAGTACTTTTTAATCCTGATGATCTTAGATTTATTAAAGATTCTCCAAGTGTTAGGAGAAAAGCAATTAACTTAGAAATATCGCAAATAAATAATATATATTTAAAGAATTTGAATATGTATAATAAATTGTTGAAGCAAAGAAATTCTTATTTAAAGACAACTAATATTAATGCTAATTCTTCTAAAGAGTATTTAGATGTGTTAACAAATAAGTTAATTGATTATGGTGAGAAGATTTATTTATCTAGGAAAAAGTATATTGATTTATTAAATCAGAGAATAGGTAGTATTTATAGCAGTATTTGTGATATTGATGATTTAAAGCTTGAGTATGTATCTGATTATAAGAATTTTGATAGGGAAAAGGTTCAAATAAAATATAAAGAAAATTTAAATAGGGATATTATTTTGGGAAAGACTGCGTTTGGTGTTCACCATGATGATGTTAGGTTTAAGTTTAAAGGATATAATATTAAAGATTATGGATCTGAAGGTCAACAAAAGAATGCTATTATTGCCTATAAATTGACTGAATTAGAGATTTTTTATCAAGTTAGGGGAAATTATCCTATTTTGATATTAGATGACTTATTTAGTGAGTTAGATAGGTTTAAAATAAATAATATTCTTAATTTAATTAATAAAGATATTCAAACTTTTATTACTACTACAGATATTGATAAAATAAATGAAGATATTTTGAAAGTTAGTAAATTGTTTGAAATTGATGAGGGTTATGTAAGGGAGGATTAGTTATGAAAGAAGAATATAATGATAGTGATATTCAAGTCTTAGAAGGTTTAGAGGCAGTTAGAAAAAGACCTGGTATGTATATTGGTACTACTAGTGAAAGAGGATTACATCATTTGGTATGGGAAATAGTTGATAATGCAGTTGATGAAGCTTTAGCTGGTTATTGTCATGATATTGAGGTTTCTATCGAAAAAAATAATGTAATTTCAGTTAAAGATAATGGACGTGGAATGCCAACTGGTATTAACGCTAAAACAGGTTTATCTACTATTGAAACAATATTTACTGTATTACATGCTGGAGGTAAATTTGGCGGTGGAGGATACAAGGTATCTGGTGGATTACATGGTGTAGGTGCCTCTGTTGTTAATGCTTTATCTAGCTGGTTAGAAGTAAGAGTTTATAGAGATGGAAATGTTTATTTTCAAAGATTTGAAAATGGCGGACATCCTGTGGGAGAACTACAAGTAATAGATAAATGTGATCAGGATAGAACAGGAACAACAGTATCATTTAAAGCTGATCCTACTGTATTTAAAGAAACTACTGTGTATAATTATGAAACTTTGGCGACAAGATTAGAAGAATTAGCTTTTTTAAATAAGGGTTTGAGAATTATCTTAACTGATTTAAGAGAAGATGAGAAAAAAGAAGAATTCTTGTATGAAGGTGGAATAATTGAGTTTGTTAATAAGTTAAATAAAAATAAAAAAGTTATACATGAAAATGTAGTTTATGTTGAAGGTCAAGAAGATAATATTTCAATGGAAGTTGCTTTTCAATATAATGAAGATTATACGTCTCAAATATATTCTTTTACTAATAATATTAGTACTTATGAAGGTGGAACTCATGAAGATGGTGTTAAGAGAGCTTTAACAAGAATAATTAACAATTATGCAAAAAATAATAAAATATTAAAAGAAAATGATGATCCATTGACAGGAGAGGATGTAAGAGAAGGTATTACAATGATTATTTCTTGTAAACATCCAGATCCACAGTTTGAAGGTCAAACTAAGACTAAATTAGGTAATGCTGAAGTTAGAAAGATAGCAGATGATGTGTTTAGTGAAGGGTTAGAAAGATTTTTACTTGAGAATCCAGATCAAGCTAAAGTTATTATAGAAAAATCTATGACTGCTTCTAGGGCAAGAATGGCAGCTAAAAAAGCTAGAGAATTGACTAGAAGAAAAGGTGATTTAGATATTACCAACTTCTATGGGAAATTAAACGATTGTAAGAGTAAAAACTCAGAAGAATGTGAAATATTCTTAGTCGAAGGAGATTCAGCTGGAGGAAGTGCTATTAAAGGTAGAAATAGTTTAACTCAAGCAATACTTCCATTAAGAGGTAAGATATTAAACGTTGAAAAAGCTAGACTTGATAGAGCTTTAGGAAATGAAGAAATAAGAACTATTATTACAGCATTTGGTACTGGTATTGGAGATGAATTTGATTTATCTAAGTTAAGATATGGAAAAATTATTATAATGACAGATGCCGACGTTGATGGAGCACATATTAGAGTATTGTTATTAACTTTATTTTATAGATTCTTTAGACCTATTGTTGAAGCTGGTCATGTTTATGCTGCTCAGCCACCTTTATATTGTATTAAACATGGTCAAACTATTAAGTATGTTTTAGATGAAAAAGAACGTGATGAATATTTAGCAACATTAAAGCCTGAAACTAAGAGGGACATCTTACGTATGAAAGGTTTAGGAGAAATGGATGCTGAAGAATTAAATGAAACAACAATGGATATAGAAAAACGTGTATTAAGACAAATAACTGTTGAAGATACAAGAGCTGCAGATGAGGTATTCTCTAAATTAATGGGTGATGAGGTTGAACCTAGAAGAACATTTATTGAAGAAAATGCAACATATGCTAATTTGGATGCGTAGGAGGTGAATGGTTGTGGATAGATTAGAACAAAATAATATTGTTAAAGAGGTTAGAGATTCATTCTTAGATTATTCAATGAGTGTTATTGTATCTCGTGCTTTACCAGATTTAAGAGATGGTTTAAAACCTGTTCATAGAAGAATCCTTTATTCAATGTATGAGTCTGGTTATACACCTGATAAACCTCATAAAAAAAGTGCTAGAATTGTTGGAGATGTAATGGGTAAATACCATCCACATGGTGACTCATCTATTTATGAAGCAATGGTTAGAATGGCACAAGACTTTAGTTATCGTTATATGCTTGTTGATGGACATGGTAATTTCGGTAATATCGAAGGTTATGGTGCTGCAGCTATGCGTTATACTGAATCAAGATTATCTAAGATGTCTCTTGAATTGTTAAGAGATATTAACAAGGATACTGTAGATATGGTACCTAACTTCGATGATTCAGAAAAAGAACCATCTATATTACCTTGTAGATATCCTAACATATTAGTAAATGGTACAATGGGTATTGCTGTAGGTATGGCAACAAATATTCCACCACATAATTTATGTGAAGTTATAGATGGATGTATTGCTTATATTGATAATCCTGATATTGATTTAGATGGATTAATGCAAATAGTTAAAGGTCCTGATTTTCCTACTGGAGGTATCATTTTAGGTAATTCTGGTATTAGAAAAGCTTATGAAACTGGTAGGGGATCAATAACTATAAGAAGCAAAGCTACTATTGAAGAAAAGAATGGTAGACATTATATAGTTGTTGATGAAGTTCCTTATGGAGTAAATACTGGAGATTTAAAAAATAAAGTTGCAGATTTGGTTCATAATAAAGTAATTGAAGGAATTACAGATTATCATGTTGATTTAAAACATGGTATTAAAATTACAATAACTTTAAAAAAGGATGCAAATCCTCAAGTAGTATTAAATCAATTGTATAAGCATACTGATTTTCAAAGTAATTTTGGTATAATTCTTTTAATGTTAGATCAGGGTGTACCTAAAACTTTAGGATTAAAAGACATTATTGTTAAATATGTTGATTATCAAAAAGAAGTTATCATAAGAAGAACTAAATTTAATTTAGATAAAGCAGAGAAGAGAGCTCATATTTTAGAGGGATTGAAGATTGCTTTAGATAATATTGATGAAGTTGTTAAATTAATTAGAGCTTCTAAAAGTGATCAAGAGGCTCAAACAGGATTAATGAATAGATTTGGTTTAACTGAAATTCAAGCTCAAGCTATTTTGGAAATGAGATTACGTCGTTTAACTGGATTAGAAAGAGATAAGATTGAAGCTGAGTTAGCCGAATTGATGAAGGAAATTGAAGAGTTAAGATCTATTTTAGCTAGTGAAGAAAAAGTACTTAATATTATTAAGGAAGAAATGACTGAAATTAAGAATAAGTTTGGTGATGAGAGACGTACTAAGATAGATATGACTGCTATTGATTACATAGAAGATGAGTCTTTAATACCTAATGAAGATGTTATTATTGCGTTAACAAATAAAGGTTATATTAAGAGAACTACTTCAGATACATTTAAATCTCAGAATAGAGGTGGAGTTGGTATTAAGGGTATGGCAACTAATGAGGAAGATTTTGTTGAACATATGATTAATATTCAAACTCATGATCATGTATTATTCTTTACAAATAAAGGTAAAGTTTATAGATTAAAAGGTTATGAGATTCCAGAGTTTAGTAGACAATCTAAGGGGTTACCAGTTGTTAATTTGTTACCTATTGATAAGGGAGAATTGGTTAATTCTATTATAAAGATTTCTAAGGATGAGGAAGTTGATAATTTATTATTTGTTACAAAATCTGGATTGGTTAAGCGTACTGCTGTTTCAGAATTTGATTCTATTAGGAGTGGTGGAAAGATTTGTATTACTCTTAAGGAAGATGATGAATTAATTTCTGTTAGAAAGACTACAGGTAATGATTTTGTATTGTTAGGCTCAAGCGGAGGACGTATGGTTAAATTTAATGAAAATGACGTCCGTATAATGGGAAGAACTGCGTCTGGAGTAAAAGGTATTGAATTAGATGATTCGACTTGTATTGGGGCTGAAATTGCGTCAGATGATGATACGGTGTTGATTGTAACTAAAAAGGGTTATGGAAAACAATCTAAGGTTGCTGAATATAGAGAAACGAAACGTGGTAGTAAAGGAGTTAAGGCTTTAAGTATTACTGATAAAAATGGTGATATTGCTGCATTTAAAATTGCTAGACCAGAATCAGATCTTGTAATTATTACTGATGCAGGTATGGTAATGCGTATGCCACTTGATCAAATTAATGTTTTAGGTCGTGTTACTCAAGGAGTTAGATTAATTAACTTGAAAGATGATCATATTGTTGCTACAATAAGTTTAGTAGACAAGGAAAAAGAGGAAGAAATATTGGAAGAAGTTGTTGATAATGCTGAAGTTATTAACAATGAAGATTCAAATATTAATGTTAGTGATGTTGTTGATAACAATAAGGTGATTGACAATGTTGTTGAAAATAGTGAAACCACAGAATAAGTGTGGATAAAAAATAAAACACATTATTGCGTGGAATTTAATTGAAATATTGTTGATAATTAGGTTTCACGTGGAACATATATTTAAAAAATGTGAAAAATACGTATATTTTATAGGAACTAAAGTCTCAAAATTTGCCTAATATATGCGAAAAAAAGATGTTTGTATAAATTTAAAATAGGAATCGAGAATAAGATTACTGAAGAAGTTATCGTCTCGATTCTTTTTATATGTGTATTTTTTTGGGAAAATAATACTTGTGGAAAAAATGTTTCACGTGGAACATTGTTTTAAGAAAATTTAGTTTAATTTTATAATAATCATAATTTGTAAAAAATTAGTAGTTTATTTTTAAAAATATGATGTGGATATGTTCCACGTGAAACATTGTTAATTTTATTAATTATATAAAAAATAATATTTTTATTACTTTTAATATTTTGAAGTTTTTTGATTTATTAAAAAAATATTTCCTGGGAAATAAAATGTGTGGATAGTATGATCTTTTTGGGAAATAGTTTTAATTATTTTTATGTTTACAAGGTTTCACGTGAAACATAATAGTTTTTGTTGACTTTTAGTCTTTTTGTTTGATAATATTAGTTCGTGCAACAGACATATTGTAACCTGGTCAGGACCGGAAGGTAGCAGCCACATCAATCTCTATCTGTGTGCACTTTTTTTATAGGAGAATTTTTTATGGAAATAAACGATCGTGTATTAAATTTTTTAAAAAAGGATGCAAAGAGGGCTTTAAAGCGTGATGAGATTCCTGTTAGTGCAGTTATTACTGATTCTGATGGCAATGTTATTAGTTGTGCATCTAATAATCGTCAAAAGTCTTGTGATGTTTTGGGTCATGCAGAGATTCTTGCTATAAAAAAGGCAGAAAAGAAGATAAAAGATTGGCGTTTAACTGGATATAAGATGTTTGTAACTTTAGAACCATGTAATATGTGTTCTGTTATTATTAAAGAGTGTAGATTAGATCATGTTTATTATTTTTTACCTAAAAAAGGTGATAATATAAAGGATATTTTAGATATTAATAAATCTCAAATAGAGGGGTATGAAGAAGCTAAGAGATATTTTAACGATTTATTAACATTTTTTTTCGAGAATAGGAGATAAAATCCTATTTTTTTGTGTTATAATAATCCACAGGAGGTTTTATTATGAGCTATAAAGTTTTATATAGAAAATATAGACCTAATGACTTTGAAAATGTTGTTGGCCAGGATTATACGATAGAGATGTTAAAGAATGCAATTAGTACTGGGAAGAATGCGCATGCTTATATTTTTACTGGACCACGTGGTACAGGTAAGACTAGTAGTGCTAAGATTTTTGCTAAGGCTTTGAATTGTGAGCATCCAGTTAATGGAAATCCATGTAATGAATGCGCTTCATGTTTATCTTTTAAGGAGAGTCCAGATATAATTGAAATAGATGCTGCTTCTAATAATGGAGTAGATGAAATTAGGGAACTTATCAACAACGTTAAATTAGTACCATCAAGTTCTAAATATAAAGTATATATTATAGATGAAGTTCACATGCTTACTGCTAGTGCATTTAATGCATTGTTGCTTACTTTAGAGGAACCACCATCTCATGTGGTATTTATTTTGGCAACAACTGATATTCAGGATGTTCCAATTACTATTTTATCTAGATGTCAAAGGTTTGATTTTAAGCCAGTTAATAAGAGTGCCATTATTGACAGGTTAAGTAATGTTTGCAAAGAAGAATCTATTAAAATTACTGAAGATGCGTTAGAAGAGATTGCTTTAATATCTGCTGGAGGAATGCGTGATGCTTTAGGAATGTTAGACCAGTTGTCTAGTGATGATTCTGAGATTACTTTGGATATGGTTTCTAATTATTTCGGTAGTGTATCAATTAAAAAAATTAACGAGTTATTAACATGTATCGAAAGCAATAATACAAATAAGTTACTTGGAATTTTGGGAAATATTAAGGAAAGTGGCACTAATTATTCTGTATTTGTTGAAAAGTTTATTTCAGAATTAAGAAAGACTGCTATTGATATTAAGTCAGGTAAATCTAATCATGATATGTATTTTGAAGATATTTATAATATGATTTTTGATTTAAATGAGTGTTTATCAAATATTAATATTAATATTGATCCTTATGTTTTAATTGAAATAGTTTTATTAAAGTATATTAATATGGGAAATAATATGAAAGTTACAAATACTGTAGTTGAATCTGAAAATAATTTGGGAAATAAAAGTTTAAATAGTAATAATGTACTTAAAAATGAAGAAGTTTTTATTGAAAGTGAGTCTATAAATAATTCTAAAAGTGATTCTTTTCCTATTAATTTAAATAATAAAGTTGAAAATGACAAAGTTATTAACAATATAAATATAAAAACAATTGATTTAAGTGTTAGAATTAATAATTGTTTTGTTAATGCTTCTAAAGCGCAAAAAAGTAATATTTCAACTTCATGGGTTGATTTTATGAATTCTTTGATGACTAAGGATAGGAATTTAATATCTTTGCTTGCTGACACTTCAATATTGGCAGCTTCTGATAGATATGTATTAGTTCAGAGTAAAATTGCTAGTACTAATGAACTTATTAACAATTCAATTAGTAGTTTAGAAAAATATTATTATGATTATTCGGGAAATAATTATAAATTTGCAGCTATTAATGAAGATTTGTGGTCAAAAGAGACAGAAAAGTATAGATTTAATCTTAAGAATAAAATACAATATAGTTATATAGATGAAGAGGAAGATTCATCTAATTGTTCTGAAGAGGATAGTAATGTTACTATATCTAGTAATGATGATATTGAATCTGTTGCTAAAGATATTTTTGGAACATTTGAAGTTGAATAATAAGAAAGAGGGAAATAAAATATGAATATGCAAGCTTTAATGCAACAAGCACAAAAAATGCAAAGGGATATTACTAAGAAAAAGGATGAATTAAATAAGAAGACTTTTGTTGGTAGTTCTGAATTAGTTGAAGTGGTATTTACTGGTGATAAAAAGTTAGTATCTACTAAGATTAAGAGTGATATTGATAGTGATGATAAGGAAATAATTGAGGATATGTTTGTTATAGCAGTAAATGATGCTATGTCTCAAATTGATAAGGAGACTGAAAATGTACTTGGTGCATATGGAAGTCAATTAAATGGGTTATTCTAATGGGATATCCTAATTCTTTATCTGATTTGATTAATTATTTTCGTAAGTTACCTGGTATTGGTGAAAAGAGTGCAGAAAGAATGGCTTTATCTTTGTTGGAGCTATCTTGTGACGATGTAGAAAACTTTGCTGAAGCAATGGTTGATTCTAAGAAGAATTTACATCCATGTTCTGTATGTGGTCATATTACTGATAAGGATGTTTGCGATATTTGTTCAAGTGGTCGTAGAAATAGGTCTGTAATATGCATTTTAGAGGATTATAAGAGCGTTTTTGCTTTCGAGAAGGCTGGAAACTATAATGGTGTATATCATGTCTTAAATGGGCTAATTTCACCTATAGACGATGTGAATCCTGAGGATATTAATATTGCTAGTTTGATTGATAGAGTTGAAAAGTTAGATCATCCAGAATTAATTATAGCTTTAAAGTCAACTATCGAAGGTGAAACAACTACTTTGTATCTTAAAAAGATTTTTGAAGGTAAAAATGTTGAAATATCTAGATTATCATATGGTATTCCAATGGGTGCAGAAATAGATTATTTAGATGAAATTACTTTAGACAGAGCTTTGAGTGATCGTAAAAAGATTTCTGATTAAAAAGTTCATAAATTTATATAATTTATTCATATTATTACTAAGGTGATTTTATGAAGAGTTTAATGAAGATAGTAAAGAAGCTGTGTATTGGAATATTTAGTATTTATAGTATTAATGTTTTGTTTAGTACTATAAATATAGTAATACCTATTAATTTTTTCACAATATTTATGAGTTCTTTTTTAGGTATATTCGGCATTATTGCTATAATTGCAATTAAATTTATGATTTGATGATTTGGGGTGGAAGTATGAGTGAATCATCTATAGTAAATGAATTATTAAAAAGATATCATGAGAAAAAGTTAGCTCATGCTTTTTTGCTTGAAACAAATGATTCAGAGAGATGCTTTCAAGAAGTTATTGAATTAATTAAGAAAATTAATTGTCCTTTTGAATTTAAAAGAGAATGTAGTAAGGATTGTAATTTGTGTAATTTGATTGATACTGACAATTTACCAAGTTTGATAACGATAAATCCAGATGGTCAATTTATTAAGAAAGATCAAATATTAGCTATGATGGAGAAATTTAGTACTAAGCCTGTATTTACTAAATTTAATATTTATATTGTGAGGGAAGCAGATAGATTTAATTCTTCAAGTGCTAATACTTTACTTAAGTTTTTAGAGGAACCAGAAGATGATATTTTAGGTATTTTCATTGCGGGAAATAAAGAAAATGTAATTTCTACTATTAGAAGTAGATGTCAAATATTTAATTGTTATTATGATATTAATATAGCTGATAGTTTAGATGACGAGTTATTAACAGATGTTAAATTATATTTAAATGCTATATATAAAAATAAAGATGACTTAATTTATAATAAGACTCATATGAGTGGGTATTATAAAGAGAGAATAGAGTGGGAAATATTTTTTAATACAATGTTGTATTATTTGAAAGATTGTTATACATCTGAAAGAATAGATAAGATTGATATGATAAAGGAAGTAAGTAAAGAAAATCTTATAAAAATGGTTGTATTAATAGAGGAAATATTAAAGTATATAAAGAGTAATGGGAATATAGATTTAATATTAGATAAGTTTGTAATTGAAATGAGGCAATATTATGAGTAATATTTATGGAATAACATTAAAAAATGAAGGTAAAATTTATTATTTTAATGGTGAAGATTTAGAAGTTGAATCTGGGAAATATGTAGTTGTTGAGACTGAAAAAGGTATTCAATATGGAAAAGTTATGTATAAAGCGGAATCAGCAAAGGTTAATATACCAGTTGAAGAAATGAAGAAAGTTTTAAGACTTTCAACAGAAGAAGATTATGATACTTATATTAAAAATTTAGCTGCAGCTGAAAAGTGTTTGGCAAAGGCAAGGAAGCTTGCTAAAGAATTAGAGTTACAAATGAATATATTAGATGCTAGTTATACTTTAGATAGAAAACAATTATTATTTAATTTTATTGCTGATGAAAGAGTGGATTTTAGAGAGTTAGCTAAAAAGTTAGCAGCATCTTATAAAACTAGAATAGAATTGCGCCAGATTGGAGCAAGAGATAAAGCAAGAACTATATGTGGTATAGGTCAATGTGGAAGAACTTTATGTTGTTCAACTTTCTTAAATCATATTGATTCTGTTACTATGAATATGGCTAAAAATCAAAATATTGCTCTAAATCCTTCTAAAATTAATGGATTATGTGGTAGACTTTTATGTTGTCTTACTTATGAAGATGATGAGTATGTTAGATGTGGTCAAGATATGCCTAATGTCGGTCAAACTGTTAAGACTGATTTTGGTAAAGGTAGAGTTGTTTCAGTTGATATATTAAACAGAAAATATAAAGTAGATGTTGATGGCGTAATAAAGGAGATTGAATTGGGTTGTGGCAAGTGTAATAAATGATTTATTTGATTATGATGGTTTGAAAATTTATCAATATGAAGATAAATTTAAGTTTTCTTTGGATTCTATATTATTGGCAGAATTTGTAGAACTTAAGAATAATACTAGAATTATAGTGGATTTTTGTACAGGTAATGCTCCTGTACCTTTGATTTTATCTACTAAAACAAATGCCAGATTGTATGGATTTGAATTACAAGAGAATATTTATAAGTTGGCAAAAATGAGTGTTCGAGAGAATAATTTAGAATCACAAATTAATGTTATAAATGCTAATTTAACAGAAGCTTTAGAATATATTCTTCCAGAGAGTGTAGATGCTGTGACTTGTAATCCTCCTTATTTTAAGTATGATAAAAACAAATCATTAATTAATGAGGATGAAGAAAAGGCAATAGCTAGACATGAGATTGCAATGAATTTAGAGGATCTTATGACTGCCGCTAAGTATATTTTAAAAAATAAAGCACCTTTATATTTAGTACATAGATGTGATAGGTTAGAAGAGATTCTTGATTGTTTAGCAAAATATAATTTTAAAGTAAAGAAGTTGCAATTCATTTACGCTGGATATGGCAAAGAAGCAATTATGGTATTAATAAAAGCAACTAAGAATGGGAAGATGGGAAGTTTGAAAGTAATGCCTCCTGTAGATGTATTAAAGCATAAATCTTATAAAGGAATCTTTGAGAAAGGAGAATAGTTATGAAATTAATAGTTGGTTTAGGAAACCCTGGAAAAGATTATCAAAATACTAGACATAATGTTGGTTTTTTAGTTTTAGATAACTATTTGAATAAAAATGACTGGAAAGAAAAGTTTAATGCATTGTATCATGAAGAAAGAATTAATAGTGAAAAAGTTATTTTTGTAAAGCCTTTAACATATATGAATCTTTCTGGTGATGCAGTTGTCAAATATGTTAACTATTATGATGTTAATATAGATGATATACTTGTCATTCATGATGACTTAGATTTACCTTTTTCGACATATAAGCTGAAGAAAAATAGTAGTGCTGGTGGACATAATGGTATTAAGTCAATTATAAATAGGCTTGGAAGCCAATCATTTTCTAGACTTAAAGTGGGAGTTTCACATGATAGGAATGTTGATACTAAAGATTATGTTTTAGGAAATTTTAGTAAAAAAGAAAAAGAACAATTTGAAGTTATGCAAAATGATTTTAATAAGATAATAGAATCTTTTATTGTTGATGGTATTGATAGAACAATGAATATTTATAATACTAAGAAATAAAAGTAGGGGTAAGTTATGAATTTTTTATCTAATTATTTTAAGTATGAAAATGGATTAACAGTAACTGGTTTAACTAAAGAGTTAAACGTTTTTTACGTGCTTGATTTATTTAAAAATAGTTTGGGAAATATTGTTATTTTAACTAATACTTTATATGAAGCAAATGTATATTGTGATTCTTTAAGAACTTATATTGATGATGTTTTTTTATTTCCCATGGATGATTTTCTAACTAGTGTTGCTGTTGCTATTTCTCCAGATTTGAAAATTAAGAGATTAGAGACACTAGAAGCTATACGTAAGAATAAGAAATCAATAGTTGTAACTAATTTAATGGGATTTTTAAGGTTTTTACCTGATAAGAATAATAAAGCTAATTTGGAATTTAAAATTTCAAAGGGAGATTCTATAAAAAGAGATAATATCTTAGAATTATTAGAAAAATATGGTTATATCAGAGAAAGTATAGTTACAACGACAGGAGAGTATGCTGTACGTGGTTTTATTATAGATTTATTTGTTATAGATGAAGAACATCCTATTAGGATTGAGTTTTTTGGTGATGATATAGACTCAATTAGATATTTTGACGAATCTACACAATTATCAATTAGGGAAATAACAGATATTACAATTAGACCTTATACTGAAGTTGTTAGTGATACTAATAGTTCTTTATGTGATTATTTAAATGATCCTTTAGTTGTTATGATTAATAGAGATCAAATTGATATAGCTTATAAAAAATTACTTGAGGATGTAGAAGAATATAAGTTAAGTGAAGAAGTTACTAGTTCTAAAAAGTATATGTTTGAACTAGAAGATATAACTTATAATAAAGTTATGTATTTAAATAATATAGGTGATGAAACTTTAGGCAAGGCATTGAATTTTAAATCTCAGGAAATAGAAAATTTTAATAGTAATTTTGAGTTACTTGGGAAATATTGTGATAAATCTATAAAAGGCGGTAAGACTGTAATTATAAGTTTGAGTAAAGAAAGTCAGTTAAGAAGTTTAGAACCTTTCTTAAGTAGTTATCGTGTTGTTAATAATGATAGACTTATTGACAGGGAAGTTAATATATTATATAAAAAGATTAATGTTGGTTTCTTATTTGATAAGTACGTTGTTATTACAGAGAATGATATAGAAAAGGTTAAGAATGCTGTTATAAATTATAAAAATTCTTATAAAGTAGGCAAAAAGATTAAAGACTTTGGTCAGTTGGCTATTGGTGATTATGTTGTTCATAGTATGCATGGAATAGGTATTTATAATGGAGTTATTACCTTGACTAAGAATGGTTTGAAAAAAGATTATATTCAAATAAATTATTCAGGAAATGATAAGATTTATATTCCTGTTGAGAAAATTAGTACTATTTTTAAGTATGCTGGTAAAGAAGGAAGTAGTCCTAAATTAGATAAGTTAAATAGTACTAGTTGGGTTAAGAAAAAGCGTGAATTGCGCAATAAGATTAAAGATATAAGTGGTGAATTAATTAAATTATATGCAGCACGCAGTAGTGTAAAAGGTACACCATTTAAGACATATGAAGAGGAAGCTATATTTGGTAGTGAATTTGTTTATACGGAAACTAATGATCAAATGAAGGCAATAAATGATATTGATGCAGATTTATCTTCTGAAGTTCCTATGGATAGATTATTATGTGGAGATGTTGGGTTTGGTAAGACAGAAGTAGCTTTTAGAGCAATGTTTAAAACAATAGTTAATAATAAACAAGTATTTTATTTATGCCCAACGACTATTTTATCTAAGCAACAATATGAAAATGCAATAGAGAGATTTAAAAATTATCCAATAGAGATAGCTTTGTTAAATAGATTTACTTCTGCTAAAGAAACAAAGCGAATTTTAGAAGGCTTAGAAAAAGGAACTATTGATTTAGTTTTTGGAACACATCGTCTGTTGTCTGGGGATGTTAAATTTGCTAAACTTGGTCTTTTAATAGTTGATGAAGAGCAAAGATTTGGAGTTACTCATAAAGAAAAAATAAAGGAATACAAAAATGATGTTAATGTCCTTACTTTGTCTGCAACACCAATACCTCGTACATTAAAAATGGCATTATCTGGTTTAAGAGATTTATCAATTATTGATACTCCTCCAACTAATAGATATCCAGTTCAGACTTATGTTATTCAAGAGAATGATTTGATAGTTAAAGATGCTATTTATAAAGAATTATCGAGGAATGGTCAGATATTTGTTCTTTATAATAAAGTTGCTTCAATAGAAAGTAAGTTAAATCAATTACATAATTTAGTACCTGAAGCTAGAATTACTTATGCACATGGTCAAATGTCTAAGAAAGAACTTGAGGATGTAATGGAGTCTTTTGTTAATTACGAATATGATATTTTACTATGTACTACTATAATTGAAACAGGCATAGATATTAGTAATGCAAATACTTTAATTATTTATGATGCAGATAATTTTGGACTTTCTCAGTTGTATCAATTAAGAGGAAGAGTTGGAAGAAGTAATAGAATTGCATATGCATATTTGATGTATGATAAACAAAAGATGTTAAATGATATTGCTGTTAAGAGATTACAAGCTATTAAAGAATTTACTGAGTTGGGCAGTGGTTATAGAATTGCAATGCGAGATTTATCTATACGTGGAGCAGGAGATTTATTAGGTTCTGAACAGGCTGGTTTTGTTGATACAGTTGGAATTGAATTATATATGCAAATGATTGAAGAAGAAATGCGTCGTATGAAAGGTGAAGTAGTCGAAGAAGATGAAGATGAAAATACATCTAATAAGTCTTTAGTAGAGGTTGAAACTCATATTAGTGATGATTATGTAAGTGATGAAGACATTAAAATTGAAATACATAAGAAGATTAATGAGATTGATGGATATAAGAAATTACTTGAAATTAAGCATGAATTAGAGGATAGATTTGGTAAAATAAGTAAGCAGATGGAAATTTATATGTTTGAAGAATGGTTTGAAAAACAAGCTGATAAGCTAAATATTACAACTGTTCGTCAAAGTGAAAGAGAAATAGAAATTGAGCTACCTATAGAAGTTTCTAAGAATATTCAAGGTGATAAATTTTTTGTTAAAGCTTATAATACAAATCCTAGATTTAGACTTAAATATGTTCATGACCAAGTTGTTATTGCATTAACTTTATTAAATCAAAAAGAACATTTCTTGTATTATATTGTACCTTTAATGGAAGAAGTTATTAGTGAAGTAGGAGAGAAATTGAATGACAAGTAGTTATTCTTTTTTCTTTGAAAGATAATAATTATGTTATGATATTAATAGGTAATTGGGTGATAAAATGTTAGATAAAGATATTTATTTTGATGATTATGAAACTATAGAAAAGAAAGATTATTCCTTAGAGTATAAAGTAGAATATAATCCATATGAAGAAATAGATGAGATATGTGATAAATTAAATAGAATAAAGTGTTCTATGTTAGAACAAGCTAGTATGGCTGGAATGACTTGTGTTGTTGAGTCAAGTGAAGAAAGACCTATAATAGGTACACAAGCATTAGATACGTGTTATGGTATTTTATTTTATGATAGACAAGCTAGATATGGCGTTGTAGGACATGGTGCTCCAAGTAGTAAAGTTGGAACTTTATATGAAATGCTAAGACTTATAGATGATGGTACTGATAAAGTTGTAGAATTTATGATAGTTCCAGGTTTTAGAAATGTTGATTATAAAGATTTATCTGGACAACAAGAATTATTAGAAGAAATGATGAAGTATAGTAGAGATAGTAAAGTAAAATTTGTACCTTTAAAAGGGGATATTCAAATAAAGTTGCATGAACCAACTTTATCTTATGAGTTTGCTTTTGATACAAGAAATTGTAAATTTGTATCTGATACAATATTTTTTGATGAAACAGAAGTTAATCCGAGATATATGCCTAAGAGTAAGGGAAGATATGGTAAATAAAAAAGCATAGTTTTTTGAAGTCTATGCTAATTTTTTTTGTCTTCTGGTATATCAGTAATAGATGCTAATCCAAATATTAATCCTAGTATTGATGATATAATACCAATATAAAAAAAATACTTTTCAAATAAATAGAAAGAGAATAAGGATTCTAATATAATATCAATAAAAACAAAAATAATAATTATAGTAAATATAGGAGTTAAAATTATAAATTTTATTATTTTTGGAAAAAAATCTGATTTATTTTGGGACGAAGTATTTGTTAATGATTCTATCTCTTCATTAGTTGATTTTGCCTCTTCGTTTGTTAAACTTTTATCATTTTTAAAAAAGTTTGATAATGTTATATAAGATAAACCACAAGATAATAACGGACAAAATATTAAGCCAACTACCATTAAAAACGCACCATTATCATCTCCAAAAATAAAAAATATTCCCAAGATCATTAAGAAGAAGTATAAATAAGCAATTGGAAAAAATAATATTACTTTTAATAATATTTTAGTTGATTCTTTCATAATTAATACCTTCTTTTCTATTTTATTTTAACATAAAAAAATAGATTATTAATCTATTTTAGCTTTTATATGTATCAATATCATCAAACAGTTGTCTAATGTCTATTTCTAAGGCATCGGCGAATTTACCTATTGTTTCTAGTAAAGGAGTTTTTTCGATGCTTAGACATTCTAAATCTCTAACATAACCATGAGTTAAACCTGTAAGATCAGCAAGTTCTTGAAGTGTATACTTTCTCATTTTACGATATTTTCTTATGTTTTTTCTAACTATTATAGATAAATTTTCTTTAGAATATCGACTAGTCAAAGTATATCACTACCTTTCTTTTATTGATTATTACATAAAAGAAAATAAAAATATGTCGTCTACATAAAGTTTTTGAGTTGTTTTTTTTATTGGAAACTAAATATCTTAGATAATTATAAATTTTTAATTGTATATTTTTTTTAATTTAGTAAAAACTATTACTGAATGGAGAATTTTATTATATGAAAGATATTAATTTTATTAAAAATATAGATAACTTGGGTAGAATTGTTATTCCAATGGATATAAGACGTAAATTACAGATTAATACTGGGGATGTTTTAAGTATTACATGTAATGATAAAGATATTATGTTAACTAAATACAGTTCTTTAGATAATAATTTGAAGATTATAGAAATAGTTAAATCTTTTATAGAAACTTTAGATATTAAAGTAATATTAGCAAATAGAGAGTGTGTATTGTATTCTAATCTGGTTAATATAGGTTGTAAGTTAGGTAATGATATAAGGTTATTAGTTAAAAATGGTAATAGTATAAAACTACAAAGTAATGAGTTTGTATTTGGAGAAAATAAAGTTAATGGAATATATAATATGTTACCAATTGTTACAAATGAAGGGGTTATAGGTAGTTTAATAGTATTTGGTGATATTAATGAAAAAGGCTATGAAATGTGTACATTACTTGCTAAAATTATTATGTTAGAGTTAAATATTTCTTGATAAAGGTAATCTTTTATGTTAAATTATTTTTATATTTGGTGATGAAGGAAAGAGTACCTTTATAGTAATTGTTTAGAGAGATTCTGGTTGGTGAAAAGAATTCGATGAAATATTGGGAACATGGCTCTGGAGCTGAAACGTTTATTTCGCGTTAAGAATAAAGTGTATGATAAATTCATAAACTAAGGTGGTACCGCGGGTTATTACTCGTCCTTAGATTATGGATTTTTTTATTTGAGGAGGTTGTAAATGAGAAAATTTGAGAAAATAAGTTGGGAACAATTTAAAAAAGATATTAAAGATGATAAAAAATTATATGATGAATATCGAATGCCTGCTAGAAAGACTAAAGCATCAGCTGGTTATGACTTTTTTGCAGTAGAATCTTTCGAAATTAAACCTGGAGAAATAAAAAAGATTCCGACTGGAATTAAAGCTAAATTTCCCGAGGATGAAACTTTATTTTTGTTTGTTAGAAGTAGTATGGGTTTTAAGCATAATGTTCGAATGTGTAACCAAGTTGGAATTATAGATGCTGATTTTTATGAAAATGCAGATAATGAAGGTCACATGTGGTTTGCGTTGCAAAATGAAGGTGAAAAAGTATTTAAAATATCATCTGGAGAAGCTTATGGGCAAGGAGTATTTTTGAAATATTATACATGTGGAGAAGAAATAGAAAATGAAAGAACTGGTTGGTCAGGAAAACCAGAGAAAAGAGGAAATTAATATGAAAAATAAAGAAAAATATTATATAAGTACAGCAATAGCTTATACATCAGGAAAACCTCATATTGGGAATACTTATGAGATTGTATTAGCTGATGCAATTGCAAGATTTAAAAGATTACAAGGCTATGATGTTTATTTTCAAACTGGAACAGATGAACATGGCGAAAAAATAGAATTAAAAGCTAAAGAAGCTGGTCAAACTCCTCAACAGTTTGTTGATGAAAAAGCATCTGTTATTAAAGATATTTGGGATGTAATGAATACAAGTTATGATAACTTTGTAAGAACTACTGATTCTAAGCATGAAAAGATAGTACAACATATATTTAAGTATATGTATGATAAAGGAGATATTTATAAGAGTGAATATAAAGGATTATATTGTACTCCTTGTGAATCTTTCTGGACAGAAAGTCAATTAGTAGATGGAAAATGTCCTGATTGTGGGAGAGAGGTTCAACCAAAATGTGAAGAAGCTTATTTCTTTAAATTATCTAAATATCAAGATAAATTAGAAGAATATATTGAAACACATCCTGAGTTTATTCAACCGTCAGCTAGAAAGAATGAAATGATTAATAATTTTATTAAACCTGGATTACAAGATTTATGTGTATCTAGAACGTCATTTACTTGGGGAATTCCAGTTGATTTTGATCCAAAACACGTAGTTTATGTATGGTTGGATGCTTTAACAAATTATATTACTAATATAGGATTTGATTTTGATGAAACAACTGAAGAATTTAATTATAGATGGCCTGCAGATTTACATTTAATTGGTAAGGATATTATTAGATTCCATACAATTTATTGGCCATGTTTCTTAATGAGTTTAGATTTACCATTGCCTAAACAAGTTTTTGGACATCCATGGTTAATTATGGCTGATGGAAAGATGAGTAAATCAAAGGGAAATGTTGTTTATGCAGATGATTTAGTTAATGAATTTGGTGTTGATGCAGTAAGATACTATTTCTTACATGAAATTCCTTTTGCTTCAGATGGTGTATTTACTAGAGAATTATTAATTGAAAGAATTAATGGGGACTTAGTTAATATATTAGGAAATCTAGTTAATAGAACAGTAAGTATGAATTATAAGTATTTTGATGGAGTTATACAAGAACATAATACTTATGAACAAGTGGATGATGATTTAATAGACAGTGTATTAGCTTTGGGAAATAAAGTATCTAATAAAATGGATGAATTAAAAGTAGGCGAAGCTTTACAAGAAATATTTGATGTTTTAAGAAAATGTAATAAATATATAGATGATACAATGCCTTGGAGTTTAGCAAAAGATGAATCTAAGAAGGAAAGACTTGGTACAGTATTGTATAATTTATTAGAAAGTATTAGAATTTGTAGTGTTTACTTGGAACCATTCTTAACTGATACGGCAGAAAGAATATTTAAGCAATTAAATACAGAAATTAAATCTATTGAAAGTACAGAAGAATTTGGTGGTTTAGAAGTGGGAAATACTTTATCTGAACCTGTTCACTTATTTGATAGAATAGATATTAAAGCTTAGTTTAACTAAGTTTTTTTATTTCCTGGGAAATAATTATAGGTAAATCTAATATTGCGCAGAAAATAAAGATTGGGAAATGCCCTAAAATAGGCATATTTCCTGGGAAATTAATATAACCCAGGAAATAATATTTTCCGAGAAATAAATTTTTTGATATAATTTTATATGGTGATTGTTATGTTTACTGATACACATTGTCATTTATATAAAGAGTATTATGATGATTTAGATATGATGATAAATAAAATAAAAGAAAGTAAAATAAATAAAGTTATCAACAACGGATGTGATAGAAGTTCGAATGTAGAAGTATTAGAAAATATTGGGAAATATAATAATATGTATGGAGCTTTAGGGATTCATCCGGAAAATGTTGACTTTTATACTGAAGAAGATCTACAGTTTGTTGAAAACCATATTAATGATGAAAAAATTGTTGCAATTGGTGAGATTGGTTTAGATTATTATTGGACAAAAGATAATAAAGATAAACAGATTGAATTATTTGAAAATCAATTAGAATTAGCTGAACGTGTTAATAAACCTGTAATTATTCACAGTAGAGATGCAACTTTGGATACCATAGAGATATTAAAAAAACATAATGTTAGAGGAGTTATTCATAGTTTTAGTGGAAGTTATGAAACGGCTTGTATTTATATAAAAATGGGCTTTTTACTTGGAATTAATGGTGTTATAACATTTAAGAATTGTAATTTGAAAGATGTAATAGAGAAGATTGATTTATCTAACATTGTTTTGGAAACAGATTCTCCTTATTTAACTCCAGTTCCTTTTAGAGGAGAGAAAAATGATTCTACACATGTAGAAGATATTGCAAAATTTATATGTAATTTAAAGAATATAAGTATGGAAGAATTATCCTTGGTAACTAATGACAATGTTAGGAGAGTTTTTGACATTTAAAGTTTAAAATGCTAATATAAATCTTATCTTTTTCAGAGGTGAAATTTTTATGAAGAAAATGAACTGGATAAAGATGGGGTTTAAAATAGTTAAGATAGTTTTAATATTTTTATTAGTGATGATAATTCAAGCTAATATAAGTGATAAAGCTTTAGTAAAAACAGAAAATTTTAATTTGAATATGACTTTAGGTCTTACTGCTATGGCGGAGAAAGAAGAAGAGGAGATTCCTCGTGAAGTTATAATTGAAAAAAACAAAGAAAATAGTTCTGTTATAAATAAATATACAGGTGATTTAACTGGTTATGCCGCTGATTGTCCTTTATGTAATGGTACACTTGCTTGCAAAAGGTCTTATAATGTTTATAGAAATAATGTAATTACATATAATGATGAGACTTATGGTAATGTAAGAATTGTTGCATCTTCAAAACAACTTGCTTGTGGTACAGTTGTAAGATTTAATGCAAGTTCTATATCAAGTGCTCCAATATATGCTATTGTTTTGGATAGAGGCGTTACTGGTAATAGTTTAGATTTATTAATGTCTACAGAAGATGCTGCAAGACGTGAAGTAGGTAGAAAAAAGATTACATATGAAGTTGTAAGAAATGGTTGGTAAAAAAGGAAGTGAATAAATTGGGAGATTTTAAGCATAAACATAGTTTAGGACAAAATTTCTTAAAAGATAAGGGAGTTCTTGCTAAAATTGTTGATAGTGTTGACGTTAAAGAAGATGACCTTATAATTGAAGTAGGCCCTGGTCAGGGGGCTTTAACTAAGTTTTTAAAATTATTTCATGCTAATTTAAGATGTTTTGAGGTAGATACTAGAGTTAAAAAAGATTTAGAAAAATTTGAAGATGATAAAACTAAGGTTATATATAATGATTTTCTTAAAGTTAATTTGGAAGATGAGATAAAAGACATAAAATATAATGATTTATATGTAATAGCTAATTTACCATATTATATTACTACTCCAATTATAGAAAAAATGATTAGTAGTCCATTAAATGTAAAAGCGATGGTTTTAATGGTACAAAATGAAGTTGCTGATAGATTAAGTGCTAAAGTTGGTAGTAAGGATTATGGAGCAATTACTGTATTTTTAAATTATTATTATAATGTAGAAAAGTTATTTTTTGTAAGTAGAAAGGCATTTGATCCAGTTCCTAATGTTGATAGTGCCGTTATTAAGTTATCTAAGAAAGAAAAAGAACTTGATGTTTATAATAAAGATTTGTTTTTTAAGTTAATTCAAGATTCTTTTAGAATGAAGAGAAAAAACATAAGAAATAATTTAAAAAACTATGATTTAGATAAGATTTTAGAAGTTTTACAAAATTATGGATTAGATTTAATGGTTAGAGCAGAATCTATCCCTTTAAATTGTTTTGTTGATATGGCAAATGTATTAAGCAAGTAGAGATACTTGTTTTTTTCTGGAATAAAGTTAATTTTATTTTCATAAAATAACTAAGGTGATTAAATGGAATTTAAAATTGGAGATTATGTAACAAGAAATAGTTATGATAATGATATTGTTTTTGTAATAGTAGATATTAAAGAAAGTGAAGCAATATTAAAAGGATATGATTTAAGAATAGTTGCTGATAGTCCATTATCAGATTTAGTTTTATGTGATGATGAAAGAAAAAAAGATGATTTTGCTGATGAACTTTTTAAAGAAGATATTTTAGATAAAGTTGATAGGGATGAGTATTTTTATTTGCCCCCAAGGATACTTCATTTAGATGGAGATAGTGAATATTTAGAAAAATGTTTAAAGTTTTATAAAAATAATAGAGTAATGGCTTTTGGTAAGACTATAAAAGAGGATGAATTAGATAAAAATGTATATAAGTTACTTGAAGAGGTTAATCCTGATATTTTAATTATTACGGGTCATGATGCTTATTTTAAGAAAAATAATGATAAAAATGATTTAAATAATTATAAAAATTCAGAAAATTTTATAAAAGCTGTTAGGGAAGCTAGAAGATATGAAAAAAGTCATGAGAAGTTACTCATAATAGCAGGAGCTTGTCAGAGTGATTATGAAGAATTAATTAAAGCAGGAGCGGATTTTGCTAGTAGTCCAAAAAGAGTTAATATTCATGCGTTAGATCCAGCTATTATTGCTACAACAGTATCTTTAACTGAAAAGAATAGAGAAGTTAATTTAATTGAACTGCTTGAAAAAACTAAATATGGTAAGGATGGTATGGGTGGTTTAATGGTTAATGGTCTTATGTATGTGGGGTATCCAAGATGAAAACTATATATCAAGCTAGAGATTTAATAAATAATAATTATGGAAAACGTGCAATTATTAAAGTATTAGGTATTAGAAATAAGACGGAGATTTTTGAAGGGATAATAAGTGAATGTTATCCTAATGTTTTTATATTGAGTACAAAGATGGGGAAGAAAAGTTTTACTTATACTGATGTTTTGGTTGGAAATATTAAAGTAAACATAAAATAATTCTTGATTTTATCTTGAATATGCTATAAACTTAAAGTAAGTTGAGACTTGATAATAAGTGCTAAACTTGGGAGGAGTGTTATTACATGAAGATTACAAAAGTAGTTCTTCGCAATAAAGAAAAAGAAGATTCACGTATGAAAGCTATAGCTACTGTAACAATAGATGAAGCATTCGTTATTACTGGAATCAGACTAATTCAAGGCGATGATAAAATGTTTATTGCTATGCCTAGTAGAAAGGTATCTGAGGGAGTTTATGATGATATAGCTCATCCAGTAAACCAAGAAACTAGAAAAATGTTTGAAGATGCAATATTTAATGCATATGAAGAAATGAAAAAAACTGGTGAAGAACTAGTTAAAGTAGAAATCTAAAACTTAAAGGTAAAACTTTAAGTTTTTTTGTTATAAAAGTTAAAATAAGTAATAATTAATCATAAAGATTAAAAGTCTTGCATATCTTTTATTAGGTGATAATAATGGATAATGCATACGATAATACAAAGCATGAGGTAAAATTAATTGATAGAGGGTTAATATATCTTACAGGTATAGATAAAATAATCAGTTTTGATAGTGAAGAGTTTTTAATGGAAAGTAATATGGGAATAGTATTACTTAAGGGAGAAGGACTAGAGATAGTAAAGCTTGATACTCATGATGGTGTAGTTAGTATTAAAGGTATTATAAATAGTTTAATTTATGATGATGGTAAGAAAAAAGAAAATGAATCTTTAATAGGTAAACTTTTTAAATAATGACTTCTTATGTTCAATTAATTTGTTTAATAGTTTCTTTTCTTTATGGTATTTTAATATTTTATACAAATAAATTAAATAATAGATTAATGTTTAAAAAGAATATATTTATTCAAGTAATAGGAAATATTTTATATATTAATAATATGGCTTTATTATATATTTGTTTTTTGTATAAAATAAATAATGGTATTTTACATATATATTTTGTTTTGTTTATTATAGTTGGCTATTTAGTTATGAGTGTTAAGAAGCGTAAATAACTATAATTCTATTAATTATAATTATAACTAATATGTTATACTTGTGATAATAGGAGGATTCTATATGGGCAATGCTAATAATAAAAATAAAAATAATGTAAAAATTGTAAAAAAGCAAGAAAAAAGTCGTATTGGTTTTTTACTTTTTTCAGTTGTTATATTTATAGTAATTCTTATTAGTACTGTTTTTAATGATTTAGTTCAAATCTATAATAATAGAACTCAAACAGAGGAGTTAAGTATAAGAAAGCAAGAACTACTAGAAGAGGAAAAATCTTTAAAAAGTGAAGTTATAAAGTTACAGGATCCAGATTATATTGCTAGATATGCACGAGAAAAGTATTTATATACAAAAGATGGAGAGAGAATTTTAACTATTATAGATGCTCCAACTGAAAAAAATAATAATTCTGATGCTAATGAAAATGAGTAGATAAATATCTACTTTTTTGTGTTAATTTTTGTTAATTGTTAAGAGAGACTTGTTAAAAATATATAATTTTTATGATATATTTTATATAGTAGGTGAATAAAAGTATGAAAAAAATATATATTGTTTTAACTTACACTGGAACTATTTTATCTAAGTTAGTAAAGATATATACTAAAAAGGAGTATTCTCATGTTTCTATAGCTTTAGATGAGGATTTGAATGAAATGTATAGTTTTGGTAGAACATTTGCGTATTGTCCTTTTATAGCTGGGTTTGTTCATGAAGAATTGGACAAAGGAACTTTTAAGAGATTTAAAAAAACTAAGACAAGAATATATTCTTTACAAGTACCTGATGAAAAATATGAAAAAGTAATTGATGTTATTAACAATATTAAAGAGCATAGGAAAGAATATGATTTTAATATTATTGGATTATTTTGTGTAGCGATAAATCTAAAGTTTAAAAGAGAAAAATCATTTTATTGTGCTGAATTTGTAAAGTATGTTTTAGAGCAATCTAATATAAACAAATCATTGCCAGAATTAATTAAACCAGAAGATTTCAAAGAACTAAAAGGAATTAATGTTGAGTATTCTGGAATTTTAAAAGAATATAATAGTTATTAAAATACTAGAAATAGTATTTTTTTTAATGTTATATGAATTTATTTTTGTTTTTTTAATATTCTTATAATGGGAGAAGATTATGGGCTATATAGGAATATTAATGATTAGTTTTGGATTAGCAATGGATGCTTTTGCTGTTGCGGTATGTAAGGGGATAAGTAGTAAAAATATAGATAAAAAGAAATGCTTGTTAGTTGGTGGTATGTTTGGACTTTTTCAAGCTATTATGCCTTTGATGGGGTATTATGTTGGAGCGGGACTTCGAAGGTTTGTGTTTGCAATAGATCATTATATAGTGTTTGCTTTTTTGGTTATTATAGGAGTTAATATGATATATGAATCTTTTTGTGGAAAAGAAGATAATGTTAGTAGTGAAATAAATGTTAAATCTTTAATAATACCAGCTATTGCTACTAGTATAGATGCTTTTTCAATAGGTATTATGTTTGCCTTTATGAAAATTAATTTATTATTTTCTGTTTTGACAATAGGAATCGTTGCGTTTATATTATCTGCATTAGGGGTAAGTATAGGTAATAATTTTGGTAAACGATTTGAGAGAAAGGCAAAGTTTCTTGGTGGAGTTATTTTAGTTATTATGGGAGTTAAAAGTTTAATTGAGCATTTTTTATAGAAAAGTGCTCTTTTTTGTGAATAAATGTAGTAAAATAAAGTTGTTTTTAATAAAATGCAACTCAAACTTTCCATCATTCAACTTAAAATTGGTAGAGCGCAACCGGTAGAATTTGTATAATTGAGTCATAAAAAGGAGAGAATTTTATGAATTTAGCTGATAATTTAAAAAGAATAAGAAAAGATAATAATTTATCGCAAGAGCAATTAGCTGAAAAACTTGGTGTTTCAAGACAATCTGTAAGTAAATGGGAATCTGGTCAATCTTATCCTGAAATGGATAAAGTGCTTCAAATATGTTCTTTATTTAATTTAAATATTAATGAATTAATTAATGAAAACATAAAAGAAATAAATGAAATTAAAGAAGCCAAAAATATATCTAATAAATATATAACTAGTTTTTTCGATTATTTGACTAAAGTAGTAGATATGTTTAGTAGTATGAAATTAAAGCAAATAATAGGTTGTTTATTTGAACAATTTATTATATTTATTCTTTTATTTATTGTATTTTCTATTATAGGAAGTATTGGTTATGGATTAATACAAGGAATATTAAGACAGATACTACCATATAATCTTTATGTGTTTTTAATAAGCATTTTAGAAATAATATTTTTGTTGATTTCTAGTGTATTAGGTGTTGCTATATTATTACATATTTTTAAAATAAGATATCTAGATTATTATGAGTTTGTTAAGGTTGATAAAAAAAGTACTAATAAAGGAGTAGATCTTAGTTTAGAAAATGATGATGTAAATGAAGTTAGTAATGAAGATGAAGTAGAAAAAGAAGAAAAGACGAAGCAAAAAATAATTTTAGAAAAAAAGCCAGAAAAAGTTATTATAAGGGATCCAAAGCATTCAGATTTTAAATTTTTATCTGGTTTAGGTAAAATAATCTTAATGATTGTTAAATTCTTTGTAGCATGGATTTTATTGTTTTTTGCAATGGGCTTTGTTGGACTTGTTGTTTGTCTAGTAATAGGATTCTTATTTGTTAAAACTGGAGTTTTATTTGTGGGATATTTATTAGCAATGTTAGGTGGTTTAGCGATTTGTGCTATATGTATAGAATTATTATTTAATTTTATCTTTAGTAGAAAAAATAGTACAACAAGATATTTTATAACAGGTATTATTTCATTAATTGCTGTTGGTATAGGTTCTGGAATGATTTTGATAGGAATATCAGAATTTAATATAACGTCTGATAATTCAGATACTATTAAAGAAGAGTATATTGTTGAAATGAAAGATAATTTGATGATTGCAAGGTATTACAATTATTATCATACTGTTGATTATGTAGTAGAGGATAGAGATGATATAAAAATTGAAGTTGAACATTCTAAGTATTCTGTGACTGAGTATGATGAAGAAGGTGGATTAGTTTATATTTATGATTATGTTGCTGATGGTGAAGCAATGAATATATTAAGAAGATTTATAAAAGATTTTAATGAAAAGAAAATAATTGATTATAGTGGTAGTCCAGTTATTACAGTTTATGCATCAAAAGAAAATATTGAAAAAATGAAGAATAATAGAAAAGACTATTACGATGATAAAAATAAAATTGTTGAGGAATTAAATAAATATAAAAATGAAGTTAATAGATTATATGTTGAAGCTGATAGATTAGAAAGCATTTTAGATAGTAATGGATATGTTGTAGTTAGGGATTCAAATGATAGAATTTTAGAAATATATAAAGAAAAAAATTATGATGATGAAGAATAATTGGAAAGTTAGATTATGAATTTAATAAAAATAGATTAATTGTTAATCTGTTTTTTTTTATCTATGTTATAATTTTGTGTGTAGAGGTAGAGTGGTAAAAATGAAAAAAGGGTATGTTAGATTAGCCTATGATGAAATACAAAGTGATAGTATAGTTGATGGTGAGGGAATAAGAAGTGTTATTTGGTTTCAAGGGTGTTCTCACAATTGTTTAGGCTGTCATAATCCAGAGACACATGATTTTAATGCTGGTGTAGAGAAAAGTATTGAAGAATTGAAGCAAGAAATAAAAGAATTAGAATTTCAAAAGGGTGTAACGTTTTCAGGTGGAGATCCTATGATGCAGATTGAGGCTTTAGAAGAATTAGCTGCATATGTTCAAGAATGTGGAATGAACGTGTGGTGTTATACTGGATTTACTTTTGAAGAAATTCTGGAATTGGCGAAAAAAAATGAACATTATATGAATGCTTTAAAATATATAGATGTAATAGTTGATGGAAAATTTGTTATGGATTTAAAAAGTTTTGATGTGCAGTTTAGAGGGTCAAGTAATCAGAGAATTATAAATGTTAAAAAGAGTTTAGAAACTGGTAAAGTTGTAAAAATAGCAAAATATAAGTAATTTTTATTGTAATAATGTTATAAAATAAATGACTTTTATAAATATAAAAAAATGGATAAATATATGTTAAAGAAAAGGTGATAATCGCTTTTCTTTTTTCTTTTTTAATGTATAATAAGTTCTTAAGTGGGTGACGCTTATGGGCAATATAAGATTAAGAGACTTGAAATTCTCATATGATAATAAATATCAAGTATTTAAGGAGATAAATTTCCTTTTAAGGAAAGATAAAACTTTAAGTATAATTGGAACTTCTGGTAGTGGAAAGACTACTTTGCTTCGAGTTTTAAATGGTGAATTGCCATATGAAGGAGAAGTATTGATTAATGGTATAGAAGTTAATAAAGAAAATTTTGATGCTCTTAGAAAATGTATTGCTGTTGTTTATAAAAACAATGATTTTATAACTGAATTAGTTAAAGATGAACTTAAGTATTCTTTAGAAAATATGAATGTTGCACCCGCAGAAATAAATAAAAAGATTTCAGAAATTAATGATTATTTTGGAATTAATAAATTATTAAATAAGAAAATAAAAGACTTAAGTTTAAATGATAGGACTTTAGTTAGAATTCTTTCTTATGCTTTAATTGAACCAACTTATATTGCTTTAGATGATTTATTAATTGATTTAAATACAAGAACTAAAATATTATTACTTAATTATTTAAATACTAAGAATATATTACTCTTGAATGTAACAACAAATATGGAAGATATTTTATATACTGATTATGTAATATGTTTATATGATGGGATTAGTGCTATAGATGGTAAAACTTTAGATGTACTTAAAAATGAAAAAATTTTAAAGAGACTTGGGCTATCTTTACCATTTATGTTAGATTTATCTATACAATTAGAATTATATGGCTTATTAAATAAAACTTATTTAAATAAGGAAGCGATGGTGAAGGATTTATGGAAATAGTATTTAATAAATTGTGTTATTTAGAAAATAAAAATTCTTCATCAGAAAAAAAGTATTTAGATAATGTTGATTTTACTATAGAATCAGGAGAGATTGTGTCTTTTGTTAATGATGATTTGAGTATTATAGGAGATCTTATTATGGCTGTTAAAAGACCTTCAAAAGGTGAAATTAAGTTAGATAATCTGATAATAAAAAGAACGAGTCATATAAGTAATGTTAACTTACTTAGAAAAAAAATTGGTTTTGTTAGGAATGATATTGAAAAAAGTTTAACAAAGTCTGTTAAAGAAGAAATAAAAAAAACTATGAAAAACTATGATTATAAAGCGAAAAACGTAACTAAGCATATTGTAGATTCGTTAAGGATAGTAGGATTAAATGAAAGTTATTTAGAGCGTGATTGTAAAACTTTATCTTATACAGAAAAGAAAAAAATAAGTTTGGCTTGTGCTATGAGTTATAATCCTGAGGTTTTAATACTGGAAAATTTTGAAAAAGGATTAATTTTTAGAGAAAGAGAGTATTTTAGAAAATTATTTCTAAAATTAAAAAATAAATTTAATAAAACAATAATATTGATAGGAACTGATTTAACTTTTTTATTTGATGTTGTTGATAAGGTTTATGTTATTAACAAAGGAAAATTGGTTTTTAGTGGAGATAAAGATATATTTTACGAAGATAAGCTTTATAAGTATGTTGAAATGCCAAAGATAGTTGAATTTATTAAATATGCTCATCAAACAGGTCATGATATTTTAGAATATACCGATATAAAGGAATTAATAAAGGAATTGTATCGTAATGTTAAATAAGTTTAATTATTCCTATATTTATGAAGAATCTATCATACATAGAATAAATTCAGTAGTTAAGATATTTGGTTTATTTATATATATTCTTCTTAGTTTATTGAAATTTAATAATTTTTTATTTATATGTAATATTTCTTTTGTATTTTTATTGATTCTATTAAGTAATATTAATATTTTTAGGTATTTGAAAGTATTATGGAAGTTGAAGTATATTATTATATTGATGTATGCTTTTATGTATCATAAAGGTATGGCTTTTTTAGATATGAATATTATAGTGTTTAAGTTTATGTTTTTTATTCTTTATTTAAGTATTGTAGTTTTTACAACTTCAAGAGAAGATATAAGTAAAGGTTTTTCTGTTGTAGTAGATAGAATTAATATAATTGGAATTAATTTTAAAAGTATTACATCTTTTTTTACCAATATTTTGGTTTTTAAAGATTATTTTTTTGAAAGTTATGATGAATTATTAATGTTAGATAGTATAAAAGGTAAGGTGTATTCTTGTAGTAATATCTTAGACCAATTTAAATATATTTTTACTAATTTTAGTGTTGTTTTGAATATGACAAGGAATAAAATGAATGCTTATAAGAATGAAATGAAGTATCGAATGTATAAGAAAGATGTAAAAAGTAAGTATAAGTATAGAAGAAGATTATTTATATTTGATTATATTTATGTCATACTTGATGTAGTAATGGTAGTGTTTTATTTATTGAAGGTGAGATAGATGAATATTTTAATAACGATAGCTTATGATGGAAGTAAGTTTTATGGATTTCAAAGATTGAATGAAGAGGTAAGTGTTCAAAAGGTATTGGAAGATGCTTTAACTAAAATTAATAAACAAAGTGTTGAGGTTAAGGGTGCAGGGAGAACTGATCGAGGAGTTCATGCAAATGGACAAAGAGTTAGTTTTAAATTGGATGTTAATATAGATGAAAATGGACTTCGTATGGCATTAAATTCATTAGTTAAACCTTATATATATGTTAAAGAAGTAAAAATGGTAGATGAAGATGTTCATGCTAGATTTAGTGTTGTGAAAAAAAAGTATATTTATAAAATTAATTTAGGGGAGTTTAATCCTCAATTAACTGATTATGTTTATCAAAGCGATTATAAGTTAGATATTGATAAAATGAAGGAAGTTTCTAAGTTATACTTAGGTGTTCACGATTTTCATAATTTTGTTTCTGGAGAGAGAGAAGATTATACTTGTATTGTTTATGGTATAGATTTTTTCGTTAAAGACGATATTTTAAATATTGTTTTTGAAGGGAAAAGTTTTTATCGATATATGGTTAGAAATTTAGTTGGAATGATGATAGATGTAGCACGTGGGAAAGACGATATTTGTAAAGTAATGGAAATGTTAGATAGTACAAATGAAATATTTGGATATACGGCTCCAGCTTGTGGATTGTATTTAGAAAGTATTGAATACTGAGGTGTATTATGAAAGAATTAGAAAATAGAATAGAAAAAATTGAAGATAGAAATAGAAGAGTAGAAACTGATAAGGCTTGGGAGACGAGTTGGACGAGAAAGATTTGGATATGTGTTCTTACTTATATAGTTGTAGTAATTTATTCTTTTGTTATAAGTAAGTATAATAATATTTTTTTAAGTAGTTTGGTTCCTGTTATTGGATTTAGTTTATCAACTTTATCATTAGGAATTATAAGAAAAATATGGGAAAAAGAAAGATAATTTGACATAAAAGGTGTAATATATGTAAGATTTTTAGATAAAGTTTACTTAAAATGAAGAATTTGTTTGACTTTTAGAGGACTTTCTCATATAATTTTAACTGGTACATTTTATTTGTTGGACTTTGTTAGCCCTGGGAAAGCGAAGCAAGGAAAGACAGTGAAAGGAAATTTGATATGAATACATTTATGGAAAAGAAAGAAACTGTTGAACGTAAATGGTATGTTATCGATGCTGAAGGAGTTGCTTTAGGTAGATTAGCATCTAAAGTAGCAGTAGTTTTAAAAGGTAAACATAAAGCTACATATACACCACACATCGATTGTGGAGACTACGTAATCGTAGTAAATGCTGAAAAGGTTAAGCTAACTGGTAATAAACTAGAAGATAAGAAATATTATAATCATAGTGGTTACGTTGGTGGTTTAAGAGAAAGAAATGCTAAAACAATGATCGAAAAATATCCAGAAGAAATGATTGAAAGAGCTGTTAAGGGTATGCTTCCAAAAGGAAGATTAGGAAGAGCTATGAATAAGAAATTATTTGTATATGCTGGTCCTGACCATAAACAACAAGCTCAAAAACCAATCGAAATGAAAGTTAACTAGGAGGTTTTAAATTATGGCTAAACAAGTATGGACAGCTACTGGACGTAGAAAACGTTCTGTTGCTCAAGTTAGAATGACTGCTGGTAAAGGTAATATTATCGTTAATGGAAAAGATGTTAATGAATACATGCCTTTTGCAGTATTAGTAATGGATTTAAAACAACCATTAGTAGCAACTGGTAATGAAGATAAATTCGACATTGAAGTAACAGTTAAAGGCGGAGGATTCTCTGGTCAAACTGGTGCTATTAGATTAGGTATTACTCGTGCATTATTAGCATTTGATGCAGATGCTGATCAATCAAGAGAAGATGCTTATAGAAAAACTCTTAAAGCAGCTGGATTTATTACAAGAGATCCAAGAAGTAAAGAACGTAAAAAACCAGGTCTTAAGAAAGCACGTCGTGCTCCACAATTCTCAAAACGTTAATATTTTACAAGTTTCAATACCAAAGTCCGATTATTCGGACTTTTTTTGTTATTAATTTTGGATAAAAATTAGTTTTGATTTTTTCTTAATATATGTTAGAATAACTTTTAATTTTAAGTGGGTGGTTTTATGTATGTTCAAGAATTGCATTTAGAAATGACTAGAAATTGTACTTTATATTGTGAACATTGTTTACGAGGAAATAAAAAGTGTGAAAATATTAATGTACAAACTATAGATAATGTATTTAAAAATGTTACTGGTGTATATAATTTGTTGTTAACTGGTGGTGAACCTCTTATAGCTGTAAGAGAATTAGAATATTTAATAGAGGTATTGAAGGAAAGAAAAATCAGTATTGGTCGTATTACTTTAATTACTAATGGAACTATTATGAGTGCAAGAGTTTTAAAAATATTAAAAGAATTATGTAGTATTACTTATTGTCATATTGATGTATCAGGAGATATTTTTCATAAATTGGAGTTACAAAGACTTGGTTTAATGGAATTAAGAAATAAAAATTTTGAAGTTTTAAAAAGATTATTTGGTAGTGAAGAACATGGTATAAGTTATGAAAAATCTAATTCTTATTTATCTTGTGTTGGTAGAGCTGAAAAATTAAGTTCTCAAAGATTATCATTTATTAATAGTATGATAGAAGGTAATTATATAGTAAAGCCAGGGGTTAGAACAATGAATCAACCCGAAACATTTATTCACAATGGTAATGTGTTTGGTTATTTATCAATTGATGTTAATGGGAATATTGTTTCTTATGGGCAGTCTTATAGTGAAGAAGATGAAGAATCAAAAAGAATTTGTACTAATGTTAATAAAGTTGGATTTACTAATGCTGTAAATAATTTTATAAAGTATTTAGATGATAAATCAATTATTGCTGCTCCAGTTATTTTAAAAAAATAATTTGTAAAGTTTGTGTTTCATAGAAAATAAGTTTTAATTATACATTGATAATTTTAGCTTCTTTTTTTATAATTAAAATAAGAATGGAAGGGTGTAATTATGGAAGTGAATGATACTAAAAAAGATAAAAGTAATAAACATTTATTTAGAAATATACTTTTATTTATTATATTCTTAATAGTTGGAGTAGTCGTTGGTTATTTTGGAACTACTAAATATCTTGAATATAGAGAAAATGAACAGAATGTTGATAATAATAATGTTGATAATGAACCTGTTGATATAACAGAAGATGAGCAGAGTAAAGAGTTAATAAGTTTGCTTTATGATTCTATAGAGGGTAACCCTATGTTTTATTCTACTCAAGGTGTTGATGTTTCCAAGATGGACAATAATACAAAATTATCTTTAATTTACGAATACTTGGTTAATAATCAGCATGGTACTTCTGAGAATATAGATGCATTATGGTATGGTGCTAATACTTGTAGTTATGAATTTCAAATAAATGAGATTACTGATCCTTATAATCCTTCTTATATTTGTTCAGTTTTAAGATTAGATAAGTCTTTATTTAAACAAATTTCTAAAAAATTATACAATGATGAGTCTGTTGAAGTTTCTAGCGAATTTATTCCAGTTGATGGAAAGAAATGTGTTACTGATATAAATAATGAAAATAATTATTTGTGTGGTAATATTGCAAAAAGTAGTGATATAACGGGAAGTTTAGAAAGTAAATTTACAATTATTAAAGTTACTAAAGATGAAAATGGTACTATTTCAATTTATGAAAAAGGATATTTAGTCGATAAAAGAAGTAATGTAGGAGATCAATATGATAATTACTATTTACATTCTTCAGATAGCACTGATTATTATTTTGAATTAAAAAGTGCAGATAATTTAACTTTTAAACACACATTTAAAACAAATGATAGACTTAATTATTATTATGTTAGTAGTGAATTAGTTAAATAATTGTCTAAAAGAGATATTAATTTGTATATCTCTTTTTTGTTTGAATAAATTTAAGTATGAAAAAGATTTATTTTATGTTTATGTTGATAATTTTAGTGTTATTAACATCTATTATTTCTTATGGGCAAGAAATAAATAATAAGTTAATGGGAAAAGTTATAATTTTAGATTCTGGTCATGGTGGAAAAGATAAAGGAACTTCATCAAATGGAATCTATGAAAGTGATATTAATTTGAATATTGTTTTGAAATTAAGAGATGAATTAGTAAAGCAAGGAGTAGAAGTTATTTTAACTAGAGATGGTGACTATGATTTAAGTAGTCCTAATGTATCTAGAAGGAAGAAAAGTGATTTTGATAATCGTATTAAATTAATAAATGAAAGTAATGCGGATTTGTATATAAGTATTCATATGAATTATTTATCAGAATCTCAGTATTATGGAGCACAAGTTTTTTATACGGAAGGTAATGAACAATTGGCGAAGATAATGCAAAGTAGTTTTGGAGAAGAACTTAAAAGTCCAAGAAGTGAAAAAAAGTTAATTGATAGTATTTATATGTATAAGCAACTTAAAATTCCAGGAATATTAATTGAGTGTGGTTTTTTATCTAATGCAAAGGAACGTGATTTATTAAATAGTGATGAATATCAAGATGAAATAGTTAAGACAATAATTACCGGTTTAATTAAATATTATTAGTTTGTTAAACTTATATTTTTAATTTATAATATAACATGGTGGTAGTTGTGAATAAAAAGATATTTTTAGATAAAATTATTAGATATTTTAGAGGCGATAATAATATTCCTGAGTCATTAGAAGATAAAATTAGTATTTGGGAAGAATTAGTAACTACTGAAAGTTTAGAAAATGTGCCAGAAGATATATTGAGCTGTGAGGATAAATTTTTAAGATTGGATCTTATTAATAGAAAACTGACAGATGGTGAAAGATTACAAACTATAGATACTTTAGATAGTAGTACTAAATATGGGGATAAAATAGCATTGTGGAATGGAGATATTACAACAATTTATAGTGATGTGATTGTTAATCCAACTTGTAATGATATGCTTTTAAGAAGAGAAGTTAAATTAGAAAATGTTGATTATAATATTTTTTTAAGAAGTGGAATGCGTCTTGTAAATAAGTGTCTTACTTTAATAGATAAAGAACTTGATGATTCAGAAATAACTATTACAAGAGCTTATAATTTACCTTGTGATTATATAATTCATGTTATAGTTCCTGATTTAAATGAAGTAAATGAGGAAAAGTTAAATATGTTAAGTATGTGTTATATGAATGCATTAGAATGTGCTAAAAACAATATGGCTAAAATAATTGTTATTCCTTGTATTGGAAGTGATTCTAATGTTGCAATTAATAGGTTAGTTGAAGTTGCTTTGGAGTCAGTTTATAAATTTTTTGATAGAAATGATTCTTTAATAGAAAAAATAATATTACAAGTTAGTAACGAAGAAATGTATAATTTATATAGTTTATATTTAACTGGTGATAACGATGCATGATATTTGGAATCCTTGGCATGGATGTACTAAAAAAAGTGAAGGATGTAAGCATTGCTATATGTTTTATCTTGATAAAGTTCATAATAATAAGATAGAAAGTAATGTTGTATATAGAACTAATAATTTTAATTATCCATTACAAAAAGATAGAAGTGGTGAGTATAAAGTTAAGTCAGGAGAGCAGCTTAGAATTTGTATGACATCAGATTTTTTTGTAGAAGAAGCTGATGAGTGGAGAAATGAAGCTTGGGATATAATAAGAAAAAGAAAAGATATTAGTTTTTTTATCTTAACTAAAAGACCTGAAAGAGTAAGAGAACATTTACCTAGTGATTGGGAAGATGGATATGAAAATGTATTATTTAATGTGACTTGTGAAAATCAAATACGTGCAGATGAAAGAATACCTATTCTTTTGGATTTGCCTTTTAAACATAAAGGAATTATGTGTGCACCTTTTATAGGAAGAGTATCTATTGATAAATATTTGGATAGTGGTCAGATAGAACAAGTTATTGTTGGTGGTGAAAATTATGATGGAGCAAGGCCATGTAGTTTTGATTGGGTTAAAGAATTACATGATTCTTGTGTAAAGAGAAACATAACATTCTGTTTTATGGAGACTGGAAGTGTTTTTATAAAGGATGGTAAAGAATATAAAATTCCTAGTAAAGATATGCAAAGTAAGATGGCTTTTAAATCAGGCATGAATTATAAAGGCAAAGATATTATTTTTAGGTTATATGATGATTTTTTTAATGAGTTAAATAAAGAGGATATATATATGCCTTATTTTGGTGAAAAATGTATGGAGTGTGGAAGTAAAATAATTTGTAATGGTTGTAGTAAGTGTGGAAAATGTAAATAAAAATATCTAGATGATTCTAGATATTTTTTATTCTTCAAAAAAATCCATACGACGAGATTCTTCAATTATAACACCAGTTGAATAATCGATGTCGGGTATATATTTATATAAATTATTAAAATCTTTATTTTCGTATAAAACTTTGTTAATTTCTCTAATTATTTTTAAAGATTTATCTAAAGCTTGATTATACAAGTCATCGAATGAATAATTATAGGTAATTTCTTTATTACTAGGATGATTCCATGTTTTATGTTCTTTATTTAAAAATGAAGTGTTAGGTTTAAGTATATATGTTGAATAAGCTTGGATGTATCCAAATTTGTGTTTAGTTATAAAGTCAATAAATTTATATATGACTCTTTTTATTCCAAATCGATCATTTATTGCAAGGAAGTTAATTATTTTAGTATGTTTAATACTTTTATAATAAAATATGCCTATATTATTTTCATTATATGTTTTTTTATAAACGTTAGATATTAAAGTTATTAGTTTATCTTCGAAGATAGGTTTTTTAATTATGTCTTTATTTAAATTACAAGTGTTATATTTTTTACCAGTATATCTTTCATAAAAGATTGCATCTAAGTCTTTTTCCATATGATTGTGTTCTCCACGGAATTTTTTTGAATTAGGATTATTTTTACGATATATTCCAGTTTTATAAAAGATGTAAGGATGACATGTTGAGTCAAGACAATAGTGTGTTATTGAACCATAAAGGTAACTTAGAGCTTGTTGATTTTTTTCAAGATGATTATCTTTTATTTCTTTTACAATATTTATGATGTAATCTTGTGTTTTTTCATGATGAGCTTTATGACCTAGATTCCTTATTCTTAATGCATTTTTGATATCAAATGTATAATAAAATAGGTAGTCATGACTTTGAGCAAAAGTATGATAGATTGTCAGTTCTTTATCGAATCTTTTTAGTTCTTCTTTTGTTAAATGATTTAGTAATTCTTTTGAAAACATATGATGTGTTGTAATAGATGGCATAATATCACCTCTAGAATATATTATATCATAATGAAAAAGAAAGAAAATATATCATTTAAATAGCAATTATAATATGATATAATTAATTATATAATAGGGTGATGCTGTGTGATAAAGACATTTAAAACTATTGATGAGCAAATAGATATATTGAAAAGCAAAGGTCTTGAAATAGATGATATTGATTATGCTAAAGATGTATTATTGAGAGAAAACTATTTCTTTATTAGTGGTTATAGACATTTGTTTTTAAAATCTCCAAAAGATAGAATGTTTATTTCGGGAACTAATTTTAAAGAGCTTTATGCAATGTTTAACTTTGATAGACAAATTAGAAATATTTTCTTTAAAAATATTTTAATTGTGGAAAACAATGCAAAAAGTATATTTTCATATCAATTATCTAGAAAGTATGGTATTAAGGAAAAAGATTATTTAAATCCTTCTAATTTTGATAGGTCAAGTGATAAGGCTAGACAAGTTAATGATTTGTTAAAAAAAATAAAGCGTCAGATTAGAATTAATGGAGGGCAACATTCAGCTACAATGCATTATATAAGTAATTATGGATATGTGCCATTTTGGGTAGTTGTTAAAGTATTATCTTTTGGTTTAATATCAGAGTTATTTACAATAATGAAAAGAGAAGATCAAAAGGATATTGCAGAAGTTTATGGAATTTATCCTGATTCTTTAATGATATATTTGCAAATATTAGCTAATTTTAGAAATTTATGTGCACATGAAGATATTCTATATGATCATAGAACACAAAGAACGATTGATGATACAAGATATCATGCATATTTAGATATACCTAGAACTGATGGAGAATATATTTATGGTAAGGATGATTTGTTTGCTTTAGTTTTGATTTTAAAGCAATTATTAAGAAAAGAAGATTTTACTTTATTAGTTAATGAATTGTCTTATGAACTTGATATATTAGAAGGAAAGATTCATAGTATTGAAATGGATAAGATACTAGATAGAATGGGATTCCCTATTAATTTTAGAGAGATAGCAAGAATAGATGAATATGGAAATTAAATAGATTACTGGACTGATTATTATCAATCAGTCTTTTATTTTTTTATATTTATATTAAATATGGTATAATACTTGTGCATTTGGGGTGAAATATATGAAAGTAGGATTTATATCATTAGGATGTTCTAAAAATTTGGTAGTAACAGAAGAAATGATAGGATTATTTAAGAAACATAAATATGAAATAGTTAGTGATCCAGAAGAGGCAGAAATATTGCTAATAAATACTTGTGGTTTTATTGAGTCTGCTAAAGATGAGGGAATACAAACTATCTTAGAAATGGCAGATTATAAAGAATGTAATTGTAAATATTTGATAGTTACAGGATGTCTTGTTGAAAGATATGAAGAGGAATTAAGAAAAGAAATGCCAGAAGTTGATTTGTTTGTTAGTATAAGGGATTATGATAAATTATGGGAGAAGATAGATAATTTAATTAATGGTAAAGATGATAGTGATGAATTAAATTATAAAGATAGAGTTTTGACTACTGGAGATGTAATGGCATATTTAAAAATTGCAGAGGGATGCAGTAATTATTGTACTTATTGTGCTATTCCTTATATTCAAGGAAAATATGTATCAAGAAAATATGAAGATATATTAGAAGAAGCTAATAATTTGTCTAAAAAAGGGATTAAAGAGTTAGTTGTTATTGCTCAAGATACTACAAAGTATGGAATAGATTTGTATGGGAAAGATAGATTGGCAGAATTGTTGAATGATTTATGTAAGATAGATGGTATTAAATGGATAAGATTTTTATATTCTTATCCAGAAACTATTACTGATGATTTAATTGAAGTAGTAAAGAAGAATGAAAAGATTGTTAAATATTTTGATTTACCTATCCAACATATTTCTGATGATGTATTAAAAAGAATGAATCGTAAAAGTGATGGGAATACTATCAGAAACTTAATTGCTAAGTTAAGAAGAGAAATACCAGAAGTTATTCTTAGAACAACTTTAATAGTTGGCTTTCCAGGAGAAACTGAAGAAGATTTTAACGAATTATGTGAATTTGTTAAAGAAAGTAACTTTGATAGATTGGGTGCGTTTGCTTATTCTGCCGAGGATGGAACACCAGCAGCTAAATTTAATGGTCAGATAGCAGATGATATAAAGGAATATAGAAGAGAGAAAATAATGGAAATTCAACAAGAAGTAAGTACAAATAAGTTGAAGGATAAAGTTGGAAATGTTTATGAATGTTTAATTGAGAATATAACTGAAGATGGAGAATATTTTATAGCAAGAAGTTATATGGATGTTCCTTCAGAAGATGGCGTTATATATGTTAAGTTTAATAATGATACTATGATTAATGAGTTTGTAGATGTAAAAATTACAGATTCAGACGAATACGATTTGTATGGAGAAGTTGTAGAATATTAATTGTGTAAATAAAAATACTTAGGTATTTTTATTTTTTTTGTGTATGATATAATGACTATAATAGAGGTGGTTTATATGGCAACAGAAATAACTAGTAAAAGTGAATTAGCATCTTTAGCAGAGAATTTGAATAGTAGATCTTTAGAATTGAAGGATATAACTAGTGATTTAGCTTCTAAAATAAGTAGTGTAGAAAATTTTGACGATATTGATGTTGTTTCTGCTGCTAATGTTTTAGTAAAGAACTTAAATGCAGTATCACAGGATCTTGATACTGTTTCTACCAATATTAATAATTATACTTTACAAATAATTAATTATGATACTGATGATTTTAGTTCTAATAATGTAGAATCTTATTTAGCATCTTTAGGTGGAAGTTCTGTTACTTTACCAGGAGGACTTGGTAGTGTTCATTCTTATATGGGATGGCAATGTATAACTGCGAAGAGTTCTTTACAATATAAATTAAGAGAAGCCGCAGGGATGAATTTTGATGAAAATGGATTTGCTAAAATTGGGGATAGATATGTAGTTGCGACAACAACGACTTATGGTAATGTTGGAGATTATATTGATGTTGTGCAAGCAGATGGCTCTGTAATAAAGTGTATTATTGGTGATATAAAAAATCAGAATGATGCTGGTTGTAATAAATGGGGACATAATAATGGACAGTGTGTTGTTGAATTTGTTGTAGATAAAGGATCATGGTATGGAACAGCTAAATCGGTTGCTGGTTATCATCCAGAGTGGGGACAAAATATTTCTCAAGTAGTAAATAAAGGTAATTATTTTGAATTAAGTAATAAATATGATACAGGTGCTGTTTCATCATTAACTCCTGTTGCAGTAGCAAGTGTTAATAATCAAAGTAATGTTCCATCGACAAATTCTACTGTAGCGGTAGCAACTACAGCAGGAGCTGCTACTTATATTGCAAGCAGTAGTGGAGGATCTAAAGTTGGAAATTCTGTAGCTCAAAATAATGTACCAATTGAATCGAGTATGACATCTTCAAATTTAAAATATGCTCCTTCCCAAAACGACAGTGTTACGCCTGCTATTGATCAGGTTACTGGAAAGCATCCTGGAGATGACATTACATCAACGATGTCTGTGTCTACTGCAGGAGATATTGATATTTCTAAATATCATAATAATTTAGCGGCTGGATTTGAAGTTACGACAGATAATCAGACTTTTACTGTTAGTGATTCTGATTATAATTTGTTATGTGCTATTGTTGCTGCTGAATCAGATAAATCATATGATGATGCATTAGCTGTAATTACTACAATTTTGAATAGATGTGAGGCATCTAATTGGGTTGCTAGTTATGGAACTAATCCAATTTCGCAAGCAACTGCTAAGAATCAATTTGTTGTTTATCAACATGGTTCCTATAAACAATATATGGGGAATTGTCCTGAAACTGTTATGACAGCAGTTAAAGATGCATTGGCTGGAGTTAGAAATCACCATTATTTAAGTTTTAGGTCTAATGGTTCAACATCTTATGGTGGAAGCATGATTACTTCAAGTGGAAATAGGTATAAATAGTAAAGTTTTAGTAAAATATATTTAAATATATTAGTCGAGTTTTTATAAAATGGTATAATGAAGAAAATAGAGGAGGTATGAGTGATGGGAAATATTAGTCACAATACAGAGTTAATGAATGAATGGTCTACTAGAGTTAATGATAGTTCAAATAATTATGACGAATTAATTAGTAGATTATATGGATTGGTAGATCAATTTGTAGGGTCACCAGAATTTAGTGGAGGATTATCAGCTGATTTTGAAGAAAAAGTTATAAGTTTAAGACCAGTATTTGAAAGATATTCTGAAACTTTTAGAGAATGTGTAGATTTTATTAATGAAAGAGTTGCTGTTATTGAAAGTGATGAAGCTGAGCTTAAGAGTGCAATAAACAGCGCTAATCCATTAGGGTAGGAGGAATAAAAAATGGCAGATGGAATTTTAAAGTTAAATCCTGCTGAGGCGAGAGCTAAAGCACAAGAAATGGTAAAGACAGCAAGTGAAGTAGAAGATTTATTAAATACAGTTTATTCATTTTTTAGAGAAATAGATAATGAAGAAGAAGGAATTTATCAAGGAAGTGAAAAAGCTGTTCAATTAAGAGGAGAACTAGAAGAATTTAGTAAATTATTTGGTCCTGCTTATGAGCAAATTGTTAAATCAGCTAATGATATAGTTGCAATAGCTAATAGAGCAGAAGTTGAATAGTAAATAATTATAAAATATTAGGGAGATGAGTTTATGAGTGACGCTTATTATCATGATGCAGATGGAATTGCTACAATAGTAAACACTTTAAAAAGTGATATTGAAAATTACAAAGATAAGATAGTTGAAATAAGTAAATTAATTAATGAAATAAATAGTTCTTCTGCTTGGAAGGATACTCAAGTAAAAACATCATTCATAAATACTTGTCAATCTTATATGACTATTTATAAAGAGTTATCAACAAGTATGGAAAATTATGTTAATGGTTTATCAAATAAATCAGAAGGTTTTGCTTCTATAGAAAGTGCTTTTTCGAGGTGATAAATTATGGCTAATATAGATACATCAGTATTTGTTGATACTACTGCATTGACAGGATGGAGTGCACAGATGTCTTCATTAAATGAAGAGTCGATTGAGAGTTTAAATTCCTTTATGAAAAATGTTAACTCTTTAAGTAATCCTTGGGCAGGAAATTCGGCAGAGTCATTTATGAATTTTGGGGCTGACTTGTTAAATAAAGCTCTTTCATGTCATGAAAATATGAGACAAGTTGATAAGTTTTTAATTACAGTAATTGAAACAATGGAAAAAGAATAAAAGGATAGGTGAGTTTTATGAGTTATGTAGAAGCTGCTAATTCTATTAAGTCAACTGCAGATGTTTTAAAAAGTTCTGTAGATAAGATAGATAGCTCTGCTTTTGATTCAATATGGAAAGGACAAGCTCATGATGCACTAACTTCTAAACTTACAGATTCTTTATCTAAAATAAAAAAACAACAAATATCTGTTAATAGATTTACTAATGCTATTGAAAAAATTGATAAATATAAAGAAAATAAAGAAAATATAAAAAGTTTAAGAATAGAGTATGACAATATTGTTGATACAAAAGACAATATTGAAGCTAACAGAATGAGAAGAATGCAGTTAAAAAATAAAATTCATAATTTAGAATATTTGAATAAAACATTAAAAAATGTTATTGTTTCAGCTTTAAATAGTATTTCTTCTGTTAGTTCAGAATATGATGTTATTAATTATGATTCGTCTCAAAATGAAGGATATAAAGAATATATTGTTGATTTATATGATTTTATGAGTTTACTTAATTCAGGAGGCTTAACAACGTTTAGCTCAGGTAATAGTTCAGAGTTATATAATTATTATTCTAAAGAAGAAGTAGAAGGCCGAATTGAATCGATAAAGAATCAATATACGGGGCGTGATGCTGCTGTTAATTGTGCTTTAGGAGTAATGCAAATGGCTGCTCAAGTTGGAAAGAAACTAAATTTAGGTTGGGGTGGCTTTGATGGCGAGACTCATGATGAAGTTATAGTTGGATCTAATTATAATTCTTTTACTTCTTGGGCAATTAATCAGGGTAGTAATGTTAATAACATCTCATTAACAGGTATTTTAGATGCAGGAAGAAATACTTCATATGAAGATGCACAAAAAGGTGATGTTCTAGTAAATTCAGCTGGAAATATGGTAATGATTGTTGATAATGATACTAATCAACAGGAATTTCTTGTGGCAGAAGTAACAGATCCATCCGAAGGAGTTGTTGTACAAGCTAAATCATATGCATCTTTAACTGGTTCATATCAAGCAATGGACTTATCAAGTATTTACAATAATTAAAGTCTTTTATAAGACTTTTTTTTAATATAATGTTATAATTATTTTAAGAATAAAGTGGGTGAATAATATGATTAATTTATCAGATTCATTAAGTGAAATTGTAAGAGAAAAATTGCATATAGAAGGTAAAGATAACACTTTTTTAGAAAATGATTTAAATAAAATAACTTCTATTAGTATTTCTAAGAATGATATAGAAGAATTAAAGTATTTTTCAGATTTGGAAGAGTTAGAGTTAGTATCATTTCCATCGATAGATAGCGATGATATAGCTAAAATAGCTGCTATTGTACCTAAAATAAAGAGTTTAAAAGTAAAAGAACAGAGTGCTTTGATATCTTTAAATTTATCTTATTTTAAAGAATTAGAAAATGTATGTTTAATACATAATGATAATTTAGAATCTATTGCAGGTTTAAATAAAGTTAAAAGATTTACTTTTTATGATAATAAAGATTTTGTTAATGTAGAACAAATTTATAATGTAGTTTTAAATAATAGAGATTGCCATATTATTTTAGATATTATTTTCTATATGGATATTGCTAGAATGTTATGTGAAAATGATCAGGATAAAGGTATTCTAGATAGATTTACTTGGGTTGAATCAGTAGGATTAAGAAAATATATTATTCACGAATATACAACTGATGAGATAAAGTCACTTATACAAAATGTAACTGCTATAGTTTCAAAATATGTATATGTAGATGATGGAGATATTGAAAGATTTGGAATTTTATATAAGTGGATGACTAGTAATATAGAATTTGTTAATGAAGATGATCCAAAGAATGAAAATGTAGAAACTGTTAGTAATATGTATAAAGTATTTAACTATAGAAAAGGTGGAAGATTATCCTTTGCTAAAGCTTTTCAGTTATTGCTTAGTTTTGCTGGTGTTAAGTCATCTGTAGTTTATTCTCTTGGGGCTTTAGAATCTATTGGATATTATAATGGTCAAAAAGTATATTCATTGTTGGGAACATCTGATTATGCCTTACTAAGGGTTTCAATAGATGAAAGATATTATTATTGTGATATAGCTTGGGATAGTTTTGTAAGTGATTATAAATATTTTGACCAATTAAGATTGTTTCTTGTTTCAAAGAATGAACTTAAATTAAGACATAAATTTGTTGGAGAAGGCAATATAGAAAAGAGTTATTCTTATCATGGCGATGATTCAGATGATTTAATAATTTTCGCTAATGATAGGATAAAAGATGTTGATGATTTATTTAATGATATAGAAAGAGTTAGTCCTTCTATATTAGGTGCAGAATTAAATAGTTCTATGATAAAAAAGGAAATATCTAGTATAAAAGAAAAAATGGAAGATTTAGAAACTGATTCAGATGAATATAAGACTTTAAAAAAGGAATTAGCTTTAAATGAAGAAAATCTTGAAGTGGAACAAGCAGATTTACTAAGGTTTAAAAATATGAGGGATGGCATTATAAATAGTTATTCGTCTGATTTAAAATATCATTATTTAAAGTTTAATTTAGAAGATAAAGATATTTTAAGAAGTAAATTGGAAAAATATCATGAGATGTATTTAATTTCAGATTATATATTTGATATTTTGTTAGAATGTATAAAAGCAGCTTAGGCTGTTTTTTATTTGAATTTGAATAAGTTATAGTTTTATGTTAAAATCCATTTTACATGGGGGAATATGTATGAAAATTAATACAAAAAGAAAATTTATTACTTTATTAGTTAGTGTGATGGCTAAAAAAGGATATATGATAGAAACATTTGATTTTGAGAAAGATTTGATTACTTTTTTATCTTTTGATAAATATAGTAACTTATTTTATTTTTTTGAAAATATTAGTGATTTTGATTTTGAAGACATTTTAAAAGAATTACAAAGAGATGGATTAGTTTCAGTAAGTTTTGATACAAGAAAAACAAGAATAGAATTGTTACATAAAATGTTTTATAGTGTTAGTGATGAAATATTATCATCTTTTGATGATGAATCTATAAATTTAATGGAGGAGTTATTAGAAGAACATAGTTTAAGTGTTTCTTTAAATAGTGAGTTACCTAATAATGTACAGGGAATATATAGACTTACTAATCCAAATAGAGTTTATAATTTGAATAATTTTCATAGTATTATAACTGATGGGGTTGTATGTAATGTTGATACAAATAAAACAGGTGCATATTTAGTACAGGATGCAACATTTGTCTTTTTACAAAGTTTTATGGATTGTGGATTAGTAGAAATGCAGGTTTTTCATAAGTTTGAAGATAGAAGATATATCTATAATAAAGCAAAAGAGATATTGAAATTTTATTATTATTTAGAAATGACTGCTAAAAAAAGAGCAAGTTTTGATGAAGAAGAATTTGAAAATTTTGAAAAACTTGATGAAGTTAATGGTTATAGATATAAAAAATAAGAAAGATACGTAAAATGTATCTTTTTATAGTTTAAAATACTATAAGTTCCTTGACAAACTAAAATTTAGTGTTTAGAATAATAATTGTTAGAAAGTAATAGACTTTCTTTTTATATAAAAAGAGGTGGAAGAATGGAATTATCAATAGTAACTTGTTTGTTTGTATTAGATAATAAGAAAAATGAAAATAAAAAGAAAAATGATATTAAATCTTTAAAAATTGTATTGAATAAAAAAGATAATGATTTAATAAGAATAAAATTTGACGAAAAAACTACTATTAAAGAGTTGATGAGAAGTGAGTTAAAAAAAGTTATTGGTAATGCTAATATTCACTTAGAACAAGTTTATACTTTTGGTGAAAGTAGATTTTTTGATGATAATAAAATAGATATTATATATATGGGACTTGCTAATATTGAAGATATTAAGAAATTAAATGAAGACTATGAATTAGTTGATTTTGAAGTTTTAGATAATAAAGAAATTATTTTAGGCGAAAGTAATTTTTGCTATAAAACAGATTGTAGAAAAAAATATGGATATGTAGAATATTTTCATGTTATTGATATTAGCGATTTTGTTATGGAGAAGCTGTTGTTGGAATTAATTACAGCATTTAAGCATTTAAGGTCTAGAGTTGATAATACTGATGTTTGTTTTAAATTGCTTCCTAATATTTTTACTTTAGAAGATGTAAGAATTGTTTATGAAATGATAAAAGGTATTACAGTTGATAAATCTAATTTTAGAAAAAAAATTATAAAATATTGTGAGAAAGTTGATATGATTGTGGATGATAAAGGGTATAGACCATCACAAATGTATAAATTTAATCCTGATAGCATAGATGTTTGGTTATAGAATGGAGTTGATAATATGATATTTGCTAGTAATAATAAGGGAAAATTAAGAGAAGTAAAAGCAATCTTTGAGGATTATGAGGTTAAATCTCTTGCAGAGGCAGGAATAAATATTGATGTAGAAGAAGATCAAGATAGTTTTTATGGTAATGCTTTAAAAAAAGCTAAAGAGATATATGAAATAGCCAAGGAACCGGTTGTAGCAGATGATTCTGGATTGTGTATTGATGTTTATGAAGGTTGGCCTGGTGTTTTAACTCATCGTTTTATGGGAGAAGAAGCTACAGATGATGATAGAAATAATGCTATTTTAAATAAGATGAAAGAAGAAAGTAATAGAGAAGCTAAGGTAGTATGTAATTTGGTTTACTATGATGGAAAAGATATAGTAGTTGGAGAAGGCGTACTAAATGGTAATATTTCTAATGAGAGACGTGGATCTAATGGTTTTGGCTTTGACGATATTTTTGAGTTAGAAAATGGAAAAACTTTGGCTGAGCTTAGTAGTGAAGAAAAGAATGAAGTTAGCGCTAGGTATTTGGCAGCTATTGACTTAAAGGAAAAGTTAAATAATAAATAGTGAAGAGAAAGACAATTTGTTTAAATATTTGTCTTTTTTCTTTGGAAAATATTATTTTTTAATCTTGATGTAAAAAAATGCTTACACAAAAATTTAAAATGTGCTATTATGTCTATTGGTTTGGAAAGAAGGTATATAGTGAAAGAAAATAATTTAGGAAAAGATAATATTAATAAGTTATTAATTACATTTGCAATTCCTTGTGTTATAAGTATGTTAGTTAACTCAATTTATAATATTGTCGATCAGATTTTTATTGGTAAAGGTGTAGGAACTTTAGGAAATGCGGCGACTAATGTTATATTTCCTTTGGTTATAATTTTTACTGCAGTGGCGAGTTTAATCGGAAATGGTATGTCAGCTTTTTTATCTTTGAAATTAGGAGAAAAAAAGTATGACGAAGCAAAGAAAAGTTTAGGATCCGCTATAGTATTTATATTTTTAGTAGCAATAATATTAAGTGTTGTTTCTTATTTAGCACTTCCAAAGTTGGTATATTTATTTGGGTGTACGGAGAATGTATATAAATATGCATTAGATTATGGAAAGATAATTATTTTAGGAGCTCCGTTTATGATGGTTTATACTGCTCTTTCAAATATTATAAGAGCAGATAATTCACCAAAATATTCAATGATTATGTTATTGATTGGAGCAATAATTAATATTATATTAGATCCAATTTTCATTTTTGTTTTTAATCAAGGTGTGAAAGGTGGGGCATTTGCTACTATTATAGGGCAAATAGTTTCATTCATAATTGCAGTGGCTTATATTAAAAAAATAAAATCAGTAAAGTTAGAAAAGAAAGATTTTAAAATAAATAAATCTATATGGAAGGTTTTATCTTTGGGTGCTTCAACTTGTATTACACAAATGACAGTACTTGTATTATTTGTGTTTATGAACAACATTTTGACTAAGTATGGAGCTTTATCAAAGTTTGGAGCAGATATTCCTTTATCAGTTTATGGTATAGTATCAAAAGTAAATAGTATTTATATTTCTTGTGTAATTGGTATATCAATAGGAGCACAACCAATTGTAGGATTTAATTATGGAGCAGGAAATTATAAAAGAGTTAAAGAAACAATAAAAAAAGTATTAATTATTAATTTTGTTATAGGAATAATATTAAATATTTTATTAGTTTTTTTTCCAGAACAAATTATTGGAATATTTATTTCTAAGAGTGATTCTACTTATGATTTATTTATGGAATTTGCTGTATTAATCTGTAGGTCTTTTTTGGTTATTTGTAGCATTAATGCTTTTGAAATGACAGCAAGTGTAATGATTCAATCTTTAGGAAATGTAATAAAAGCTACTTGTTTATCGTTTATGAGACAGATTCTCTTATTTATTCCTATTTCTTTATTATTGGCAATTACATTTAATAAAGGAATTTATGGAGTATTACAAGCTGGACCTATTGCGGATGCAATTACTTTTATCGTATGCTTGATAGTTTTAAAATCTGAAATGAAAAAATTAAGTAAATTTGAAGATATTAAAGAAGAACTTGAATTTAAATCTAATAAATATAAAGGAAAACATATTGTAATTACAATAAGTAGAGAGTATGCGTCAGGAGGAAGATATGTAGGTCAAATATTGGCTAAAAATTTAGGAATAAATTTTTATGATAAAGATATTATTTCACTTACTGCTAAAGAATCTGGTCTTTCAAGTCAATATATTACTGAACAAGAGCAAACTAAGAAGAATAAATATGAAAATAATAATGATGATAGATTATTTATTGCAGAATGTAATGTAATTAAAAAACTTGCAAATGAGAGTTGTGTAATTGTTGGTAGATGTGCTGATTATGTTTTAAAAGATAATAAGGATGTAATAAAGGTATTCTTGTATAGTGATGATGAAAGTAAAATAAAAAGAGCAGTAAAATATTATGGATTAGATAAGAAAAATGCTTTAAAAAGAATTAAAGCGATTGATAAAGAGAGAGCTAAACATTATAAATATTATACTAGTCAAGAATGGAAGGACTTTTCTAATTATGATATTGTAATAAATGTAGATAAATTTGGTGTAGAGAAGACTGCTAAACAAATTGAATTTAGTATAAAAAATGATTAGGACTATTTTAATTATTATAAATATATTTAAAGCTATTGTATTATTATAATAGCTTTTTTTGTGTCTATTTTGGGTATTTGTCATAGATTATAATGAGGTGAATAACATGGAACTTAGAGCACCAAAAAAGGTTGTTATTGATAGTGGACATGGAGGAGCAGACCCTGGATCAAGTGGAAATGGGATTGTAGAGAAAGATTATACTTTAAAAATATCAGAATATATACATGAAAGACTTGATCAGTTAGGTGTAGAAAATACGATGGTTAGAACTACTGATGAAACTATAGAACCTAATGAAAGAGTTAAGAAAATAGTAGCTCCTTATGGTAGTGGGAGTGATGTATTAGTAGTTAGTAATCATATAAATGCAGGAGGTGGAGAAGGTGCTGAAATAATATATGCACTAAGAAATAGTGATGCATTTAGTAAAAGGATTTCTAACGAACTTGAAAATGGTGGAAGAGATGTAAGAAAGTATTATCAAAGAAGATATCCGTCTGATTCAAGCAAAGATTATTATTTTATACATCGTAATACAGGTAATACAGAAGCTGTAATTGTTGAATATGGTTTTTTAGATAATGCAAAAGATGCTGAATTATTAAAAAAGTATTGGAAGGATTATGCTGAGGCAGTTGTAAAAGCTATTGCAAATTATGTTGGAGTACCATATACATTTACTGGAACAATGGCAAATGAAAACTATTATATTGTTCAAAAAGGTGATAGTTTATGGAGTATAGCTAATAAATATGGATTAACTGTTGATAAATTAAAAGATATGAACAACTTATCAAGTAATATGTTAAGTGTTGGACAAAAATTATTAATTAAGGATACAAGTTCTAGTGGTGATATTGGAGTTTATTATACTGTAGTAGCTGGAGATACTTTATATGGTATTGCAAATAAATATGGTATTTCAGTAGATGAACTTAAGAAAATGAATAATTTAAAAAGTAATAATTTAACTATTAATCAAAAACTTTTAGTTAGTGGAACTGGTGAAAATAATAATACTGGTGAATATGATACTTATATAGTTAAGAGTGGTGATAGTTTGTGGAGTATTGCTAGTAAATATAATACTACTGTTGATAAATTAAAGGATATCAACAATCTGTCTAGTAATTTATTGAGTATTGGTCAAAAGTTATTGATACCAAGATTAAGTACTGAAAGTAAAAAAACTTATACTGTTAAAAGTGGAGATACCTTATATAAGATAGCACAGAATAATGATACTACAGTTACTGAATTAATTAATTTAAATAATCTTCCTACATCTAATTTAAGTATAGGACAAGTATTACAATTACCTTAAGAAATAGAGTAGAATCTATTTCTTTTTTAATTTTTAGAAAAAAATTATATTTATTTTTTCCCTAATATATGGGAAGTTTTTAAATAAACAAAAAATGTTTTTAATTTTTTGTTAAAAAGTAGTTGACAAATTTATTTGTTATTAATATAATGTTAGTAACAGATGGCACAAGAGCCAATAAATTTTAAATAATTGATATTAATATTTTGATATTATCATCGTTTTAAAATCTGTTATTAATAAAATGTATAAAAGAAAAAGGATGGAGATTAATTATGAAACAAAAGAAAAATATAAGAGAAATGGAAGAAGCTGTATTTCAAATTGATATGAATGAAGGTTTCTGTGAGGAAGGTAATTTGGCAGATCCAACAATTAAACATATAGTACCAAATATTATTCCTATTATTAGAGCAGTTATTGAGAAGGGTGAAGGTTATTTCGTAGTAAATGATAAACATACAAAGAATAGTGTTGAATTACTAAGATATCTAGAACATTGTATGGGAAATAAAGAATCTAGAACAATTAAAGAGTTAGCAGTTTATGAAGAATATGCTGATAGAACATTCTATAAGAATTCAACTTGTGCATTATTTGCTCCAGGTATGATGGAAATGTTATTAGAAATGGTAAACCTAAAAAGAGTTGTAATAGTTGGTTGTTGTACAGATATTTGTATTCAAAATTTTGCAATAGCATTAAGAAATTTCTTCGATGAAGTAAATATGAATGTTGAAATTATAGTACCTAAAAATGCTGTTGAAACATTCCATATTCCAGAAGTTCATGATAGAGATGAAAATAATAAAAGAGCATATACAGTAATGGAAAACACTGGAATTAAATTAGTAAAAACAATGAAAGAAGTAGAGGTAGCTTAATATGAAAAATAGAAATTTAACAATGATGACAGATTTTTATGAATTAACAATGAGTCAAGCATATTTTAATGCTGGTAAGAAAGATGAAGAAGCTGTATTTGATGCATTCTTTAGAAAAAATCCTTTAGATGGTGGATATGCAGTTATGGGTGGAGTTGATAGAATTATTAATTTTATCAATAATGCACATTTTAATGAAGATGATATAGAATATTTAAGAACAACTGGTCAGTTTACAGAAGAATTCTTAAATTACTTAAAAGATTTTAAATTTACTGGATCAATTTATGCAGTACCTGATGGAACTCCTGTATTTGCAAATGAACCAATTGTTACAGTAAAAGCTCCTATTATAGAAGCTCAAATTATTGAAACAATATTATTAAGTTATTTAAATGCTGGTATTATACATACAACAGCAGCAAGAAGAGTTGTTGAAGCTGCTGATGGAATCGGAATTATGGAATTTGGAGCTCGTCGTGCATTAGGACCAGATGCTGCAGTTGAAGCTAGTAAATGTGCAGTAATAGCTGGATGTGTTGGTACGTCAAATGTCTTAGCAGGTCAAGAATATGGAATTCCAGTACTTGGTACAATGGCTCATAGTTTAGTTACTGAGGCTGATTCAGAATATGAAGCATTCTTAAACTATGCTAAAGCTTATCCAAATAATTGTGTATTGCTTGTTGATACTTATGATGTTTTAAAAAGTGGTGTTCCAAATGCTATTAGAGTGGCAAAAGAATTTTTAATACCAAATGGTTATAAATTAAAAGGAATTAGAATTGATTCAGGTGATTTAGCTTATTTATCAAAAGAAGCTAAGAAAATGTTGGTAGAAGCAGGATTAGAAGATACTAAGATTACTTTATCAAATGGATTAAATGAAAAAACTATTAAATCTTTAAAAGAACAAGGTGCAGTAATTGATTCTATTGGTTTAGGTGATAATATTGTTTTACCTGATAAAGCTAGAGTTGGTTGTGTATATAAGAATGTTGCTGTTAAGCAAAATGGTGAATTTGTATCAAGAATTAAAGTAAGTAATGATGCAGCTAAAGCTATAACTCCTGGATTTAAGAAAGTATATAGATTTTATGATAAAACAACTGGATATGCATTAGGAGATGTTGTTGCATTACATGAAGAAAATATTCCAAAGAATAAATTTACTTTGATAGATCCTAATAATGAAGCTAATACATTAACTATTAAGAATTATGAAGTAAGAGAGTTACAAGAAGCAATTTTTGTAGATGGTGAACAAGTATGGGACGATCCTACATTACTTGAAAAGCAAGCTTATTGTGCTAAAGAAATGAAAACTTTATATCCTGAAGTTAAGAGAGATGAAAATCCACATGGATATTATGTTGACTTAACAAGAAAATTATTAAAATTAAAAAAAGAACTTATTAGACAGGCTAAAGAACAAACTGTTGAATATGATATTGATACTAAATTAGAAAAAAGGTTATAATATAGTAGGAAGATGGGGTGATAATAATGGATGTTTATAGTAAAGAAAAAATTACTAAAGCACTTCAATTATTAAAAGTAAAAGATTCAGAACTAATATCTTCTTATCAGGAAGGATATATAGGAAAGAATGTTTATAGAGTTACTTTGAATGATGGGAGTACAAGATTGTGTGAACAAATAACTAAAAATAAGAGAAATGGAGATGCTGTTGTTATCATTCCAATTACTCATGATGGTAATTTCGTAATGATAGTACAATCTAGACCTAATACCAAAGAAACTGTAGTAGTTGAATTTCCTGCTGGAATGGTTGATGAAGGTGAAGACTTTAAAGTCTCAGCAGAAAGGGAACTGTTAGAAGAAACAGGCTATGTTGCTGATGATATATATCAGTTGGAACAACATTATCAGGACCAAGGTTGTAGTAAGGCAATTATAAAAACTTATGTTGCTATAGGTTGTCATAAAGTTCAGGAAAAAAGACTTGATGGTGAGGAAAGACTTGAATATGTTGAGATGTCTTATGATGATATTTTAAGTATGTTAAAGAGTGATAGTAAATCAGAAGCTAAAATAGAAGATGCAAATAGTAAGATTGCATTTATGGAATATACATTAAAGAAAAGAGGAGTTCTATAATGAATAAAAAGTTTGGATATGTAAGAGTTGCTGCTTCAGTGCCAGAATTAAAAGTAGCTAATGTTGAATTTAATACTGATGAAGTAATTAAGGAAATAAAAAGTTTAGATAAGGAAGGTGTACAAATAGTAACTTTTCCTGAACTTTGTCTAACTGGATATACTTGTGCTGATTTATTTAGTCAAGATATATTAATTAGTAAATCTAAAGAAGCTATTAAAAAGGTAATTGATGAAACTAAGGTATTAGATATTATATCTATTATAGGAGCACCTATTGTTTGTGATAATCAATTATTTAATTGTGCAGTAGTTATTAATAAAGGTGAGATTTTAGGCATTGTTCCAAAAACTTATATTCCTAATTATGGAGAATTTTATGAAAAAAGATGGTTTAGTACAAGTAATACTTTGACTAGTAGAATAATTAAGATGTTTGGTAAAGAAGTTCCTATAGGTACTGATTTGATTTTTAGGGATAAAGATGATGATAAATTTACTTTTGGTATTGAAGTATGTGAAGATTTATGGAGTCCTAAAGCACCAAGTGTAGAAGCTGCTTTAAATGGAGCTACTATGATATTTAATTTATCTGCTAGTAATGAGGTAATTGGCAAATATGGTTATCGTAAGAATTTAATTAATATGCAATCTGCTAAAAATGTTTGTGCATATATTTATAGTTCTTCAGGAGTTAATGAATCTACAACAGATTTAGTGTTCTCAGGTTATGCTTCTATTGCAGAGAATGGTTCTACTTTAGTTGAAAACAATAGATTTGATTTTGAAACTAACCATATTGTTGCAGATGTTGATATCCAAAGACTTATGAACAATAGAATTAAAGATATTAGTTTTATGGGAATTGGAGCGTCAAGTAATTATCGAGTTATTGATATAGAATTAAATGATAAGAACGAAGATTTATTTAGAACTTATGATGCTTATCCATTTGTTCCTAGTAATGAATCTAAAAGAGCAGAAAGATGTTCAGAAATTGTAAATATTCAAGCTTGTGGTTTAGCTAAACGTATTAAACATACTGGTATGAAGAAATGTGTTATTGGTATTAGTGGAGGACTTGATTCAACTTTAGCTTTCTTAGTTGTTATTGAAGCTTATAGAAAGTTAGGTATTAGTTTTGATAATTTAATTGGTGTAACAATGCCAGGATTTGGTACTACAGGTAGAACTTATAATAATGCATTAACACTAATGAAAAATTATGGTGTAACAATGAGAGAAGTGAGTATTAAAGATGCTTCTTTACAACATTTTAAAGATATTGGATTGGATCCTGAAGACAGAAGTGTTACTTATGAAAATACTCAAGCTAGAGAAAGAACACAAATATTAATGGATATTGCTAATAAAGAAGGCGGACTTGTTATTGGTACTGGAGACTTATCTGAATTAGCATTAGGATGGTGTACTTATAATGGAGATCATATGTCTATGTATGCTGTTAACACATCTATTCCAAAGACTTTAGTTAGATATTTGGTTAAATATTTTGCTGATATTGAATCTAATGAAGAATGTAAAAAGACAATTTTAGATATTTTGGATACTCCAATTAGTCCAGAACTATTACCTCCAGATAAAAATGGAAACATTAAACAACAAACTGAAAGTGTTGTTGGACCTTATATATTACATGATTTCTTTTTATATCATTTTATGAGATATGGAGCTAGTCCAGAAAAAATTAAATATATTGCTAATAAAACTTTTGATGGAATGTATGATGAAAGTACAATTGATAAATGGTTAAAGTTCTTTATTAAGAGATTCTTTAATCAACAATTCAAACGTAGTTGTTTACCTGATGGTCCTAAGGTTGGTACAATAAGTGTATCTCCAAGAGGAGATTTAAGAATGCCAAGTGATGCTGATGCAAGTAGTTGGTTAAATTAAAAGAAGAATATCGTTTGATATTCTTTTTGTATGTGTTATAATATTATTAGGAAAGAGATATCATTTTTATAAAAAAATGATACATTTGAAGTGGGTCAAATGTCTTTCTTAGTTTTTTGTTGGTTCTGATTAGTTATAATCAGAACTTTTTAATTTACTTAGAAATTAAAACAAACAAAATTACTAGAAGAAATAATATTATAATGTTTTTGAAAAAAGTTTTCTAAACTCATAATATCACCTCCTGTTCAATTTAGAATTACGTAACCAAAATCCCCTGAACAAGAAAGACATCTGCAACAAATGTATCGAGACTTAAAATAACATTAAATATGTAGTAAGTAAATAGCAAAATAAGTCTTTTTTAGGCAAGTTTTATTTTGTTAATTTTTTTATAAGTAAATTATTTTTTTGTTATATAAATTGTTATTAAAATAAGATTTTTATTTTTAGTTAATGTAATAGAGTGTAGTTGACCCTTCTTGACTTTTTGTTAAAAATATGGTATTATTAAATCACTTAAGAGGGAGTAGTTCCACTTGATGAAAGTGTAATAATTCGACTATACGGTTAATAAAAAACCCGGATTATTTAAATCTATAGAACAAGACTTTTATGTAAGATAGCATAAAAGTTTTTTATACTAATAAACATAAACCTTTATGCTAGAGCATAGAGGTTTTTTCAATCTTAAGTATAGGATTTATATTAAACTTTAAAAAATGATGGGAGAGATGTTTATGATATGGTTAGGTTTAAGTATAATTGCAATGGTAGTTTTGATGATAATGATTGGAATTAGTTGTAAGTCAAAAGATAAGAATTTTTTTCCAACAATATTAATTGGTTTAGCAGGATTATTATTGATTATTCCTGGATGTATTACAACTATAGCAACTGGAGAAGTTGGTATTAAGACAACTTGGGGTAAAATAACTAATACTAATATGAAAGAAGGTATTCAGTTTAAGTTCCCTTGGCAGAATGTTATAAAAATGAATATTAAAGTTCAAAAGTATGAAAATGAAAAAAGTATGGAAACATCAACAAAAGATATGCAAGTAGTAAAGTCTGTTATAGTATCGGTTAATTATCAATTAGATGAAGATAAAGTTACAGAAATGTATAGACAAGTTGGACAAAATTATAATGCCATAGTTTTAGAACCAGCAATTCAAGAATCAATCAAGAGTGCTATATCTCAATATAATGCAGAAGAATTGGTTACTAAGAGAAATGAAGTAAGTGATAAAATTTTAGAAACTCTTTCTGTAAAAGTAAATGAATATGGATTAAAGGTAATATCTGTATCAGTAAAAAACTTTGATTTTAGTAGTGAATATAATGCTAGTATTGAGAGAAAAACTATTGCAGAACAAAATGCTTTAACAGCAGAACAAGAATTGAAAACAAGTGAAGCTAATGCTAAGAAGAAAGTTATAGAGGCTCAGGCTGAAGCAGAAGCTAATAAAATAAAAAATTCAACAATTACTGATGAAATATTAACACAACAATTTATCGAGAAGTGGAATGGTGAGTTGCCTAAAGTTATGGGCGAAGGAAATATTTTTGATGTAACTAGTTTAATTAAATAAAAACATATAATTTTAAATTAATTAGCAGGATGGGAGATGGTTTTATGAAGAATTTAAAATTGAATTTAAAAAAGATGATTAAGTTAAGAGGTATGCCGTTAGTACTGGCTGCTACAGTGATGGCGACTGGATTGACAGGGTGTGGAAAAAAGGCTGAGTGTGATGTTAAAGGTAGTCATGCACATCTTTATGTAAATGAAAATAATTTTGTTAGATATATTGATAAAGAGTATTTAAATTATGAAGGCTACGAAAGACAAGATGATTATATTTCGTTAACAGATGATGAAGTTGAAATACGTAAGTTTGAAGATAAAAAGAACTTACTTAGAATTGATGAAAATATAGAAGCTATAGAAGCTGTTCAACAACAGAATCATGATTATATTGAGTATAGGTATGCGTATACTTATTTAATGCCTATACCTCACTATATTAGAACAGGTAAAACAAGTAGCGTTTATTTTACTTATATTCCAACAACACATTATTCTTGGACTAATAATCCAAATCATAGTAGATTAACTGGAGAACAAAGAAGATGTCATCATGTTTATCAAGCATATAATGTTGTTATGGATGAAAAAGGTAAATATGTCTTAGTTCCTAGTGAATATGTAGATAATATCTTTGATTTAAATGGAGAGTATACATATATTAAAGAAAAGTTCTGTAAGGTTATTGATGCTGAGTATGGATATGAGCTTGACTATGAAGATGGGGTAGAAGACGATCCTGATTTAATTCAGGAAGAAGAAGTTACTGATGAAAAGTCTGTTACTCAGGGTTCTTCTACAGAAAATAAAATATTAACTAAAAGTTTAACTTAATAAATAAGAGAGGATGATTTATATGAAAAATTTTAATTTAAATTTAAAAAAAATGGTGAAATTGCGAGGAGTTCCTTTGGCATTAGCTGCGACAGTTTTAGCTACAAGTTTAACAGGCTGTGGTAAAAAAGCTGAATGTAATGTTGAGGGTGATCATGCTCATCTTTATACTAATGAAGAAGGGTATGAAGCATATTATAACAAAGAATATTTAACTTATGATGGATATGAAAGACAAGAAGAGTATATACCACTAACTGAAGAAGAAGTATCATTATATAAGTTTTTAGATAAGAAAGATTTAATTAGTTTGGATGATAATTTAGATACAATATTGGCTCAACAAGAGCAAAATCAAGATTATGTAGAATATAGATATTCATATAGAAAAACTATTAGAAGAAAAGTTGGTAAAGTATGGACACATAGAGTAGTTACAAGATATTCTTGGACTAGTGATCCAAATCATGAAAATTTAACTGGTGAGACAAGACTTTGTCATTATCTTTACCAAGCTTGTAATGTTTATAAAGATGAATATGGTAAGTATGTTGTTATTCCTAGTGAAGAAGTTGATGATATTAGTGAATTAGTTGGTAACTATACTTATGTAAAAAAAGTCTTCTATAAAGTTGTGAATATAGAAAATAATTTAGAACTTGATTATGAAGATGGTCAAGATCCTAAAGACGAAGTTTCTAAAAGTGATACTTTAGAACAAGGTTATACTGCTAAAAGTAATGTTGTATATGCAGAAGGACCAAAGTTAATAAAAAGTTATTAAAATAAGGGCTTAATTTAGGTTAAGCTTCTTTTTTTATACTTGTTTTTAATTTTTTATTAAAAAGTAGTTGACAAATCTGTTTGTTATTAATATAATGTTAATAACAAAAGAAATTTTATTTTAGATTGTTGATATTAACAAATAGTTAATATGTAGAAAGAGGGAAAAGGTTATGGAAACAAAATTTAATAAACAAGAAACAATAAAATTAATTGAAGAATATTATGAAAAATTAGAAGGAAGGAAAGTAAAAGCAACTATAGAGGCTAAAGCAGGTACTTTTGGATTATATGAAACTAAGGGATGTCAAACTACAATTACTATTGCAGAAACTATGGAAATTGCAGGCATGAATAAAGAAGTTAAATACGATTTAACTAAAGAAGAGTTAACAAAAAATTTAAGAGCTTTATTCGCACTTTATGAATTTGATGTAAAAGGTATAGATTTAGATGATGGCATATCTTCAAGTTGCGAAGGTTATGGATGGATGGAGTATACTGTTAGTAAAGCATATTTTAATGGTATAACTGTTAATTTAGAAAAAGATAAAGGTGTTAAATTAGGTAAAAAAGTTGGATAGGTGATAAACATGAGTAAATTAAAATTAGTTGTAATGAATAATATAAATGATTTGGGTAATGAAGTTAATGAGAGTCTTAAAAAATTAAATAAGACAGATAAAAGTTATATAGCATCTACTTCAGCTGATAGATTTAGTAATGGAGAAGGTAAAGTAAAAATTGAGGATTCTGTTAATGGTGATGATTTATATATTTTAAGTGATGTAGGAAACTATGGAATAAGCTATAAAATGCATGGAAGGGATCATTATATGTCACCAGATGAACATTTTGAAGATATAAAAAGAGTTATTGCTGCTACTTCAGGACATGCTTCTAAAATAAATGTTATAATGCCACTTTTATATGAATCAAGACAACATAAAAGAAGAGGAAATGAGTCTTTAGATTGTGCTATAGCTTTACAAGAGTTGGAAAGAATTGGTGTAGATAATATAATAACTTTTGATGCACATGATCCAAGTATATGTAATGCAATTCCTAGATTACCATTTGAAAATTTTTATCCTACGCATAGAATATTGGAAGAGTTAATAGATAAAGAAGATATTAATGATATGTTAGTTATAAGTCCTGATATGGGAGCTATGGAAAGAGCAAGATATTATGCTGATATGTTAGGCTGTGATGTTGGAGTTTTTTACAAGAGAAGAGATTTAAGTAAAGTAGTTAATGGTAAAAATCCAATTGTTGAACATATGTATATGGGAGCAGATCCAAAGGGTAAAGATGTAATAGTTGTAGATGATATGATTGCTAGTGGTGGTTCTATGATAGATGTAGCGGAGAACTTAAGAAGTAGAGGAGCTAGAAATATATATTTAATTGCAACATTTGCGTTGTTTACAGAGGGGACTGAAAAGTTTAGTGAGGCTTATGAAAAAGGATTGTTTGATAAGTTATATTCTACTAATTTATCTTATGTTCCAGAGAGTATTAAAACTAATAAATGGTATGTAGATGTAAATTGTTCTGATTATATTGCATTGATTATAGATACTTTTAATAAGAAAAAAGATATAGAACCATTATGGAATGGTAAGAAGACTATAATAGATAAAATTAATAAAAAGAAAAGTAATTAGATACTTTTTAATGTTTTGTTAAAAAGATATTGACGTTTAATACTCTTTTTTATATAATGTTAATAACAAGGAAATATTTTTTTAAAAGGTGTTATTAATAAAGTAATAATATCAAGGAGATGATATAAATGAAAATAGGAGTATTTGGAGGAAGTTTTAATCCCCCTCATAAAATGCATGAAGAAATAGCGAGCGAATTAGTTAATAAACAAGTTGTTGATAAAATTATATATGTTCCTACAGGAAGTCAATATAAATATAAAAATAATTTAGTAGATGACAAAAAGCGTTATGCAATGTTAAAACTTATTACTGCTAAAGATGAAAGATTTGCTGTTAGTGATTTCGAATTGAAAGATAATGTTGTTTATACTTGTGAAACACTTGCTCATTTTAAAGAAGAATATCCAGAAGATGAAATTTACTTTATATGTGGTACTGATAATTTAAGTTATATTGATAAATGGAAGAATGGATTAGAAATTTTAAAAAATTATAAGATTCTAGTGATTGATAGAAGTGGTAATGACGTTTATGAATTATTAGATCAATTTAAAGAGTATAAAGATAATATTGTTGTAGCTCCTGTTGAATTAAGAGATGTGTCATCTACTGAAATTAGAAATCTAATTTATGAAGGCAATTATGAAGAATTAGAAAAATATCTTGATAAGGAAGTTATTGATTATATATTAAAGGAGAATTTATATGGAAGTGAATAAGATAAGGCAGTATATAAATATTACCAATAATTGTAATGCTAATTGTGAGTTTTGCTGTATGTGGTCTGATTCTAGTAAACATACATTTATGAATTTTGATACATTTAAGGAAATAGTTGATTCTAGTGATTTACCTTTTGAATTACAATTAGAAGGAGGAGAACCATTACTTCATAAAGATATGTATTTGTTTATGGAGTATGCAAAAAGTACAGGTAGATGTAAAAAGATTATTATACTTACAAATGGAATATTACTGGGCGAACATTTAAAAAGAATTGTTGAATTTCATAAATGTTATGGTATTCCAATTGTAATGAAAGTAAGTGTTAATTACTGGTTATATAGAATGGATAAAAATTGCTTAGATAAGATAAAAGATTATCATTTGGCAATAGAGTTTATTGATGGAATAGATATTTTATTAAATGTTAGACTTAGACATGAGGATGAGTGGCTTAGAGATTTAATAAATGAATATGGTTTAGAAGAAATTTCAAATATATTTTATTTACAAAGTTATGGTAAGTATGAGGATAATGATGAGTATGATAAACCAGTAATTGTTCAGAACATAGATGATTGGTTTATATATGCATGTGATGGAGCTTGTTTTGGAAAAGATTTAATTGCAAGAAGTAATTATGAAAAGGATTTGAAGTAGTATGAATACAATTAAATTTACGCCAAGAGATGAAATGAGAAAAGAAACAAGTAATGTAGAAGTGTTTAAAATAAGTGATATAGAAATTAAAAATAAAAAATACAAGTATTATAGTGATGCTCAAATATCATTATATGTTACTAAGAAATGTAATGCATCTTGTCCCTTTTGTATGAATTGCTTAGAAAAAAGGTGTGTCCAGTCTAATGAATTAGATGATAAGAAATATTATAAGATGTTAGATTATTACTTGGAGATGTTTAAAAATATAAAGCCTTGGATTACTATTACTGGTGGAGAGCCAACGATAAGTAAGAAATTAGTTCCTACTTTAAAAATGATAAAAGAAAAAGGATATAAGATAAGAACTTTTTCGACAAATGGTAGTCATTTATTAGATACATATGAAGGTAAATATATTATTCAATATATGCTTGAAAATAATGTACTTAATAATGTTAATATTTCAAGAATGGCAATAGATGATGAAGACAATTCTAAATTAATGAGAATAAGTAAAGATGAATCTAGAAATAAGGATTTGAAAATAATTGCTACATATGCTGAAGCAAATGATATAGAGATAAGACTTTCTTGTAATTTATTAAAAAATGGAGTTAAGAATTTAGATGATATTTTAAGATATAAAGAATTTTATAATAATTTAGGGATTAAAACAGTAATGTTTAGAGAACTTATTCCACTACCTTATAAAGATGATAATTATATTAATATTGATGATGTATTTGAGGAGATAGAGAATAATAAAGATTTTGAATTGTTAAGAGTCTTGGATGGACTATATTATATAGTTAAAGTTTATAACTATAAAGATTATATAGTTAAGTGTTATAAAGAAAAAGGGTATGAAGATAAGAATGTTATTAGGGAATTTGTTATATATCCTGACGGTAAGTTAGATAATGGTTTTGATAATGAAACTTTAATGGAGGTTGAAGAATTATGAGTGAATTTGAAAATATTAGATATACAAGACAACAAGATTTTAATATAAATGAAAAAAAATTAATTGATTTTGATTTTGAAGGAAAGAAAAAACGTGTTTATGGAAATGTTAATTTTTCAATTTTTGTAGATGATTATTGTAATGCTGATTGTAAGTTTTGCGTAGCACAATTAAGATATGAAAATATTGCTATGGCCTATAAGAAGCCAAAGATTGAAGATGATGAAGAATATTTTAGAAGATTAGATGAAGTACTTTCATATGTTGCTCCATTAAATGTTAGTGTATCTATTACTGGTGGAGAACCAACATTATCTCCAAGATTTAAAAGAATTATTGAGTTAGTAGATAAACATAATATTCGTAAGAGAACTATAACTACTAATGGTAGTGCGTTACTTAAAAAGGTAGATGGAGATAGGACTAATTTAGATTTACTTATTGAACATAAATTTGATCATTTGAATATTAGTAAGACTCATTATGATGAAGATATTAATAAAAAGATTATGAGATATAGTAAGGGCTATTGTAGTAATGAAGATTTAGCTAAGATTATACCTTATGCTAAGATAAGAGGCCTAAGACCAAGACTTAGTTGTTTGTTACTTAAAGATGGTATTCATGATGTAGATGGAATGGCAAAATATATTGAGTTTTATGAAAAATTAGGAATAGATAATATTATTTTTAGAGAATTAATGGATTATGATGATAAAACAATGTGTAATAAAGAGAAGATGGATTATAATACCCGAAATAAAGTTAGATTAAATGATGTATGGAAAGAGGTAGATAAAGATTCTAGATTTGTTCCTTATCAAAATTTATTAGGCTATTATTAATATGTAGAAATGTATGATTACAATAGTGTTAGAGTATGTTCTGAATCGGCTGATTTAAAAGTTCAAACTGAAGAGAAAGGTAATAATCAAGATATTGTTTATGAAATGGTATTTCATCCTAATGGAAATTTAAATGGAAGTTGGGTTGATAATGAAGACATTCTATTAAAATATGAACAAAAGTAAAAAGTTAAAAAAACATGTTATTATTGCTGGAACGCCTAGGGCAGGGAAAACGACAGTGTGTTTAGAATTGTTAAAATATGGATTTATTCATTATAAAATGGACTCAATAAAAAGAGGTATTTGTGAAGCTTTTGGATATGATCAACATGATTGGAATTTTTTGAATACTAAAATAGCAAAGTTAATAAATACAATATTAATCGAGAATGGAACTGATACAGTAGCTGGTTTAGAATATTACGCAATTGATACCTGTCATGTATTACCAAGAGATGTAAGTATATTTGATAAAGATGTTTTAGTTATTTATTTAGGTTATGCAGATATAGGTGCTGATAAAAAGATGGAAGAAATAAGATTTAATGATAAGGAACATTATTGGAGCAGTAAAGTTGATGATAAAGATTTAAGAAGAATGATAGAAGCTAATATAAATTTAAGTAGAGAAATAAGAGAAGAATGTAGGGAGAATGGAATTAAGTACTTTGATACTAGTTTTAATAGAAACGTAGTTTTAAAAGAAGTTGTGGATTTTATTTTAAAAAATTGTACACAATAATGTAAGGAGTAGAAGTAATGAAAAAAATAAAAAATATCTTCGGTGAAGGTGAGATATATGGAGTGGAAGACTTAGAGGGAAAAGTGTATGCAACATCGGCAGCTTGTATGTCAGTGTGGTCAGATTTTCTTTCATGGGCAAATGCTAATCCAGATAGAATAGAAAAGGATGCTAAAAAGGCGGATTCAGTTGTAGTGTTAGGTTGTCAAGTTACAGATTTAGCAATATTAAATGATATTAAAGTTGCTACTAAGTTACATAATGAAACTGGTGCAGATATTTATATGGGTGGTTGCTTAGCGCAAAGAATGGATATAGAGTTGCCACCATTTATTAGAAGGTTGGATGTTGTAAGAACTGTAGGACAAGAAATAAATGATAGAAATTTAATTGATTATGAATCACCTTATTGGGTTCTTGATTTTGAAGAAACTAAAGAAAATTTAAAAGATGGTAATTTGTTTCGTAATTATTATCCTTTAAAAATTGGAGCAGGCTGTCATGGTAAATGTAAGTATTGTACTATTAAACATACTAGAGGAGAAACTTATGCAACAATTCCAGAAGCACAAATAGAAGAATTTTTAAATCATGAAGATGTAGTATTAATATCAGATAGTCCAACAGTTTCACAAATCAAGGACTGGTGTGCAATAGCTAAAAGATTAGAAAAACAAATATCTATACGTAATATAGAGCCTCAAACTTTAGTATCTTGTAGTGAAGAGGTAATTGATTTAGCAATGTCTGGATATCTTGATATATTACATTGTCCTATTCAAAGTTTTGATGAAGATGTATTGAAGGCGATGAATAGAAGTGTTACAATGACAAAGAAAGCATTAGAAATAATGCAAACTATTAGAAGCTTAGGAGTTAAAGTTGCAACGAATATAATTATTGATTATAAGATAGATGAAAAAATAATACCAAATCATGATCAAAAAAGATTGGTAAAGGAATTTGATTACTATTCTTGGAATCCTTATTTTGATGGTAACTTTAATATGGAAAAAGCAAAGGAACGATTTAAAAAATATATAGGAGAATGATAAAATGAAAACATTTAAAAAAGTAGTCTTAGAATTAATTAAAAGAGGAGAAACTATTGCAACAATGGAATCTTGTACTGGTGGAGGAGTTGCCAGTGCTATTACTAATATAGAAGGAGCTTCAGAAATACTAAAATATAGTGCAGTTACTTATTCTAATCAGTATAAGATAAAGATGGGTGTGGATGCTGATGTTATAAATGAATATAGTGTTTATAGTATGGAAACTGCTCATGAAATGGCACTTAATATATCAAAATTTGCAAACTCTGATTTTGGAGTAGGAATAACTGGTAAATTAAATAGAGCTGATGAAAACAATAATTATGGTAAAGATAATGAAGTATTTGTAAGTATTTACTATAAAGAAAAATATTATGATAAGAAAATAAGTGTTGATAAGAAGACGAGAAAACAAAATAAAGAAGTAGTAATCGATAAGATTATTGAGAGTTTAGGTGAAATACTATGGGGAGAAGAATTAACAAAGTAAAGTTATTTGTTAATGATAATGAAAAGTCACAAATAGTAGCTAAAGATTTAGAATTAGAATTAATTAAATATGGTTTTAAAATAGTAAATAGAGGGTATGACTTAGCTATTTCTGTTGGTGGAGATGGGTCATTTTTAAGAATGGTTAAAGATACTAAGTTTAATGATAAAATTTACTATATTGGAGTTAATAGTGGTACTTTAGGTTTCTTACAAGAAATAGATATTAAAGATTGTGTAGATTTTGTAAAGAGATTAAATTCTGATAAATATAAAATAGAAGATATAAGTGTTCAAGAAACTAAAGTTATTACTGAAGATAAAATATATTATTTTGATTCTTTAAATGAGATAGTTATTAGGAGAAACGATTTTACTACTTTAAAGGTTCCTATTTATGTAGATGATGAACTCTTAGAAAATTTTACTGGTGATGGAATACTTGTAAGTACTAGTACTGGTAGTACAGCTTATAATATGAGTTTTGGTGGTAGTATAGTTTATAATACGCTTAATACGTTACAGATTACTCCTATTGCTCCACTTAATAATAAAGTCTTTAGAACTCTTGTAAATAGTGTTTTAGTTCCTAGTAATAAGGTAATTACTATAGTACCTAATAAAGATAATAGAGAAATGTTTATACAAATAGATGGAGTTAATAAAGTAATAGATAAAGTTATTAAAATTGAGACTAAGATTGAGAATAAAAGTATTAAATGTTTAAGAATGAATGATTTTCATTTTATAAAAGTTATAAATACGAAAGTATTAGAAAAATAAAAAGAGACTTAGGTCTCTTTATTTATTTGATAATTTATTTATAATTTCATAAACTTGGTTCCAGTTAGTTACTTTATAAATGTTATTTCCAACACATTGTTTATTAAATATTTCATCAAATACTATTACTGGTATTATAGGACTTATATCATTTATGTAACGGGGTTCATCTTCTAAGAAAATATCTAAGTTATATTTTTTACAATAAGGAAGTTTGTCTATAGAACCAACTATTAATTTGTCATAAATTATATTATTTTCTTTTAGATATTGCTCTGTTGATTCATAAGGAGTTTTAAATATTGGTTCTACTCTTGCTGATATGATATATATTTCGTGACCATTACTTTTTAATTTTTTTATTACTTCAGCAGCATTAGGTTTAACTTTAGCTTTTAAAACAGCTTCTTCTAGGTATTTTATGCAGAAGTCATTATTTTCTTCTTCTGTCCAATCAAAGAGATTATAACTAGCTACACCATCTTCATGCATAGTAAGGCCTCTTTTTACTATATTGTCATTATACATTTGACAATATTTTTTTATTTCTGGTAAAGTGTTTGTTATTGTGTTATCAATGTCTATTCCTATTCTCATAAATACTCCTTATTTTTTATATATAAATCTTTTAGTTCCATAGTAACTAAGTTGTTCTATTATAGAAGATATTTCATCTACATCTTTATCAAAATCATTTTTTACCCAGTAGTTTATTACTCCTAGGGCACCATTAAATATAAAGACTGATGCATATTCCATATCTTCTTCTTTTAGATTTGGTAAGTCTGATTCCCATTTTGTTTTACATTTATCATAAGCTATACTTAGTATATCATTTAAGAAGTATAGGTTATTATTTGTATTAAATAGTATTCTTACTAATTCTTTATTATCTAAGAAGACGTTAAGCAATTCTTTAGAGAATGTTGATACAGTATATTCGTTAGAGTTGTTTGAAGCTGTTTTTAGCTCCATTATGAAGTCCTCTTGTATTTTATCGAGTAAATCATATACATCAAGATAATAGTGGTAGAATGTGGCTCTATTTATATCAGATAGTTTGCATATTTCACTTACTGTTATTTTTTTTATGTCTTTTTCTTCTAACAAAGATAAAAATGTTGTTTTAATTATATTTTTAGTATATTTTATTCTTCTATCCATATTGACCTCACTTATTAAACATTTTCAATATTAATTGTTTAAAATGTATCAATTGTAATAATAATTGCTGATTGATACTAAGATTATTTGAATTATATAATACAATTGTAAGTTATGCAACAAGTGTTTAACATATTGAGGTGATATTATGAATATATTTAAAATGATGAAAAAGAATAAGAATAAAAAATTAATAAATTTATGGGATAAATATTATGATGAAGATAAAAGAAATATTGAAGTACCAGAGTTTTCTATTTATCGTTATTTTGAAAAGAGTGCTTTAATACATGAAAATTTAATAGCTTTAAATTATTTTGGAAGGAAAATAAGTTATAAAGAGTTATTAAATAAAATAGAAGTGTGTGCTAAGGCGTTGAAAGCTAGTGGAGTTAGAAAGGGAGATGTAGTTACTATATTAATGCCAAATACTCCAGAAGCTGTAATTAGTTTTTATGCTGTTAATAAAATAGGTGCTATAGCTAATATGATTCATCCATTATCTAGTCAAGAGGAGATTAAGGATTCTATAATTAAGACTAAGTCTGTTTTAGCTATTGCTATTAATTTAGCTTATAATAAGATTGAAAAAATTATTGATGATACTGAAATATATAAGGTAGTAATAGTGTCTGCTAAAGATTCAATGCCACCATTGTTAGGATTAGGCTATTTGGTTACACAAGAGCTAAAAATGAATTTAGATAAATCAAATGAATGTTTTATATATTGGGAAGATTTTTATAATAGAGGATTAAATTATAGCCATAGTACAGAGGTTATTACTGATAAGGATACAGATGCTATATATTTGCATAGTGGTGGAACAACTGGTATTCCAAAGAATATTGTTTTAACTAATGGTAATGTTAATTCTGTTATGGAGCAAGCGAAGATTATATTTCCTAAGATAGGTGTAGATGATGTATTGCTTGGTATTTTACCAATGTTTCATTGTTTTGGCTTAGTAGTTTGTATTTGTGCTCCTTTAGCTTTGGGGGCAACAGTTGCATTAGTACCACAATTTGATGCAAAGAGATTTGATAAGTTGATTAGAAAGTATAAGCCAACTGTTTTAACTGGTGTACCAACTTTATATGAAGCATTAGTTACTAATCCTTATATGATGAATGTTGATATGTCAATGGTTAAGTATGTTATATCTGGTGGTGATTCATTGTCACCAGAAAAAAATAAAAGAGTAAATGATTTTTTAAAGGAACATAATTGTAATGAACATGTATTACAAGGTTATGGTATGACAGAGACTACTGGTCCTGCTTGTGTAGGTGCTTTGGGATCAGATAAATTGGGAAGTGTAGGTATTCCTTTGCCTGGAAATAAAGTTAAAATTATTGATGTTGATAGTAAGGAAGAGAAAAAGGTTGGTGAAATAGGGGAGATTTGTCTTTCTGGTCCTGTTATTATGTCTAGATATTTAGATAATAAGGAAGAAACTGATAAGATGATATATACTCATGAAGATGGGACAAGATGGGTTCATACTGGAGATTTAGGCTATATGGATGAAGATGGAGTTTTATTCTTTGTTCAAAGACTTAAGAGAATGTTAATAGTTTCTGGGTATAATGTTTATCCATCATATGTAGAGGAAGTAATACTTAGACATCCTAAAGTAGAGATGTGCGGAGTTATTGGAATTCCTCATCCTTATAAAGTACAGGTACCTAAAGCGTTTATAGTATTAAAAAAAGGTGTAGAAGTTAATGGTGAAATATTAAAAGATATAAAGGAACATTGTAATAAGAATTTAGCTAAGTATATGATGCCAAAGGAATTTGTGTTTAGAGATTGTTTACCTAAGACTATTATAGGTAAAGTTAATTATCGTGAATTAGAAAAAGAAGAACAAAATTAGTTTTGCTCTTCTTTTAGTTTGATTAAGATATTATACAGATCTAACCAGTTATCTGTTTGTAATCCATTATAGGCAGGATTATTATTAAACATTATGGTTTTTATATTATATTCATTAGCATTAGTAATATTTTTTATATCGTCATCTATGAATATTTCTATATTATTTTCTTTACAAAATTGTCCTTTGTTATCTATATCTGTATATATTATATCAATAGGTATATCATTCTCTATAAACCAATTTTTTATTTTTCTTTGAATATTAGGACAATTTTTTTCGCGACGAGCGGTTACTATACAAAAGTTAAATCCTTCTTTTTTTAATTTGTGAAGTACAGAAGAAACATTGTCTTTAAAAGAAGGCTCGAACGCTAGATGTTCACGGTATGTATCCCAAAATATATTTATATATTTGTCATCAAAATAGTTAATTGTAGCAGGAAGTTCTTTTGTATAACCATCTTTAGGGTTTTTAGTAACATAATCTGCCCAATAAATTAGTTGTTTTTCTCTCGTATTAATTAAAGTATCATCAATATCTATTCCTATTAACATAGTTACACCTCTTGCTAAATAGTATAACATAAAGTGTAAAGTAAAAAATTATATTTGTTTACTTTGTTTTAAAGAAGATATATAGTTTAAGTAAGAATAGGTGGTATATATGAAAAAATTGTTTTTCTTGTTAGTTTTATTAATGGTTCCTTTTTTAGTAAATGCAGCATCTTTAGTAACTGGTATTACAGTTGATGGTATTGGTGATTTAAAAATGGATAGGAATACTTGGAATTTATCTTTAACTACAACTTTAGATTACGTTGATATTGATGTTACATATTTAGATGGTGTTACTATAGAAGGTGCTGGTAAAGTTGATGTACAGGAAGGTGATAATGAAATTATTATTAAAGCTAGTAATGGTACAACAACAGAAGAATATAAAGTGAATATTAAAATAGCAAGACCTACTTATGATAGTGATGGTAATCCAGAAACTGGAGCTTTTATTCCTAGTGTATTAATAGTAGGTGGTGTTTTGGCTGTAGGAATTTTATTTTTAGTAAGCAAAAATAAACTTTATAAAATTTAAGGTATATTGATACCTTTTTTGTTTATAAAAAAGTTTAAAATATATGTTATAATTGAATTGAGGTGTTATTAATATGATGTATAAAAGTGAGGAAGATTTTTTAAAAGCGTATGATCCAGATGCTTTTGAGAAGTTATCTATGACAACTGATATTTTGATTTTAAGTGTTAGTGATGAAGTGCAATCTAATTATAGGAAATCAAATAAGAAGTATATGAGTGTTTTATTGGTTAAAAGAGATGATTATCCTTTTAAAGACAAATGGTGTTTGCCAGGAGGATTTTTAGATGTTAAAGAGGATTTAGAAGATTGTCCAAAAAGAATTCTTGCTAGAGAAACAGGATTACATGATATTTATTTAGAACAATTATATACTTTTGGTGGTTTAAATAGAGATCCAAGAATGAGAATTGTTTCTTCTTCTTATATGGCTTTAGTAGATAAGAATAGATTAAATGAGAAACTAAGTGATAATGCTTCTTGGTTTAATATTCAATATTTTGAAGAGGAAGATAATGTTTTGGTAATTTTAGATAATGGTACTGAAACATTGAAATTTAAAATTAAGAAGATTTTAAGAGAGAAGACTACTGATAGATATAAATTTGAGATTGAAGAGAATAATGATATAGCATTTGACCATCCTTTAGTAATATGGTCAGGTATTGAGAGATTAAAAAATAAAATTAATTATACTGATGTAGTATTTAATATGATGCCAGAGTTATTTGCTTTAGGAGATTTACAACAAGTATATGAAGTAATTTTAAATAAAAAGTTACTTGATCCAGCGTTTAGAAGAATTATTGCCGATAAGGTAGAAAAGACTGAATTTGTTCAGACTGGTGCTGGTCATAGACCTTCAGCATTGTTTAGATATAAAAAAAATACTAAATAAAATTAGTATTTTTTTAATGTATTTCTTTACATACTCCTGGGGTAGGTTCGTAGAAGCAATGTCCTTTGTAGGATCCTGCTCTTTTTTGATCGTACCAAGTTGATTTGCAATTGGTACCTGGAGAAGGGGCGTAAAACCATAAGGCATTAGTAGCAGGATGATAGTATTCGCCACGAACTACACGTTCAGCTAGTTCTTTTTCTTTACTAGTTGGTTTGGATTGAAATAATGAACCTTTTGTTCCAACAAATTGATTTGGTTGGTAAATAACATCCGTTAAGGTTCTAACATTTTTGAATGTAAGGCAATCAGCAATAGCTCGATTTACAACTACATTTCCAACCATTAACATTCCTAGATTTCCTTCATTAAGTGCTTCTGCACGCATAATTCTTGCAAGAAGGTCTAATTCTTTTGTATTATATTTGACAATCATAAAATTCACCTATTATATAATATGTTTTTATTCATTTTTATTTCGTAAATAAAATATAATATATTGTATGATATTGTGGATAATTTGTTAGTAATTAGGGGTTTTTTAATTTTTAATAGTTTACAAAGAATAAAAATGTGTTATAATGAAGTTGCTTACTTTTTTAGGGGTATAGTTCAATGGTAGAATAACGGTCTCCAAAACCGCTGATGTGGGTTCAACTCCTGCTACCCCTGCCATAAGAAATTAAAAGTCTAAATTTTTTCATTTAGACTTTTTTTATTGTTATTCATTTTTTTTCATAATTATAGTAGTACTAAAAAATAATTCTATTATAAAGATGAATACACTTGTGAAAATAAAGTATTTTAAATTAAATAATTCTATATTAAAAGTAAAAGCTTTGTTGATAATTAAAACTATTATGTCAAATATTAAAATTGAGAAAGTGAATATTATAATATTAAAGATAGTTAATTTTTTTAAGATGATTTTTAAATTTTTATAATTATTAAATCCTACTTGTTTTAATAATAAAATTTCTTCTTTTTCATCTTCAATTAAGTCTTTAATCGTTACTGATGTTATAATAAAGAATATTATAGTTGAAATTATATTACCTATTTTTAACATTTTAACTAACTTTTCTAAAGTTTTGATTCTTTCTTGCATATCAATTTCTGAAAAATAATTACTTATGCTTATATTATAGAAATCATTATCTTCTAAAGATTGCCACTTATTTTGTATTTCTTTTAGATCTTTGTAATCTTTAAGTTTTATATTATAGATATATTTTTCTTCTTTTTGTATTAAGTTATTATATAAATTATTAGATATACAAATATAATTAAAAGTTTTAGGTGTTATAATGTCTTTGATTATTAAATTATATTCTTCGTTATTATGTTTTATGTTTATTTCATTATTGATGTAGTCATTTATATATTCTTTTCGATAATCTTTTTCTTCGTCTAATGCTAAAATAACTTCTTTATCATTTAAATTTGAATTACAGTATGAACTATTAAATGTAAAAATGTAAGGATATAAATTTGTATCGTATATTAGTCTCTGCCAGTTTAGTTTAGTGTAGTCAATTTCTTCTTTATATGACTTACTCCCATCTGTGTTAGTAATAATTTCTGGCATGTAGATTATTTCGCTGTTATCTCCTTGATTCATTGAAAGTATTCTATTATAAGTGTCAACTTTTGGTTCTTTATTAATTAAATCATCATGGTTATGTTGTGCAAACATTATTAGCGATGTGGTTTCTTGTTTTAGTTTGTTTAATTCATTATCTATATAATTATTGATACCGTTTAATATGAATAAAACGATAAAAATTATACAAAATATTTTTATGTAAATGTTGGTTTTTTTCTTTCTAAAGAAAGCTTTAAGTAAAATCATTTTAATTCTCCTTTAAATTATCTGCTATTGTTCCTTCCATTTTTTTATTAATTAGCATATAGTTGGTTGTTTCTAATATTACTAAAAGGAATATGAAGATTATTATTGTTAAAATTAAATTATTATTAATATAGAATCCTATATATTTAAAATACTTAAATATAATTTTGTTTAAAATTGTGAATAAAGTATAAAAGATAAAAATACTTATTATAAAACTGATGCTAAGAATAATAGTATTTTCAATAATTATTTGTGTAATTACTTGTTTTTTTGTATAGCCACAAGCTCTTAGTATTCCTAAATATTTTGATTCATCTTTTAATTTCTTTTTTATATAATTTATTGTAATTATAATAATAGAAGTAATTATTATAATGGCAACAATTGTAATCAAAGTAAATAATGTTCCAACGTATCCTATATCTATTGAAGCGCTAGTTTCATTTTCTACTATGTATCTACCAGTATCTTGAATTTTTCTACGTACTTCATTTATATTTTTTTCTTTATCTATTACAACTCTTAAGGAGTAGCTGTAGTCAGTAAATAATGAATATTTTGTATCTACAATATCTTTTATATCATCTAATGAAGCATAACAAACGTTTATTCCTTCTCTTGAAATGGTTTCATCATATAATCCTACAATTTTCATTGTTTTAGTATAAATCTCTTTTTCTTCTTTTTCTGAGAATGGACTATATGTAACAATTATTTCACGATTTAAAGTACTTTCTGCATTTAGAAATTTATTTGTTTCTATTTCTAGAGGGTTTCCAGGAATTGCATTAGGGTAAAATTCGTATGGACACACTAATTCTCCTGGTTTTAATTCTTCGATTTTTTTTCCTTTAATAGTTTTGGGAGTAGCACTTTTAATATTATAATTTAGTCCAATCCAACCATCAGCATTATTATCATTTATGTTTGAAAATAAGTTTGCTCTTTCATAGATTGACTCATATGCATCTTCAACGTGTGAAATATTTTTTATTTCCTTTATAGCTTCGCTATTTGTTTTATCTAAACTAGTAACATTTAAAGTTCTGAAACCAGCCATTCTTCTGATTGATGAATCATAAAAGTCAAAAAAGTTTTTAAAAATAAAAGCGTCAATGAATAATAAAAATAAAAGTAATGTAAAAATTAATATTAAATATATATTTTTTTTGTTTCTAAAAATATTTTTTATAGATGCTTTTATGTAATTATTTATCATAAGAAACCTCTTTTAGTAGATAATTTATTTCGTTTAGAACTTTTAGTTTTTTATTTTGATTTATGAAGTTTTTTACAATATTTTTAAATTTAATTATTTTATTCATTATTTCACTCCTTTTATAGTTCATTTTTTTAATAGAACTATTTATTTTGTAACATAAATATTAGGCGAGTTTCGATAGTATAGAATTTAGATTGGAGATATAATAACAATATTTTATTCTTCCATAAGCATATTAGAAATTTTTGTATCTATTTTTTTGTTTATAAGTTTGTAGTTGATATATTCAATAGTAAGTAAAATAATTACAAAAGTTAATAGTAAAAATGGTATATTAATTCTGATATCAAAACCTATGTATTTAAAATATCTAAATATTTTTTTGTTTAATATAATGAATAAGGTTGAAAATAATGTAAGACTAAAAATAATGCTAATCAATAATACGATGCTATTTTCAATTAATTCTTTAATAATGATCTTTTTCTTAGTGTAACCACAAGCTCTTAATACTCCTATATACTTTGATTCATTTTTTATCTTTTTACTAATATAATTTTTAATAATAAATAGTATAGATAATACTATTACTATAGCAATTATAATAATTGTTGTGAATAAAGTACCTATGAACTCATATTCAAAGATTGAAACACTTTCAACTATATATGCTCCTTTATCTTGAATTTTTTGACGTACTTTATTCATGTTTTTTTTGCTATCTACGATAACATGTAACATAGAAATGTTTTCTTCTTTTTCTGTTGGAAAAATTGTATTTCTGAATTCTTTCATATCATCCATACTAATATAACATGTACTAACATCTTCTTTATGGTTAGTGCTGTCATATAATCCTACAATTTTCATTTTTTTTGTATGAATATCTTTTGGCTCTTTTTCTTCTTCTCCAGGACCTATTATATGATTCCAATATGATATTATAACTTCACGATTTAGCAGCTGATTTTTTGTTAAAAATTTGTTTTCATCTATATCAAAAATGGTCTCATACTTTTCAGGATAAAACTTATCTGGACAAACTAATTCACCTGGTAATAATTCATCAGCTTTCTTACCGATTATAGATTTAGGAACCATTTTCTTTATACCATATTTTAGTGTAATTCCAGCTTCTAAGCCATTATTACTTAAATTAGATTGTGCTCCAATGATTTGATAATCACTCTCAAAAACATCAACAATATGATCAATTTCTTTTAATTCTTCTATTGCTTTATCTGGACCGAGTTCTAAATTGTCAACAAATAAGGTATTTACAAGAATATTTTTATTATACATTGTTTCATAAAAATCAAAAAAGTTTTTAAATACACACATATCAACAAAAAACAAGAATATTAATAAGCTAAATATAATAATTAAAATAGAATTCTTTTTATTACGATATATATTTTTTAATGCATTTTTTATATCATCACTTATCATAAGAAACCTCTTCTAATGTGCCTTCTTCTAATAATAAATTAATATCTGCATATTCTGTT
>CAJUBJ010000009.1:0-40073 GCA_910584655.1 uncultured Bacilli bacterium
ATAATTTTCAAATAACTTTAACATCTAAAAAAGTTTTTTAATAAAAAAAGAAAAACTATTAAAGTTCTTCTTCATCGCAGTCATTTTCAAAAGAAATGTCATATACACTTGGTCCTTTAATACATTTTCCATCAATATCAAATCTTGAAGCATGACAAGGACAGTCCCAAGTCTTTTCAACTTCATTAAACAAAAGAGTACAACCCATATGGGGACAATTACTTAAAACAATATGTTCATTTTTTCCATCGTTATATATTGCAACACTCTTACCATTCCTTATTTCAAAACTAACAGACTTAGGATACCATCTTTTATTTTTTACTATTTTATTTTGAATAAAACTTTTTGTAGTACTCGCAATATTAACAAGATAACTATCAATGTCTCCAAGCATATTAACTCTAAGTGGATCAAATAACTTTTCGAACTCATTCTTCCTATTTAAGACTATATCACTTAATATCATTCCAGCTAATACACTATTAGTCATTCCCCAAGTATTATATCCTGTACCAATAAATAATTTATCATTATTCTTTTCCAATCTACCAATATAAGGCATCTTATCAACAGTCATCATATCATCATTTGACCAAATATAGTCAGGATTCAAATCTAAAAACTTTCCTTCTAGCAATGTTTTATTCATGTTCTTTTTTACATTCATATCATTACATATATTATGTGAATTACTTAAATAAATCATATAATTTTTATCATTACCTCTATAATATCTAACCGACTTTGTTGGTAATGTATTTGTAATTAAAGAATCATTCCTATAATCATCTACCCTAGAAGCTAAAACATAAGACTTTTCTGTATAAACCTTAAAAGGCATTATATAAGGTTTCAAGAAAAAAGGATAATGAGATGCCACAATCACTTTCTTAGCTCTTATTTCATGTTTTTCTGTCAAACATATATATCCATTTCTTACTTTTTTCATTTCCATAATTCTTGTATTCTCATAAATTTTAACACCTCTACGTTGACAAACTTTTTTTAAACCATACATATACTTTACAGGATGAAAAACATAAGTATCGTCAACTGAAATAGCATATTTACATTTTAAATCTACATCTGCTTGCATATGTTCTTTAACTTTTACTCCAAAACTTTTTAAAATAAATTCTTCATCTTTAATTTTACTTACTTCATCATCCTCATCGGTGAAAACATATGATGTTACTTTATCTAAATCACAATTTATCCTCTCTTTATTAATAATACTTTTTAGTTTACGTATTGCCACTTTTTGTGATTTCAAATACATTTTTGCCACATCATAATTATAATAATTTTCCAAATCAGAATACACAGTTTCTTGCAAATAATTAATCTTACCAGTAGTTCTTGAACTAACCCCCATGCCAACTCTATTTTGTTCCACTAAGCATACCTTAAGCTTAGACTTACTCAAAAAATATGCTACATTTAAGCCAGTCATACCTCCACCTATAATTAACACATCAACTTTTATATTTTTATTTAATTCCTTTACATTACTTTCTTCTATTCCTTCCACCCAAATACTCTTTTTTTCCACGTAAATCACCATTATTAGTATGTACAAAAAATTATAAATAAAACAAAAAAACTGCTATAGCAGTTCTACAAGATCTCCAAAAGTTCTTCTAATTTTTTAATAATATAAGATGGTTTGTATCCTTCCATCAACAATTCATCATCTTTATTAAACCAACAACTATCAATACCTGAATTCATACCTCCCTTAATATCCGTTTTTAAAGAATCCCCAACTATTAACATCTTCTCTCTATCATCATAATTTAAAAATTCCAGCATTTCATTAAAATAAATTTCATCAGGTTTAGTAACTTTATTCTTAGTAATATCAGCAGAAAAAACATAATCAACATATTCACTGCATCCTATTTTATCTATCTTAGTATAAACAGCTTCCTTAGGTCCATTTGTTGCAATAACTATCTTATACTTATTTGATAACTTCTCTAAAACCATTCTTGCTCCTTTTATTTCAACAACTATTTCTTTTAAACTATTCAAAAATAATTCATTAATCTTAAAAGCTTCTTCTATATTTATTGAATTATCAAAATACTTTACATATCTCAAACTTTGTACATACTTAACAAATAAATCATGATTATATTTATATTCATCAGGCACACTAATTAAACCAGCACTAAAGTCTAACCAAAATTGCTTATCTAAATCGTACCATTTTTTAAACCCCTCATCACTATACTCTAACTTCTTATATTCAATCATTTTCTTATAAGCATACCTAACATTTTCTAAATTATCAATTAATGTATCATCCATATCAAAAATAATATATTCATAATTTTTCATTTATACCAACTTCTTCTAATTTATTGTATCTAAAACTATAATAAATATCTACATAAATTTGCTTAATTATATACAAACAACTATAATATGTATCGTGATTGATTATGAAAAGAAAAAATATTGAATTAATAAATAAAATGTTTCCTCATAGATTTCCCGAAACAGGTGGTTCTGAAGCTTTGATATTCTATTTAAAATATGTAGTATACAAAGAATTTATCTCAAGTACACCAATAGATACTTTAAAACGAAAAGAAAAAAAATTACTGGATTTAGATCAACTCCATCATCTAAAAGAATATTATCCTAAAATTCTTTACCTAGTAGATTCTATATTAAATGAATATATTAGAGGATATATAATGAAACCTGCACGTGGCAAAGCCATAAGTCGAGAGGGATTAAGTTTTGAACTAAAAATGAAAGCTCTAAACAACTTAAGAAACATTCTTACTCTATTTAGAAAAGAAGGATATCTATATTTAGATATTAGACAACCTAATATAAGAGTTGACTCTAAAGAAAATCCAATTCTTTTAGATATTGATAGCATCCTACAAATTGATAATCCACAATTCGATTGTATGCCAACTGATATAGAAAAATATATTGCAAATGGTGGTCAAGTTAATGTTAATACACAAATATTTATGTTTAACGTTTTTACACAAGATGCTTTAAAACTAAATAAAAATATGGTAAATCAAACAGGAGCTAAAATATTAGAAGAAATAAACACCTACACATCTGACTCTACTGTTGATCATGAATATTTAATCGATCATATAAAAAAAAGATAGGAGAATTTCTATGGAAAGAAAAAAATTTATTTCAACAACAGATGCTTGGAATTGGGATCATGGATCAGAAGGAAAAATTCTTGTTATTAAAGACGGACTTTACAAAAGATTTAATTTTAATCTTTCAATTGCTCAAAGAAAAAGAAAAGAAGAAATTCTTCTATTTTTAGATAAAATAAATGAACTAAAAAAATACTATCCAGAAATAAGATATTTAGTTGACTCCATACTATCCTTATATATCAAAGGATACGTAATGCAACCAATTATTGGGGGATCATTAAATAGTGATTGTTATGATATTGATGAAAAATTAAACGCTCTATTTCAATTAAAAAAGATTTTATCTGAATTTCGTAAATATGATCTATACTATTTTGATATACGTCGTCCTAATATAAAAATAAATAATGCACGCAATCCTATTCTTCTTGATATTGATGGACTAATTCGCAAAGGAGAACAAATGGATGCAACTCCATACTACATTAAAGAATATATAAGAAATGGTGGAAAACTTGATAAGCATGCACAAATTTTAATGTTTAATCGTTTTACTCAAATGTGTTTTAAATATGATGAATTAAGATATGATTTTGAATATGATAATGAAGGTAAAGAAATTATGACCGATTATAAAAGAATGGACTCAGCTTTTGATCATGAATACCTAATTGATCATATAAAAAGAAAGATAAGGTAATCTTATGGAAAGTAAATTATTTATTCCTAAAAAAGGAATATCTATTGATTATGGGGAATCTAAAATATATACTTTCAATGGAAGCATATATAAAGAATTTAAAGATAATATTTCACAAGCAACTCGTCGAAGAAAAAAAGAAAGATTAAAATATTTACAACAATTCGAATATCTTAAACGTTACTATCCAGAAATAGAATATTTCGTAGAATGTCTTTTTGGGCTTTATATTAAAGGATATGTTATGAAAGAAATAGAAACAAAAAGTATTAATAGCTATTCTATTCCTACTGAAAAAAGACTAATACTTTTAAAACAAATAAGAAAAATATTAAAAATGTTTAATGATATTGGCCTAAGATATTATGACATTCACCTAGACAACATAAGATGCACTAAAAGTAATCGACCAATATTTTTTGACATAGATAGCATTTTATTTAGTGACGATAAAAAACCAGATATAAAACCATATGGTTTTGACTACTACGAATGTCTAGGTGGAAACTTAGATAGTAATTTCCAACGTCTAAAATTCAATGTCTTTATAAAAGAAGCTTTATCAACTTGCCAAGAACTTAAATTTGATGAAATCGGTCAAGAGATGATGAATTATCAACTAAATAAATATTCACCACATTCTATATTTGCACATGAAGACTTACTAGAACATGTATTAATTAAAAAATAAAGGAGAATTAATATGAAACAAATAAACACTAAATTAATAGAATTTATAGAAAAAGAAATATTTCCCATATACGAAACATTTGACAAAGGTCACAACCTTGATCATATTCTTGCTGTTATTGAACGTGCACTAAAAATATATTATTCATTAGAAAATGACCAAATAGATATAAACCTTGTCTACGCTGCTTCTGCACTACATGATATTGGTATAAAAATGGAAAGAACGAATCATGCGACTCATTCAAGTGAATTTGTTATGTCATGTCAAAAACTAAAAGAATTCTTTACTGATGAAGAAATTATCATAATTGCTAATGCCTGTGAAGATCATTCAACATCAAAAGGAATAATTCCTAGAACAATATATGGTAAAATAGTTTGTGATGCTGATAAAGATAACAATGTCGAAATATCTTTACTTCGAGCATATGAATTCACCAAAAAATACTTTCCAGATTTTAATGAAGAACAATGCTTAGATAATGTTTATGACCAATTATATTTAAAATTTGGTCCAGAAGGTAAAGTAAAATTTTATGTTGGAGCACCAGAACAAAACGAATTCTTAACTACTATGCAAGCTCTAGCCTTAGACAAAAAATTATTTATAATTAAAATTAATGAAATAATTAAAAGTAATATCCATTCTAATCTAAAAAAAGATTAATCTTACCTAAAAAAATGCCTAAATGGCATTTTTTATTTTTCATAGTTGTTTAATATCGCTAAAAATTCCTTCTTACTTAATTTACTTAAATCCTTATCAAAAGCTAAAGAGGTATTAGTAATATCCTCTCCCATCCAACTAAGCGGTTGATAATTCCTCATTTCTTCTTCACTATCAAACTTTACTTCTACTCTGTTTAATCCTTCATAATCGTCATAATAACTTTTAATAGAAACTTTATCATCATCCAAATACAAATAACTATCACGAATAATCTTTTTATAAGCTTGAGCCTTTAATCTTTCAAATTCAAGATATTCTATTTTAGTTTTAAGAACTACTTCATTTTTATCATTTAATACTTCTTTTTCTAGTATTTCATTCTTCTTTTGAACACGTAAATTATTATTAATATAATATCTTTCATATCTAAGCGGACTTGATAAATTTAAACCATCTAAATTGTTTACAATATATCTCTTAGTCAATCTTCTAATCATAAAAAACAACTCCATCCATATGTTTCTTATAAAATGGTGTATCTATATACATTTGTCTTATACTAACAAAATCTGCTTCTGCAAATTCTCTACACTTTACCAAAATTTCTTCATTATTATCTTTATTTAAGACATATCTTCTAATCTCTTTCTCACTTTCTCTAAAGTAAAAAACAACTTGATCGTCCACAAAATACTCATTCCAATAACCAACATTTAAATTATCAACAATAAATTTTTTATATTCTATTTCACCTTTCTTATCAAAAGTAATTTCATAATCACCATCATCAGGAACTATATTAAACTTCGTTTCATCAAGATTTTTGATTTTGTCGCCAATTCCCATTACATAACTATAACATTTATTATAACCATTATTATAATAGTCCCAAAAATACTTAGTAGTATCTAACATCTCATCATAAGGCAAATCATCTTTTCCATACACTTCATATCCTAAAGATTTACCTTCTTCATTACATTTAAGTTCTCCACTTATATAAGTACACTTATATAATAAAAATAACCAATTAACATCTTTACATGTTCTAGAATCATACTTATTTTGCAACATTCCACCTATAAAATCATCTATTTTTATCTGTGCACTATCTCCAACTTCTTCTCTTAACTCTCTCCTTAATGCATCTTTAAATGTTTTATCATACTCTTCAACAGCACCGCCAATTTCTGCTAATCTTCCATTTCCGTCTCTTGATTTTGGCCCTCTTCTTTGCAAAATCACATTCCCATCTTTATCAAATAGCATTCCAATAACAGCACAGCTATAAAGAGGCATATCATTAAAACTATTCTCTATATATTTTCTTAAATCACTTTCTAATTCAAACTCTCTTTTTAATACTAATTTCATTATAATCACCTATATTTATAATACTCTAAATTTCTTTCAAAAAAAAGAAAAAGCACACATGTGCTTAACATATATTATTTAAAACTTCTAATATTTCATAATAAACAGTTGTATCACCTGTGGTTCTACTAGAATTTTCTGGTTTCACAAAATCACTTATCTCACTTAAAACTAAATCTATATTATCTTTATTTATACGATCATTAATCAATTCTAAACAAGTATTTCTATACCCTCTTATCATACATCCTGCTAATGCTTTATAGTAACTTTTCTCAGGTAACTTAGAACATTTATATAATTCTAAAGCCATATTATCATCTACTATTCTTGGAATACTTAATATTATTTTATTAGTTCTAAATACACCACCTGGTGCTGAAGGACTATCTATACAAACAACTTCAGCATCATTAGGTATCTCTACATCATAAATAGTATCTCCTCTTACTAACCAACGAAACACCATATCATATGTAGAATAATTAAATCCACCCATTTCTTTTGGTTCACTTGCATTCTTATTCCATAATTCTGCTACATTTACTTCATCTAATTTATACACAACATCTTTATCTGCTCCTGAAGTATTACCAAACATAACTTTACAATACTTTTTCATAACTATCACCTCTTAAAATTATATCATACAAAAAATCTACACATTCTTTTTCGTGTAGATTTTTAATTAAATATCTTACTTTCTTTTTTGTAAATTATATCCTCTTACATCATAATCACTTAATATATCAACATCTCGAGAATATACATCAACATCTAAATCTTTATGAGCTGCTTTTTCTTCAGTATAATTTATATCCAAATTATCTTTATTAGCAACTCTATTACCTTCTGCTAACAAATGAAATACAAATTTAATATCATCACGATGTGTACCAAAATATGAAGCAATTTTAGATAAATCACAATTTCTTAGTAATTGGAATAAACCAACTAACTCATGCTCCAACCTTTTTTGTTCTGATAAAGATTGCTTTAATTCTGTCAATCTATTATATGCTTCTTCTTTTTCTGTTGATAAAGCATGACTTTTTAATAATTTAGCCATCTTCTTATCTTCAGTTTTCATCATTTTTTCTAATCGTCCTTGACGATAAGTATAAAGAGCATATTTAGAACCAAAAATATTAAAAAACATAACTAACTCACTAAAAGTCCAATTATTTAAATTATTGCCATAACTTGCTATTTTAGAAATGTAATCAAAAGATGAATAAAAAGCTCTTAAACATTCTTCAACTGTATGAGTACCACCAAAATAATATAAAGATAAATCTTCTCCCCTAGATTTAATAATATCACTTTCTCTATCAACAAATAAACGAACTTGATCTGGTGTCAATTTAAATTCCTTTGTTAATCTTAAAAATACTTCTTCTTCAACCCCTATATTAGATTTAACTTCAATTTTACCTGGAAAAACTGATGCATAAACCAACTTAGAAGTTGGAACCTTTTTTGCTGCTATCATAAAAATCCCCCTCAACAACGTGAAACATATTATATACGAAAAAAATTATAAAGTCAAAATTAATAGTTCATTGTTCTTGTTCTATGATATGGTTTAATCATTTTACTCTTATCTTGTCCCAACAACCATATAAAATCATTTACATTTATTCTTGTAACATCTGAGTTCAACTTTTTATAAATATAATCTATAACAACAATATCATTAGCTCTTATTTCTACTTCCATCAATGAACCACTAGAAATCAAAGTCTTACTATCAACTAAATCAGATAATTCATCATTATACTCTAACATACCTAAACATCTCATAACTTGAGGAATCTTATAATCCGCACATCCAACTAAATGAGATAGATCAACATCTTTATTACCAACTAGTTTTTTCACATTTAAAATATCTGATACAAACAATTGAGCCTTCTTATAAAAATAAATCTTTTCACCATTATAAGTACTAACATCTTCAAAATAATCAAAATGTTCAATTATATAATCAAGTAAAGTTACATCATCATTTATATCTTTTATTTGATCATAAAAATCACCATTAATAGTTTTAAAATATTCATTCATTTTAACGAAACAAAGATATCTCTCATTAACAAGAGGTATATCAACATTTCCTTTAAGCATTTCTTTAAATTCTTCAAAGTCCATATCATAATTCATTCCGTTTTGAAATTTATTAATTAATGCATAAACAAGTCCAAATGAACCATCTGTCTTATTTCCATCAGAAGTTTCTAATTCCCATTTTGGTTCTCCCCAAAAGCAACATAAACCAACAGTATGATAAACTAATAAAAAATTAATAATATCTCTTAATTCCATATCAAGCAAGCCAAATGGATTTGATTCCATCCAGTACTTAACTACATCCCAATCATTTTCTTCTATAATTCTATCTATTACTTCATAGTTTATTTTTACATATTTCGAATTATTACTAACAAATTTAGTTGATTCTGATATTTTTTCTAATATTTTATTCATAAATTCACTACCTTCCATATAAATTTTAACATAAAAATTAAAAAGCCTAAATCCTTAAGCTTCTTTTTCTCCTTTCTTATAAGTTATAAATTTATCTATTCCATCACGTTTATCTAATTCTTGATCTTCCATTATTGAATTACTTAATATTTCAAAATATTTTTTTTGTTCCTTTGTAAACTCAGCACGACCACGAACATCCACATCTAACCCCAAATCACTTAACAAAGAAATTTTATCACCTTTACCTAACATAGATAAAAATCTATCAGTTTCATTATTTTCTACTGCCACTAAAAAATTTTCTTTACGTTCATCATTAAGTAGCTTATTAACTCTATTAATTCTAAAAGCAATATCATCAGAATTTTTTTCTAAAGCAATCAAATACATTACAGTTCTAACTGATTCGTTAAAATCTTTAAGCTCTTTATATAACATCTGTTCATCATAATTATCTGCTACATATCTTTTCAGTAAATTTTCAATAACTTGAATCATATCCTTACCAAATAAATTTCTGATAACTTTATTCTTCATAATTATCTATCCCCATCGTTAACATTTTATTAACTATATCAATATCAATATCTTCTCTAGAAATATTTGTTGGCAATTTATTATCACCTAATTTATCATTAAAATCTAACAAACACATAGGTTTAAAAAATTGTTCATAACTTTTTTTACCCAAGGCACCACAACATAAAACAAACTCATCTTCTTTTGCGCCATTGTCTTCAAAAACAGCCATCTCTAAAGTAACATCAAAATAATAATATTCATTATCAATTAAAACCAAATTTGCTACATAAAATTGGCCATCTTCCGTTTTCATTGCAACATTTAAAACATCCATACCAACCTTTTTTAAAATTTCACTAAAAACATAAGAATTTATAATACTGTCGAAATCTCCGTTAATTAACCCATGATAAAATTGATTTTTTAATACATCATCGCCGATTTTAAAATCTGTATCTTCATAATCATCATTTAAAGTCAAATAAGTTTGTAACTTACAAGCATTAAATAGTTGAACTGATGGATTACTTGAATTCTTTAATTCTAACTTAGAAATAATTTCATTAATCCTATCCTCTATTTGAAATGCAACGGCCATTTTATCCATATCAACGTCTAATTTTACATCCTTTTTTCTACATAAATTCATATTAGATTCAACACACATTTTATCTTTGCCATCAACTGAAACTAGATAAATGTTATCTCCCTTACCTAAATAAGAAACAACACTTTTAACAATACCTCTTTGATTACTACTAACAATTAGCACTTCATCATTTACTGAAAACTCAGATACTTTCGCTTTTTCCTTTTCCATAGCCACACCACCTATTTTATATATTAGATTATAACATAAAAAATGGAAGTAATCTATTCAATACTTCCACCATTTTTTAAAGCTAAAAACACATCATAACATATTAATTGAATTTCTTCGTAAAAGTCATCTAAATTAAAACTATTAGTATTATACCAAGAAGGACTTTCTAACTTCTTATCTTTCAATTTATCTGCTATATTATCGGCTATATCCAAAACAAAACAATAAGACATTATTTCATAAAAAACATCATTATTATTTTCTAATTCAGCATCTACAGTTTCATCATCTAACTCTATAATGTAATTTTTATATGCTAAAATTTTATTATACATTCTCTTACCATAGAAAGTTCTATTACTCATATTAGCACTAATCCCCCCAATTAATAACATGCATACAATATTTAATATATACGAAATAATGTATAAACTTCCTTGTTCAAAAGCTTTATACGATGTTAAAACTATTGGTACTGTAATTAGAATCAATCCAAGCAAAATATATAACATTTTTTCTAATGGCTTTATAGTCTTAAATGCAGAATAAGTAACTATCAAATAACCAACCCCACTAATTAAAATATTAATCAGTATAACACTAGGTTGATAATCTACAAGTAAATTAATAATCATAACTACAATAATATTAATTATCATTAATAAAAACAATATTTTATAACTAAAGATTGAATCATTAAATACTTTTTTCTTCTTTCCATTTTCTAAAATTAATTGAATTTTTTCTTTTAAATTTTTTAACGAAGTAATAATATCATTTTTAGATAATGTATTCTTTTCTTTAAAAAGTTCATCCATAAAAGTTTTTTCAACTATATCATTTTCAACATAATCTTTCACTTTTATAATACGATATTCCTTCTTCAACTTATTAATCTTTATATATCCCTTATTCGCCAAGTAAAGAATCAATGAAGCAATATCTTTTTCTTGAACTTTTCCACTATGTAAAAAACCTAACTCTAAACTATTTATACTCTTATTAAAACATAAACCACCTTTATAAGATACTCTCTTTGCCATTACAAATCCTACAAACACTAAAATAAAACTAAATATTGTATAAAAAACAGGTAAAACATAAGACATAATCATATAAAAATTAATATTAGAACTACAATTAGTAAAATATCCTTCTTCTAATAGTACATTTACTGCAATGCTCATATCAGAACTTAATATTTCATCAAAACTACCAGAAAGAATATTTCCATCAACAGAATATTTAACATTTTCTAATTTCAAACCATTCTTATCTATAAAACTAATCTTTGACTCATCTATTTCTTGCGGAAAAACAATTTCAAAAAAAAGTCCATCAATTTTAAAACCTTCTTCATTTATTAGAAAGAAAACAAATTCATCATTTAATTTTAATTTATCTTTTCCAGCATTATAATTATATTTAAAAAAATAATTTTTCTTTGTACTTACTTTATCTACTTTTCCAATATTAAATATTTTTTTACCATTATCAATTAATGTTTCATAAGAATCGCTTAACTCTACATCACTTAATTCTATTTTTTTCTTTACTCTAGTACCATCTTCTCTAGTATACTTAAATAATAAAGGTATTTCTTTTTGAATAGGAACAACACTATTTTTAAAATTTACCAAAAAAGATTCTTCTACATTATAGTTATTGTTATTATTTACTACAACTTTAATATTATAATCCTCAAAATAATAATTGTCCTTTTTAGTACTACCAACAGCATTAACATTAGTTAATAAATTAGCTTCAACTGCAAAAGAATTTACATCACTAATCTTATATTTTACATCACTTTCAGCAATACTTACATTATATGAAAGCATATCATTAGCCAAAAGAGTTATATCTTTCAAATATGAATCAATAACATTATTATTTTTATCATATAAAATCAATTTTAAAGTAATATCAACATCAAAAGAATAATCATTAAATAAACTACCAGAAAAAGACAAACCTGGTTTACCCGTAGAATTATAATTAAAATATTTGGTTGCCCCAAAATTTAATAAATGTACTTTTTCAAAATAAACCTCTTTGATAATACTATTTATTGACGTTAAATCACTTTCATACTTTTTTGCATTCACACAAAACGGGATAAACGCAATAAACAATAAAATAAACATTTTTTTTAACACTTTTTTCATGTTAACCAACCCACTATCATTAACAAAATTATAACATAAAAAAAGGAATGAGTTAACCTTATTTAATAACTAACCCTTCCTTACAACTTTTAGTTTTAAAATAAAATAATCCTTCTAATAATATTAAGAAATTAACTAACAAAGGTAAAATATAATTTTTTAAATCTCTTTTGGGAGTGACAATTTCATTATTTTTATAATCATAATATAAAGTTATTTTTTCATTTATATTTTCATCTATAGTTCCTTTAATTTCATAATTTAAATATTTAAAATATGTTCCCTTCTCAGTCTTATATTGAACTATTGGTTTAAACTTTTTATCACTAGTTGTCAAAATCCCCTTAACTATCACACCATCAGTAATATAATCTGTATCATTAACTAGATGATAATAATCAAAAAAATTATAAATTACATTCCCTATCCCTAAAACGCCATATAAAATAATAAGAATACTACCAACATTTACATAGATTTTTTTTAACTCCAATTTTCTTAAAATAAAATATAAAATTAATAAATCTATTAAAATAACTATATTTATAATTATCCATGGACTTCTTAACAGATTTTCAAAATCATTAACAAAATCTCCTGTTACACAATCTCCCCCATAATTACTGCTACAATACATCAATATAGCTTGATTATCAGATAAATCAATATTTATATCTTCATCATAAAAGTTCTTTAAACTATTAATTTTTATTTCACCCTGCTTATAATATAAAATTTCATTTTTTTCTTTTTTTTCAGCTTTCCATCTAATATATGTAGATAAGAAAAAAATTCCAACTAAAGTAACTATAATTAAAGAAAATATTAATAAAAATTTCTTTAAATCAAATTTTTTTATACTTTCCTCTTCCAATAAAATATCAGTATTCTTATTTTTCATAATATCATCTCTATTCACTAAACATTATATCATACATATATTTTTTACTTTAATAAACATACAACATTTTTACATATGTTAATAATCAATAAATAAAATAATCAGCAATAGTATTATTATTTTGTAATTCTAATTTATAGGTAACTTACATTTCTAATAAAACATAAGATAAATCATCTCTCTTTTCATGACTTAAAATTTCTTTTACTCTATTTTCAACATATAAAATATCAAATTCTTCTTTTTTAGAAGGAAGTACCTCTTCACTATCATAATAACCATCAGAACAAATTAATATTCTATCAATTAAGTCTTTACTAATACTACCTATATAACCAGCATCTATACTTTCCTCTTTAGTTGACCCAACTGGAAATCCATCATCAACATTAACCTTCATTCTAGTCATCTGCTCATTTAAAATTATTTCTTGTTTCCTTTCATCTTCATTTAAACTAGAATCTGCTAAAATAGCTCTTCTTTTAGTACGACAAACTTCTTTAACTGAATCAATTCTCTTATCTTGTATATTCTCTACATGACCATCTTTATACAAAATAGAAATTAAAGTATCACACAAAATATAATATTCAATTCTTTCTTCCAAATCTTTAACTACTGCAATTGTATATGTAGGAAGTTCGTACTCTTGATATTTTTCCATACCAACTAATTTCTCATTACTTAAAGAAATAGCTTTCTTTAAATCAGACTTAATATCAGTTTCATTCTTTATATTTTTATTTAACAATTTCATATATTCTAACAAATCACCTGTTTGAAAAAATTTATTATCATTAAAAACTGCTGTTGAACCATCACACACATAATACATTCCATCTAAAATTCCAATTATGTCAGCATTATAATTACGACTTCCTTTATATGAATTACTACTTAATACTTTCATTAAAATCACCTTTATAATTATAGCATATAAAAAAGAGAGCTCATACTCTCTTAACTTAATTTTTCAAATTGACTACTATATAACTTCTCGTAGAATCCACCTTGTGCCATTAATTCTTCGTGACTACCTTGTTCAATTATATTCCCCTGATCCATAACTAAGATTAAATCAGCATTCTTAATTGTTGATAATCTATGTGCAATTATAAAAGAAGTTCTCCCCTCAGTTAATTTATCCATAGCTTTTTGAACTAATTCTTCTGTTCTTGTATCTACATTACTTGTTGCTTCATCTAAAATCAAGAAAGGTGCATCTTCAAGCATACCACGAGCTATTGTAAATAATTGCTTTTGACCTTGACTAACAGTATCAGTATCTCCCAATAAAGCGTTTAATCCTCCAGGCAATGTCTTTACAAAATGATCAATTCCAACTACTTTACAAGCTTCCATTATTTCTTCATCACTAACACGTTCTTTATTAAAACGTAAATTTTCTTTTATAGAACCTTCAAATAACCAAGTATCTTGTAATACCATACAGAATAATTCATGAATATTTTCTCTAGTTAATTCCTTAGTAGAAACACCATCTATTAAAATATCTCCATCATTTATTTCATAAAATTTCATAAGCAAATTTACCATTGTTGTCTTACCAGCACCAGTTGGCCCTACTATTGCTATCTTCTGACCTGGTTTAACATCAACACTAAAGTCATTAATAATCATACGATTCTTATCATAACCAAATTTAACATGCTTAAAAGAAATATTTCCTTTAACTTTAGAACGATCAAGTCTCTTTACAATATCTTTTTGATCACTCATTTCTGGTTCATCTAAAAACTCAAATACTCTCTCTGAAGCAGCTGCAGTTGATTGTAAATTAGTCATAGCTTGAGCTATTTGTGAAAGTGGATTAGTAAACAATCTTACATAAATCATAAATGCTACTATAACACCAAATGAGATATATCCGTTCATTGTTAATAACGCACCTACAATACATACAGCTACATAACCCAAATTACCAATAAATCCCATTAAAGGTTGCATAGTTCCTGATAAGAAAATACTTTTTCTTTTAGCTTCATATAAATCATTATTTAATTTTTCAAAATCATTTAAAGCATCTTTAACACCATTATAAGCTTTTACTACATTATGACCTGAATAATTTTCTTCAATATAACCATTTAATTCACCTAATGCCCTTTGACTTTCGTTAAAGTACTTTTGTGATTTACCAAGAATACCAAACATAAACATAAATCCTATCATACTAGCCACTATTGCAGTTATTGCCATAATCCAATTAGTATAAAACATCATAATTATAGAACCTAAAAATAAAGTTAAACTACTAACTAAAGTAGATAAACTATTATTTAAATTTTGTGCTATTGTATCAATATCATTAGTTATTCTAGATAAAATATCCCCTGTTTCATGAGTATCAAAATATTTAAGAGGAAGAGTATTTATTTTACCACTTACATTTGTTCTTAACTTTTTAGCAAAATTATTTGATACATGAGTCATAGAAAGACTTTGAATATAACTAAATAAAGCACTAATAAGATACAAAGTCCCCATAAATATTGCTACATTTCTAATTTTATTAACATTCATTTCAGGTTCAATTAAACTATATACAGACTCTGGTAATTTATCCATAACTTTTAATGCATTTTCTGTCCCTGTTTCATCTCCCATATCAGAAAGTAGCTTAACCATATCAATTTGATCGTCTACAGTAATTGTAACTCCTTCTACTACTATATCTTCAAATAAAACTTTTAATATTGAATCAGGCATTGAGATAAAATTAACACCAACATTTCCGTCTTTTGTTCCTTGCATTGTTGACATATTATTCAAAAATATATTTTTATCTTCTTCACTTATATCTTGAGACATCATAATTTCATTTGTCTTACTAATCATTTTATCTTCTGTAAAATTAGAAGACATCTCTTTACTAATAAGTTCAAAGTTTTCAGTTCTAGGAACTAATCCTAAACCAATTTCATCAGCAAAAATTGATAATTTATTAGGAGCAATTAATGATAAAATTGCACTAATCATCGCAAGTATTAAAGAAACAACCATTAATACTTTCCAAGGTCTAAGATTCAAAATTAATCTTTTCATTGATCCGAAAAAGTCTTTTGACTTTTCTTGTACTCTACGTCCACCTGGTCTAGGCATCTTTCAATTCCTCCTCACTTAATTGTGATAATGCAATTTCTTTATACACTTCACAGCTTTTTAATAACTCATTGTGTGTTCCCATGCCAACAATCTTACCTTTATCTAAAACAATAATTTTATTAGCATTCATAATTGTACCAATTCTTTGAGCAACAATAACGTTTGTTGCATTCTTTGTATATTTTTTTAATTCACGTCTTAAAACAGCATCAGTCTTATAATCTAAAGCTGAAAATGAATCATCAAAAATATAAATTTCTGGATCCCTTGCTATCGCTCTAGCAATACTTAGTCTTTGTTTCTGTCCACCAGATACATTTGTCCCACCACGAGCGATATGTGCCTCATATGCACCATCCATTTTTTCAACAAAATCAGTACCTTGTGCAACTTTAATAGCTTCTTTTATTTTATCAGCTGTTGGTTCTTCACGACCATTATCTCCATAAGCCACATTCTCACTTACTGTTCCTGTAAACATAACAGCCTTTTGAGGAACATAACCTATCTTATTATTTAAACAATCTAATTTATATTCTTTAACATTAACTCCATCAACAAATACTTCTCCTTTAGTTGCATCATAAAATCTTGGAATTAAATTAATTAAACTAGATTTTCCACTACCTGTAGATCCAATAAATGCTATTGTTTCTCCTTGTTCTGCTTTAAACGAAATATCCTCTAATAAATATTCATCAGCATCTGGATATTTAAAGCATACATTTTTAAACTCAATAGTTCCTTTTTCTTCCGTCTCACCATTAAATGTTCCATCAATAACACTTATATTTTCGTCTAAAATTTCGTTAATTCTTCGTGCAGATATCTGAGCTCTAGGAACCATCATAAATATCATCGCTAACATTAAGAAAGACATAATAACTTGCATTCCATAACTAGAAAATACTATCATATTACTAAATAAAGTAATTTTATCAACCATTCCAGCATTTAAAATTAATATCGTTCCAATTATATAAATACCTAATGTTAAACCATTCATAACTATATTCATTATAGGCATCATTGCTGCAAATGCTTTTTGATTAAATAACTGTTGATTTGTTAAAGATGTATTAACTTTTTCAAATCTTTCTTGTTGATAATTTTCAGCATTAAATGCTCTTATTACTCTTATTCCAGTTAAATTCTCTCTAGTAACACCATTTATTTTATCTATTAATTTTTGAACTTTCTCAAATCTTGGTAATACAATTACAAGAATAATAATTACAGTAGTTAAAAGTACCACTACACAAGCACCAGTTAAAATACTCCATTCAAATCCTTTATTAAGTATTTTAAGTACAGCCCAAACAGCCATTATAGGAGCTTTAACCATCATTTGTAATCCCATACCAATAATCATATCAACTTGTGTTACATCATTAGTTGTTCTTGTTATCAAACTACTAGTTGAAAACTTCTTAATCTCTTCTGTTCCAAATTCTTGAATCTTTCTAAATATTTTCGTTCTTATTGTTGTCGCAAAACTTGACGCAATATTAGCAGCCAAATAGCAAACCACAACTGAAGATATTAAACTACCCAAAGCACATCCAAGCATCAATGCTCCTTGTGTAATAATATCCTTCATCAAACTTCCTTCAGTTTGCACCAGTCTTGTTATTTCACTCATATAATCTGGCATAGTTAATTCAAGCCAAACTTGAATTATAATTAATACAAGCGCAAATAAAATACCAATTATTTCTTTTTTTCTTAAATTTTTAAATAACTTTCCCATTTTTATATCCTTTCTATATTTTTCTTTATTTTATTTAAAATGTGACTAAATTTTACAAATTCTTCTTCTGATATATCTGACACTAAAATTTCATCTATTTTCTCTTTATCTTCTCTTAATACCTTTGCTGCTTTTTTAGACTTATCAGTTAATTCAATTATCTTCATTCTTGAGTCTTCCGTCGAATCAACTCTAACTATTAACCCATTTCTCTCCATTGTATTCAAGACTGCTGACATTGTAGATTTATTACACGATATAAACCTTTCTATATCTCTTTGACAAATTTGCATTTTACTATCATACAAAAACATAATTATTCTACTATGCACTGGCGTAACATCAAGACCTAACTCTTTATATCTAGCAGATAATTTTTTAAATATTCCAATATTAACTTCATTCAATTCTAACATAATAGAAGAATTTTGCACTCTACTCACCTCGTTAGTTCGTTACCGAACCATATCATTATAACCCCTATCTAAATCATATTCAAGAAAAAAGAGATTATCTTAATTTTTTTTAATAATCTCTAATCAATATATTCTAAACTACACTCTTGATTACAACTAATAACTCTAGCTTTCATACCATTTATCATTGTAAAAGAAGGCTTAACATGACCAACATCAAACTTATAAATAATTGGAATATCTAGTAAAGCTTTCTTTATTAACTCTTCATAACCTACATCAACAAAATTATTTTGAATACATACTTTACCAATAAGAATTGCCTTAGCATATTTAAACCATCCTGCATATTTAAATTGTAATAAAGTATTATATAATTCAATACTACTCATACTAAATACATCAAAATACCAAATAAATCCCTCTTCTTTATACTTCTCTATAAATTCATTTGTCTTATCAAACTTAGTACCGATTAAATCTTTTAATACATCTATACAGCCACCTATTAAAATCCCCTCTTGCCTAACATCACCATTAATATTTACCCATTCATTATCTTTACTTAAATCATCACTAAAAGATTCCCTCTCACACTTATCATATTTATATTGTTTAGTTAAATTACCTTTTAAAATTTTCAAATAAGTACTATAAGATTCATGTAAAGGACTTTCATCTAATCCTGTCATATTACAAGGACTATAAATAGTAGCTACATCATATACAGTTGTTAAAATATAAAGCAGACTTGTAGGATCACTACTTCCAGCAAACCATTTAGGATTATTAGCAAGTATTGAAAAATCCACCTTATCAAGCATATCAAACAGAAAATCTCCACCACGAGCTACTGCCACCATTTTTACTTTTTCATCTAAAAATAATTCTTCCAATTCCCTAGCTCTAGTAACATCATCACTACTAACTAAGCCATCAGTCCTTACATTACAAGTTTCAACCACTTCAAATCCATTATCTTTTAAATTATTTAAAGTTTTCATAAATTTATCTATTTTTTTTGATACACCACAACTACAAGCAGTAATTCCTATTGTATCGCCATTCTCTAAATATTCTGGAATTATCATAATGTCACCTCTATAAGCAATATTATATCAAAATAAAAAGAATAGTAAAAACCATTCTTCTAAGCATACATTTCTTGAACTTTATTATATACTTCTTCCCATGAATTAACTCTTTTTAAATGTTTACTTTCTGGAGTAAATATTGTACCAAATTGTAACGTCTCAATCCCTCTATTTTTTACTGCCTTACAATTTTTAGTATTATCATCAATAAACAAATCAATATCCTGTAATATACACTCTCTTGCTTTATCTTTAACATTAACTATTAATTTGTCAAAAGGAATTTTATTTACTTTCAGATAATCATAACTCAATTCATAAGGATTTTTATATTCAATATTATTTCTTGCAGTAATAAAAATAATCTTATGTCCCTGACTTTTTAATTTACTTAAAACCTCAATTACCCCTTCTTTTAAAGGAACAACTTTAGCCATAGCAGTATAATTATCTAAAACAAACGTATTAAAATCTGGTAAAATATTCCTTAACATATCATAAGAAGGATTCTTTTTTAAAATTTTATCAAAACTCATTCCATACTTTAAATTAATAATAGGCAATAAAGTTTCATAAGTATTAGTAATTGTATCATCAATATCTATTCCTATGTTCATGTATATCACCCTATCATAAATTATAACCTTAAATTTTAAAAAGTACAATATTTATTGTACTTTATATATATCATTTTCATCATCTGTATTTAAATCATCATTATCTTCTTTAATTTCAATATTTTTAGGTATTCCAATTCCTTTTTCTGTAAATAAATTAATTGAATAAAATAGTAATATCAATAAATTAAAGATTAATATAACAAAATATAATACCTTAAAAACAAATAATCTTATTAAAACAATAAAACATAATAAACTAAATATAAATCCCAATAAAGATTTTAATTTACTAGGTCTTTGATAAATTCTTACATAACTTTTCTTAGTATTCGAAGATTTTTCATAACTATCTAAGAATTTATCTATAATATTTCTTTCTTTATTATTCATAATATCACCACTAATAATAATATAATACTACATACCAAAAGAATAAACAAACTACTTTTTATTATAATTTTTATTAAAATATCTTATTAATCCAGCATTAAGTAAACATTGTATAATTATTGTAACTCCAAATAATAAAGCTCCTATTATTTCATTATATATTAAACATATAACTACCATAAACATCATAACATAAAACATAACAATTAAAGTTATTACATCAGCTTTACCTTCTATAATAAGATTTTTATTATCCTCATATATTTCATTATTTTTATAAAGAAATATAATTGACATCATAAACAAAACAAATCCTACTACAAATAAACTACATCCAATCAATTTCATTCTATTAATAACTATTAAATCAAATTGAGCATTAGAAAAGAACAGAGAAACAAAAGAAGTTTTACCAATCGTTGACCCAAATATTAACAATAAGCCAACCAAATAAATAACTAATCCTATTACAAATAATAATATTGTAAAGGTTTTAATTTTTCTTTGTTTTCTGTTCATTTTTATCTTCCAATCACTATAAGATTTTAATATTCTTTATGTTCCACAACCTCTTTAAATTTGTCATCAATAGCATGCATCTTGCTTTGAAGTAAATTTGCAACTTGCTCTAAATCTATATTTTTCATATTCGTTAAAATACATTTTATTTCATCACTTGATACAACTAATTTTACAACACGTCCTGCACTATTAACTGTTCTTACTATACTTTTTATTGTCTTTAAATTTAACTCTTTAGACTCTTTACCAGGTTCTTCATAAATTAATGATGAACCAGAAATATAATAGTAATTTGGAAGAACTCTTTTTTGTTCAATTTTCTTTTCAGGCTCTTTTTCTTCTTGTACTTCTTGAATTACCTCTTTTAAAACATTCTTTATAACTTTTTTTATTTCTTCGTCTTCAATTGAAGCATCGCCGTTTTTTAAAGAATCCTTAACTTTTTCAACCATATCTTCTTCTATATCGTCTTCTTTTGTTTCAAGTGCATTTTCTTTATTATCCTTTAATGAATTTCCTTTATCTTTCGAATCATCTTTACTAACACTTTCTTTACTTCCATCTTTTTTTACTTTTTCAGAAGGTAACTCTGGCAAAGATTCTTTCTTTTCAACTACTTTTTCTTCTTCTTTTGTTTCTGTTTTTATAGATGAATCATTTATTTCTTCCTTTGATTCCTTCGAATCATCTTTTGCATTTTTACTTTCCTTAACTTCTTCTTTATTCGAATCATTAGTATCTTTAACTTCTACTTCTTCAATATTACTATCAGTTACGTCAATTTCATCTTTTTCAGATTCTTCTACTTCAGGCTCTTCTTTTTCAGATTCTTCTATTTTAACAATATCCTCTTTAATAGTTTCTTCCTTTGCCTTTGGTAAATCATCTTCAACTGTACCACTTTCTAATTCTTTAGCAAGTGTAGAAGGAACAGAAGCTAAAGATGATATTGTTGCTTTAGGAACAGAAGCACTTGATAAAGATTTTTCTTCATTATCTAAATCTTTTTCTTCACTCCTAATTATTTTAATTTCAGGAACTAATTGAAGATCTGACACAGAAGATAATGTAGTACTTTCTTCATTTTCTAAAGCAGCTGATTCTTCATTCCAAGATGGTGCTTCTAAATCTTTTTTTATTGATTTTACTTGCATCTCAACTTCTTCTTCAGGAGTTTTTACATATTCTTGAACAACTTCATCATTTGTAACAATTTTTAACTGTTGAGTATTTCCAACCACTCCAACAACAGAAGTCTTAAAGTCTTCACTAACATCATCTGTCTTTTTAAACAATTCAAAAAGTCCCATAATACATAAAACCAAACCTACTAATGGACAAATAAAAATTAATTTAGACGTTTTAAAAGTAGTTACAGAAGTATTATTTTTCTCATGATAATATATATTAACAGTATCTCCTTCACTAACTTCCTTATTATAATAAAAATTATATCTATATGGGACACCATCAACTTCATATTCAACAGTTACATCATTTTTACCAGAACCATCTGCATCTTCCTTTACATTTTTAACCAGAGCTTCCGTTTCTACCAAATCACTCTCACTACTCACAATATATATACATATTACTAAAGATAAAAGAAGTAATATTCCTATAACTAAAAATAAAACACTTCTTATATTAGTTTCTTTACTAGACATATCTAAACACTCCTCTATATTCTGCTTAAATTATAACATAACTTAAATCAAAAAAGTATACAATTATATACAAAAAGAAATTATTTATAAATTTATATTTTTATATTCAATATGTTTATCATAATACATTTTATTATAATAAATCTTATTATCAATATATAAATCCCTAAATTCACTATCATAAACATACTCTTCATATGTTCTTTTCATCTTCTTTTCATCAAAAACTCTCTTACCATCCATAACTTTGTAACAATCAGTATAATAAATCATAAATTCTTCTAAAGACATATAACCATCATTTTGAACATCTTGATAACAAAAATTATCAATCAATTCCTTAAAATTACTATAAATATCCACACCTTTACAAGGCTTAATTGGAATAATAAGTCCTATTCCTCCAAAAGTATATCCAAAACATTTATTCTTCTTAGACATATTATCAAATATTTTTTGATTTTCTTCCGATAAAGTACTTAAAGTAATCCAAGATTCTTCATTATCATAATTATTACACATAATAGTAAATATATTTTTACTCCATAACAATTTGCAAGCTTCCCTATTTTCTGGAATTATATATTTTTCTATATTGTTCATAACTTCCATCATATCAACTTTACCATAGCCATATCTCATAACATCAACTCTAATCTATATCAATAATATCATAATTAATAAATAATAAAAAAGAGTTCCCATATAGAAACTCTCTAATATTCTAAGGAGTTAATCTACTTGGTCCTCTAAATAAGAACATTGTCTCTTTTAAAGTGCTAGTTCCAAGTAATAACATTGTCATTCTATCTATTCCTAAAGCAAATCCGCCATGAGGAGGACATCCATATTTAAAGAAATCTAAATAGAATTTAACATCTTCTCCTAAACCCTTTTCTTTAGCTTGCTTACACAAAATATCATATCTATGTTCTCTTTGAGCACCAGTTGTTATTTCAGTCCCTTTCCAAATTAAGTCATAACCTTGCGGAACATCATTATCTCTCATATGATAAAAGGCTCTTTTTGTTTTAGCAAAATCTGTCACAAATATAAACTCATGACCAAACTCCTCAAAAGCATAACGTGCTGCTAACTTTTCAGCTTCAGCATTCATATCCCCAATATCTTCTTTAGGAATTTCGTATCCATACCTTTTATTCAATTCATTATATAAATCTTGTAACTTTATTCTTGGAAATGGTTTAGTTGGAACAATAACATCCTGATTAAATTTACTTTTTATATCTTCACCATATTCATTCTTTACTTTAGTTAAACCTGCAATAAGTAAATCTTCTTCTAAATCCATCACATCTTCATATGAATCAATATAACTAAACTCTAAATCAAATGAAGTAAACTCTGTAGCATGACGATTAGTATTAGAATTTTCTGCTCTAAAAGCTGGTGCAACTTCAAACACTCTTTCAAATCCAGCTGCCATAGCCATTTGTTTATAAAACTGTGGACTCTGTGCCAAATAAGCCTTATCTTTAAAATATTTTACTTCAAATACTTCACTACCTGATTCGGAAGCAGCCCCTATTAACTTAGGAGTATGTATCTCAGTAAATTTATTTTTATATAAAAATTCTCTCATCGCCTCAACAAAGCAACTTTGAACTTTATACATTAATTGATTCTTTTCATTACGTAAATCTAAGAATCTATAATCCATTCTAGTATCTAAATTAGCTCCATTTAAATCACGATAATTAAGTGGTAAATCTTCCTTTGGTTCACTAGTTATTTCTATACTAGTAGGTATTACTTCTAATCCACCTAATTTAACTTTTTCATTTTCTATAATTTTACCAGTTACTTTAACTGTACTATCAACTTTTAAATCGCTAACAACTTTATTTAATTCTTCTAGACTACCATCTTTTTCTAATGTTACTTGTACACTTCCAAATCTATCTTTTAATATAAGAAACTGTACATATTGCAAATCCCTAACTTTCTCAACAAAACCTTCAAGTACTATTTCTTGATTATAGTAATTATGAAGTTCATTAAAACTAATTTTCTTCATTTTTCTTACTTTCTTTAATTGCAAGACCAAGCTCATTCAATTGCACTTCATCAACATTACTTGGACATTCACACATTAAATCTGTTGCACTAGCAGTTTTAGGGAAAGCAATAACATCACGAATATTATCAGTACCAGTTAGCAACATAGTAAGTCTATCTAATCCTAAAGCAAATCCACCATGTGGAGGACATCCATATTTTAAAGCATCAACAAAGAATCCGAATTTTTCTCTAATATCTTCTTCCGTTAACTCTAAAGCTTTAAACATAGTTTCTTGTACATCTTGATCATGAATACGAATAGATCCTCCACCTGCTTCATAACCATTAATTACTATGTCATAAGCTTTACTATAACAATGAGCTTTATCTGTTAATAATTTGTCAACATCTTCATCTTTAGGTGATGTAAAAGGATGGTGACAAGCCATATAACGTCCCTCTTCTTCACTATATTCAAATGATGGAAAATCAACTACCCATAACAATTTATAATCATCTTTCTTAATTAAATCTAAGTCACGAGCCAATTTACATCTTAATGCACCAAGTGAAGTTTTAACTACATTGTAAACTCCACTTACTATTAACACTAAATCGTTAGTTTCTACCTTTAAATTTTCTCTTACAGCGTTAACTTCTTCTTCACTCATAACTTTAAATATTGAACCACTTACTTCTTCTCCATATTTTAAATATGCAAGGCCAGAAGCTTTATAAGTCTTAACATAATCAGTTAATTTGTCCATTTCTTTACGAGAATATTTATCTGCAACATTCTTTGCAACAATAGCGTTAATTACTCCACCTTCACTAATTACATTCTTAAATACAGCAAATTCAGTATTAGTAAAAACTTCAGTAATATCATGAATTTCCATACCAAATCTTAAATCTGGCTTATCTGAACCATATCTTTCTATTGCTTCATCATATTTCATTCTCATTAAAGGTAACTTAATATCCATTCCTTTTACATCTTTAAAAATATCAGCTACTAAGTTTTCACCTAATTCCATAACTTGATCTTCATCAACAAATGACATCTCAACATCAATTTGTGTAAATTCAGGTTGTCTATCAGCACGTAAATCTTCATCTCTAAAACATTTAGCTATTTGAAAATATCTTTCAAATCCAGAAACCATCAATAATTGTTTAAAAATTTGAGGTGATTGAGGTAATGCATAGAATTTGCCTTTATTAACACGACTAGGTACTAAATAATCTCTAGCTCCCTCTGGAGTAGATTTACATAAAATAGGAGTTTCTACTTCTAGGAAATCTAAATTATTCAAAAACTTTCTTGTCGCAAAAGTAATAGCATTCCTTACAACAAAATTATTCTTTAATGCTTCTCTTCTTAAATCCAAATATCTATATTTTAATCTAGTATCTTCTAAAGCATTAGTATCATCAGTAATTGCAAAAGGTATTTCTTTTGACTTGTTAATAAGTTCTAGATTTTCAACTTCTACTTCGATTTCTCCAGTAGCTAATTTTTCATTCTTGCTTTCTCTTTCTACAATTTTACCTGTTACTTGAATAACATATTCATTCTTTAGTTCACAAGCTACGCCATAATTTTCATTTTCAGGTCTAACAATAACTTGCATAATACCTGTTCTATTTCTTAAATCAATAAATATTAATCCACCTAGATTTCTTACTTTTGAAACCCATCCTGAAATAGTAACAGTTTCGCCAACATTTTTAATATTATAATAATTAAATTTTTCCATATTCATTCCTCTTTCTATATTTTATTTAATAAAAAAACAGTTAATCATCCACAAGGGACGAATAACTGTAAAATCCGCGGTACCACCCAAATTATTATGTATTACATAATCACTTTAGTTATAACGGGTTTCTCCCGGACTAAATATGAATTCTCTAGTCAACTCCTGAGTGTCTTCTTATATATCAATATATTAGTTTACACCAACCACTAACTCTCTGTAATATTTTTACATAGTACTCTTCTCAATCAACATTTATATCGCTATTTTATATCTATTTGTTTTAGTTGTCAAATATTTTATTGATTACTAAGTCTATAATCATTCCATCTTCTATTTTATTTATTGCAAATACTTTAGTTCCAACTTTATTAAGTGATATCCATAAATGAAACATAAATCTTCTTATCTAATATTATAAATCTATTAAGAAAAGTACCATTATACATAATAATTTCCTCCATTTTTATAAAAAATTCACAAAAAAACTAGATACTTTTACATATCTAGTTGCAAATATTATTTTTTCAAAGTATATCTGCATTTTGGAAAATTAGAACATCCGTAAAAGTCTCCATATTCACCCTTACGTTCTACCAATTTTCCTCCACATTTTGGACAAACATCATTATCCTTAATAATAGTAATTTCTTTTTTATTTAACTCTACTTTTTCATTTCCTTGATCTAATAATTCGTTCTTATAACGACTAGCTACATTATAATAATCCTCTTCAACATTATCTTTTAAAAATGACTCTGCTAATTCTAACATATTCTTTTTCGAAGAATACGTATCACGATCATATCCTTCCAAATCTTTCTTAATATAGCTAACAAGCTGATCTACACGTATAGTATTCTTTTTTACATCATTTGGAGCATACTTAGTATTTAAAAGACATTTCGAATTAGATAAAACGACTAATGGTTTATACCATAAATTTTCAAAGCTTTTTTCCCATAACATTACTTGAAGCATATTTCTTTTACTTAACCATCTTTTCTTTAAAACGTCTTTATGTCTCACTGCTTGAGTATAAGGTGAATAAATACCCTCTTTAATTTTCTTACCTCTAACTTCATAACTACGCATAAATTGGCCTTGATTATCAATAGTTATATCACCAAGTAAATTTTTACATTCTACCAAATAAGTGTATCCTTTAGTAACGATAACATAATCAATCTGTGCTTTTAAATCTTCATAAACCAAAGTTACATCATGCAAAACATACATACCTATATTAGCATTCTTGAGTTCAAAAGCTATTTCCTTTTCACCCTGTAAACCAAGTTCCAATAACCTTATATCTTTATCTATTTTATCTTTATCTTTAACTTTATCTCTAATTGCTTTTAATTCATCTATTTGTTTTGCTAAACTGCTATCTTCTTTCAAAAAAATAGTATCTCTAAAAACTTCAAAAAGTCCCATATTATCACCTAAAAAAATTATATCATAATAAAATTGTGATTTTCACAAAAGAAAAATGTTTCAATGTAAACATCAAAACACTTCTACTTTTTACTCTTAACAGCCACTGCCCCATATGGACTTAAATGACCTGGCATTGATTTCTTCAAAACATAAATACCACTATCTGTCTTTTCATACTCACCAGGCATTGCAAATCTTTTATCTTCTCCAGTTCTATTAACAGTAACTAAAACTTTTTCCTCTTCACTTTCACGTTCGAACATTAAATAATCTCTTGTTATATCAAATATATTTAGCTCTGCTTCTTTTAAGAATCCTTCATTACTTCTCATCTTACCAATATATCTAAAGAATTCTAATAACTTTTTATCTCTATATCCCCATGGATATGTTTTTCTATTGGCTAAATTTCCAATACCTTGCAAACCCACTTCATCTCCGTAAAATATAGATAAAATTCCTGGCATAAAAGCAAGTGCAAATACATAAGCTTCATATACAGCTCTACCATACTTATATTGTTCAGAAGTTAATTTAAAATTACGACACCATTCTAGATCATTACAATTTGGATTCCAAGCCCACTCACCATATTCTTGAAAATCATAAGTCGCAAATATATTAATAGCTCTTGATATATCATGTGTAGATGTAAAATTCATTAAAGTATTAATTGTATCTTTAGGATACTCTGTCTTAATATCTCTAATTATATAAGCTAGCTTATCAACATCACCATATTTAAAATATCTAATTAAAGCATCAACCAAAGAATAATCCATTACTGAATCCATTCCTTTACCTGAAGATATATATCCTCTTCCCATACGCATAGGATTCTTCCATACTTCTCCTAAAATAAATCCATCTTCTTTATTACGTTTTACAGCTTTTCTAATCAACTCAATAAATTCATCAGTTAATTCATCAGCAACATCAAGTCGTAAACCATCAATACCTAAACTAAACCAATGATCAATAACACCATTTTCGCCAGTAATAAAATGCTTCCACTCTGGTGAATATCCATCACACACTGGTAAATTAGTCATCCCCCACCAATAATCATAATAAGTCTTACCATTCTCACTATGTTTTCTATAAAACTTTGAATAAGGAGAATTCATACTTTGAAATGCTCCAACATTGTCAAATGTGCCATATTCATTAAAATATTTACTATCATTTCCAGTATGATTAAATACTGCATCAAGTACAACTTTCATACCTTTTCTATGAGCAGCTTCACATAAACTTTTTAAATTATCATTGCATCCTGCATAAGGGTCCACATTCATATAATCTGCTGTATCATATCTATGATTAGATTGACTCCATACAACAGGACTTAAATATAAAACAGTAACACCTAAAGACTTTATATAATCTAAAGTTTCTTCAATACCTTTTAAATCCCCACCATAAAAATCAGCATTCCATATTCCATTGGCATCTGGACCCAATACCATCTCTTCATTCCAAGACTTATGAATAGTACGACGTGGCATCTCTTTCATCTCATCCTTACTACCACGACGATATCTATCAACAAAAATATGATACATAACTGCACCCTTCGCCCAATCTGGCGCTTCAAAATTCACACTCATTTTCAATTTTTCTTCTTGTTTCATATCTCTATGATCAAAAGTTGTTCCATTCTTAATATACTTAAAAAAACCATTAACACGACACATAAAATAATAATTAATTATAGCAGTTGTTTCTAAATCAACAGTTGCTTCAAAAATAGCCATATTCCCTTCACTTCTACTATACTTCATTGGAAAATAACAATCTTGTCCATTCTTCTCCACAACCATACTAACATCATCGTACCATCCATAACTCATAGGCAACTCTAAACTCACAAAATATCTCTTACCATTTTCTATAGTTGCTACTGGTACCACTTTACATTTTGTCTCATAACTATTGTCACTCATATAAACTACTTCCTTTACACTACTAACCCTAGATATCCTCTATTTAATTATATCATAAATAAAAGTAACTTCTTATAGATTTTCTTTATGGAACCAAAAAAAGACTCTATACCTAAAGTCTATTTTTTAAACCCATTAGGGTGATTTGTTGACCCCCACCCAATAAGTTCAAGTTCTCCAATTACATCTAATTCTTCTAAAAAACCATTAATTTCAAACTCAAAATATTTAAAATTATCCAAATTCACCCATACTTTTATTTGATTTAATTTCTTTCTTTTCATTTTATTTTCAATTACACTATATAATTTTTCATCTTCTACATAATAACTAGATGAAAAACAATATTTAACTCCATCTTCCTTAATACTTCCTACTATATCTAAAATATTATCTTCTTCTTCTATTTTATCGATTTTAAGCATTATAAATTGATTGTTCTTCTTTAACTTTTTGATTCTTCTTTCGCCTTTTTTTACTAACATATATATTACAAAAACTAACAAAGTTGAAACTAAAGAAGCCAAAAAAGCCCCATAAGCCTGTGTAAAATTAGTTATTACTAATAAATTAGCTACTCCATACAGAAAAAATGCTACTGGAATAAAAATCAAAAATATAAATACTTCTCTTCTCATAAAACCACCTACTATTTAAGTATATCACAATATAGAAACAATAGCTAAATACTTTATCTAATCTACTTAATTATTCAAAAGCTAATAATTCTACACATAAAAATATGTAATCTAAAATTACATATTATTCATTATTTAACCTTTCTAAAATACCTTTCATAGCATTAGCAACTACATCGCAACTAGAAAGTAAAAATTCTTCATAAGTAATTGTATTATTGTTATTAGGAACATCTGAAATACTTCTAATAATTAAAAATGGAACATGACTTAAGTAGCATACTTGAGCAATACTTGCTCCTTCCATCTCTACACATAAAGCATTAAACTTTGCATTTATCTTTTCACTCATCTTCGCCTCAGTACAAAAAATATCTCCTGATGCAATAATCCCTCCTTGATATCTAACTTCATCCATACTATTTAATACTTCATTAGCTATATTTAATAAATAAAGATCAGTATCCACATAAACTCCAACACTAGGTATATAACCTTTTTCATGATTAAATGCTGTAATATCAAAATCATGTTGAACCAATTTTTCACCCAGTACTATATCTCCTACTGATAACTTAGTACTTACACCACCAGCAACACCTATATTAAATACATAATCTACCTTCATATTATCTATAAGTATCTGCGTAGTACGTGCTGCATTTACTTTACCTACACCACTCTCAACTAATACAACTTCAATATCATTTAAAATACTTTCATAAAATTTTAATTCAAATATATTATATTCATTTGTTATAGTAAGATACTTCTTTAAAGCATTAAGTTCTTCTTCCATAGCAAATACTATACCCACTCTTTTCATAGTTATCACCTGCTTTTGTATTATAGCAAAGAGTTTATTATAAGACAATTTTTGCTTATTTTTTTTATAGTTCTTTAGAGCCTTAAATCTCTAAAGAAAAAGTGAAGCTTGTAATCTTCACTTTAGACTTCTGAACCTTTTGTTTCAGAAGTTAATTTTTTGCTTTATAATGTATCAAAAAATTTATAATAACTTGTTAACTATTTTAACAAATCAGCCAAAAATAATTCATCAGAATCATGTGACTTTATTCGTTTATATTCTTTTATACTTTCAACTAATAAATCAATTCTTTTACCAGAAAAATATTTTTTTATAAATTCGGTTGATTTACAATATTTTTCTCCATTATATGAAATATGTTTTTTTGCAAAAACACAAGGTTTATCTTTCTGCTTTGAAAAATCATTCATCATATTCTCAGCAATAATAAATAAAATTTCTAATTCTGGCTTAGTACAATATTTTCTTATTCTTTCTTCTGAAACATAATCTTTTAAATTTTTAATAATCTTAATTTTATCTCTCTGTGTATCTCCAACACGATATATTGTAACTTCTTTCCCATAATGTAATATTTCTTTTGATACAACAGGATTGTTTAATTGTCTTCCTACATAAGGAACACAACCAAGTAAATCATCTCTAGTAAATAATAGTTTATCATTATCTAATAATAAATCTATAATTGCCTTTTCATCAGGTCCTTCACATAAAATCAAAATCATTATTTCATTAATTCCTTTTTGAAATTCATCAAAGATTTATAATTAACATTTGTACCAAATGCGTTTTTATAGAATTTATTACTTTTTGATAAATCATTTCTTGTTGGATAATTCAAATAGATATTTTCTACATTGACTTTACCATTGTTCTTAGTTACATATATATTATCAGTTCTATTAAACAAATCTAATAATTCGCAATAATGTGTAGAAAAAACTAATGTTGCACCACATTTATTTACAGACTTATCTTTAAATAAGTTTATTAAATTTTCAACTAACATTTTATGAAAATGATTTTCTATTTCATCAACAATAAGGGTACAACCAAACTTTAAGCAAAAAATGGCATTAGAGAATAAATCTATTCCTTTAGAAGTTCCGCTTGAAAGCATTTCCTTTAATTCAGCGTCAGATACTGATATTTTTCTATTATCAGAAAAACTAATTAAATATTTATTATCATTAATTTTTTTTATATTATCTAAATTTTCATCAAAAATTTTTAAAACAGATTCAATAAACTTCGATTCTTTTGATAACACTTTATAAATATCAAAAATATATGAATAATTAATAGATTGTTCACTTTCGATTGAATAGTAAAGTGCAAACAAATCCATTTTTTCAAAAATAGAGTATAAAATAGAAGTATCAGGAGGAATGTTTAAATTTGCATCTACTTTTTCATATTTTTCATAATCAAATAGGCTCTTTTCTTTAACATATGTTTTATAATATTTCCTTTTAAATAACTTTTGATTTTTAAATACGATATTTTTTCCAACCATATCATCTACTAAAACATCTGTTACATATCTATATAAAAAATCATTATGATAAAATGTAATATCCAAATTAACCTTTTTGTTCCAAAGTATAAATTTATTTTTTAATAAATTTACACGAAAATATGAAAATATATCATAAACTAAAGCTAACAAATCTGTAGCACTAGTTTTTCCAGAAGCATTCTTTCCAACAATACCGACAGTAGAAAACACATGCAAATCTTCTGCTATCTCTATAAATTCATATTCTATATCATCTTTGTTACTATTAGCCAATGGCATAAACGAAATTGTAAAGTCTTTATCACATGTTTTAAAATTATTGGCTACCACCTTTAATAAATGCATAAATATCACTCCCCTATGATAATATTATAACACAAGCAAAGAAAAAATACTTATTTTTCGTTTTTTTTTCTTTGAAGTCATACTATACAATATACTTTAAAAAAAATCAAGTTATACTAAAAAATATGAATAAAAAGAAAAAAAATAACAAAAAAAAGAAAAATTATCCTTAATCAATTAATTTATTATTCTCTTGATAAACTTTTGACTTATAATCAATAACTCCGTCTTTAGCTAATCTATATACAAAAAAACATTTAATTACATCTAACTCATCAATTGCATCATAACAATGCTTAATTTTATTATATTCTTTATCATCTATCATCCAGTTATAGGCTGTTTTATCAGCTTTAACTTCATAATCTTCTAAAGAATCATCATCAAGTGATACTATACTTCCACTCTTAGCTCTATTAAAATCACTTTTACAATGAGCTAGTTCATGTAATAATGCAAAATAAATATCTGCATATCTTTTATGTTTCTTAGTAATATAAATAGCTGGCTTATCATTTAATACTTTAAAAGCTCCTCTTATCTTAGCTCCTTTTAAATCATTTTCAATAGCTAAAAAAATACCATTATCATTAAACTTACTAATTAATTCTTTTTCATTAAATACATTATTTCCTGCACATTTTCTTATATAATCAACTAATATATTAATATTTTCTTTTTTATATTCTTTTACTGATTGACTAGATATCAATCGATAGCATCTTTCTAGCCACAAAGATAATAATTCTGGTTTATCATTCTTACTTTTATAAAAAATAGAATTATCTTCTTTATATAAAGAATCAGGATTGGTTATTCTTAAATATCTTAATATATCTTTAGCTATGTAATATTCATCTCTTTCATCGGTAAATTGAAATTCGTACTGCTTACTAAACTCTTTATAATTAAATTTATTAATATATTCTTTTATAGTTAATTTACTTTTATCAAGAAATTCATTAATTACTTTATCCATTTTAAAATTACGTTCTACATTTTCTATATAAGAAACAGGTATTTCTGTTACAAATGATATGTTATATATCATATTTTGAGATAATTCTATATCTCCTTTTATTATATCTATAAGGTTCTTTGGAGTAGTATTAATTCTTTCTGCAAATTCTTTATTACTTATATTTTTAAACTTAAGAAATTCTTCTAATTGCTTACCAAACTTATTCATCATAGTATATCACTCCTTTATGGTCAAAGTCTTTATAATGATCATTACTTATATCTGCTAAATCCATAACTATACAATTATCTTGTGGTTTTACTATTAATCTTATTACTCCACCATGTTTGGATAAATTAAAAGAATAATAGCCACTATTATTATATTTTAGAGGTTCAAAATCATACATGTAAGATAAAGGATTGTTTTTTAGTTCATTAAAATCACATGAATTCTTTATTAATTCAATTATATCTTCTAAATTAGTTAATTGTTCTGTTCTATGTTTCTTTTTTAGTTCTTTATATCCTTTATCATAGTTCTTGCTGTATCTAATATTCATTAATTAACCTCCTGAAAATATCCCTTTCTTTACATATATTAACATATAAATTAATATATGTAAAGAAATTATTCATAATAAAACTAGTACCATTAAGCACTAGTTCATAAATTATAGTTCAAATATTTTTTAACTACTAAAATCAAAGACAATCTTTTTATCATCATCCAACTTTAACTTAGCATTAAAATTCTTGCCATTTTTAGATACGAAGCCTTCAATATTTGATGTTACACCTTCACTTAACAATTTCTCTATATTACTTTTAGAAATAATACGACCACATATCTGTAAACTTACCTTAAATTTACAATTTTGATAATCACGACATCCATATGCAAATCTGTTTTTTATAACTTCGCCACCACATAATGGACACTTACCAACTACATCACCATAAAATCCAATATCTGTATCTTTTTCAATTTCAACATCTTTTTTAGTAAATACTTCTTGTATTTCCTTTTTAGCTAAACCAACAGAATCATCAACAGTCATTTCATTTCTAAATACTTTCTTTAATGCTTTGCCCATCTCACTTGTTTTATATTTATCCATTGAAATATTCATTTGCATTAATGAGTTAATTAAAAATTCTCCTTTAGGTAAAATAGTATAGACATCCTTTTTTAATGCTATATATTCAGACCTCTTAGCATTATCAATAATACCAGTTCTAGTGGCTTCTGTACCAAGTTCTAATCCTTCAAATATAGCTTTATAATCTTCTGTATCATCAACTTCTTCACCATTCGCAATTTTTTCATCAATTTCTTTTTTATCTTCTTTAAAAGGGTTCATTAAATAATTATTTAAAGTTTCTATTGTATAATGCTTTGGTGGTGTTGTTTCTTTTTCTTTTAACTTAAATAAAGTATTAACTTTATCTCCTATATTTAAGCTAGGTAATATCTTGTCTTTAGAACTTGGTGAATCAAACTTTGTCCATCCTGGTTCTAAAATAGTCATACCTTTTAAAATAAAATCTTCATAATCACCTACACTAATTTTTATCTCTGTCTTCTCTACTTTACAGTCATTACTACAAAATACTGCAACAAATCTTTTAAATATCGTTTGATAAACTAAGAACTCTTCTTCCGTTAACTTAGTCTTATCTGGTATTTTATAAGTTGGTGTTATTGCTGAATGAGATTCAATCTTACTATCATCAAATATTGTTTTCTTATCTTTAAACTTAACTGGATAGCCCAACTTCTCAATATTTTCTAATATCTTCTTAACTTTATCTTTCTCTGCTACTGCCAAATACTCTGAATTTGTTCTTGGGTATGTTAAAAAACCATTTTCATATAATTTTTGAACAATCTCTAAAGATTTATTCATAGGGATTTTATACTTTTTACCTAATAAATTCTGTAACTTAGTTAAAGAAAATAACTTAGGAGGATTCATTACATCTTTTTTAACTTTTTTATCTACTACAATAGCATCTACACTATTATACTTATCACACATCTCTTGTGCTTTCTTCTGGTTATCTTTATCAAACTTTTCTTTACTATTTAATTCAACTACTTCACCATTTGTTTCTTCGTTACTCCACATACCATAATACATTTCTGGTTTAAAATTACGAATAGACATATCTCTATCATATATTGCTTTTACTATCGGAATAATAACTCTTCCTACTCTAAGTAAAGTGCCTGTTTTTAAAGTAGCATATCTTGTTAAGTTTACACCATATAACCAATCAGTATAAGTTCTAGCAAATCCTTCGTTAGCTAAATTATCATATTCACTATCTAACTTCATTTCTTTTAGACCTTGAGAAATAGTTTCATTTGTTTGATCCGGTAGCCATAATCTATAAATATCTTTTTCACTTTTTAAAGCATTATTAATACATAAACGTACTATGATTTCTCCTTCTCTATCAGAGTCGCCAGCATTTACTATTTTTACTACATCTTCTCTATTACATAGTGTACTTATTATATTAAATTGTTTTTGTATTCCACTATCTATTTGCTTATTACTATCTTTTTTTAAATTAAATTTAAACTTTGAAGGAAAGCAAGGTAGATTATCCATCTTCCATTTTGTACCTGTTACATTATCTTCATAGTCTTCTATATCTGCTAAAGTAAATAGATGTCCGAAAGCCCATGATACTAAGTATTCTTGATTAGAATAGAATCCATCATTTCTTTTCATATTACCAATAGCACTTACTATATTTCTAGCTAAAGATGGTTTTTCTGCTATTATTAATATCATAGTATCTACGCCTTCTTTCTATTTATTAAGTCTTTTACAAGTATTTCTATTATAACATAAATATTTTTATTTAGGTCTTTGGAGTCTTATGTCTCCAAAGAAAAAATGGAGCTTTGTAATCTCCATTTTAGAACTTCTGAATCTGTAGTTACATAAGTTAATTTTTTGATTTATTATAAATAAAAAAATTAAAACGTTTTTATTATCCAAATCATTTGTATCATCTTACTGGAGTTGCACCAGTCATACTCTTAAAGGCATAACAAAAGCACTCTATTTCTGAGTGCTTACTATATTTAATTCTTTTTTTCTTCTTTTTATATATGGACTAATAGTTTTATAAAAAGCCAAATCAAAATCATTACATTCTTTTTCTGTTATATTAGGATTGTTTTCTATTATTTTATCCATTTCTTTCCAATGACTTCGATACATCTCATTAATTTCTTCCATTATTATTTGTTCTTTTTCTTCGTTAGTCATTAATCCACCTCTTATATCCATAATTATATTCATAAGAATATTTAATGTTATCTAAGTGAAAGTTTTTTTCTGCCATATCGTCATATTTTTCTAATTCTTCTAGAGTCAACATTCTTTCTTTAAAATCGTTATCTCTATTTAGTTCATAAGTATATTTATAATCTGTTCCTCTAAGTCTACTAACTTTATTTTTATAAAAAAGTTCTCTATCTAATCCACTGAATGAAAATTGTGTTTCATTTTTAGGATGATTGTGAGTTATTATACTATTTTCTAAATTGACATCATGAGGCTTAACATTTCCTTGAGTTCCAATAAACTTAAATACTTTTCCGTCGTTTTGAATTACATACATATATTCAACATCTTTATTTCTTATTTCATTTTCATAGTCTAATATTTTTTTGTCAACATCTTTTAATGATATTGTCTCAATATATTCTTTTTTACTCTTAACAGGTATATCTATTGTATCATTAACACCTAAATAATCATCTGTATTAATGTATTCTAACATAGAATGGCACCAATGAAAATGGTTTGTTATTGGTGGTTGGTTAATGCCAACAACAAGCCCCATTACATCAATATCCATGAATACTAAATCTTTTTGATTATCTCCATACCATCTTTTAAATCCGTTTCTATCTTTTGTATTAAAGATTAACCCGTCCATTTCGTCACACATTTTAGTTGTATTTTCACAATGATCACTTATAAATATAACTTTATGATTATCTGTTCCACTTGCTTCTAAATAAGATAAATTACTAATTGCAGATGTATATTCATCTAGCCCTCCACTATATTTAGAATTATTTATAGATAATAATTTTAATACCATTTAAGATGACATAGATCTAAAACTTTTGGTATAAGAATTATGATTCGTTTATAGTTTTAATACCATTTAAGATGACATAGATCTAAAACATTAGTCGGACATTGCATATAACAACCATTGTTTTAATACCATTCAAGATGACATAGATCTAAAACTCGTTAAATCTCTAACAGATGTAAACATATGTTTTAATACCATTCAAGATGACATAGATCTAAAACTTGTTGGTGTAGGTATGGGATTCTTCCTAAGTTTTAATACCATTCAAGATGACATAGATCTAAAACATATCACTACTCATCACCTACCTTATAACGGTTTTAATACCATTCAAGATGACATAGATCTAAAACTTTTATTCTTTTAACAAGATTATCTTTTCTGTTTTAATACCATTCAAGATGACATAGATCTAAAACTGACTATCGATAGTTTTATTTATAATTATGTTTTAATACCATTCAAGATGACATAGATCTAAAACTGGATAATCAAACCAATACCATTATAAATAGTTTTAATACCATTCAAGATGACATAGATCTAAAACATGCAACTTTATTATTAAATAAAGGTGTCTGTTTTAATACCATTCAAGATGACATAGATCTAAAACGATGGCTTTCAGTCTGTTCTTGACTTATTGGTTTTAATACCATTCAAGATGACATAGATCTAAAACACAAACGCATTAATAAGTATATCTATTAAGTTTTAATACCATTCAAGATGACATAGATCTAAAACCTTTTGCAAGCAAATTAGGAAATGGATCAGTTTTAATACCATTCAAGATGACATAGATCTAAAACACCGATAACATAGTAATAACCATTGCAAATGTTTTAATACCATTCAAGATGACATAGATCTAAAACCTATCGTACTTAGGAACATATATTTTATCAGTTTTAATACCATTCAAGATGACATAGATCTAAAACAATTCATATCTAGAATATTGTGCTTGTGTTGTTTTAATACCATTCAAGATGACATAGATCTAAAACACGACTATGCAATCGTGAAAAGGATTACCAGTTTTAATACCATTCAAGATGACATAGATCTAAAACTATTGTGAAGTATGTAAGCATACTTTACACGTTTTAATACCATTCAAGATGACATAGATCTAAAACGACAGAAGGGAGTGCATCTAGTATGGACGCGTTTTAATACCATTCAAGATGACATAGATCTAAAACGTGGTAGGTGGAGTTCTAATTTTCTCATTGTTTTAATACCATTCAAGATGACATAGATCTAAAACTTCTTGAGTTATAAGAATTACAATACGACCGTTTTAATACCATTCAAGATGACATAGATCTAAAACATAGTTCAATGTTTCGAAACTATTACTGGTGTTTTAATACCATTCAAGATGACATAGATCTAAAAC
>CAJUBJ010000009.1:40173-76862 GCA_910584655.1 uncultured Bacilli bacterium
TGTTTTAATACCATTCAAGATGACATAGATCTAAAACTCGGGAACTCTATCTTATCATACTAGCTTAGTTTTAATACCATTCAAGATGACATAGATCTAAAACATATAAATAAGTTCTTTCATATGTATCCTCGTTTTAATACCATTCAAGATGACATAGATCTAAAACATTGTTGAACTCCATCACGTTCAAGATAATGTTTTAATACCATTCAAGATGACATAGATCTAAAACCTCAAATTAATTAAATCTATATCTTTTTATATACATAGAAAAATATAAAAATTAAATGGTATTTCTATGTCTTTCAATAAAATTATAGCACAAATTCATCTAGATTTTCATCTATAATAAGTTTCTTTTCATAATTTAAAGTTCCACCATAATTTTGTGAATCAACTAACATAATATTAATTTGATTATATACAGAATATTTATATAATTCAATTAATTCACTTCTTGTCAAATATTGTTTCAAATTAACAAAAACTAATAAATTATTTGATTTAAAAACTTTTTCTATATCTATTAGTAAAAACAAGTTATCTAGCAAATCACTTCTTTTATCTATTCCTAGTTTCATTAATTTAGAAAAGTTATCTGTATTAATTTCTTCGTCAATATGAACTGGTAAATCAATATCATTTAGAATCTTTTTATAAATTTTTATAATTTTTTTATATTCATTCTGCAAAAGTAATTTATCATTTTCATCAATAATACTAGACACATATTTTGAAACATCTGTTAGATTCTTCTTAGAATCAAATCCCAGATTAAAATAATCTACAAATATTTTTATTCTATTATTTAAACTTTTCTCATTACCATCACTATCAAAAAAATTAATATTTTCCGAAAATCCTTCATTTACTATTTCAAATAAATTAGTAACAAATCGATAAAAATATTTCTTATTATCTATCTCAATTACATTTACATAATCATTACTAAATTCCATTTTATTATCAAAATAATCTACTTTTAAATTCATAATACAATTAACCTATCTTCACTATCAATAATTTTACTATTGTGTTCACCTATTATATATTCAATTTGAGAATATTGCTTTTCAGTAATAGTTAATACCTGTATAAGACCTTTTTTGGGTGCTTTCTTTCTCAGTCGCTCTAATAACAATTCTGATTGTTGACTATTCATCACAATTTTGGAATAAACTGACTCTTGCATCATAATAAAACCTTCATTAAGTAAATATTTTCTAAACATTAAATAATTTCTCTTATCTTTGGCATAAATATTTGGTAAATCAAAAAATACCATTGTTCTCATAACTCTATCCCTCATAATATACAAAATCCTTATAATTTTCTAAATCATCAATTGATTCTAAAGCAGACTTAATAAACATCTTTATAATATCTTTTAATACATAATTTTTACCTTTATATTTATAGGTATTATTAAAAATATTTACTATATCTAATTTATAATTGGTATCTAATTCCCTTTCTTGATTAAAATAAACGAAATTATCTATTACAATTCTAAAAGGCTCCATTAAATCACAAGACAAATTAAATTCGTTAAATTCATTTTTATGATGAATACCTAATTGTGTTAAATAACCATTACTAACTATTTCCTTATTAATAGTTGATAGTAATACAGCATAGCCATAATTCAACGCAGCATTTATTTTATCGTCATTATTTCGAATAAATTCATTGCCAAATAAAGCATTAAAATATACTTTAGCAGAATGTCCTTCTCTATTAGTTTTATCTCCACTAACTACTTCATCAACATAACTTAAAACTAAATCATATTTATCCGAACCTATTTTTCTTAACATTAACGCCTGATTAGTTATTTTATTTCGTACTATCTTTGCCCATAATTTATCTTTATCAGATTGTTTCCATCCTATCTGTTCTTTTATTTTCTTACTAGTATTATGTCTTGAATAATATGAAGATAATTCTCCAAAAGGATTATGCTTTTCATCACAAAAAATAATATTAATCTTATTATCTGAAAGTTCTTTTAAAAGATAAGCCGAAATAGATACAGATATAGAGTCCACTATAATTGTATCTATTTCTGATAAATGAATAAACTTTTCATCACTATCTTGTTTAACTACTAAAAATCTATTTTTATAACTTATTTTAGATTGTCTAGTTATTACTACAGTTCTAAAACTCATAATTAGATTCCTTAATTCCTGTAATTGAATTTGATATGAAGATTCCACTATCAATATTTTTGCCAGATAGTCTTCCTATTCTGTCCCCTAAACCAAATTCTTTTAAATTACCATTTACACTATTACAATGATATATTTTTAATAATTCATTTATTATTTTAGATAACTCATCACAATTCAATTCATCTAAATCAATTTTATTTTCTATTTTTATTATTTCATTAGCAAATAAAGGATAATTTCTTTTTTGCTCATATAAATAGTGTATTATATCTTTCATTTGCTTAATAATTTCATTTTCATCTATTATCGAAATATCTTTTTTATTTAAAATCTTATTAAATATATATTTCCATGATTTTAAATTATCTTTAGATATCTTTAATTGTAATGCATTGGATACTTCACAAACCTTATTAGAAATGCCATAACCTTTAACATAAATATTTTGTCCTTTAAAATTAATTAAAGTTTCAAAAGGTATATAATCTTTGACAATTTTTATATTGTCTGTCTTTAAATGTTCTTTTATAAAATCATATTTTATTTGTATATTATTTTTAGATTTTAAAGCGACTTCTAAAGGAATTCCAATAATTTTTTTCTTATTACTATATTCAACAAGTACCAAATATGATGTTTCTACATTTAAATATCCACCATACAATTCAGTTGGCATATTGTTTTTAAGTTTAATATTTCCAACACTTTTAGAATAAATAGTTTGCTTAAATAATTGACCACTTCTTATCTCAGTCTTCCTACTTATCAAAATATCATTTCTATATAAAGTATCTTCAACTTTTTTATTAAACTCTTTTGCATCAAATAATAATTCGCCAGTTTCTTTATCTACAAAATTTTTGGAAACTTCTGCAACAATATCATTTACATTTTCATCTAAGCTATTAATAACAAAACCATATCTAAGTTGTTTATAATTACCAAGTTCTCTTAATCTGCTATTCATTTCCTTAACCATTTCAAAGTTAATATTCTTTTTCATATATTTTTCTTTGTATTCACCTAATACAGCGGCCAAATAAGCATCATGTGCGTGATGATAATCATTTATTTCTCTAAATTTAAATAATTCATATCTTTCACGATAATTATGAGATAAATTAGCTTTTAAATATACGATTTTAGTATTTTTATAAAAATTCTCAATTATATTTGCAACATGTTTTGTAATTTGTCTAGTTTCAACCAACTGACGATTAATAAAAACTTGAATATCTTCATCACTATATGATTCTCTTGTTAAAAGATGGAACTTTTTAGCAGATATTAATCCTATCTTTTTTAAATGAGTCCACCACTTTTTCATATAACCTGTTCTATATTCTAAAGGCAATACAAAATTAGCTGCTTTAACTTGATTACATTCTCTATATACCAGTGCTTTATTATCAATAGAATCATCTTTTATCAAAGTTCTAGGTAAAATATGATCTACTTCATAGCTATCCAAATCCTCAATATTTAATGGTTTACCACTATATAAACATTTTCCTTCTTGAATAAAATATAAAAACAATTTTTGAGTATCTATTTTTTCCTTTTGGTTTAATTCTGAATAAACTGAATCGTAATTAGTAAATCCTGAGTATTCATTATCTTCTTTTATTTTGCTGTAAAGATTTAATAAATATCTCTTTCTATCATCTTTTCTCTCTTTTTTTGTTTCTTCTCCTCGTGCCATTTCAATCATAATGTTTTCTGGTTCATATCCCATATAATCAATTATTTCTTCTATTACTTTTAAAGATTGATAAATTCCTTTTTTAGTTGCTGGAGATGTTGCTAAATCTTTAACTAAATCATAACTAATCTTTTTCTTATCTTTTATAATATTATTTTCTTTAATCAAATCCTGAAATTTATAATCGTCATTATTAATAATTTGCATAAAGTTTTCTTCTGTCTCATAAAGCAAATTCATAATATTTTTAGGAGTTCCAGTCTTTTTATCTTGAATTACTAAACCTTCTAATAGTTTTCTAGATAAACGTCCCCAACCACTATACTTTTTATTTAATATCTTTTTAATCTGATTATCATTTAATTCCGTATATTTATTTTTAATTTTATTTTCTAAAATATCTTTATCGTCAAAAATAGTAACCCATTCAATTATTTCATCAGCATTATATTCATTATAAGAAGTTCCCATAAATATGCCGTTAGTACTAAAGAAATCATTATAAGACTGCATATTATTAGCAAACTTACCATCAGATGAATATCCTGTAACATTTATATCTGAACCGTACATATCAAAATCATTCAAACTATATAAATATTCTTTAAACTTTTTATCTGTAATTGATCCATTACTTTTTTCAAAAAGTTCTTTTATAATTTTATGTTGTAAATCTAAACTTAATTTATTGCCGTTAATTTTAATTTGTTTTAATTCATTCATAACTTTATAACGTGAATATAGTATAGAGTTATTTGGTAATGCATATTCATTTAATAGATAGGTACAATGAGAAATCATTCTTTTTATAAATTTTTCTGCAGTTTTCTCTTTATCAACTATATCATCAAAATTATAAGGAGTAATCTTTACATTTTCAATTTTTCTTTCCATCCAAGCAAACTGGCTTTTTTCTTCTGAAACAAGTGGTCCAACATAATATGGTATTCTAAATTTTAATAATTTAACTAATTTATATTCATCATTAACTTTATCTAATAAAAATGGATAATACCTGCCTTGATTTTCGATAATTTTTTCAAGCTCAGCTTTATTTAATTGATACGGATATCTACCATTTTCAGTATCAGTAATTCTTGGTAAGAATTCACCATTACTTATTCTTGATTTAGCTTCATTATATTCTTTTAATATTTTATCATCAGTAACATTTTCTAATGCAACTTCTAAATATTTTTCTAAACTTTTTCTAAAATCGTCATAAGAAATTTTATTATGTATATATAAATCATACAAACACATTTCTTTATCTGTTGTTTTAGTTTTAAAAAGTTTATTATATAATTCATTATTTTTAGGATTTTTTTCATCCAAACTATTTTTATAATCTCTATCTGCTCTAAATATACTCTTTAATAATTTCAAGTCTTCATTATGGCTATTATAACGATCTACCATTAAAGACGACAATGAATTGTTTGACCTTCCTTTAAAAAGTTTCTTTAAAAATATTGCGTTATACAATTCTTTTAATGATTCAATTACTTCTATTTTATCTCCCAATAAATTTTCAATTTTAGATATCTTTTCCTCATCATCTAAATCAGCATCATTAAAACCTATAGATAAATCATCTTTCTTATCAACATTATCTAACATAAACAAATCTTTTAGGCTAAATTTATTTCCAACTACCAACTTAGAAAATTCTGACGAGAACTTAGAGTTATCACTAATATCTGATAAAATACTTTTTACATTAGCTTTAGCATCATTTTTACTAGGATTCATTATTTGTTTAGCTAAATCTTTTAAATCAACTATTTCATAATAATTTTCTGAAATATTAAGATTTGGAACTAAATTAATAAAAGATTCAAAACAATTCATAATTGATTTTTCAAGATCTAAATTATTTACATTAAAACTATCTCCATTATATAAGAAATTACCCCTATATTTAATTATATGGTGCAAAGCTAAATAAACTAACCTTATATCTTCTTTAGAAGAATCATTTAGCAATCTATTTCTTAAATGATAAATAGTAGGACATTTTTTATTGTATTCTTTTATTTTCTTTTTTTCTTCTAAAATTATTTTTAAAGTTTTATTTATAGAATCATTCTCAACATATTTAGATTCCTTTAACTTTTGAAAGAAATCTCTATCAACTCTATTTATTTCCGAAATAAATTCTTCTTGCAATAATTTTATTCTAGTTCTTCTTCTATCATAACGTCTTCTAGTACTTCTAAAACCACGCCTTCCTTCGGCAGTACTAGCTGGATCAAATAATCTTACACCCCAAAGAACTTTTCTATTTTTTCCTTTACCCTTTCTTATTATTTTCTGTGTATTAGATTCAACTACAGCCCACCCAACGGATGTAGTTCCTATATCAAGACCTATATTATATTTTTTATCCATATTGACGAACCTCCTTATTTTTGATATTATTTAATTGTCTTAATACCATTTAAGATGACATAGAGAGTTAAAATAAAGCTTTAAGCCTAAATGCTCACATTATGTGTTCGGACGGATAGCCGTCCATTTTTTATGCACATAATTATTTCATCTTTAATTACTTTCATTATAACATTTATTAATATTAATTTACCAATTATTTCCAAAAAAATACAATAACATTATTTATACAAAATAAAACAATGTACCTCTACATTGCTTATCATTTCAAATTTTTCAAATACACATTCCTAATCCCACGCTTAAACTCTCTACTACCAACTAACACAAATCCATCTTTAACTAAATTTCTAATAGAATAAACATTATCTAAATGTATAGTACTAATAGCATACTCATAACCTAATTCTTTAGAATACTTATCTAATACTTCTAACATTTGATATTGTAATCCATTACCTACATATTTAGTATTAACAAACATAGGACCATAATCTACTACTTTTTCATAATTTAAATTATCTAATCCAAATTTTACTAAGTCTTTCTTGGTAGAAGGTATTAACATCATACTACATACAAATTCATCATCTTTATAATACATCCATATCTTAGTATTATTATCTAACATATTACATAAATCTTCTCTACTAAAATCTCCTAACCAATCAGGATATTCCATATTACTTTTTACTATATCTCTATTAGCTATATAGTCATCTATATTAATATTGTTATTTATACATTTTAAACTATCTAATTTCACACTAAACTTTACTCTTTTCTAATAAATCGTTACAATATTTAGCCATAAAATGATGATACATTTTTTCTTCTTCTGTTAATGAATTTCTCACAGATACTTTTTCTAACACTTTAATAAGATTCTTTAATTGCTTCTTTGTAATATCTTTCTTTTTTAATGATTGAAAAGAAATTTTTATTTTATACAAAACATGAATAGCATCTTTGACATTTTCAACACCAGCTTGATATTTATTTATCAACTCTATAGTACTATTAATATTCCTTAAACAATATTCTCTATCACTATAAAAATTCGAATTAATACTTATTCTTGTCATATATTTTTTCTACCTCTCTAAATTTCAATTACAATCTTTAATTATTTCAAATATTTTTAGCTTAATTCTGTCAAAAATTGATTCTTGTTTATATTCAACATATAATTCACTAAAAATAACTTCTAATCTTTCAAAAATGTCTTCTTCACCTTTTAATATTTTTCTTAATCCGACGGCCTTATTAAAAGCAAAATAAAACACCCAAACTAAAACTAATAAAGCAATAAAATAAGGGACAGATGAAACAAAATTCTTGAAAGCAAAACCGTCCTTTGTAACAAATGCCAACGCAACAGAAATTATTAAAGTTAATATTCCTAAAAAATTACCGCCTATAATTTCTACACTTTTATTACACCTATAATGATTTAAAATACAATTAATTGAATCTTTATTATATAAATTGTTTTCTTTAAGATATTTAATAATTATATTTTTTTCTTTATTTGAGATTATTTCATCTAAAGATAACCCACTTTTAGCTCTCTTGTCATATTTAAAATATAATTTTGTTTCAAGAGTTTTTTCGCATATACCTTTATATTTGTAAAATAACAATATTAAAATTATAATCATAAAAGCTATATTTTCATAATAATTACATACTAATAATAAAAATGTAACAACAACGTAAAGAATAATTGTTTTAATTTTTATTTTATTATAAGGACTATTCTCTTTAAAGTATCGCTCCAAATTTTTATACATAACATACACCACCTAAAAAAGAGCATAATTCCATTATAAAAATGAAACACACTCTATATTCACACATATTATATCAAAGTTTTTATTATTTTAAATAAAAAACTTAATCTACTATATCTTTTAAAACTTTCTCAATATACTTATTATTAATCCAAAAACAATGTTTAGTATATTCCTCTATTCCAGTAACTTTATCCCTAACAGGTAGCTTATAAACATCTCGAGCATTTTGTGCATGTGGTCTTACATGACATACGCTATTTTCACTCAAGCCAGGAAAATTGGTGATTCTTCTCCCTTTCTCATCAAAACCTTTTACTATATTTCCATTCAATATGACATCCTTAGTTTTCAACCAAACTTTTCTAACTTCATTATCTATAGTTTGTTCTGGCATATTCCATAACTTTATACCTTTAAAAATATAATCATCTTTTTCTTTTTTAAATACGAAGAACATGTATTTTATAGTTTCCAACAGATTTCTAAATTCTGAATTTTCCCAGTCTTCATTAACTAATTCAGTATATTTAAAAGTTGGAAAAGACATAGACTCAATTATTCTTCCATCCTCTTCTACTCTAACAGTCTTAGGAACAATATTAGCTTTTAAAAATTCATCTGTTTTACTTAATAAACCATTAACACCAAACATTCTACTAACAAGGACACTATTTATATTCTTAGCTTTAGAATCTATTTCAAATAATTTAATCAATTCTTTTTGAGACATATTTTTATACTTTTGAACAACGCTATCAACAAACTGATAAAAAGTCATATTTGTTGTTCTTAATACTCTTTCAACATCATCTGCATTACCAATATACTTCCTTACTAACTGAGTCATATAAGAAGTCTTTAAACAAAATGCTCTTTGCATTGCCATAATGTCTGAGAAAGGTTGCTTTCTTTTAGAATTTTTATTAGCTCCCTTTGTACAAGCTCCTAAATACATTGTATCTGCTTCTGATAACTCATGAGCAGTCCCTTTCTTTATCTTATCAACTATTAAATTCCAATCAGAAATAATAGTATCTAAATCTTCTTCTGGAAATGTAAACAATTTTTCATGAGTAATAACTAAATCATCTTTTGATTTATCAGGTTCATACAAATACCAAACAATTTGTATTTTTTGATTTTTATACCAAAAATGGCTTTCATAAAAAGTGTTTTTATACTCTTCCATAAAATTAATTATATTTAATACTAATCTTTCTTTAGCAGATAATGAACCATCTTTATTTTTTTTATACGGTGTAACTTTTAGCTCTATACCTGCTTCAACAAAATCTGGTTCAGAAATAGAGTTAATTGCATAGTCATATCCATCTTCCTCAATAATATGACCGAATGAACCTTTATTATATTTATTACCATTCAAATTATTTTTATTTATTTCTTTAAATTTCTTGCCAATTAATAACTTTGCTTTTTCATTAATTTCAATTTCACTATAATCTCTAGACATTTTTACACCTTTTCTCATTTTCGATCTTGTTTTTTATCTAAATTAGTTATAAAATATTTATGAAAAGACTTGATCGAATTTAATAAATTTATTATAATATAGATACAACTTTTTAACAATATCAGGAGGTACAACATGGAAAAAACAGTAGTAGAACTATTTGCAGGAGTTGGAGGATTTCGCTGCGGACTAAATAATGTTCAATTAAAAGATGACAAAGTAACAGAAAATGGAAACTGGAAATTCGTATGGGCAAACCAATGGGAACCAGCAACAAAAACACAAGATGCTTATAATTGCTACGGAACAAGATTTGGTTTTGAAGATGTAAGTAATATTGACATATTTGAAGTAGATAAAAAAAGTATACCAGACCACACACTACTAGTTGGAGGATTTCCTTGTCAAGATTATTCAGTTGCACAAACATTATCAAGTAGCAAAGGAATAGAAGGAAAAAAAGGTGTACTATGGTGGGCAATTGAAGAAGTACTATCAGTTAAAAAACCTCCTTTTGTTTTGTTAGAAAATGTTGATAGATTGCTACTATCTCCAGCCAAACAAAGAGGAAGAGACTTTGGAATGATTTTAAGAAGCTTTTATGATAATGGGTATAATGTAGAATGGAGAGTTATTAACGCCGGAGAATACGGATTACCTCAAAAACGTAGAAGAACATATATATTTGCTTATCATAAATCAACCAATTACTACAAAGAAATGCAAAAAACAGAAGACAGAGATGTTATTTTCAAAGAAGGAATATTTGTAAAACAATTTCCAATTAAAGATGAATATGAAGCCATTACAAAATCAAATATTTCAGAATATAAAGATTTAGTTGAAGTAAGTAATATGTTTAAATGCGACTTTTATAATGCTGGTATTATGAATGGCGGAAAAATATATACTGTAAAAATTAAATCTAATTTCAATCTTGTATATCCACTTAGAAAAATAAGAGAAGAAAATGAAGTTGAAGAAAAATATTTTTTAACTGAAGCTCAAATTGAAAAGTTCTCAGTCTTAAAAGGGAGCAAAAAAATTCCTAGAGTTAAGCCAAATGGAGAACCATATTTTTATACAGAAGGCTCAATGCCATTTCCAGATAATTTAGATGCTCCAGCCAGAACTATGCTTACAAGTGAAGGTGGAATTAGTAGAACAACACATGTTATTGAAGACTATAAAACAAAAAGACCAAGACTTTTAACTCCTATAGAGTGCGAAAGAATTAATCAGTTTCCAGACAATTGGACTAATACTGGTATGACAAATAAAAAAAGAAACTTTATGATGGGAAACGCCTTGGTTGTTGGTATAATTAAAAAAATAGGAATAGAAATAGAAAAAATAATTAGTAACGAAAACTAATTATTTTTTTTATCAAACATTTCAATACGGCCAATAGTTTGTTTTTCAACTTTATAATGCTTCACTATAAAAGATTCAGGTGGTTCTAACCCTATTATAACTAAAGGTGTCGTTAATATATTATTCAATGGTTTTAAATACTCAATATATTTTTCATAAGATCCAACAGCTCCATCAAACCCACCTGCTTTTTTCATAGCATCCGTAGCGGTTATCAATATACCTGCTTTAGTTTGTATAGCCTTCTCAACATGATTAAGTTCACTAGATAATACAGGCTTCAATAAATTCCAAGAAACATTACCTCCATGATTAAAAGCCACTTCTATAGCAATATTATCTTTAGAGAAGTCCAAGCGCCATGTTCCTTTTTCTTTTTTTCCTTTACCTTTTTCTTTTTGATATCTTGGATCGGAAAAAATAAAACTCTGAGCATTCCATCCTTTTTCTTTTAATCTTTTATCAATCAATTTATTTATAGCTTCAGATATACTTTTAGCTTCTCTTTTTTCAGAATTAAACTCTTCAATTATATCATTATCGCTTATACTTTCTATGGTACTTAATACTTCTAACCATAAATATTTAAAATCATCATCTATCTTAAATATCTCCTCAGCATATCTAAAAGAATGTGTTACATACCTCATAATCATAATCCTCTCTATACATGATAATATCACATATTTAACAAAAATACTTATTTTCTTTTTTCAAACAACTTTCTATGTAATGATAAAAATTCCAATCTTTCTTTTGTAAGATAAACTGAAGAAAGATGACTATTTTCACTTATATTTAATATTTGTAGTAATTCTTTAGGTAAATCATCTTTAATAAGAATCTTACCTTTTTCATCAAAAGAAATTAATTTTTTATCAAATATTGCATCATGATTAGGACAAAGTAACAAACCATTATAATGATTTACCATATCTTTTTTGTTTGCACATTTGCTATATGGAAGTATATGACTGGCAATTAATAAATCAGCTTTATTAATCTCACATAACGCACATTTTTGATTAAATTCTAATAATAAGTTTTTTCTAAAATTTTGCTGAATTGCCTTATTTCTAACTTTTAATAAAGTTTCAATATAACTATCTTTTTCTTCTAAATCAAGTTTAACATATTCTGAACTGTTTTCTATTTCATTAAGTTCTTCTAAATCATTATCTGAATTAATATCATATGTTAAAGAAACAAACTCATTATATAATTTCTCCATAGTACAAATATCAGAAGAATATCTATCCCAATATTCTTTAACAGCTTTTCCGCCATTAGTTAATCCACTTTTTATATATTTTGAATCAACCGACTTATAATTAGCTACTCTCATTTCAATAGAAGAAGGAGTTCTATTTTTCCCTGTATATTTATTTAATCTATTGCAAAATTCAACCAAAAATTCTGAACTTTTATATAAATCAGTTGATTCATGCGTTAAATAAACATACAAAGTTAAAATCATTTCTTCGTCAGTCCATTTTTCTCTCATAACATTTTACCTCTTTCAAAATTAATAAAAAGCTTTTCAATAAAAAATACTTTATATTTTACCACATATATCATAGTCTAATAATTTTAATAACTCATTACCAAGTTTTCCACATGTAAAGTAGTAGCTAATATATCTTAGTCTATCACAATAAAACATATCACTTCTAGCATATTGCAAACTTCTAAACACACTCCTAAATTCCCCCAATTTATTAAAAATAATAGAGACAGAAGTCAAAGGAGCAGCACAATCACATATTTACAACATTACCTTAAATTTGCAACAATAACTTTTTCTCCTTATCCTTCTCCTCATCAAACTCCACACATTCCCCTCTTCTTATCCTATCTATAGTAGCAAAATCTCTTTCAAACTTAGCTAAAGCTAAACTCTTAGTAACACTATCCTCTCTCTTACTAGTTCTCTCATAACCACGTTCTAATAGCTCTCTAAACTCATCAGATAATAAAGAACTCCTATAACGTTGTACCAACTCACTATCCTCTCCTATAACACTATCCTTTATATCTACCATATAAACTCTAGCAAGTAATGATACAGTTCCTCTATGACTTAATCCTTCTACTTTTTCTATATAATCAACACATCTAAAACTATGTCCACATCCATAACACATTCCATAATTCCTACTATTAACTACTCCCATAGAAGGAGTTCTTTCGTTATGAAAATGACATAAGAACATAAAACCATCATTAGAATATAATTTAATCTTAGGATATGTATTATTAGTAAATACTAAATGAGTAATAGAACATTCCTCTTGTAAATAATCTTCTATATTATCAGGTTTAATACTCTTTCTTATTAATTCTAATATCTTTTCAAAATGTCCTCTAACACTCTCTACTTCATCTAAGTATTCTTTCCTACTATCTCTAATTTTAATATATTCTTCTTTTAAATCTTTACCAAATACTACATAATCTTTATCTAATAAATATTTATTATGTCTTACATAATCAAACCAATTCCAATAAGCACTACTTCTTATTTTATCTAACTCTCTTACTATCTTACTTATATCTTTATAATCTTCTCTATCTAAACCTACACCATATAAATTATTAAGATATTGATTTAATAATCTATCATAATATTCTAATTCATCATATTTACTTATTTTAAAATAACTTCTATTTTCCATATACATATCAACTATCTAATTCTTTGAATTTTATACTAAAAACTATCATATTTATTCAAATTACTATATGAATCAATATATATATCATTCACCCATATTCCATTTTTTTTCTTATAACCAAATTTTCGCATTATTGATTTTTCCAAAGCTTTATTAAATTTAATTTTATCTAAATTTAAAAATCCATAATCCCAAGTTGTACTTCTAGTAAGAATATCATAAAGAAAACTTTTTCCATAGCCATAATTTTTTTTAATATTATAGAAAGGAAAAAATATTACAAATAATGAATTTATCAAAGAAAAAATACTCTTTAAAAAATCCCATAGTAACATAATCATTTCCAAGATTTTAAAAAGTTCGGTTACAGATCCCATACCACCTTCACCTTTTACAGCATTCACTGTCAAAATTTCACTTTTAGTAATTTTATAATAATCTTTAAAGTTTATGTCATAAAAATTTATATTCAAATCTAACTTTCTATTTTTCTTTGCTAAGTGATAAATATATTCTTTTTTACACTCAATATCATATTGACATTCATAGTATTCGCATTGCATATTATATTTTTTTTGCAAATATGCTGATATATCCCATAAATCATTATACTTACTAACATTATATTTTAGATTAACTAAATGTTCTACAACATTTTTTTCATTTCTAGCAATAACATTTATTTGCATTATTATAACTCCTCCTACTTTTACTAATGTTTTCCATACTTATTTAAATAACGTTATTATAACATATATTAAAGACAAATATATAAACCATTTAAAAGAAAATATTAAAATTATCAATAAAAATTACAACTTTATAAACTACATAGGAAAATGTTCTATATTTTTTAAATTATTTAATCCATACGCTACCTCATTCTCACATATCTTCTTTACTTCGCCATCTCTAAGCAAATAACAATCACCATACATCGTCTGCTCTACACCATCATCAAAAATATGACTACCATCTGGAATACCATACAAATTTCTTCGCATAGATTCCTCTAACACAGCAGTCCTATGTAACATTTCATCACTATCAAAGTTAGATGTATCTAATACAAAATGTGGTTCAATATTAATATGCGTCTTACCCAATCCTTTAAAATAACAAGGTCTCTTTAAATCTTCTTCACATTCTGGACTATTATATACATCTTCAGCTAAATTAATCGCTCCAGCACTTTGTCCTATTATAACCCCTTCATAATCACTTAATATAACTCTTAACTTAATCCCTTCAAAATACTGCATTTGCGTAAATGTATCTCCACCAGATAAAAACACTAAATCACTTTTTAATACTCTATCTCTTACTTCTTCCACACTACTCTTATCATCTACTACATAATAATTATCAAATACAATACCAGATAATTTTAAAGCATCAAATAATATCTTAGAATATTCATTTATCTTATCTTTATTACTAGCATCAGCTGGTACATATAGAATACCTTTTGTACCATCCAACTTACTTTTTAATTGATCAACTAAACCATTCTTGTTATCTATCTCTTTAGCTACTTTAACTCCATCTGTTTTTTCATAATGATTTAAATTACTAGTTAAAAATACTTTCATAAATATCTCTCCTTGTTATACAAATTATACCTCAATAAAAAAAACATATCACTAAATATGTTTCTTCTTATTCAAAATAATATTGTTTTTTATTTTCTATTAAAAATATATCTTTATATACCTTTAATCTAATTTGACTATTAATCTTAAAAGGTTGCTTAATATCTCCCAATTGATATAGGATAAATTTCTTACCATCATTTGTATCTACAAGTAATTTAACAATTTTTGCAGGATTTCCATTTATTAAAATATTATCATCCATATATCCATATACAATTGCATTTATTTCTTGTCCTTTGTTTTTAATAGAAAAATATCTTATTAAAGGTTTCATCGCAATAATAAATGCTATTATTCCAATTAAAGCAAATGGTAAACACATTAAAATAGTAAAACCAAACATTTCAGTATCTATCATTAAAAATAGTATTGGAAAAACAAAACCAAAAAAACCAAAGCTAACTGCAAATATCATAGGAAAAGCGACATTCCAAAATCCTATATGTGCTTCTTTGCATTCTATTACAGGATATTCCATATCAGCATTTTGTGTATCCAATCCAGTAGCAACATTACAATAAGGACATATTTCTGTTGTTATAGGAGCCCCGCAATTTGGACAATTCTTTCTATTAATATTCTCCATTAATACCACCTCTATTATAATTAGAATATAGAAAATAATTCATTTATATCATTAACAATATTTATCTTAACACATATACTATTTACAATATAACAAAAAATATAAAGTATATAAGTTATTTATCTTATTCTAGAATTTGAACATTTATAATCTATCCTCTATTCCTAATTTAATTTTATCATAGCCATATAAAAACAGAGCAATTATCAATTACTCTGTTTACAACCTCTATACTTATCCACAATCAAAAAATCTAAGATATTCTTGTTATCAAATCATTAAACTCATTCCAACCAATATATTTTTCTTTTTGAAGTCTACCTACAACGATACCTGTTGAAATATTATTTTCTTTAGCAAATGCTTTTATTCCTCTCTCAGTCATATACCTTTTACTATTAACAAAATCATTAAATATTCTATCACTAATTAACACATTTCTTGAATATTCATCCGCCTCCAACTCTATATCATTTTTTTCATCTTTTTCTTGATCAACAAATATTTCCTTTTTACTATGTTTTAGTAAATGACCTATTTCATGAAATAAAGTAAACCATAAAATATCATCTTTTTTTCCTCTATCACTTATCATTATAATTGCTTTATCACTAGTCATTTTATAAGCAACACCATTAACATATGTATTAGGTAAATGTGGTTCATAAACTAATGAAATACCACAATCAGTTAAAATACTTTTAATTTCATCTAAGACACTTAAAAATGGTTTACTAACTAAATCTCTTATCTCCGAAACACTATTACTTAATTTTTCTTCATTATATTTAGGATAAACATCTTTACTAGATTGTATCTCTCCATAACGAATCCAACATAATAATGATTCAAAAGAAAAATTATCATTATTACTTTTTCTAAAAGCCAATCTACTTTTTAATTCTGTATCAAAAGATAATGAAGCAACAGAAAAAAACTTTCTTAAATTTATTATTTTCTCTTTTGCATCTCTAGTAGGTTCTACCCAATTACGTCGTGCCATTTCTGCATAAGGTATATTCTCTAAATATACTTCATCATCTACTAAAGAATCATAATCCTTTTTTCTTTCTATACTTTCTCTATATTCACTTTCTAAGTTATTCCAAAAACTTGCAGGAATATTAAATACATATTCCAACTTTAAAGCTGTTGCTGTAGTTATTGGTGCTTTCCCTTTTATTATTTCATTTATTGTCTTTTTATTAATTCCTGTCTTATTTGCTAAATCTAATTGTGTCATTCCATGAACTTCTAATAATTCTAATATTGTCTCTCCTGGTGCAATAACATATTCTACAAAACCTTTTACTTTACTCATAATGTTTAGACACCTCCAAAATTTCTATACTTCCTATTTTTTTCAAATCTTCTATTACTATTTTATTATCTTTATTTCTAAATATTATTCTATATTGTCCATTTACATTTACAGCAAATGTTTCTTTTCTATTTCCTTCTAATTTATGTCTTCTAAACGGTGGACAAACTGGAATATCACCAACTGAAGTAAATGCTTTTAATTGCATAATTCTCTGCGGTAACTTTTTAGCAACTTCTGTGCCATACTCTCTAACTAACTTCTTATTATAACTAGCATCCTCACATAACCTTTTTAATTCTTCATTTTTATACGTTAACTCCAACTCAAACCTCCTTTTTATTCTTTTAATTAACGTAATGGGTTAATTAAATTATACATCGCTAAACATAACATGTCAACAATTTCGATTAACTTAATACGTAAACTAAATTTTATAAAATAAAATTTATTACACACAAAAAGAACACCACCAGTGTTCTTCATTTATTTATATTCCAATTAATTATTCGCTTCCCCACTAATCTCCTCAATCGACTTATTCTCTTTCTGCAACATCGCACCACTAGTCCACATACTAGTTAAGCCCATATCCACATAAATCAATTGACCTGACATATAAGAAAATATATCACTACCAACAGCTACCAATGGATACCCCATTTGTTCTGGTGTAGCAGCATATCCATTCCAACTCTTCAAGAAGATATTACTAATCATCTCTTCTCCTTCAGCCACATCTCCATTAGGACTAGTTGACTTATTAAAGTCCTCAGTTAACCCAGTAGTAGTATCCCCAGGATTAATAGCATTCAACCTAATTCTCTTATCAATAAACTCTGGTGCCATACACTTATATGTTACATAAGACTCCAAACACTGCTTAGCAAATACATAAGCACTTTGAATCAACTCAGGATGCTTATCATACCACTCCATAGCTTCATCCCAAGATCCTAAATTAATCAACTCAACTGCTTTATCATAAACAACCTGCCATCCAAATCCTCCTACAGAAGATATAAAGTTTACTGTACCATGTTCTTTTATTCTAGGTAACAACTGTTCAGTCATATACTTCTGACTATAGAAATTTACCTTTTGTACTAATAACTCTCTACCAGGAAAATATGCAATACCATGACACAAGAACAAACCATCTAATTCTTGAGGCAACTCTGCTATTACCCTATCAATTTCTTCCTTTTTACTTAAATCAGCTTGAAAAGCCTTAGCTACATTTAACTCTACAGGATTAATATCTATTGCATATACATTAGCTCCTAACTCTATAAGTAACTCAGCAGCACTCTTTGCCATACCAGATGCAGCACCTGTAACTACAACATTCTTTCCTTCATAACCAAATAATTTTTTTAGATCCATTTATAATCTCTCCTTACTCTTACTTTAATTCTACCATAAGCACAAAAAAACAGAACAAATATCACTTGCCCTGTTTACAACTTCTATACTTATTAACATCTATTCAAAACATATCCTAATTATTCATCACATTAATTATCATAATCAAATCCATATTCATAATAATAATGAATAAAATTAATATAAACATTAACATAGTCTTCAAACTTTACTTTGTTATCATAGTAATCATCTAATATATCACCATTTTTTCCATCAATTGATACTAAGTTATATATTAACTATTAATTAATAAACCAATAACTTTTCTACTATATATACCAATTAATAAAACTTTTCCTTTCAACACTACATTAAAGGTGTCCCAAAATCGGCACTTTCTATTGGTAATAATTTTTGTCTATCTAATACAGATTCATAAACATCTAATAATTCTAAAAATTTCTCATCTTCATAACTTTTCCCCATTACATCAGCTAAAGCATACATCATATTAATAGCAATTTCTTTCTTACTTTTATAGTCCTCTAATAATTCTTGAAATTCCTCACTAACATCTTTACCTTCATATCTCTTAAGTGCCCACAAAGCATCATTACTTTTGTCAAAATATTCATACATAATATTTAATTTATATTTATTAATATCAGCAAATATTTCCTCATTAGTTTCATATTTCCTACAAGCAAAATTAAACAACTCTCCATCCATTATATAATCAGCTAATTCAAAGCATGCTTTATATTCATCATATACTCTTGATGAAAAGAGTCTTTCATCCTTATATACATAATCTTCTAAATCATACCCACAACTCATAAGTTCTTCTCTAAATTCTTTCGCAGCAAATATTCTACTACATATAGATTCTAAAAATCCATCAGATACTCTAAATCCATATATACCCGATGCCCTCAACTCATTCTTTTCATCATAATTACAATTAACAAAAAATCCTGCTGTTCTTTTAACAATACCATAAACTCCTTTATTTATACTACAAGGCTCAAATTCTGTCATAACATGTCCTAATTCATGACATAATATAGTAATTAATTTAACAAAGTTGTCATCATTTACATAACTCATTTCATGTATTACATTACACTCTTCATCATACATAGTATCTGTCATACCAAATATCTTATTTTCCCCTGTAAAGGTCTCATCATTTCTATTAATTTTTACAAATACTGCTTTACATACCTTTTCTATACTTTCGAAACTTATTTTGCCATTACTTTCTCTAACATATCCTCTACATATTGCCTTTACTATTTCTTTTATATCCTCAGGTATATTATCAGAACTATCTATCATTTCACTTACCTGTATTAAAACTTCTTCCATAACATCTCCTACATTATTTAAAACCATAATAAATTGTCCCAGTCTCCAAAGTATAACCTTTATAATAAGCCAGCTCAGAAACTGATACAACCTGATAACCTCTGTCTAACAAATCAGGCACCAATATTTCTATCGCATCAGCCGTCTCATTATGAATAGAATGCATAAGTATTATCTTGCCATCTAAATTACCAAATTTATCTATTTCATTTAATGTTAAATCTTTATTACGATATTTCCAATCTAAAGAATCAACATTCCAATTAATTATTGCCATATCAGTAATACTTGCTCTAACATTAGCATTTGCATTTCCGTAAGGAGGCCTCAACAACTTAGGTTCATACCCTAATACCTGCATACTTGCTTCCTTACTTAATCTAATCTCTTCAGCCAATTCTTCTGCTGACAACAAATTCAAATTCTTATGTGAATAAGTATGTGTTCCAACTTCTCCTAACTTAGCTTCTCTTTTTACTATATCTGGATATCTTAACATTAAACTACCTAAATCGAAGAAAGTTGCTCTAACATTATATTTTTCCAAAGTGTCTAAAATTCTAGGTGTTGCCTTTGTATTAGGACCATCATCAAAAGTAAGAGCTACCATTGGCTTACTAGGATCAATATGTCCTTGCGGTGGAACATTCAACTTAACTTCCCTCTTTACTATTTTAACTTCTGTTAAATATGATGCACTAACATACCCAATTTTATCTTTATATTGAACCTGTGCCCATCCACCACTTTTACTAATCATTATAACTTCTTCACCAGACTTTATAACATCTAAAAGCTCACTACTTGAACTAGCTTCACTTCTCATATTTAAATCAGTTACTGTATACAACTTAACTTCATTGCTATCTCCACTATTAGTATTCTCCTCTGGTATTTCTTCTTTCTTTTCTTCAATATTCTTACTCTCTATATAAGCAACACCATCTTGAGTCAACAACAAACTCCATCCCTTATCACTTTGCCTATATACTTTAACTATTTCATCCTTCTTAACACTACCAATTACATCACTAGCAAGTTTTGCTTCCTTATATAAAACCACGTCATTTAATACAATATATTCCTTATTAATTAAATTATATTCTTCTTCTAAATCTTCAACTTTATAATCCTTATCAATAGTACCATCTAATCTTAAATAATCATTTATTCCTTCAACTTCTTGCATCATACCATTAACAATTAAATATACTTTATCTTCCTTTATTACTACTTTAAATTTCTCATCATCATTACTAAAAATATATTTTGTTAATATTTCCTTATACCCATCTTCAAAAATATCTTCATTACTTAAATATTCACCATTATCAATATTAAATATATAAGTATAAACGTTAACACTTTCTCTTAACCAAGAAGTCTCCACTACTTCTTTTAACACCAAACTTAATGTTCTATTCATACCCATATATAATTCATAATCTATAAAATAATAAGTATTGAGTTCATCACAATCACATCTATTTTCTACAAAAGCATTATCCTTTAATACATCAACTTCATTTTTAATAAAATCATCTATTTTACTTTTACCAACAACTGGATAATTAATTTTATAATATATATTACCATTTCTATCTTCCAAAGTAGACATTCTTCCTACTTCTTTTTTATTACTTAAATTTTCAAAAATTAATTCTTCTTTTATCTTTTCTTTATGAGATTCCCCAGTAAAAAATAATATAAAAACACCTAAACCAATTGTAAGTAATCCTAAAGCAACATATAAAACAATTTTTTTCTTTTTTAAAGTACTACTCATACTACCACCTAACTATATTATAATACCTTTTCCCAACTATAAACTTTAAAATAACATCCAAAATTTGGTATCAAATAATAAAAACACATTATATTTATAATTACATTATACTTATCATTAATCTATAACTTTATTATACCAATAAAAAAGGAAACATTAACATATGTCTTAATGCCCCTATACTAAAAAATGTAAACTAGTAATATAAATCACTTAACTTTAATACTTCTACCATTTATACAATGAGATAAATATTTACCATAATTAATACCAAATCTTGGTTTTTCATACATATACATTTTTACTTTCTTAAAATCCCCATCCGAAATAGTATCTACAAACTTATGTAATACATCGTCAAATAATTCTTTCTTTGTATCATAAATATGTAACCCTTTATATTTTAACCAAGCATTCTCAATCCAATAATACTTCTTTGTATCCTTATATATTAAAAATGAATGTGATATATCCATCTTATCGTCTGGATAATGTATAAAATATGTTCTAAGATCTACTCCCAATTTAGTTACAAGTTCTCTTTCTAGTTCTACTTGATCAAAACAAGTTCCTACTTTACTTTCCATTAACTGTTTAGGATTCTGTAAATAAAATATATCTTTAAAATTCCATTTAAAACCAGCATATTTATTTCCATCTTTATCCCTATAACCTAATTTTATTTCAGATAGCTTATCTTTAATATTAATATAAACACAATCACATTTCATAATCATTGTTCTTCCACTACTAATTGTAAAGAAACCTAGTCTTTCAAACAATCTAATAGCATTTATATTATTTTTATAAACCCATATATATAATTCAGGATATTCTTTTTTTATTTTATTAATTATTTCTGTACCAATACCTTTATTTCTATATTCTTTAAATAAATATATTTCATCTATTATATATCCCTCTTCATGTGGTAATACTAAATAAGCACCAGCAATCTTCTTATCAATATAAATAATTTTATATTCCTCTACAGTTCTTTCTATATTCTTTATAATGCTCTTTCTAATTTTACTTTTTTCGGTGTAAGAAAGAATTTGATCCATTTCATCATCTATCATTGTAACTAATTTAATACTAGTTAATATATCAGAATCTTTATCTTTTGCATTAACTATTTTATATTCAAGCATTAAAATCACCTACTTACGCCACATATACTACCAAAAAAAGTATTTATTGAAAAGTTATAAATTTTTTTTGGATTATAACTTCTCTATATAAATTTTACTTCTATCAACAAAAAAAAGAAAGACTTAAGCTTTCTTTAAAATGTTATTATTATTTAATTTCTTTTTTCTTAACAACAACGCCTCTATTTTTACAACTATCTTTGCCTTCATTACAATATCCAAACACTTTACATGTAGGGCCAAGACCTTGTCCAATAAGAGGTGCAACATTTGAAGCTAATTCTGTCATTTTATTAGCGATATTTCTTATCTCCCATTGTGCTTTATTACAGCATCTCATTCTACTAATCCACTCTAATGTACGTCCGTTCATAGTGGTTGTTATATTACAAGCATTACCTGATAATAAGAAGTAAATTAAATCTTCTGGTCTAACTCCTTGACTTGCAAAATATTCTTGAGTTAATTTATTATCTGCAAATATTTGATCATATTCTTCTTTATGATTTTCAGAAACAGTTTCTGGAGTTATATAATTAGCTAAATCAAAACTAGTAAATTCAGGCACTAATAATGAATGCATTCTGTGTCTTGTTATATGTGTTAATACTGCTAAAGATATAGGAATTTGATAAGAGAATATAACTTGTTCTAATTCTCTTTGTTGCTTATTATTAATAATTCCTTGCATCATATCTCTTTTTATTGTACTTCTTACATCGCCTAATTGATGTAATACTTCCTCAGCTTGTTCGTAAGTATATTGATATCTAGCCATCAATGCACTAACTAAAACTTTCCAATCTGCATTATGTGTATAATCTGTCATTTCTACACTTTCAAGTAAATGTGCTTGTTGAGGAAACTCTATTTGAGGAACTAATTCATCTAAAAATTCTAAGTTATCAGTATAATATTTTTTATCTTTTTCTTTATCTAAAGCTCTATCAAGATAAGGTACATAATCCTTTATCATTGCAGATAACTTTTCCCCTAATTCACGTACTTCAGCAATTTTAGAAATCTTTCCATACATCATATCACTTGCCATATTAAGTAATTCGTTAGCATCACAACCCATAATAATATTACTATGATAACTATAAGGTAATATATAACGGCAATCTTCTACAGGTATTTCCTCATCTACTAACTCGCCATATTTATCAAACAAAGATTGCATATATTTTTTATATTCTGCTTGTAATTGTTCATTGTTTTCCAAAACATTACCATTTACATCTTTAAAATTCGGTACATAAAAACCAACACTTCTAAAATCTACATTTCTTCTAGATTTAATTGTAAATGATGTCAATCTGTAACCAATAATAATTTGTTCTATTATTGGTGTAACATCTTCTAAAGCAAATACTAAGTAATCATGTTCTGATATAGATTTATGTCCATAACCAACTATAGCTCTAGCTAATTTTAAATTTGTTTCATAGTCGTTATGTGACTCTAAAACTTGAGTTACTGTGCCATCTGCACGCGATAAATTACCAGCTGATGCTACAATCTGCAATCTCTTTTCTATTTCTTCCTTGGTATTATTCCCAAGCATTACTACTTTCATTAAAATCTCTCCTTCTACCATTTTGTCTCTACATTTCCAATATATCATATCATCTTTCAAATTTAAAGTGTATTTATTACACTTTGCTATTAATAATTTTTATATCACTATTCCTTATCGATATAATTGTATCTTTATGTTAACAATAATTTACAAAAGCAAACATAATATTTCCAAGTTATGGTATACTTTTAATAGGATGTGATTAGATGAAATTTATTAAAAATTTAAGCGAAAAAGAATATCAGGCATTCTGGGAAAAAACTCCAAACAATCACTTTATGCAAAGTTACGAATGGGGACAAGCTTGTAAAAAAAATAGAGATCAAATTCCATGCTATGTTGGTTTAAAAGATGATGAAGGAAACCTAGTTGCTGCTTCTCTTTTATTAAAGAAAAAAACACCATTTAACATGTGTTATTTCTATGCACCACGTGGTTATACTATGGACTTTTCAAATAAAGAAATTTTAACAGAATTTACAAAAGGACTTAAAAACTATTTAAAAGAAGAAAATGCTATTTATCTAAAATTAGATCCTCCTCTTATGTATCAAGAAATAGACGAAGAAGCTAACAAAATTGAAGGTGGATTAAATAATTACAGAACATATAATCTATTTAACAACTTAGGTTATAAACATAAAGGATTTAATAAACTATATGAAGGTAATCAACCACGTTATACATTCCGCACTTACTATGGTAAATATAACAGTTTTGAAGAAGTAGAGAAAACTTTTTCTAAGTCATTTGCTCGTCCAATTAAACGTAGCTATAATTATGACTTAGAAGTTTATGAATCCGATGAAGTAAAAACTTTTCACGATTTAATACAGTTAATCTCTGCTCGTGATGGATTTAACGCTTATAGCTATGATTATTATAAAAATGTTTATGAAGAACTAAGTAAAAAAGGATATGTAAAAGTTTACAACGTAAAAATAAATCCAACCCATTTAATTGACAAATTTAGTCAAGAACTTGAAAAAGAAAAAAAAGAAGAACGTAAAGCAAAAATTCAAAAAGACATCGATTACTTTAAAGAAGTATCTAAAACTCATAAAAAAGAATATACATGTGCTTCACTTATATGTACATATTCTGCGACTGGAGCTTGGTCACTTTACATTGGAAATGACGACGTTGCATCATACACTGGTACTGTAAATCGTCTTTATTACGAATTTATGAAAAAAGCTTATGAAGATGGTTATGAATACGCAGACCTTTTTGGAGTCGTAGGAGACCCTCATACTAAATACAAAAATCTTGCTGGTATTTATGAATATAAAAGGAAAATTGGTGGTGAATACATTGAATTCATTGGTGAATTTGATCTTATAAATAAACCATTTTGGTATGCCATTCTACCAACACTTTTAAAAATATATCGTTCAATAAAGAAAGGAAAATAATTATGTTATTCATTCATTATCCAAAATGTTCAACATGTAAAAAAGCCAAACAATTTCTAAATGACAATAATATAAAATTTGAAGAGCAAGATATAAAACTTAATCCACCAACATACGAACAACTAAAAGAATATTATAAAAAAAGTAATCTACCTATAAAGCGATTCGTTAATACTAGTGGACTTATTTACAAAGAACTAAATCTTAAAGACAAGCTTCCTACTATGTCCGATGATGAAATATTAAAACTTATTAGTACTAATGGAATGTTAATAAAAAGACCATTACTTATAACTGATAAGACAATACTTACGGGATTTAAAGAAGAAGACTACAAAAAAACTATAGATAATTTATAAATCTATAGTTTTTTTATTCATTTATATTTATATATTTAATATCTATAACATTCATACCATCAAATGTAACTTTAAATACTGCAGGAGCAGTCCAATGACCATCCACAATTGTTTCTTCATCATAAGATAAAATAATTTCATCATCATAATTTCTACCAGTCTCACACCATGCTGATAACAAACAGGTTAATGCCGTACTATGTCCAACAACTGCTACCCTATTACCTGTTTCAAACATTAAAATATTTTTCATTGATTCAATCATACGTTTCTTAGTTTCATTTAATGATTCTCCACCAGGTAATTTATAATCAAAATCTTTAACTTGCATTCTATGAAAATCCTTACTATCAATTCCAGATACATCGCCAATCTTTCTTTCATTAAGACGATCATCTATATTAATAATTGTATTATTTTCCTGTGCAATATACTTAGCAGTTTGCAATGCCCTAGAATAATTTGATGAATAAACAGCATCAATATTTTGTAATTCTTTTATCTTACTCATCGCTTCGGCTTTCTTTTCACCACTAACAGACAAAAAAACCTTTTCACTAGTAACTTGTTTATCATCGTTCATACTGATATTTTTAATATTACTCTTAGGTGTTACTTCAGAATGTCTAATTAAATATACAACTGTTTCCACTAAAAAATCACCTCAAATAAACCAAATGACACTGCCATCATAACAAGTCCAGCTAATAATACTCCACACATTACTGCTAGTACAGTTTTCTTAAAATCTAAATCTAAAATACTAGCAGCTAAAGTACCTGTCCAAGCTCCTGTACCTGGTAAAGGAATTCCTACAAATAAGAACAAAGCCCAATATAAACCTTTTCCAGCTTTAGCTTGTAACTTCTTTCCTCCCTTTTCGCCTTTTAACAAACACCAAGTAAAAAACTTGCCTATATACCTTTTATCTTTGCCCCATTCAAGAACCTTTCTTGAAAATAAATATATAATTGGAACAGGCAACATATTACCTATAATAGCAATAATAAATGAAATAAGCTTTGGCATACCCAAACCCACTGCTATTGGTATAGCTCCTCTAAGTTCAATTAAGGGAACCATTGAAACAAAAAAAACAATAATATATTTTACAAACATAAATTAACCTTCCTCTTCTTTACTAACCTTTTATACTAAAATATCTATAATCTCTTTTTCTAAAAATTTTATATACTACACTACTAGGAAACATTTTTAATCTTTCCATATAAGATATAACTGCCCAATTATATCTCTTACATAATTTATTTATTATTTTATTAAATCTTACTAATTGCTTTTCATATTTAACATATTTAATATTATTTAAAAGTTCTGGATAAACTTTCGACATCAAAAGTATCTTTTTTATTTCTAATTCTAAATCTTCATTAATAATAATTCTCTTCTCTAAATTATATTCATCATATTCATTAATATAATCATATAAATTACTACTTAATACTTCAAATTCAATCTTATTATATTCTTTTATAATATCTAACATTTTATACAATACATTAAGCCTTTTTACTAACATATTATCAAGTTCTTTAAAAGCATTATCTACATTACTTAACTTTTTTCTTATAATAAATACTTCTAAAGTAATATAAAGAATTAACCATATAATTAACAAAATAAATAATATGCTTAATGTATCTTTCATACCATAAACACTCCCTAAATAAATTATATCATAAAAAAAGAACGAATTACACATTCATTCCTTATATTTGTTTATTAAGATAAATCTCCAGGGAATACATACCATTTACCTTTAATTTTAACTACAGTAATATCATTTTTTAAAGTATCTTTATCACCATCATCTTTAACTTTATATTTAATTGTATAAACTACTGCTGCTTTAACATGATCTTCATCTATATCATAAGCTTTGTCTAAATCTTCAGCTAAATCTTCTACATCATCTTTATCCAATTTTTCACTATCTACAAGTTCATAACTTAAAAATTTATAATCATTATCATCATTTTCATCAAAAGTATCTTCTAATGTTTCCTCTAAATCAATTCCTAAGTCATCATAATATTCAACTAGTCCCTCATGCATATATTTCATAATCTTCTTAGAATTAGATTTAACATATGCATTAGCATAATTTTTGGCTACTCCTTTAGATCCACCTGTAAAATAAACACAACCAATTAATAAAACCAAAACAACTACTACAGCAATAGTAATGCCTAAAACTTTTTTATCAGTTTTTAACTTTTCAGTATAGCTATTTATACCAGTTTTTGCAGCTTCAGCTAATTCACTAGCTTTGGCTTTTGCAGCTTCAGTATTAACTATTGGTTGACTAGTTTGATTTGTAGCTTGCCCACCAGATACATAAACTTGACCAGCAGAAAATTGTTGTGTTTGTTGTGAAACTTGTTGCTCTGTTTGTCCTTGTTGTACTGATTGCTCTACTTGAACATTTTGATCTGGTTGTACAGTTTCATTATTACTTACTGCCTCATTTGGTAATTGAACATTTTGTTCTTCCTTACTCATTTTTACTCACTCCAACTTCTATTATATATTAAGAATAATACAATTAACAAAAAATTGCAATTAAAAAGAAAAGACACTTAACAGCATCTTTTCAAAAAGTGTGAGTTTGAGTTTATATGTTATTTTTAATTGTATAGGGTTTATATTATATAATTAAATTTATTTATTATTTCATCTTTAATTAATAACATTTATTTTTTACTATATTTATCACTCTTCCTTTCATGATTTAATAATACTATTTATTTATGAAGTTTATGTGAAGAGCAAGTGAAATATTTATTAATGTTTATTAAGAGCTATTTCTTTACATTATTTGCTTTACTAACTTTAAAATAAAAAATAGTTCCTTCATTTTTCTTACTTTTAACACCATATTCAAAATTATGACACTCTAATATATTTTTAACAATTGATAATCCCAATCCTGTTCCAACAACATTTCTCTTATGATTTTTTTCATTTTTATAATATTTTTCCCAAATATGTTCTATCTTATCTTTATCAATACCTTTACCAGTATCTTTAATTTCAACTAAATAAAACTTCTTTTCTTCTTTTACATTAATAAATACTTTTTTATCATCGCCTGTATAGTTCAAAGCATTATTAACTAAATTATAAATAACTTGATTAATCTTGTTTCTATCCGCCCTAATTATTATTTCTTCTGGCATATTAACTTCTATTATATAACCCTCTGCATCCTCTAAATAGCTATATCTTTTTAAAATATCTTTTATTTCTTTATTCAAATCAAAAGTCTCTATTTCTAAAGTATCAGAATTTGCTTGTAACTTAGATAAAGTTAATATATCGCTTACTAATACATTTAATCTATCTGTTTCTTCAATAATTACATTAAGATTTTCTTCTCTTTTTTCTTTATCTTTATAAGTAATATCTCTTACCATTTCAGCATAAGCCTTAATCATTGTAAGAGGTGTTTTTAAATCATGTGACACATTAGCCATTAAATCTCTTCTATACTGATCTGTCTTACTTACTTCACTCTCTAAATAATTTAATGTATCTGCCAGTTCATCTATTTCCTTAATTCCATTTTTATTAAATTCTACATTATAATTTCCACCAGCTAATTGCTTAGACTTTTCAGTTATATCAACAATAGGTTCACTTAATACTTTAGCCAAAAATAAACTTATTATTACAGCAAATATAATAATAACAATTGTAATATAAATTAATTGTCTACTAATTAAAGTATAATTTTTATTAACATTACTTAACATTGTAAACAAAAATACGTAACCATCTTCAACTTGTATTCCATAAAGTAATGCAGACGATTCATAATCTTCGTTAACAAGCTTAATAGCTTTAATTTCTTCATCACTATAATATAAATCATTCATATATTTATTTATTTCACTATTATCTCGACCAAGCAAACATCCCGTTGATGCATCATTATATAATTTTGTTCTACCATATACATCTATATATTCAATACATACCGAATTATTATATACAACATTTTTTAAATAACTATGTAACTCATAAGCATCTTTTTTATGTATTTCTTCAGCAATTGACTCCATATCATTAATCTGATATTTTTCATAAAGATACTTAGAAAATAACATTTGTGATTCCCATAAAAGTAATAATATAAAAACTGAAAACAATATTAAATAAAACATTGTCTTATTTTTTATACTAGTTGTCTTTTTTATCTTGGTATTCAAATTTATATCCCATTCCTCTAACAGTTTTAATTAAATCACCATAGTTACCTAAATTTCTTCTTAAAGTCTTTACATGTGTATCAATAGTTCTATCATCTCCATAAAAATCATAACCCCATACATTAGTTAATAATTGTTCTCTGGACAATGCTATATTCTTATTAGTAACAAAATATTTTAATAAATCATATTCCTTAGGAGTTAAATAAACTTTTTCATCATCTATTATTACATCATGAGCTTTATCATCTATAACTAATCCACCAAATTTATATAAAGATTCTTCACCAACACTTCTCTTTATTATAGCTTTAACTCTAGCTACTAACTCTTTAGGACTAAAAGGTTTAGTTACATAATCATCAATACCTAAATCAAAACCAATCAATTTATCGTATTCTTCACTACGCGCTGAAAGCATAATAAAAGGTACATCTTTATTGGATTTTATCTCCTTACAAGCCTGATATCCATCTTTATTTGGCATCATTATATCCATAATAATTAAAGAATAATCAGAAACATTTGCTTTGTTAACTGCATCCTCACCATCTACTGCTTCATCCACTTCATATCCTTCCAAAATAAGATATTCTCGAATAACATCTCTAATTAGCTTTTCATCATCTACTACAAGTATTTTCATAAACTCACCTCTAATACACCTATATTTTATAATAAATTTGTGAAAAAACAATGAAAAAAGATGCATTTCAGCATCTCTAACTTACATATTAATCCAACTTTACATTATGATAAATATCAGTTACATCATCAACAGCATCTAATAAATCATATAGTTTATTAAATACTTCTAAATCTTCTCCATCTAATGTAACCAAATCTTTTGCATACCATCCAGATTCATCAACTTCAAAATCCACATCAGGAACAACAGACTCTATTACTTCCTTTGTTTTATAATTATCACCATATTTAACAGAAACATTTATAAAACCATCCTCATTTTCAAATTCAACTGGTTCAATAGAAGCATCAAGTAACGCCATTAATAATTCTTCCTCTTTATCTGATTTAAAACTCATAACTGTTAAATTATCATAATTATATGAAACAGAATTACTAACTCCTAAACTTTTCTTCATTTTATTAAAAGCTGCTCTTACTTCACCAACTGTTCTATTTACATTATCTGTTAATGTTTTAATCATAAATGTTGAAGCACCTGGTCCAAATCCTTCATAAATGATTTCTTCATACTCATCTTTTCCAGCACCTTTAGCTTTATCTATAGCTCTAGATATAATATCTGCTGGAACTTGCATCTTCTTAGCCTTTTCAACTAAATGTTTTAAAGCACTATTCGCTTCAATTTCAGGAGATCCATTTTTTGCTGCAAGATAAATCTCTTTAGCAAAGTTAGTATATAACTTTCCTTTAGCTGCTCCTGTCTTTTTTATCTTAGCTTCTCTAACTGCATAAGCTCTTCCCATATTAACACCTCTTTTAAAACTTGTATTATTATACATAAATTATAACAACTTTACTAGAAAAATTTAATTTCTCTAATAAATCTATAAATAAAATGTTTATTTCTAGTATTTCTTAATTTTTTTATTAATTTATAAGAATCATAAATATCATAATAATCTATATGCTCTTTTTCTAAAACATATTCCAAAGCCCTAAGAACAGTAGCTTTATAAGTAATAGTATCAAAAAAATTCATCACTCTTTTAAATAATCTATTATCTACTTTTCTAACTAAAAAACTATAATATTTATTACTTTTTCTCTTAAAACAATACTTATAGCCATCTAACCTCTTTAATACTCTTAAAGTATCATAATAACCCATCATAATATTATCTCTAATAACATCTCTATTAAACTCTAATATTCTTCCATTTTCACGACTAGGAGATATATTAATTATTTTCGCATTAGAATTATGCTTTCTATTTATTCCAATACCTTTTATATTTATAACATAAACTTCTTCATAGCCTATATCAGTTAACAACTTAACAGGCGAATTATCATAAAAACCACCATCTATATAAAAATGATTATCTATTATACGTCGTTCTCTAAATACTGGTAAATAACTACTTGCCATTAAATATTCAATTAATTTATCTTTACTATTTATATCGCTTTTATAAACATATTTGGGTTTAACTCCTCTTCTTGATACTTGCACTGTAACTAAACCAAAATCTTTATTACTATTACTTAAAGCATCAAAATCAATCACATTTCTAACACTATTAAGTAAATTAGTATTATCTATTCCTAAATTCTTTACAACCTTCTTCAAAGCTGAAAATGCACTTATAAGCGATCCAACATCTTTAGTATTATTATTAATAGCATCAATAAACTTTTGATCAAATCCCAATAATTCGCCAGGATTAACATTATACCAAAAATCTAATAATTCACTATATCTATTACTCGCAAGCATTGCCGCATTAAACGATCCTATCGAAGTTCCAACAAAACCATCTAACTTTATTTTACTATCACGAAAAGCATAAAAAGATCCAACCTGATAAGATCCTTTTACACCTCCACCCTCTAGTACTAACCCCTTCATTTTTCTACTTATCTTTCTTTTTATTTCTAGAAGAATAATAAGCTACAAATGGTAAGGCAAATAATCTAGGAAAAAATCTTGATACTTTGTATTTATATTTAGCCAAAGTAGAATAATATACATCTAAATTCTTACTTCTAAAATGTAATATATCATCTAACTTATCACCATCGATGTAATATCCCCCATAATAATTCTTTTCAGCAAACAAATATGCCGATAAAAATTTAAAAGATAGACCATAAGTTTTAAATAAATAAATTAAATAATCAGAATATCTAGTTCTAAACTTTTCCCCACCAGATACATTAAACGTCTTTCTATTAACTTCCTTTTGAAAATCTATTGCGCATACAAATGCATAACCAGCATCTTCAGCTGATAATAATTCACATTTACTATCTGGAGTTATATTATATATTAAATTTTCAGGTCCAGGATCACCCAAAATATAAGCTAATCTTAATATAGAATAATTTTTAATATTATCTTTAATATATTTCTCACTCTCTAATTTATACTTAGCATAATAATCATACTCGTCTAACTTAGATTTAGTTTTTATAGTTATACTTTCATAATCTTCTTGTTTACCATATACAGAAGCTGTTGAAGAATAAAGTAAGAAACAATCAGGATTATAATCCTTAATTGAATCAACTATCTGTTTAGTACCATTAAAATCTACTTCTTTACATAAATCTTCTCTTATATTAGCTAAAGGAGGCAAAACACCTGCTAAATGTATTACAACATCATGATTCTTTACTAAGGCATCTATTATCGCACTATCATTCACATCACCATAAACAATATTTATTCTTTTTCTAAATTGCTTTAATCTTTTATAAACATGTTTATTTTTTAACTCTAAAGCTGTTATTTCATATTTACCTTCACTAAGTAAAAATCTAATTACTTGTAATCCTACTGTTCCACCAGCCCCAGTTACTAAAACTTTCTTCATATTCTTACACCTTCTTGATAACTATCTATTATCATAATAATATCATATTTTATTCTAAATACTAATATAGTTCATCACTACTAGTAGCATTTAACGTTAAATCTGCAAATTCACCTTTTAAATAAAGTGGATAAGCAGCTGCACCTATCATAGCAGCATTATCTGTACAATAAGTCATTCTAGGTATAGTTAATTCTACATTATATTCATCTGCTACTTGTTGAATAGCATTTCTCAAAAATCTATTTGCTGAAACTCCACCAGCAATAACCATATTCTTAATATTATATTTTTTTATCGCTAGAACACTTTTTCTTGCCAATTGATCAACCGCAGTATCCTGAAAACTTCTAGCCAAATCTGCTTTTCTAATTTCATTTCCTCTTTGAGTTTCATTATGTACCAAATTTATAATACTACTTTTTAAACCACTAAAACTCATATTAAAACTATCATCATTCATAGGAATAGGTAATTCATAAGTAGGTTCACCCTCTAAAGACAACTTATCAACATTAGGTCCTCCAGGATATTTTAAGCCCAAAACACGAGCAACCTTATCGTAGCATTCACCAACTGCATCATCTAAAGTTCCGCCAATATGTTCAAATACATAATCATCTTTCATTAATATTAAATCAGTATGTCCTCCACTAACAACTAATGCCAGTAAAGGAAATTTCATTTTCTTTTCTAAATTATTCGCATATATATGTCCTGCAATATGGTTAACAGCTATTAGTGGTTTCTTATAAATATATGATAAAGTTTTAGCAAACTCTACACCTACTAACAAACTTCCAAGTAATCCAGGTGCATAAGTAACTGCAACTGCATCAATCTCTTCCATAGTCATATTAGCTTTAGTTAAAGTTTCCTCTAAAACCATTGTTATATTTTCAGTATGCATACGAGAAGCTATTTCAGGAACTACTCCACCAAATTCAGCATGTGTATCCATCTGTGTTAATACTGTTAGTTGAACACATTCACATCCATTTCTTATTATTGCCATACTTGTCTCATCACAAGATGACTCAATTGCTAATATATTTACATTTTTCATATCTATACATCTCTCTTCATAATTAAGGCAGCATCTCTACCATAATAATTGTTTCTTTTATTAATTATATAAAAGTTATTCTTTTTATAGAAATTTATCGCTGAAATATTATTTTCATTTACTTCTAACATTATATTAGTTACATCATCAAAACTAGATAACATTTCTTCTAGTAACTTAGTAGCTATACCTTTATTTCTCATACTTTCGTCTACTACGATATTTACTATATCAACAGTTTCATACATTTTCGAAAAATGAACAAATCCAACCAATAAATTATTTTCATAATAACCTAATAAATAATCATAATCTAAATTAATAATACTTTCTAAATTAAATAGATTGCTAAAATTATTGTTAATAAGATTTCCCAATTTATTAAATAAGACTTTATCTTCTATAGAAATTTTATTTACCATTTAAAGCACTTATTCCTTTGACATATAAAGGTTTAACTTCATGTGGATTTAAAGTATTTAAATTCATTACATAATCATAAACCAACTCATAATCAACATCTACTGAAGTTAATACATCATTATTTTGCTTATATTCATCATAAACAGATTTGCTAAGATACTTGAAATCTTCCATTTTGTTGTTATTTTTATCAAATACACCAACATATGCGCCATTTCTATCTTCCAAAGCAACAATTTTTTTATCCCTATTAACATTTAAAGCAAGAATTGTTAAAGAGTCAATAACACGAATAGGCAAATTCAAACAGTATGCAATCGTTTTACCAATAGTAACTGCAATTCTCTCTCCAGTAAAAGATCCCGGACCATTTACAACTATAACATTATTTAAATCGTTAACGCTTACGTCTGCTGAAACCAATACCTTATCTAAAACAGGCATAGTAATCTCACTATGTTTATTTGCAGAAGCAATATTTTCCTTTTTTATAATTTTGCCATCTTTATATAAAATAATTAAAACATTTTTATCATGTGTATCAATAAATAGAGTATACATATAACTCACCTCTTGTGCCCTATTATACCACAATAAAGAAAAAGAAAAAACTCCCATAGGAGTTTTATAGAACTGCTTCACATAAGTCTTCGTATTGTTGTCCATATGGAGTAAATACCAAAACTCTTGTATTATAATCAATTACTTTAAACTTTATATCCAATCTTTCTTCTGGTAATTGCCCCTCAATCATCTCTGGCCATTCAATTATACAAACACCATCTTGATTCAAATAGTCATCTAAACCAAAATCTTCAGTTGAATCGTCAAGTCTATAAACGTCCATATGAAATAAAGGCATCTCTCCATCTGGATATTCCTTAACCAAACTAAATGTAGGGCTAGTAATAGTTTCTTTTAAACCTAAAGCTTTGGCAAACCCTTTAACAAATACAGTCTTACCACTTCCAAGTTCGCCATCTAAACATATAACCATTCCTGGAAATTTCTCACTTTCAATATTTTCAGCAAGTTCCATTGTATCTTCTTCACATCTTGAAGTATATTTATAATTCATATCTTATCACCTAAATAAATTATAACAATAACAAATTTATAATTTCAATATATATATACAAATTTGACATTATTAGAATTATTTAATTATCAACATTTGCCAATTATACAAAATAAAAGCATCTTATATATGTAAACGAAGAGAGAAAAAAAAGGAACGTAAGTTCCTAAAAATAAGCAAAAAAAA
>CAJUBJ010000010.1 GCA_910584655.1 uncultured Bacilli bacterium
AAAAAAAGCAATAACAGCATCAAAGATAGCAAGCCAAGCAGCAGGAACAGCCCCAATGGCATTAATGACAGACCAAGTTCCATATAACGATTTTACAGAAAAGTTAAATAAATTAATCTTGGAGAAAACTGACGGAACACAAGGTCTTAAGGATATAACCATAGGAGATTATTTATATAACTATAGTTGTTATGGTGAAGAAATTGCTGATCAGTTAGAAAATTATAAAATGATGAATTCACCATTAAAATCATCAACATTAGAGGCTGTAGAGACATTAGAAGTAACACAACCACTGCCAATAGTAAAAGATCAAACTATAGCATATGAAGCAACTAGTGGAATAAAAACGCTTGAAGATGGTCAAGTACCAAAACAACCATTAGAAGCGACACAACCACTACCAGTGATAAATGAACAAACTTTAGCAGAAGAAACTGCAAATAGTGTTAAAGTAATAGAGTCAGGATATTTGACAGAAAAAGAAGCACTAAGTAAATTACTAGAAATGGAGAAAAAGTATAATATTAACTTATATGATTTCGATAAAATGCTTGATATCGCAGATGGTAAAATAAAATATACAATAGAAGATATAGATAAATTAGTTCAAGATCAACTATCAACGATAAAAGTAGTTAATGAAGCTAGTGATTATTTAAAAACTTTAATATCTACAGATAATCCTAATGCCGTATTGGATGGTGCATTAGCTTATAAAACTCTAAAAAAATTGCAAAATAAATATCAGGTAGAACTTTTTGACATTACTAGTTATGAAGATTTCTTTACTGGAAAAATTACTTATACCTATAGCGATATTGAAGCTCTTTTGCAATCAAAATTATTACCAAGTGTTGCACCAGATCCAATAAAAGAAATTCAAAAAGTATCACTAACTCAAAAAATTATAGATAGTGATATGGCATTAAATACAAAACAAGATTTCACAGAAATAAATAAAATTATTGCAAATAGTAATAATTCATCACAACCAATAAATAAAGTAGTAAACGCTAATGGTAATACTTACACTGTTTATAGCAATTATGGAGAATATTTAAAAACGCAAGAAGCTAATATTCAAAGTGTAATAGATTCTTTAACTCCACAGGAAAGAGAAGTAATCCAATATTATATTTCAGAAGGAGACTATCGCTCATATAAAAGTATGAATGGTTTCGCTAGAAATTCATTGTTTGAATACACCGAAATAAATGGGCAAAAAGTTATAGATAGAGTAAAACTATATGGAATTTATGGTACTGGAGATTATAGTGTAGAAGATTTTATAAGCAAATTAAAAAATAACAATATGACTTTAAGTGATTATGTTAAACAAGCATCTGAAGACTTTGAGGTGCTGAAAAGTGCAATAGAAAAAAGTCCGTTACCAGAAAATATGGTTTTATTTAGAGGTGTAGGCGAAAATTTCTTAAAAATCTTTGATGAAAATATAAATTCTTCTACAAATTTCTCATATATTGAGAAGGCAATAATGGCCAAGGGAATATTTTCTGATGATGCATTTTTAAGTGTTTCAGCAACACCAACTTCTGGACCTTTTGGAAAAAACATTCAATTAGTTCTTAATTGTGAGAAAGGAACCCCCGCTTTAGATTTCTCTAAATTAGGCGGAATTCCGAGTGAACAAGAATTATTATTAGGACCAGGCCAAGCTTTTAAAATAACAGGAGTAGAGCAAGTAGGTATGGGTGGTACAATAAGAATATATGCCGATACTATAAATAAGTCGACTATAACTGATACTTTATCAGCAACTATAGACAATACTAATATAGCTAAGTCAATAACGAATCAATTGGGAACAATTGATACACCTACTAATACTACAATAAGTCAGCCATCACTAAAACCATTTGGAGTAGATGACAAAACACCGATTAAGCAAGTACTAGAAAATGGCTCAACAAATGAATATTTGACAGGTGAAGAAGCATTAAAAAGATTACAAGAAATGGAACAAAAACATAATATATCTCTATATGATATGGATGATACTTTTGATATTTGTGATGGAAAAATAAAATATACTTTAGAAGATATAGATAAATTAGTCGAAGACCAACTAGAAGCCAAAAAGATAGTTCCATCAACTGATGAAGTTTTTTCAAAAACAATGGAGTCAGATGGTAAAACACCAATTCAGAAAGTTGATAAATTCAGTACTTTTATAGATAGAGCACCTACTTATAATAACTTAGAAGATTTAACAGATTATATTACTAAAAGAGTTTCTCAAGCATCATCAGGAATACAACCATCTACAGAAGCAATTAGTCAATCAGCAGCTGCATTATCTAAGTATCTTGATAGTTACTTATCAAATGATAGTATTTCTGGTTATTATGAATTTCTAACTGCTAGTGGGATGGAAATAGATAATGACATAAAAAGCTTGATTTTACAAGAAACAATAAATAATAATAAACAATTAAGACAAGCCATATCTTCACAAGCAGATTTTGAAATATCATCGAGTTTAGAAACTTTATTTGGTATAACTGACCAATCAGTTGTAAAGAAAGTAAAAGATACACTATTAGGAAGTTCATTTATTGAAGATGGTATAGGAATATCACACAATTGGGATGACTTCATTTCAATTATGGATCAAAACTTCAAAACTAAAGTACAAGCAATGATAAATAGTGGACAAGAACCTGTAATATGGAGTAAGATAGATGATGCATATCACGAAGTAATGAATCAAAATTTTACAACTATAGAAAATACAACAATAGGAGGAGAAATGTATTTCCTAGACTCAGTATACTCAAATTGGAACAGCACTTCAAATGGACCAATGCTTGAAGAATTGTGGGGCAAACTTTCTAAGTCATATGCCAATGCATGCTGTGAATCTATAAATCCATTAACGGGAAGCAACTTTTCTTCTATAAAATTTTTATATCCAGAAACGTATGCAATGGATGAATGCTTTGGAAATTTATTTAAAACAGTAGAATTTCCGGAAATATTATCACATTCTACGATAGATACAATTACAATGACAAAAGTAATTCCAGAAACTATGCAAATAGTAGGAACAGTAGATATAGATATTTCTGATATAGCAAAATTTTATAAAACTAATAATATAGGACTGGGTACAGAAGATACAGCATTAATAGAAGAAGCATTTAATATGTTTTTATCAAAAGTTAAGGAGGCGAAGTAAATTGACAGAAGTATACAATAAATTAAATAATGAATTTACAAAAAAACATAATAGTTTAACTTTCAATCAAGAAGAACTAGAAAATTTAAATTATGAAGAACGTAAACGAATTGAAGAAAAATTATTGCGTTTATGTCAAAGTGGCTCAATAGATTGTTTTAAATACATCCCTTTTATGAAGATAGTATCTCCAGAAAAAGCAATAGAACAAAAAAATATTGATTCGCTTCCAACTTATCACCAAGCTGCTATATGTTACATGCTATTTCAAAGGACTAATGATAGAAATTATTGTGAAAGAATTATAAAATGTGCCAATATAGATATTAAATCTTTTGGGTTACTAATTAATTTGTATAGAGAAACACTAGATCCAAGTTTAAAAATAATTTTAAAATCATCTATATATAAAATATCTAGATCTGCAACAGGTAAATTTAAAGAATATTGCGAGGCTCTAATAAGAAGAGATGTGAATGGAGATGATATCATAACTATGGATACAAATCAAAAAGAAAATATGACTGCAATACCTAAATCACAACCATCAAGATTTGCTGAAGAAGGTATAAAAGCTTATACAGAAGAAGAATATTTAGCAAAATTAGCTGCAGATAAAGTAAGCTCATCAACAAAACTAGATGATATGCTAGATGCCATAAAATCGTACGAAGATTCTGGTGAATCAAAACAAACTTTTAAAAAGTAGGTAGGTGTATTTATGCTTAATATATTTAATAAATTAGAACAAAATAATGAAAGTAGTAAAGTGATAGATTCAATTTTAGGATTTGTAATAGCAGATGCTATCGGTGTACCAGCAGAATTTAAAAGCAGAATTCAATTAAAAAAAAGTCCAGTAAAAGATATGGTAGGACATGGAACACATAATCAACCTGAAGGTACTTGGTCAGACGATTCTTCAATGACTATTGCAACATTAGATTCTATAAATGAATGTGGAAAAATAGATTATTCAGACATGATGAGAAAATTTTATGAATGGGTATCAAAGTGTAAATATACAGCAACAGGAGTATTTTTCGACATAGGAATATCTACAAGGAATGCAATAAATAATTACATAAAAGGAGTTCCACCAGTTCAATGTGGTGGAACTAAAGTTTATGAAAATGGAAATGGCTCACTTATGAGAATATTACCAATCGTTTTATATTCTCACTCTAAAGAACTATCTACTGATGAAGAAGTGAAGTTGATTAGTGAAGCATCATCGTTAACTCATGGACATGAAATTAGTAAACTTGGATGTAAAATATATTCAGATTATGTAAAAAGTTTACTAAATGGATTTGACAAAAAAGAAGCACTAGAAAATTTATCATTTATTGACTATAGCAAATATTATTCTAATGAATCTTTAAAACCATATCAAAGAATATTAAATGGCAGCATAAAAGATTTAGAAGAAAATATGATAAAATCTACAGGATATGTAGTTGATACGTTAGAAGCAAGCATTTGGTGCATAATTAATAGCGCTTCTTATGAAGAAGCAGTACTAAAAGCTGTAAATCTTGGTGATGACACAGATACTGTTGGTGCAATAACAGGATCTTTAGCAGGAATAATATATACATATAAAAACATACCAAGCAAATGGATTGATAAATTAAAAAACAAAGATTATCTAATTGGTGTATGTAAAGAATTTGATAAAACATTAGAAAAAATAAAAAACAATCAAAAACATCTAAGCTAATAAATTATTATTAGCTTTTTTTCATAAAAAAACAAATTACATCTTTAATTAATAATATTTTTAATATATAATAAATCTTACTTAAGAAAGTTGGAGAAAATATGCAAGTAAGAAAACGCAAAGATGAACTAGGATATAACGAAATGGAATTTGAAAATAATGGAGTAGTTTTTAGAATCTTTTATGGTGGAAATGGCGACTTATATTGGAAAATTATAGATAAAAATGAGACTGAAAAAGATAAAGTGTATTTTTCAATAACAAAAGAAAATTATGAAATTTTTCAAATGTTTGAAGAATTATATACAAGAATAGAAAATTGTGACGTATATAGAGTTAATTCATTTGAAGAAGAATTATGTGACACTGCTGAAGAAAGAGAAGAATTACATAAACGTACAAAAAAATTAAATGAAGACCTAGAAAATCAAGATTGTTATGAAAGTTTATGTACAGATGATTTTATAGTATGGCATAGTGACGATGCTCCATTTGGACAAGGAACACGTTTAAATATATATCAAAGTCGTACTAGAGATAGCTTTTTAATTGTAATCACTAAATTAAATAAAGAAAAAGAAGACTTTAGTGTTGAAATAAGTAACTCAGGAAGTCGCTACACTCCATTTAATATATTATTTATGAACCATTATAATCAACTATCTGATATAGAACCAGATTATCATCAAATTCATATCGAAGAGATAATGTATCAAAAAAGATTAGTTAAACAAAGAGAAGAATCTAGAAAATAGATTCTTTTTTGTATATTAATAAAATAAAAGTGTTATAATACAACCAAGAGCAATAGTGATTGGAATTATTTTTATAATTCTTACTTTGACGAGTCGTCAAAGATCAATGTTACCATAAATATAAATCGTAATATTCCAAGGGACTATTCTACAACTGCGTGTAGATACGCTAACGCTCCAGTCCATTTCCATATTACAATATCTTAAGTATTGCTCATGAAAGGAGATAGTATATGTTACCAATAACAAAAGAACAAAGTAATGAATTCTTACTATCTCTTAATTTAATAGATAAAGACATTCCAGATTCTGAAAAAATAAGGACTTTATATGCAATAAGTAATAAAGTAGAATCAAACTATAATGTCTATAAAATAAAGAAAAGTAACGGAACATATAGAACAATTTATGCGCCCAAACCTTTACTCAAAAATATTCAAAGGAAAATACTAAAAAATATTTTAAATAACAAAGAAATTTCTCCTTATGCTAAAGCTTATCATAAAGGAATAAAATTAAAAGATAATGCTTATCCACATATGAATAAAAAAACAATTTTAAAATTAGATATAGTTGACTTTTTTGAAAACATTAACTTCTATGATATATATAACTCGTGTTTTAATCAACCATACTTTCCTGAATCCATAGGACACCTTTTAACATATTTATGTACATATGAATCTCGTTTGCCACAAGGAGCACCAACTTCATCATATATATCTAATTTAGTAATGAAAGAATTTGATAGTGAAATAGGTGAATATTGCAAATTAAGAGATATTTCATACACTAGATATTCTGATGATATGACTTTTTCTGGTGACTTTAATCCTCGAGAGTTAATTACTAAAGTACGAAAGATGCTATACAAACTTAATTTAAAAATAAATAATAAGAAAATTCATATTATAAACAATTCTCAGCAACAAAATGTAACAGGTCTTGTTGTAAATAAAAAAATTCAAACAACTTCAAATTATCGTAATAAAATAAGACAAGAAATATATTATATAAAAAAATTTGGTCTATCAAATCATCTAAATAGAATAAATCAGCAAAATGAATCAAAATATTTAGATTCATTATATGGCAAAATTTTATATGTATTAAGTATAGATTCCACAAACAAAGAATTTATAAAATACAAAGAATTAGTTAAAAACTTAAAAAATAACTAATTCTTTTTTAAAAAGTAAGTAAAATTTGCAGAAACTAAGCTTTTAATGTATAATTTGTTAATAATTAAGGGGGGAATACATAATGAAAGTAACTACTATTTCTAAAAGAAAATTTAGAGAACTACAACCACTTATATTAGGGCAAGAAATATGTAATTCAGAAAGTGAAGTTTTTAATCTTAATATTAGAGGAGAACATAAAGTATTAAAAGTTCTTAAAGAACAAAGTGGAGAATACTATGCTAATAAATTATATACTGTAGAAATGCTAGATACATACAAAGAATTCATCCCTCAAAGCTTATATATCCCTGATACATTAGCAGTAGTGGGAAATGAAACAATAGGTTTTACTGTTCCTTTTGTCGAAGGAATAAATCTTTCAACTATATTAAACTCTAGTAAAGTTGATTTTAAAGAACATATTTATTATCTAAGAAAAATAGGACAATTACTTGAACAATTGAGAAATATAAGAAAATACACACCATTAAAAGATTTTTATTTAAACGATTTACATGAATCAAACTTTATTGTTAATCCTAATACTAGAGATATTGCTGGAATTGATCTTGATAGTTCAAAAATCGGAAATAATGGAGTATATCCTTCAAGATATGCTTCACCATATTCTTTAGTTCAACATATTCCATCAAAATATCATGTCAATGAAAGTGGCCAATGTGGAGGATATATATTGCCTAATGATGACTCAGAAATATATTGTTACGTAATGACAATTTTAAATTATCTTTTTGGTGGAAATGTATTTCGATTAAACTTAGAAGAATTTTATGTTTATATTAATTATTTAGATATTATAGGAATAGATAAAGAACTACTTAAAGTAATCGAAAAAATAGTAACTACAGGTCCTAACATAAATCCTGAACCATATTTAGAATCACTAACACTTGAACAAATAGGTAGAGCTAGAGAAAACGTATATAAATTAACAAAAAGTAAATTTTTAAAATAAAAAAAGACTTTTATAGAAATGAACAATTTGCAATTCATTCTATAATAAGTCTTTTTATTTTGTGAAAGAATCTCTTTTACTCTGAACTTCTATATATTCAAATTTATATTTTTGTTTAACTTCAGGGTACTTTTCATGATTAACTTCTTCTAAAAAATCATTTTTTTCTCTAATAAATAAAGCCCCATCACCATATAACTTACGATATATAACATAAGGAGTAACACCATCATCACTACTAATAGCTATATCCTCAACTAAATAATGATCACCTTTAAAATGTCTATAAATACCTTTTAATTTTAAATCTCTCATCTTAATACCTCCCAAATTATTATAGCATCAAATAGAAAATAAGTTAATAAAATACATATATGCTATAATAAATATATACTATATAAAAATGATAAAGGAGTATTGAAATGACTAAAAAAATAGTAATAAATATATTTGTATTTCTAGTAATTTTACTAACTATAATAAGTTCATTAATTTATTTTAATTCTAAAAAAATTATTTTAGAATATGATAAAAATATAGAAGTATTTCTTAATCAAGAATTATTTAATACAGAAAATATAAAAATTAAAAATGGTAAAATTTTAACTTCAAAAGAATTAATTGACACTTCAAAAATAGGTGAACAAGAAATAGTCTTAGAAATACAAGATTATTTTAAGAGGAAAAAATCCATAAAGTATTTAGTAAATGTAAAAGATGATGAAGGTCCTAAAATAACTTGTGAAAAAGTAATAGAAGTAGAGATTGGAAATGAAATAAATCTAATTGAAAATGTTTTAGTCGTTGATAATTCTAATGAAGAAATAATTCCAACCATAAAAGGAGAATATGATATAAATAAAATAGGTGAGTATAATCTTTCGTATGTTGCTATAGACAGAAGTGGCAATAAAACAGAAGAAAATTTTACTTTAAAAGTTAAAGAAAAAGAAATTAAAAAAGATGAGGATTCTAAAAATAACCTAAATAATAATCAAACATTTACAACTTCTAAAGGATTTAAGGGAATTATTAAAGATGGAATAACATATATAAATGGATACTTAATTGTAAACAAAACTTATTCCTTACCATCCAATTTTGGCTCATCATTAACAAAGGAAACAATGGAAAACTTTACCAAAATGCAAAATGCAGCTACCTTAGAAGGCTTAAATATTTATATATCTAGTGGTTTTAGATCATATGATACACAAAAAAAATTATATAATAATTATGTAAAAAGAGATGGAGTAGAAGCAGCTGATACTTATTCAGCTAGAGCAGGTCACTCAGAGCATCAATCAGGCCTAGCTTTTGATGTTAATATAATTAATGATACATTTGCTAATACACCAGAAGCTAAATGGCTTTCATCCAATTGTTACAAATATGGTTTTATTTTAAGATATCCTAAAGGAAAAACTAATGAGACAGGATATAAATATGAATCATGGCATTTTAGATATGTTGGCGAAGAGCTAGCTACTAAACTTTATAATAATGGAAACTGGATAACTATGGAAAATTACTTTGGTATAACTAGCCAATACTAAATAAGTTAGATTATTCTTAATCTAATTTTTTTATGAAAATCTTTTATGTTGAACACATTTATGTTATAGTATAAAACAATTTGGAAGTGATACATATGAAAAAACAAATATCCATACTTTATGCTATATATCAAGAATATGGTGAAGAAACATTTTTTAAAAGATTATTTAAAATTTATAACATCGAAATACCAATAACCAACCATAAAATAATAATATTTCTTCCTGAAAATATAATAATTAAAGATGAAGAAAAAAACATTACATATACGATATCTTTTCAAGAGGAATATTATAAATTTATTAAAGATTTTAATGACTACACTTTCGAAGTAAGCTATGACTATAATCATAATATATTTAGAAAAACATTTCTATTTAAAACAAGTGACAATAAAATACTTGCAATAGATGAAATAGATGAAGAGAATATAAAAAATAGACGTATTCTTAAAACAACTCTAGAAGATAAAAATCTTATTAACGGAGAATATGAAAAAGAACATCTAAGTTTAGTAAAACCTAATGCTGAAGAAAATTATGAATTTATTAATTGCCCAAATAGTACGAATATAAAAAAAGTTTTAAGAATGCCAAATTGTATCTATTATTATTCTTATGATAGTAAAACAATCTATCCAGAAATAAAAGATACATTTCATATAATCGAAGTTGGTTCATCAACAAATACACCTTCCTTAAACTTTTATGGACGAAAAAGAAATAATAATGAGGTTTTACTTAACTGCCTAAGAAATAAAATGCCTAGCATAATTATAAGAGGTTCACTATTAATTCCAAATAATACTAACAAAACATTTTATAAAATAAGTATTCTAAAATCAAAAGAAGGAATTACAATTCACTATATTTCCACAAATTTAAATGGTAACATTCAAAATCAAAAGATAGTTGCTATACCAATACTAAAAGATGGTGAACTTTCAATTCGCGAATTAGACAATATAAAACAAGCTATAATAAATAATATCTATGATGAAATTCAAAAAGATTTTCCTTCAAATTGCATAATAACAGATATAGAAAGAGAACTAGAATCAATTAAACATGAACTTCTTGTCAGTCAAAGAAAATCTTTAAAACAAGTAGATGCTATCGACTTTAAACTTAACCAATATAAAGATATAGAACATCTTGCATTTGATGTATATGAAAACTTATCAGAATATGAAAAATTTATTGCTTCAAAATTACGAATTTCGCCCGATTCTCCTGATCATAGCCTAAAAAAAGAAAAGTAAAAAACTCCTAAAAATAGCCAAAATTTGACAAAATAACCTCTTTTAATGTAATATACTCGACAAGAAAAGGGGTTTTGTATGATGACATATAAAGAAATCAATGAATTTCTTGCGTCGTTTAAATCAGATTCTTATAATAGAAAACAAATAGGTAATAATAAACAATTAATTATATCTGTATATGAATATTTAAATAAATTAGGTTTATCTAAAGAAACCACTGAAATAATAATAAGTAATATAGCTTACTTAAATAAGGATAACATTAATATTTCACTATACTTAGAACTTCTAAGTAAGACATTAGGTTTCTTAAAAACTTATGAACTAAAAGATATTATTAATATAGTAAGAGAAATTCATGATATATATAATAAAAGTTCAGCTAATGTACCATTAGAAGAATATTTACATGACACACAAGATACTAGAATAAGAAAATTATTTTTAAATCGAAACAATAAATATATCTTAAAAAACTTTAATACATCAAGCAGTATCAACTATGTTTGTGATTTAAAACTAGCTGCTGCAATTTCGCTTAGTAAAAAAGATTACAACGAATTTATAACTTACATAGATGAATATGAAAAATTCCAAGATAGTTATTCTCCATTAATAAATTTTAAAACTTATAATAAAATTAGAGAACATTTAAAAGATAATACATTATTATTTTGGGATACTTTATTTGGTAACGAATATGTAGTTGCTTTAACTAAAAATAATATCGAACTTAAAGAAATTTATAAGGCTAACATATATAGTCAATATAGTTGTAAAGAAGTTGAAAGAGAACAATCAATTCAATTAGATTTATTTTCATATCAAGAAACTGAGGAAAAAGTTGATTTAATCAGTGAAGATATTAAAGTTTTTCAATTATGTACTATTTATAATAGTACTAATTTACCAGAATTTAATAAAGAAAAAGATTTACTATTCTACTATAAAGGACTACTAAATAAAAAGGATGCTATTACCTTGCCAAAATTAAAGACTCAAAAAAGTAATGCATTCTTATATGATATGAATTAGAAGAGAAGGTATTCTTTTCTTTTTCTTTGTGTTAAAATATATTATAGGAGTGATAATAATGAACGAAGAACTAGTTATGAAATTAATCAATGAAGCTAAAGATATAGCTAGCAGAAACTTTTGCTGTTCTCATTCAAACTATACTGTAGGAGCATCCCTTTTGACTACTGAAGGACAAATTTATAATGGTTTTAACATTGAAAATGATGGTATTCAATCAATATGTGCTGAACGAGTAGCTTTTTCGAAAGCTTTATCTGAAGGAAATAAGAAGTTTTCTTGTATTGCAGTAGTTGGAAAGAAAATAGATAGTAACTTATTTACTAAAACATTACCTTGCGGTTATTGTCGCCAATTTATTTGTGAATATACTGATAAAAACTTTTTAATTTATACTTACGATGATAATGAGAATAAAATTTATGAATATAAATTAGCAGAATTATTACCAGAAAACTTTAGTTTTAAGGAGGAAAAAAATGAAAGATAGAGAAAAAATGTATCACATAGGTCTTAGTAAAGAAGATATAAAAGGAGCAAAGTATGCAATACTACCAGGAGACCCTGGGCGAGTTCCTAAAATAGCTGCCTGTCTAGATAATCCAGAAAAATTGGCTGTTAGTAGAGAATATACAAGCTATTTAGGCGAACTTGAAGGTGAAAAAGTTCTAGTTATATCAACTGGTATGGGAGGTCCATCAACAGCCATAGCAGTAGAAGAACTAGCAGCTATAGGAATTGAAAATCTTGTTAGAGTAGGAACTTGTGGAGGAATGCAACTTAATGTATCAGCAGGAGATATTATTATTGCTCAAGCAGCTATAAGACAAGAAGGAACTAGTAAAGAGTACGTTCCTGTTGAATTCCCAGCAGTTGCTAATATTGAACTTACTAATGCCTTAAAAAATGCGGCAGACGAACTAGAATTTAAAAATCATATAGGAGTAGTTCATTGTAAAGATTCATTCTATGGGCAACATAATCCAGAACGTATGCCTGTTTCATATGAATTAGAAAACAAATGGAATGCTTGGATAAAAGCAGGTGCTTTGTGCAGTGAAATGGAAACAGCTTCATTATATATAGTTTCATCAGTTTTAGGATTAAAAGCAGCTGCAGTTTTAACTACTGTATGGAATCAAGAAAAAGAAAAGAAAGGGTTACCACAAGAAGAAAACTTTGATGTAGATAAAGAAATATTTGTTGCAATAAAAGCTATATCTAACATCATAAAAGGAAGGTAATTTAATGAAAAAGTTAAAAAAACATTTTAAACAAAACATGCCGATATACGCCGTTGTCCTAGTATGTATTGTTATAATTGGAATATCGTTATTTATTACACGTGATGTGGCTCCAGAAGAAGTAGTTGTCGATACATCAAAGTTTAAACATGTTAATTTACAAGAAACATTAGAACTATTTGAATCAGATGAACCAAAATTATTAGTTATAAGTCTTAATACTTGTAGTGCAACTGTTGATTATGCAACCTCTTTAACAATTGCAGAAGCAAAATTCGGCTACGATACATATTACTTAGAACTTTCCGAAATAGATGAATCACAAATAGAAGATTATAATAAACTAGTTGAAAAACTAGACTATGAATACAACTTCAGAGGACAAGTAGATAAATTCGGCTCATTTATTGGAACAACCCCAATGACAATAATAATAAAAAATAAAAAACAAGTATTTGGGTATATAGGAAGTTTAGATGTTGCAACGTTAGAAAATATAACTAATTTATACGGAATAGCAACAATTAAATCATAAATTAATATAATTAAAAAGAAAGGAAATAAAAAATGGAAAAAAATAATATTTTAACAAACGCTTTTAAATGGTTGTTTATAGGATTACTAATCTGTTTTGGTATTTCATACACAACCACACTTACAGAAGACATATTTTACTTAGTATATGGTTCATTTGGAGGATATAGTTACTTAATTTATGCTATAGCAGAAATCGTAATAGCTTTAATATTATCTTTAAGAATAACAAAAATGCAACCATTAACAGCAAAAATCTTATATGTAGGATATGCTGCATTAACAGGACTTAGTTTAGGTGGAATATTCTTAGTATATACAGCTAGTTCATTATCTTTTGTATTCTTAATTACAGCAATTCTATTTGGAACATTCGCTATAATAGGAAAGACTACAAAAGTCGATTTATCTAAATGGTATGTATATCTTTTTGTAGCATTACTTGCAATTATTATTTTAGAAATAGTAAATGTTTTTATACTAAATAGTACTTTAAATATTATCTTATGTATCGTAACTATTTTAGTATTCTGTGCTTATGTTGCATATGATATTCAATTTGCTATAAATAATAACTTTATTGATAATAAAGAAAATATGGGTATTTATGTTGCATTTCAACTATTCCTAGACTTTATTAATCTATTTATAAAGTTACTAAGATTATTCGGTAAAGCAAGAGACAACTAATTGTCTCTTTTATTTTGCATATTTAAAGTATATAATAAAGCTATTGGAAGTGATATAAATGTCAAGAGTTCTTATCGGAATGTCTGGTGGAGTAGATTCTTCAGTTGCAGCATACCTTTTAAAAGAAGAAGGATATGAAGTAATAGGAATAACTATGTCTCTATTTTCTAAAGATAATGATCAATCAGTTATAGATGCCAAAAAAGTATGTGAGAAATTAAACATAGAGCATCATGTAGTTACTTATATTAAAGAATTTAAAAATCATATTATAGACAATTTTATAAAAAGCTACCTTAATGCTCAAACTCCAAACCCTTGCATAGAATGTAATAAATATTTAAAATTTGGTCTTTTATGGGAAGAAGCCAAAAAACTTAATTGTGATTATATTGCAACAGGTCATTATGCCAAAATAGAAGATGGTAAACTTTGTAAAATAGATTCGCCCAAAGACCAAAGTTACTTTATGTATAAAATAAATAAAGAAGTATTAAATCATATTTTACTTCCTTTAAATACATACAATAATAAGGAAGAAATAAGATTAATAGCAGAAAGAGAAAATCTTGTGACTGCAAGAAAAAAAGATAGTCAAGATATTTGTTTTATTGAAAATGGTGATTATACTTCTTTCCTAGAAAATAATTTAGATAAATTACCTAATAAAGGAGAATTTGTTTTGAAAAATGGTGAAGTAATAGGTCATCATAAAGGAATTATCTATTATACAATAGGTCAAAGAAAAGGCTTAGGTATTAGTTACACTCATCCACTTTATGTAATAAAAATAGATAAAAATAAGAATCAAATAGTATTAGGTGAAGAAAAAGACTTATATAGTAATACAATCATAATAACAGATATTAATATATTAGTAGATAAACTCCCTAATATATGTGAAGGAAAAATAAGATATAAATATAGCCCAACTCCTTGTAACATAGAAATATTAGATACAAATAATATTAAAGTAAGGTTTAATGAACCAGTAAAATCAGCTACTCCAGGGCAAGCGTTAGTATTATATGATAATGATATTTGTTTAGGTGGTGGAACAATAAAAGACATTTCAAGTGAATAAAATATTGAATAACAAAACCAACTATGATAGAATTAACAATGTCAGATGACATTGTCTGGTCCGTTGGTGAAGTGGTTTAACACATAACCCTCTCAAGGTTACATACATGGGTCCGAATCCCATACGGATCACCAAATAAGATATTAAAGCCCAGTATTTATGGGCTTTTTATTTTTATATAAAGGAGGATAATATGAAAGAAAAATATATTGAATATGCCAAAAAAACTTTCTCCAATCAATCATTAAGACTAGTCCTAAATCAAATAGAATTGTTTTATCAACAAAACCAGCCATTATCATCTAATAAATACCTTATAGGAGACCAAGTTAAACTGAAAAAGGGAACTTTTATTCATGGAATATTTGGTGAATTAGAAAACTTTGATTATACATTAGAAAATGGTTTTATATCTTCTGATTTTACATCAGAATCAAGACCAAATAAAATCTGTAATAGTGTTGGAATGTGGAATATAAAAGAAGATATCTTACTTAAAGATTATATATATAATTATAGTGGTTTTACAATAACCTATACAATAGGTAGGGGTCCAGAAGCAAAAAAAGTATCAGAATTAATCCCATATCATCATTTCGATACCTTTACAGAACGAATTAATAATGATGAGAAGATTTGGTCATATTGGGGCGACAAAACAAAAGAAGTTTCATTTTTACCAAGTCTTGTTGCTGACAAAAGACAGATTGCATTCATTTTAAATATGGAAAGTGACTATGCCAAAAGTTTAAGTTATGCTGATGTATGGAATACAGATTTCGATAAAGAAACATTAAAACCTTTTTTAGACTATCGTTACTACGATAAATTTCTTGAAGAAAGACTAAGTAGAGATGCATCAACTACAGATAGAGAATCAGCAATAATGTTTGGACTTCCTATATCCTTAATTGAAGGTATATTAGTAGGTAGAAAATTAGAAAATAATAATGAATCTTTAAATTATATAAAAGAAAAACTTCCCCAATGTTATATATGTAATATAGATGGAAAAGTAATAAAATAAGGAGTAATTAATGGAGTATTTAGATATTTATGATGAAAATAAAAATTACTTAGGCAAAGAAGAACGTAACGTCGTTCATCGTGAAGCACTATGGCATAACACGATACATTGTTGGTTATACGATAAAGAAGGAAACATTTATTTTCAAATTAGAAAAGAAGAAGAAAAACTATACACAACAGCTTCTGGTCATATTCTTTCTGGTGAAACGATTAAAGAAGGCTTTGGTCGTGAAATAAAAGAAGAAATTGGCATAGACATTGATTATAATAAGGCGTTATTTGTGAATGTTTATAAGTTTATTATGGATAAGAAAAAGAATGATGGAAGTATATTTAGAGACCGTGCTTTTTCAAACGTTTATGTTTGTGAGTTTAATGGCAAAATTGAAGACTTTAATTTTGATAAAAATGAAGTAATTGGATTAGTAAAGATTAATGCTAAAGAAACATTAAATTTATTAGAAAAAGAAACTGGTCAAATAAATGGAATAGTAATAAAAAATGCAAATAATGAAAATTATTTTGAAGAAAAAATAATATCTATTCAAGACTTTCTTGTTAATAAAGGTGAAACTGCTATAAAAAAATATGGTGATGTCTTAACTAAAATAATAGAAATAACAAATTAAAATGTAAAAAAATGTCATTCATTCTTTAAATAAAAATCAAAATATAGTATATTGATTATAGGGAGAGTGATATTATGAAAAAACTATCTCTAAAAAACATATTAAAATATAAAATATTTTTTTGCATCCATAAAACATGTTAATTTTAAATTGACATGTTTTTTATTTAAAAAAAGAAAAATCAATTTTAAAAATAATATTTGTGGGGGTACTTTATGAAAAGAAACTTTAAAACATACATAGTAATAGCAATAATGCTAGTAACATTAATTTTACTAATTAAAATTCATTTATCTTACTCTGATTTAAAAAAAGTTACATCAACACCTTTTAAAACTATTGAAATACTTGGACAAAAAATAAACTTAAATAACAATGAAAGAACATACAGCCAAGAAATCGATTGTTCATCATTAAAAAGTGATAACGACCAAATAATAAACTATAGCTTTAATGATCATTTTAAATATTCAACTATATCAATAACATCAAAAGTATTTAGTGATAATACTATTACTAATGATTATAAAGATGTTACTTCAATTGATATAAACATAAGTGTAAAAGATTCAAAAAATAAATATGAACAGATATATCATATAAATGCAATATGTTATAAATAGAAAAAGTAGGTGAGTATTATTATGAAAGAAAAAATTGCGCTAACTTTAACTTTAATGAATGAAGGGTATTCGATAAATGAAATTCAAGAGATGTTAAAAGTTGATAATAGAGAATTTAATAAGATATTAAAAGCAATTAGAGATGCAGGATATAATTATTCTAAACACTTTAGCTCTGATGGTACAATAACTATAAAACCGAATAGAACATTAAACTTTAATGACAGAAAATCTATTCGCATAAATGTTAAAGATAGAGTACTTAAAGCAATTTTTATTTCTGATTTACATATAGGAAGTATATTTGAAAACCCTAAATTATTAAAAATAGTATATAATTATGCCAAAACTCATGATTGTCACATTATATTTAATGGTGGAGACTTGGTAGAAGGTATATATCCAGATGCTCCATATCCTCCTAAAAATCCAACTCTTGAGTCACAAGCTAAAAAAGTTCTAAGAATTCATCCCTTTGATCCAAACATTACATGTTTTATGTTATATGGCAATCATGATTATCGTGGTTTAATAGATGAAGGATTTGATATATCTAAATATATAGAAGAACGAAGATATGACCTAGTATCACTCGGTTATGGGGAATGCGTAATACACCTAAAAGATGATGCAATAGCAATAACACATGATTTGAAAAAAACTTGTAAAAACGTTGTTCCTAATAATGTTTCAGCCGTTTATCGTGGCCATAGTCATAAATCAAAAACTAGAGATAATAAAATAATATATATTCCAGCATTATCTGAAAACGAATCGTCAGCTTATGAGTATCGTCCACTAGCAGGATTCTTAGAAACTGAATTTACTTTCTTTAATAAAAAAATAGCTCGTATTAACATGAAGCAACTTGCAATTATTGAACAAGAAATACGTTTAGCCAATGAAGAAACAATGATTTTACAACCAGAATATCAAGAAAGACCACATACTTATCAGAAAAAGCCTCAAAAATAAATTGACAAAAGAAAAACAATTTACTATAATTAAACCACAAACGAAGAAAAAGAAGAGTAAATTAGACCTTATATCATAGAGAACTCTTGGTTGGTGTAAAAGAGCATATAAACTAATTGAAGAAACTTTGGAGTTGAATACTGTAAACAAAGTATTCCGCTTGTAGCGTTAAAACATTAAGGTGTATAAATACACAAATTAAGGTGGTACCACGACATATTCGTCCTTTAGATGAATATGTCTTTTTTAATTTAGAAAGGATTGATAAAAATGACTACAAAAGATTTAGCAGATTTGATATTTCCAGATATCACAAAAACAATAGCAGATTATGAGGCAATGTATCCAGAACGTAATTTAAACGAAGGAGCTAAAGTAACTCGTTTCGCTCCATCACCAACTGGTTTTATGCATATTGGTAACTTTATGTCTACAGTAATTGATTATGTTATGGCTAAAAAAAATGGAGGAGTATTCTATCTACGTAATGAAGATACAGATTCAGCACGTGAAATAGAAGGTGCAGTTGAATATATAAGACATGTCTTACAACACTATGACATGAATCCAGATGAATATGAATACAGAGACACACAAGAAACAAAAGGAAACTACGGGCCATATATTCAATCAGAAAGAAAAGAAATTTATCATACATTTATTAAACATTTAATTATTGAAGGTAAAGCATATCCATGTTTCTTAACTCAAGAAGAAATGGACTCAATAAGGGAATCACAAACTAAAGATAAAAGAAGAATCGGGATATATGGAAGATATGCAAAATATCGTAACCTAACTCCAGATGAAGCAGCAGAACGTATAAATAATGGTGAGAAGTATACAATACGTTTAAAATCTCAAGGTGATTTTAATAAAAAATTTAAATTTACTGATTTAGTAAATGGTGATATGGAATTCCCAGAGAATGACATTGACATTCCTATAATGAAATCAAGTAATTTACTACCAACTTATCATTTTGCTCACTTAGTTGATGACCATCTAATGCGTACTACACATGTAATTCGCGGACAAGAATGGGTTAGTTCAGTACCAGTTCATTATGAACTATTTAAAACATTTGGATTCAAAATGCCAAAATATGTTCACACACCTTTAATTCTAAAAAAAGATGGTGAAAAAATAAGAAAAATCTCAAAAAGATTAGATCCAGAAGCAAGAATGACATATTATGAAGAAAAAGGCTATCCAATACTTGCTGTTATAGAAGCAATAATGACAATAGCTAACTCAAACTATGAAGAATGGCGTGATAAACATCCAGATGCTCATTTCACAGAATTTGATTTTTCACCAAAGAAAATGTCAGTATCAGGAGCACTATTCGATTTAGATAAATTGGATAATATCTCTAAAAACTATCTATCTAAACTAAAGGCTACTGAAGTATTTAATCTTTTAGATACTTGGTCAAAAGAATATGATGTTGAATTTAATGAACTTATTAACAATTACAAAGAATATACAACTAATGTTCTAAATATCGAAAGAGAACAAAAGAAGCCTCGTAAAGACTATGCATCTCTTTCAGAAATAAAAGGACAAATCTGGTATATGTTTGATGAATTATTTAATGATGTTGAATATAACTTTGATTCTAAATTTACAAAAGAAGATATAAGTGAAGTATTATCTACATACTTTAATGAATATTATAACGATGAAGACGATAAAGACACATGGTTTAACAAAATGAAAGAAATGTCTGAACGTCTTGGATATTGTTCTAATATGAAAGAATACAAAGAAAATCCAGACAACTATAAAGGAAGTGTAGCTGACGTTTCAAATATTATCAGAGTAGGAGTAACAACACTTACTCAAACACCAGACCTTTATATAATTCTAAAATTACTAGGTAGTGAAAGAATAAAAGCAAGGATTTCAAAAATAAAATAAAAATTTAAGTGGCCAAAAGCCACTTATTTTTGACTAAATAATAAAATAGATATATAATTTTAACAATAAATCAAGGGGTTGATATTATGGCATCTAAAATGTCAAAAAAAATAGGGGCAGCAGTTGTTGCAATAGGAATGGCAACAAGTATATATCTTTCACCATTCTTACTTGAAAATAAACAAAATAATCAATATAATCAAACAAGTGCACAGAAAACATCAGATTATTCTTTTTCTACTTATTTAGATGAATTACAAAATACTAAAAAAGTATCTTTTAATAATAAAGAGCTATACGACGCTTTATATAATCATTTTAATGGTCCATTTTCTGTAGAAGATTTAAGAAATATAACAACACTTAAAATAGATGTGCCATTTTCAAATACTGATTTTAGTGATCTTAAATATCTTACTAACCTAGAATTTTTAACTATTGAAGATAATCCAGTTAATTGTGAAGACTTAATATATAATCAAAATCTAAAAACATTTTGTTTAACAAGATGCTCTATCACTAATACAGAAAAACTACCTAATACAATTAAAACAATAGCATTTGGCGGTATAGATGTAGCAGATGATTTCTTAATACTACCTTATAACTTAAAAACAGTATATTTATATAGTACAAGCTTTAATAAACTACAATTTAAAAATCCTTCTAGTATAGAAGAAATATATTATAATGGTTATGGTTTTATTGATATAGATGACTTAAATGAATGTTCTAATCTACGTGAATTATCTTTAGGACAATGTCCAAACGTCTTAAATTCAAGACAATTAACGAATATGAATAATGTTAATATTGCTTTAGATGAATTTTGTACACTATGGTTAGACAGAAAAGACATTTACAATATTGATTCACTAAGTGAAGAGCAAAAAAGTGCATATGCTAACATATGTAATCAATTAGACAATATAGTAAGTAGTATAATAAACGAAAATATGTCCGAAGAAGATAAAATAAATTCTATTATATTATATGTTATGAATCAAATAGAATATGATCAAGATGCCGTAGAAAAAACTGAAGAAGGGGAAAAATTACTAACAGAATATAATAAGCAACCTATATACTATGCACTTAACTATAATGATGGTGTTTGTGTTGGATATGCAACATTATTTAAAGCATTAGCAAATAGAGCTGGAATAGATAATTATCAACCAGATAGTATAAATCATACATGGAATATGATTCGTCAAATAAACGAAGATAGATATATGGCTTATGATATAACAGCTCTTGATAAAGACTATTCAGACCTATATGAAAATGGAACAATAACTCAAGATAGGGATAATCCAACAACATACTATTTTGATATAGATGAAGAAGATAGACTATTATATTATGACTTTGATTTAAATTCATTTACTAGTGAAGCATATGCAACAACTATTGAATCAAAACAAATTCAAGATAAATTAATTGAAATAGGATATCTAAAAGAAGCTATTAAAAGTAATGAAAAACAAGAAGATAAGGATAAAACTTTCATTATGCTTAGAACAGCTCAAATAGAATTAACCATTTTAACAGCTGCTTTACTTATAAAAGCACTTTACGATGGTGGAAAGAAAAAAGATTATCAAAGAAGAATACAAAGACAAGAACAACAGATTATCAAATATCGTCGAAAAAGCTAAAAAAATAACTAAATATCTTGTAAATTACTTACAAGATATTTTTAGTATTTACATATAATATAAAGAAATAAAATTATTATTTGTTAAAAAAGGTTTACATTTAATAAAATAAAATAGTAGTAAAATATAATCAAATATATTAAAATAAAAATATACTAAAAAATAGCAAATTTGAAAAATATAGTTATATATGCTATAATGACTGAGTCCTGAGGTGATTTGGATGTCAATAAAAAATAAGGAAGAATTTAACTCCTTAATTGAAGATATAAAAAGTAATAATAAATTTAATAAATTAACAAAAGAACTACACCATGGAATTACAAGATATGATCATTCTATGAGAGTAGCAAAATGGACTTATAATATATGTAGTAAATTTAATATAAAAAATAAAAATGAAATAACAAGAGCTGCTTTGTTACATGATTTTTATGTTGATAAAGATTTAGCATCAGAACATAGTTACGAAAAATTAGGAGAACATCCTGATGTAGCTCTGCAAAATAGTTTAAAATATTTTGAATTAGACGAAGTTCAACAAGATATTATAAAGTCTCATATGTTCCCTTGTACTAATGTAATACCAAAATACAAAGAATCTTGGTTAGTATCAGCTGTTGATAAAACAGTTAGTACATATGAAATGTTAAGATTTAAAGCATCATTATATGCTGGAATATACTTATTATTCCTATTTGAAGTAATAAGATTACCTAGATAAAATACTGGTTTATAAACCAGTATTTTTTTTTAAAAAATAAAATATATAAAAGTAACTAGAAAAAAGCCCAAAAAAATCAGTTAAATTAGACAATACTTAATAAAAGTGCTAAAATTTTCTACAGTGTCCAAAATCATGTTTAGGGGGATTAACATGAAAAAGAAATATAAACTTGTAAGAAGACTTGTTACAGCATCAGTAGCTGGTGGATTAGCATTAAGAATCCTAGTACCGCCCAAAATAGAAGCAAAAGAAATATTATATAATGAAAAAGAGCAGATAGAAATAAATTTATTTGAAGAAGAGTTAACACGTCTAGAAACAGAAGAAAACATTACATTTCATAATAAAGAACTTTTTATGCTAATAAGTAATAAAGTAGGTGGAAATCTTACAAGCGAAAATATTAAAAATATAAAAAACTTAGTAATAGAAGAACCTATAAATGGAGATTTAAGTGATTTAAAATATTTAACTAATTTAAAATTTCTTATCATAAAAAATAATAATGTTGATGCTGAAAATCTAAAATATAATCAACAACTAATAGGTCTTAAAATAGAAAATGGAACATTATATAATTCAGACCAGCTTCCAAACTCAATCCAAAATCTAAGATTAAAAGATACAGAATTAAAAGATTATACATTAATACTCCCTTATTACTTACAAGAATTACATTTAAAGTCTTCTCCAATAAATAACATCGAAGCTAAAAATAATTCTTCTTTAAGAAGATTATATATAAATGGAGAAATATATATAAGTGCATCATGCTTAGTACCTTTTGAAAATCTTAATTATATAAAACTAATAAATTGTGGGAATTTAAAAGATTCAGAAAACTTAACGTATTTGCCTAATCTTCATTTTTTAAGTGTTGATGAATATGCCTCTATATGGTTAGATAAAAAACTACTTAATAAACTTCCTATTTTTCCACTAACGAAAATGTCAATAGACAAGAAAATAGAAAGTCTTGATAAAATAGCTCTAGAATTGAAAGATGAATCGTTATCACAAAAAGAACAAATAACAAAAATAGTAGAATATATAATAGATAAATATCAATATGATAATAGAGTAAAAGATGATTCATTAAAATCTACCATTATAACAATGATAGATAATAAATTTCCTATATCAACGTCACTAAATAATGAAGAAGTAATATGTATAAATTTTGCATCAATATTTCAAGCAATGGCACTTAGACTAGATATAGACTCAATCCTTCTAGTTAATGATATCCATGCATGGAATGCATATAATATAGATGGAGAATACCTAACAATTGACCCAACAACTTTAAATACATATTATGAAAATAGAGGACTAACTTTCATTACACCTGAATGGGTAGAAGCCCATAGTTATATGCCTACTAGTACATCGTCATTATACGAAGATTCCATATATCCTTTAGATTACGAATATAAAAAATATAACATAGGATATCTCAATAAAGATAGTCAAGATGATATTATAAAAAGTGTCCAAGACTTCCTAGAATCAATAGTATATAACAAAATAACATTTAACATATATTCTGAACCACTAGAATGCATAGTACCTTGTCTAATTGCTTTAGAAGTATTTTATATTTACAAATACATAGTAGCAAATAAAAAAGATGATAAAACAAATAAAAGTAAAAAATTAAATAAAAAAATAAAAAATAATAATTAGATATATATTAAATTAATAAAGTGTGATAAAATTATGTCATAAAACGTAATTTTATGTTTTCTTTTTAAGTGCCTCATGGTAGAATATGAACATCTAAATGATACAGAAAATATAAAAAGAAATCTTATATAGAATAGAAGGGATTATTTATGGAAGAAATCAATTTAAAAGAACTTTTCGACTATTTAAAAGAAAGGATTTTAGTAATTACTATCATAGTGCTAGCAGTTCTAGTAGTAGGATGTGTTTACTCAATATTCTTAAAAACTCCAATGTATAAGTCACAAACATCATTTGTATTAGTTAGTGATGATGGTACAGCTGGTGGAGGATCATATTCACAAGCTGAAGCTAACTTAAATAAGAATCTAGTTGCAACTTATAGTGACTTAGTAAAATCTAATAGAGTTATAGATAAAGTAATTAAGAATTTATCACTTAGTTATTCTGTAAATGGATTAAAAAATCGTGTAACAGTAACAAATACTACTAATACAGAAATAATTAAAATTAATGTAGAAGATTCAGATAGAGCATTAGCAGCAGCAATTGCCAATGAGATAATTAAAGTATTTGGTGAAGAAATAAAAGAAATTTATAGATTACAAAATGTTTCTATAGTAGATAAAGCTGTAGAGGCAGAATCAGCATATAATGTAAATTTAATTAAAGACATTGTTATTTACCTATTAGTAGGATTAGTAATCGCTTGCGGTTCAATATTTGTAGTTTTCTATTTTGATACATCAATTAAGAGTGCTGATGAAATTGAAAAGAAACTTGGATTACCTGTATTTGGTATTGTACCTAAAGTAAGATATAAAGAGAAAAGATAGAAGTGGGTGGAATATAATATGAATGGAACAGATTTAATAATTAATATAAATCCTAAATCAATGTTTAGTGAATCAATTAAAAGTATTCGTACTAACTTACAATTCTCAGCTATTGATAAAGAATTAAAAACAATTTTAATAACATCACCATCAGCAGGTAATGGTAAATCATTTGTTTCAGCCAATCTAGCAGCAGCATATGGTCAAGATGGTAAAAAAGTTCTTATAATAGATTGTGATTTACGTCGTGGAAGACAACACGAAATATTTAATGTTATGAACCAAACTAATGGGGGATATTCAAACCTTATTTTAAACTTTAAAGACGAAGTTAAATTAAGTAGATATGTTATAAAAACAGAAATAAAAAATATTGACATAATTCCAACAGGACCAACTCCACCAAATCCAATTGAACTACTTGCATCTAAAAATAATGCAGATGTAATAAAAGAATTAAGAAAGCATTACGATATTATAATTCTTGATTGTCCTCCAGTATTAGGAATAAGTGATACTCAAGTTATGATTAGACATGCTGATGCTAATGTAGTAGTAGTAGCAAGTGGAGAAACACAATTAGAATTACTTGAGAGATGTAAAAAAACATTTGAAACAGCAAATAGTAAATTAGATGGTGTTGTTATTAACAAAGCTAGCGTTAAAGGAAGCAGTTACAATTCTTACTATGCAAACGATTATTATAGTAGCGATAAAGCAGATTAATTAGCAAAAGTATAGGGGTGTTATTTAATGAAAGATAAGAAAAAATCAAAAAGTAACTTTATGTATTTTTTTACAAAGAGATTATTTGATATATTTGTTGGATTAATAGGCTTAATCGTTTTAATTCCACTTATAATTATAATAAAATTAGTTTCTATCTGTAATGGAGATTTTAATTCAATCTTCTTTGCACAAAATAGAATTGGAAAAGATGGTAAAGAATTTAAGTTTTATAAGTTTAGATCTATGGTACCAAATGCCGATGAAGTACTATTTAAAATGTTAGAAGAAGATAAAGAAGTTGCTAAAGAGTATAAAATTAATAAAAAATTAAAAGATGATCCAAGAATAACAAAGATTGGTAAGATTCTAAGAAGAACTTCTATAGATGAACTACCTCAGTTACTTAATGTTTTAAAAGGAGATATGTCCTTGATTGGAAATCGTCCGTATTTACCTAGAGAAAAAGAAGATATGGGTAAATACTTTGATGATATAGTAAAAACTAAACCAGGTATAACTGGTTACTGGCAGGTAAGTGGACGAGAAAATGTTACTTTTGAGAATCGTCTAAAACTAGAAAGTTTTTATTCAAATAACTATAGTATAGGTTTAGACATCAAAATATTCTTTAAAACATTTAAAGCTGTCTTTGGTGGACATGGAGCTGCAGAATAAAAATATAAAATGCCACATGAATTGTACAATTACATTTATTAATAAAATCTAAAGATACATGTACAATGTATCTTTTTTTGGGAGTGAAGAGTAGTGAGTAATAAAAAAATAAAAATTGCAATGTTAGGTCATAAAAGAATTCCATCGCGTGAAGGCGGAGTAGAAATAGTAGTTGAAGAATTGGCTACAAGAATGGTAAGTAAAGGTCATAGTGTAACTTGCTATAATCGTGGTGGAAAACACGCTCTTGATAAAAATCAAAAAATTGAAAATTTACAAGAATATAAAGGAGTAGAAATTGTAAAAACTTTAACTGTTGATAAAAAAGGTTTGGCTGCTATGACTTCTTCATTCTTTGCAACTATAAAAATATTGTTCTCCAAAGCAGATGTAGTTCACTATCATGCTGAAGGACCATGTGCATGGATGTGGATAATAAAATTGCTTAGTAAGAAAAGATTAATTGCAACTATACATGGCTTAGATTGGCAAAGAGCCAAATGGGGTGGTTTTGCAACAAAATACATAAAATATGGAGAAAAAGTTGCAGTAAAAAATGCTGATGAAATTATTGTATTAAGTAAAAATGTTCAAGATTACTTTAAAAAAGAGTATGGAAGAAGGACTGAATTTATTCCAAATGGTGTTAGTAAGCCCCAAATAGTTGATGCAGAAATTATTAAAGAAAAATTTAATTTATCTAAAGATGAATACATTTTATTTTTAGGAAGAATGGTTCCAGAAAAAGGTATACATTATTTAATAAATGCTTTTAAAAACACTAAAACAGACAAAAAACTTGTTATAGCAGGTGGAGCAAGTGATACAGATTCGTATTATACAGAATTAAAAGAGCTAGCAAAGTCTGATGATAGAATAATATTTACTGGATTTGTACAAGGTAAAGAGTTAGATGAGCTATATAGTAATGCATATATCTACTGTTTACCAAGTGATTTAGAGGGAATGCCATTAAGTTTACTTGAAGCAATGAGTTATGGTAATTGCTGTCTTACATCAGATATAGATGAATGTACTCAAGTAATTGAAGATAAGGGAGTAACATTCAAAAAATCAGATTTGAATGATTTAAAAAATAAATTACAAGAACTTTGTAAAAAGAAAAAAATAGTAGAAGAATACAAAAAGCATGCTCAAAACTTTATATTAGAAAAATATAATTGGGATGATGTAGTAGATAAAACTTTAAAATTGTATAGAAAGTAGGTGCAAATTTGGAAAAATCTATAGACTTTATTAAAAAAAATCAGTGCTGTGGTTGTAGTGCTTGTGTTCAAAAATGCCCTAAGAATGCTATTTCATTAAAAGAAGATGAAGAAGGCTTTTTTTATCCAATTGTAAATAAAGAAAAGTGTATAAATTGTGGTTTATGTAAAAAAGTATGTCCTTTTATAAATTATGAAGTAGAACAAAAAGAAAATTATCCAAAAGCATATGCCGTAAAAAACAAAATTAACAAAGATATTTTAAATAGTTCTTCAGGAGGAGTATTTATTGCAATAGCTAAGTATATTATAAAAGAAAATGGAGTTGTTTTTGGTGCAGCATATGATGAAAACAATAACGTTAATCATATTTCAGTTGAAAGAGAAGAAGATTTATTTAAACTACAAGGTTCAAAATATGTTCAATCAAACATATTAAATACTTTTAAAGACGCTAAAGAAAGTCTTGATAAAGGAAAAAAAGTTTTATTTAGTGGAACTCCATGTCAAATTAGAGGACTAAAAAACTTCTTATTAAAAGATTATGATAACTTAATAACTTGTGATTTGGTGTGCCATGGTGTACCTAGCCAAAAACTATTTAAAACATATTTAAAAAGTTTAGAAGAAAAATATCAGAAAAAAATAAAAAAATATGATTTTAGAAATAAAGATAAAAAAGGTTGGGGATTAACTGCCAAGGTAACTTTTGAAGATGGAAAATCAAAGTATATAAATTCTGACTTTGATTCATATTATTCGAACTTTTTAGATTGTAATACATATCGTGAATCTTGTTATAATTGTAAATTTACAACAACAAATAGAAATACTGATATTACATTAGCAGATTATTGGGGAATATTATCTATTCATAATGATTTTTATGATGAAAAAGGAGTTTCACTAATCCTAGTAAATTCTAAAAGCGGTTTAGATTTATTAAATAATATTGCTGATAATATTGAATTAATAGAAACTGACTTAAATTATGCAATAACAAAAAATAAAAATTTGATACAACCATCAGTAAGACCTGAGAAAAGAAATAATATTTATAAGAATATAGATAACTCTTCATGTACAAATTATATAAGGGATAATTTAAGGTATAAAATAACATTAAAAAAGGTACTAAAGATTTTCATATCAAATAAATTAAAGAAAATACTTATGAAAATTAGGGGGACGAAATAATGATAAAAGTATTACATTGTGTTAGTAATATGGATAGAGCTGGCATAGAAACAATGTTAATGAATTACTATAGAAATATTAATAAAGATGAAATACAATTTTATTTTTTATGTAATAAAAAAAAGCCAGGAGCTTATGACGAGGAAATAAAAAGATTAGGCGGCAAGATATTTCATAGTCCAGGTTTAAACCCGCTAAAAGCAATTGAATATCACAAAGTAGTAAAAAATATAATCAAAGAAAATAATATAGATATTGTTCATGTTCACAATGGAGCATTTGGACTTCAAGCGTTGATTGCAGCTAAAGCTGCTGGTGTCAATGTAAGAATTAGTCATGCTCATGGAACTAAAATAGATAGAAATTTCAAGTTACCATTGAAACTTATATACAAAACACAATTAAAAAAATATGCGAATCAATATTGGGGCTGTGGGATAGAAGCAATAGAATATTATTATGGTAAAAAAAATGTTGAAAACAATAATTATTATCTTTTAACTAATGCCATAGATGAAAACAAGTTTAAATATAATGAAAAAATAAGAGAAAAAATAAGAAAAGAACTAAAAATAGAAAAAGACGAATACTTAGTTGGTCATATTGGAAGATTCATGTCCCAAAAAAATCATACATTTTTAATTGATATTTTTAAAGAATTAGTTCAAAAAAATAATAAATTTAAACTAGTTTTAGTAGGTGATGGTGAGTTGCAAGAAGAAATAAAAAATAAAGTAAATGAATTAAATATAAATAATAATATTATTTTTACTGGTAACATTCCTAATACAAACGAATTCTATCAGGCGATGGATTTGTTTATCCTTCCATCATTATTTGAAGGATTGCCTGTTGTAGGAATAGAAGCACAAGCAAGTGGCTTGAATTGTTTGTTCAGTAATACAATAAGTAAAGAAGTTGATATAACAGGAAACATAGAATATCTTAGTTTAAATGATTCAGCAATAACCTGGGCAAATAAAATAAAAGAACTAAGTAATAAAGACAGGAATAAAATTACAAATGAAATAAGACAAAATAATTACTCAATAGAATCTGAAGCAAAAAAATTAGAAAATAAATACAGAGAACTATTAAATAAATAAGGAGAGGTAAAGATGAGAATAGGGATATTAACACATCATTATATTAAAAATTATGGAGCATTCTTACAAGTCTATGCTCTTCAAGAAACATTAAAAAAAGAGTTTCCTAATGATGATGTATATGTTATAAATTACATAAATAGAAAGCATTTATTTGTTAATATTGCTGGTTGGTATAGATTTAATCCTAAAAAAGATTCCATAAAAAAATATTTTCAAAAAATAACTATTCCATCTCTTTTTTCTAAAATTGAAAAAGAATATTTAAATACATCAAAAAAAGTATATAATGTTAGACAGGTAAATGAATTAAATTTTGATGCTATAATTATAGGTAGTGACGAAGTTTGGCATTATGGAGATAAAAAGTCTTATGACCCTATAAAATTTGGACTGGATCTAACATGTAAAAATGTTATTACCTATGCACCAAGTATGGGAGGTGCTAATATAAATGAAGCATCTAATGAAGTTATTGAAGGCTTAAAAAATATTAAGGCTTTTTCAGCACGAGATGATTCCGCAGAAGAATTTGTAAAAAAATATACTAATAAAAAATGTACTAGAGTTTTAGATCCAACTTTATTATATGAGTTTCCAGAATATTCATCAAAAATAGTTGATAGATTAAAAAAGGAAAGATATCTTTTAATGTATTATTGTGATGGACTTCCAGATGATTTAAAAAAAGAAATACTCAACTATGCTCAAGAACATAATTTGAAAATATATGGAGCAGGAGAATATAAAAAATGGTTTGATGATTTTCCAATTAATATAAATCCATTTGAGTGGATTGAAATGTTCAGAAATGCTGAAGTAATATTTACAGGAACATTTCATGGAACAATATTTTCACTAAAAAGTCAAAAACAATTTTTTAATTACTTGTCTAATCCAAGCAGAATTAAAAAAGTTAATTCGTTATTGAGTGAATTTAAAATAAGCGATAGGATAATTAAAGATAAGTTAGAAAGTAAAGAAAATATAGATTATACAGTTATAAACAAAATCATAGAAGAAAATAGGCTAAGAAGTGTTGAATATTTGGAAAAAAGTATAAAATGAAAGGAAAAATAAAATGGATAAAATAAGTATTATTGTTCCAGTATATAATGTGGAAAAATATATAAAAAGATGTCTAGAATCCCTAATCTCACAAACTTATAAAAATATAGAAATAATAGTAATTATTGATGGAAGTCCTGACAATAGTATAGAAATCTGCCAAAAAATTGCTAAAAAAGATAAAAGAATTAAAATTTTTAGCAAAGAAAATGAAGGACTGGGTTTGACTAGAAATTATGGTTTAGAAAGAGCAACTGGTAAGTATATAGTTTTTGTTGATAGTGATGATTATGTTACACATAATATGTGTGAATCATTAATAAAAGCAGCAAAAGAACATGATGCAGATGCTGTCTATGGTAATATTTACTATGATAACGATGGTAAAATAGAAGCAAAAAAACACATAAAAGAGAAAAAAATTTGGAAAGGTAGTCAAGTAAAAGAATTATTGCTTGATTTTATAGCAACAACGCCAAATAAAAAAAATGATACAATTATGGAAGTATCTGTATGGAAATCTTTATTTAAAAAAGAAATATTTGATAAAAACCATATAAAATTTGTTTCAGAAAGAGAATTTATTTCAGAAGATGTAATATTTGATATAGACTTTTTGTCAAAATCTAATTGTGTTGTTGCTATAACTGATTATGTATATTATTATTGTGTTAATCCAAATTCTTTGTCCAAAACTTTTAGAACAGACAGATTTGCAAAAGTTAAAAAAATGTATTTTGAAGTAATAAGAAAGCTAAAAGAATTATATCCAAAAGATGAATATGAATTAAGAACAGACCGATTTCTTATTGCTAGAGCAAGAACTAATATCAGGCAAATAGTAAAGCACAAATCTGTAATAGGAAAAGAAGAAACAAAAAAAGCAGTAGCAGAAATCTGCAACGATAAGGATATAATATCTATTTTAGCTAGATACAATATAAAAAAAATGCCTTTAAAGTATGCATTAATAGCATTTTTAATCAAATATAGAAAATACAATTTATTAATATGGATATTTAGTATTTTAGGATGAGTGATAATGATGTTAAAATCAAAGATAGAAGTAAGTATAATTGTTCCAGCTTATAACGTTGAAGATTATATAGAAAAATGTATTGATTCAATACTAAATCAATCTTATAAAAATTTTGAATTACTTATAATAGATGATGGATCCTCAGATAATACAGCTGATATATGTAAGGCATATTTAAAAGATAAAAGAATAAAACTTATATGTCAAAAAAATTCTGGAGTAAGTAATGCAAGAAATAAAGGAATAAATATGGCTAAAGGAAAATATATAGCATTTATTGATGCTGATGATGAACTTGCCGAAAATTATATAGAAAAAATGCTGAAAACATTAGAAGCAACAAAATCAGAAATGATCTGTTGTAGTTATTCCAAAGATATTGAAGAAATGAAAAATAATAATGAGCAAGAAAATTATATTTTATCTAGTGCTGAATTTATATCTCAAATAACCAAAAACAACTTAGAAGAATGTTATATATGGAATAAGTTATTTATAAGAGATATAATCATAAAAAATAATATTTTCTTTGAAGAAAATATAATCATATGGGAAGATATGCTTTTCCTATTAAAATACATATTAAAAACAAAGAAAATATCAACTTTAAAAAGTATTTTATATTATTATAGAACTCGAGAAAATAGCGCAGTAAATTGTAATGAATCAATAAAAAAGATAGAATGTAAAGTTAAAGTGTTAGAGGAAATAATGAAACTCAGTATAGATAATGAAAATTTTGTTAAATTAGTAAAAATAAAATATATAAACAATTTAATAAACCTATTATTTAAATCCCTAAAAGAAAAAAATCTATCAAAAGAAAATTATAAAAAAAATCTTGAAAAAGTAAAAAAAGTAAGAAAAGAAATAAAACCAAGTTTAAAAAATGATATAAAATATTTCTATCTTTGTTTTAAAAAGTTTAATTAGGAGGATATGTATGAAAATAAAAACACCATTAATTATATTATTTTTATTATTTCATGCAATATTTATTAACATAAGTTATATTAATATATATACAAGAATAACTTATGTATTATTGGCTATTTGTGGTATTTATCTAGTACTTAATGTAAGAAAAATAGACAAAAGGTATAATAAGCTTAATGCCTATCTATTTATTTTCTTATTTGCCCAAATAGTATCTTCATATATGACACATAGTATAGATGGGATGATAATTGCAATAAAAATGTTTGAAGCTTTTTTTATAGTTGAATTACTGGCATCAAAAAAATTAGAAAAAGAATCTTTTAATATAATTTTTTATTTATTGTTTTTTTACATTATAATAAATGATATTTCCTTAATTAGTAGTGGAGCACATTTGAAATATGGATACAATGAGTATTATATGTTAGGAAATAAATTTACGATTGGTTTATTACATATTGAGCTATATCTTTTATATATGCAAAAAATAAAAAATCTACCTAAAAAAATATTTAAGACATTTTTTGAATTTTTACTATTCGCATTGTCAATATTTATATCAATTAAAGTAAAGTGTACAACAACTTTAATATGCAATTTTATTGTTTTATTAATGCTAATACTTCCCAAAAAAATTAAAGAAGTATTATATAATCCTAAAGTTTTTATTATAATATTATTTGTTTGTTCATTTATATTAATTTTGTATTCGCAAATTCTTCAAACACAATTTCTTCAATATATAATTGTTGATGTTTTTAAAAAAAATATTTCCTTAACAGGTAGAATGAATATTTACCAATACATAATGCCAGTTTTAAAAGAAAAAATAATAATTGGTTATGGTTATGGTAATAGTTACAGCATTTTAATGCCACTTTTTAATGCTCCAAATACACAAAATGGCTTATTGGAGTACGTTTTTAATTATGGCATTGTGGTTACAATATATATGATTTTCTTTCTTTACAAAATAATAAAAAATATTAACTTATCTAAAGATAAAATTAAATACTTTTCTGTTTTAATATTTGTTTATTTATTAATATTTATATCTAGTGTTGAAATTAGCATTAACCTAAACTTATTTTTATTTTTATCAATTTTAACTTTTTCTATGGTAGATAAAGAAACAATCAAAAAAACAGAGGAGAAAAATTATGAATAAAATATATATAACAACTTTCATTAAGGCTCATAACTATGGTGCAGCATTACAAGCATACGCTTTACAAGAATGTTTGAAGGAAAGAGGATATATCAGTTATTTTTTGAATTATAAAGATGAACTGATTGAAAGAAATTATAAAATAGTAAAGGTTAATGGGAAAAATCTTAAACAAAGATTAAAGTCTTTTATTCGCTCTGTTATATTTTTTAATTTAAATTTTAAACATTACAAAAAATTTCAATTATTTGAAGAAAAAAAGTTGAATTTATATCCATTAAAACCTCAAAAAGCAAAATATTTTTATCAAGAAAATTTTGATAGGGACATTTTAATAACTGGTAGTGACCAAGTGTGGAATTATGAAATAACAAATGGGCTATCAGATATTTATTCATTAAACTTTGGAAGCGAAAAAACAAAAAAAATTTCTTACGCAGCAAGTATAGGAAAAAATAAAATAGATGATAGTCTTATATTAGAGTATGCAAAGAAGTTATCTAAAATCAATATGATATCAGTTAGAGAAAATACTGGGAAAATGATTCTAAAAGAAATAATTCCTCAAAAAGATATATCTGTGGTTTTAGATCCAACTTTACTTTTAACTAAAGAAATATGGACTAGTAAAGTACAAGAAATGGAAGCAGAAAAAGAAAAATATATTCTAGCTTATATGGTGGAGGAAGACAAAGAGTATATGAAAATAGTAGAAGAACTATCAAATAAAACTGGCTTAAAGATTATTCATTTTGATAAAAGAAACAAATACAGAAATGTTTTAAGAAAGGCTTATATAGATGGCCCTTTAGAATTTGTTAATTTAATAAAAAATGCGGAATATGTAGTAGCAACTTCATTTCACGCAACAGTATTTTCAATAATCTTTAATAATAAATTTTGGATAGTTCCTCATAAGACTACTGGTTCTAGAGTAACTGACTTATTAAAAAAATTTAATATATCAAATAGAGCAGTAACATCTTTAGAAGAATTTAAAGAAAAAAATTACGATGAAAATATTAATTATGAAGAAGTAAATAAAATTCTAGAAAAAGAAAGAGAAAAGTCATTAAAATGGCTAATCGATGCTATTGAAAAATAAAAAGAAGAAGTGATAAGGAATGAACAGAGAAAAAAATTTAGCTAAAAATACAATTATTATAACTATTGGCAAAATATGCACACAACTTATCACTTTTTTACTATTACCACTATATACAGGAATATTATCTACTGAGGAGTATGGTACTGTAGACTTATTAAATACTTTAGTATCTTTGTTACTTCCAATAGTAACATTCCAAGTTGAACAAGCTATGTTTAGAGAACTTATTGAAGTAAGAGAAAAAGAAGATGATAAAAAAAGAATTATATCAACAGGAGTTTTAACTGTTGTTAGTCAATGTATAATTTATCTATTATTGTTTGCTTTAATTTCTCCATTTATAAATAATAATTATAAGATGTTCTTAGCAACAAATGTTGTAACATATATATTTTTATCTTTACTCCAACAAATCGCAAGAGGTCTAGGAGATAATAAGAAATTTGCTGTAGGAAGTTTTATAAGTGCACTAAGTATAATATTCTTTAACATATTATTTTTAGTAGTTATAAAATTAGGTGCAACAGGAATGCTTTTAGGAACGATGTGTGGACAATTAATAGCAATAACATATTTATTTTTCTCACTTAAATTATATAAATATATTAAAATAAAAGAGTACAAAAAAGACATAATAAAAAAATTATGGAAATATTCCATTCCTTTAATACCCAATGCTATTTCATGGTGGATATTTAATGCTTCTGATAGAGTAATAGCAACTGCTTTTCTAGGTGTAGATCAAAATGGAATTTTAGCAGCATCTTTAAAATTTTCTACAGTGTTTATAACTTTCTATAATATTTTTAATATGAGTTGGACAGAATCAATATCTATTAATATAAATGACAAAGATATAGATAACTATTTTAATAAAATGTTTAATATTATAATAAGCTTATTTACAGCTATGGGAGTTGGAATGATAGCATGTATGCCTTTTGTTTTTCCTGTTATGATTAATGAAAAATTCAGCAGTGGATATGGTTTAGTTCCAGTGTCAATAATAGCATCTTTGTTTAATGTAGTAGTAGGGCTAGTTAGTGTAATTTACATAGCAAATAAAAATACTAAAGCGATTGCAAATACTTCAATTATATCAGCGATTATAAATATAACAGTTCACTTAAGTTTAATAAAATTTATTGGTTTATATGCTGCTGTAATTTCTACATTTGTTTCCTTCTTTGTTATGAGTATATATAGAATAATTGATATAAAGAAAAGATATTTTAAAATAAAAATAAATAAATTATTTTTTATAAAGTCAATAATTGCTCTATTAATTGTAATAAGTTGTTACTATATAAATAATTTATATCTTAATATATTTTCCCTAATATACGCAATTTTCTTTGCATGGAGTATAAATAAAAATTCAATAGAATTTATACTAAATATAATAAAGAAAAAAATAAAAAGAGCATAAAAGGTTGTGATTATTTATGAATAATTATTTTGAATCCCACAATAAGAAAGATTGTAATGGTTGTGGAACTTGTGCATTAAGATGTCCAAAGAATGCAATAACTATGCAAGAGGATAGTGAGGGATTTTTATATCCTGTAATAGACAAAGAAAAATGTATAAATTGTGGATTATGTAAAAGGATTTGTCCTAATGTCATAAAAGAAGATAATAATTTAGAGGATACGTATATAGCTGTTAATAAAAATGATGAAGAAAAAAGGAATAGTGCTTCTGGGGGAATGTTTTTTCCAATAGCTAAATATGTAATAGAAAAAAAAGGTGTTGTATTTGGAGTCGTATTCGATAAAAATCTTAAGGCTCAACATGAGTATGCTGAAACTTTAGAAGATGCAAAAAAATTTCAAGGTTCAAAATATGTAAGAAGTGATTTAAATTGTTCTTATAAAAAAGCAGAAGAGTTCTTAAATCAAGGAAGAATAGTTCTTTTTACTGGGACACCATGTCAATGTAATGGTTTGAAAGGTTATTTAAAGAAAGAGTATGAAAATTTAATAACTTGTGAAATAGTATGTCATGCTAATCCTTCACCTAAAGTTTTAGATCTTTACCTAAAAAATATAGAAATTAAAAGAAGTAAAAAAGTAAAAACTATATTATTTAGAACTAAAGAAAATGGTTGGCATAAACAAGTACCAATTATAGAATTTGAAGATGGAAGCAAAGAAGAAGAAAATTCATATTTTAATGCTTTTGTAAAAGAAATGATAAATAGGCCTTCTTGTTATGATTGCAGATTCTGTACAACTAAAAGATATTCTGATTTTACCATTGCTGACTTCTGGGGAATTGATAAAGTAGACAATTCTATAACAGATGATGACACAGGAATATCTTTGTTTAATGTAAATACAGAAAAAGGTAAAAATATATTAAATGAAATCAACAAAGATTTAGAATTAAAAAAAGTAGATACTCAATTAGCGTTTTCATATAATCATCATAAAAATGTCCCAGTTCACAAGAATAGAGAAAAATTTTTTGAAGGAATTTCTAGCGGAACTATAAATGAAAATAATATCATTAAATATATGAACCAATATACAGCAGATGCATTTTACAAAAGAGTATTAAGAAAATTAAAAAGAATAATAAAAAAAGTTTTAGGTAGATAAAGATTGTTAAAAGATAATGTCACTAATGTAGTAATATATGAACCAACTTTAAAAGATAATACTTTTGAAGGAATAGAAGTAGTTCATTGATTTAAAATTATTTAAAGATATTAGTAATGTTATTATAGCTAATAGATTAGATAGTGAATTAGAAGATTGTAAAGAATGTATATATTCAAGAGATATATTTAGTAGAGACTAATAGCAAAAGCAAAAGTAGCTTTTGCTATTTTATATTAACTAAAAAATAATAAGTAAAAGTTGCATTACCTCTTTAAGTAATAAATATAAAAAAAGTAATTGACAAATAATCTTTTATAATGTAATATCTATACACAAAATTTAAGAGAGGTGAGTTTATATGAATAAAACAATAAAAGAAAAAATAAATATTTCATTGTTTAGTTATAATATAATTATGGAAGGTATAATCATCAATTATTCAAAAATTGTTACTGATGTAGAAAAGAATACTACTTTAATTGCATTTTCTCTTGAAAAAAAGATGCTATGGTATAATACTTTTGAGATTTGTAGGTGATTGTATGTCTAGAAAAGGAAGAAAATTCGAAGAAGACTATGCCTGGTTGCAGGATTTAGACTCTAAATATAAAGTAACAAGTCCAGCATTTTTAACAGATAAAGTAACTGGAAAGAAAAGAGAAGTGGACGTTTTATTAGAATACCTGGATATTAAGGGACATCAAAGAAAAATTGCAGTAGAATGTAGAGATAGAAATCATAAAGAAGATGTTATGTGGATTGAGCAATTAAAAACAAAGAGAGACGATCTTGGATTAGACTATTTAATTGCCACAACAACGACAGATTTCACAGATAGTGCGATAGAAAAAGCAAGATATCATGGAATTATTTTAGAAAAAGCAGAGATAATAACAGAAGAGACGATTGAAAAGCTAGAAAAAGATTTTTTCTTTGACATATTCTTCATAATACCTAAAATAACAGGATTAACATTCTTATTAAAAAGTGGAAAAAGTATTTCTTATAAAGACCTACTTACTAAACTATCTGTAGTAGATAAACAGGAATTATTAACATCATTAAATTATGATTTGTTTTTAAATATAAACTTCAGTGAATTTATAAAATCATGTGGTTTAAAAGAGGAGGATTTTTTTAAATACCCAGAAGATACAAATGCAAGTATATCTAATATAGTATTTGTAAACCAAGAAAATGCAGCTTCAATAATAAAAAGAATAGGTATAATATCGGTTAAGTGTGAATTTTTTATAACACCACATAAAGTTTCACTACCATTAAATAAATCATTATCAACATTTGATGTTAATCCTAAAAGAAATAAAAAATACAAAGCAATATTTGGAAATAATGAAGAAACTGTAACAGTTGGTTACATTGATGATTCAACAGTAAAATGTATTGTGCATTTATTAAAAAGAAAGGGATATAGATGTATAGGTGGAAATGCGACTATAAATACAATCTTTCCAGAAAAGGCTCAATTAGAATTTTCTGTAGATAATATGGAAGAAACATTGATAAGTACACTAGACTATAGCTCTATATTATAAAATTATTATAATTATATCATTGACTAATAAAATAACATATATTACTTTATTTCTTTATTGTTTATAATTTAAAACTAAAAGATATTAGTGATATTATTATAGCTAATACATTAGATAGCGAATTAGATAATGTAAAGAATGTATCTATTCAAGAGATATATTTAGTAGAGATTAATAATACAAAATGGTTAAGTTTAATACTTAACCATTTTTATGTTACATTTTTACATATATAAAATCTTTATATATTATATATTGTTTTATAAAAGCAAACGATTTTCTCACCTTTTTTGAAATAAAATTTAGAAAATAAAGTAGAAGAAAAGAAGAAAATTTGTTCTTGAATTCAAAAAAATATTAAAAAAAATATGCATAAAAATTTAACAAAATTTAATATTTACATCTTATATATTATTTGTTAAATTAGACGTTGATACATTTGATGCAATTGGCTTTCTTATTCAGGAGGTTTTGGTATTTTATCAAAAAAGAATAAGGAAGGTGGTGATATTATGAAACAACGTGAAAGATTCGATTGTTTTATAATCTTTACACTTCTAAGTGTTATATTTATTTTACTATTTATGTTAATGGTAAAATAAAAAATCTGATTCATAAGAATCAGACAACAACTTGAAAGCCACTTGACAAGAACATCAAATGTATCATTTTTTTATTAAATGATATTTGCTCTCCTAAATTAATTATAATGTATATATGATGATATTTCAATTATTAAATTTTATTATTTTAAGTATGAATAAATTATCAAAATTATTTTTTTAAGAATATAAATTAATCAAAGTTAAATTTGTTAAAAAATATTAAGTTTTGCTATTTACATTAAAATCTATTAATGTTATTTTACTTTCGATACATTTGATGCAAGTGACTTCCTTGTTCAGGGGGATTTGGTTGACAAAACTAAATTGTGAATAGGAGGTGGTATTATGAAACTAAAAGAATTTTTCTATTGGGTTCTAATATTTACACTTCTTGGTTTAAATTTTATTTTACTTTTTAAGTAAAATAAAAAAGACTAACTAGTTAAACTAGTTAGCAAAAAACCAAGGAAGCCATTTGATAACCCTTCAAATGTATCATTTTTTTATTAAATGATATTTGCTTTCCTAAGATAATTATAACGTATTTATAATGATAATTCAATTATTAAATTTTACTATTTTAAGTATGGATAAATTATTATAAATAATTTTTTATGAATATAAATTAATCAAAATTAAATTTGTTAAAAAATATTAAGTTTTGCTATTTACATTAAAATCTATTAATGTTATTTTACATTCGATACATTTGATGCAAGTGACTTTCTTATTCAGGGGGATTTGGTATTATATCAAACTAGAATATGGAAGGTGGTGATATTATGAGACAACGTGAGAAAATCGATTGTTTTATAATTTTTACACTTCTAAGTGTTATATTTATTTTATTATTTATGTTAATGGTAAAATAAAAAAAGTCTGATTCTTATGAATCAGACCCAAACACTTGAAAGCCATTTGACAGAACATCAAATGTATCATTTCTCATTAAATGATGTTTGCTTTCTTAAATATATTATAACCTAGGTATTTTTTTTATTCAATATAAAATTCTAAATTATCTTTTTTGTTATTTATATTCGAAAGTGCAGTCTTGATTATTTTTTGAATGTATAACTTATAATAAAATAAAGGTATAGAAGTAATTTTGGTAAAAGTAGTTTATGATTTAAAACTTTTTTAAAGATATAAATAGCAAAAGTAAATCTTTTGTTATTTTTTATTAATTAATATTCTGTCTGTTGTATAAAAATAAGAAATAATATATAATAAAAAATTGTAAAAAGATTAGAAGGTGTAGTATGCCGGTAGAAGATTTTGAAAAAATAATTGAAATATTAAAGAAAAAAACAAAAAAAGATTGGATATTAATACTATCTGCCACTATAGTAATAACTTTATTTATATGGTACTTTTTACCAAATATTTCATACAATATTCCTAAAATAGAAAATACAGATTTACTATTTAGAATAATTTTCACAACCATAGCATGGGGAATTTGCATAACTCTAATTATTCAATCAAACCTTTTAAAGAAAAATAATACTAATCTTCCAGGTATAGGTTTTTTAATTGATACAAGTGTTTTAAATGGGAAAATCTTTGAGAAAGAATTATTTTTTAAAAACTTTTGTAAGGAAACAAATGGAAAATTTAAAATAATAGTTTATGATGATAAAAAAATAAAAGACAATAATACAATTAGTTATTTACTAGAAAAGAAAAAATTAAATATTATTTTTGTTATAGATGAAGTTTCAGCCAAGAAAAATGGAGAAGATATATATACGTTTGAAATAAGAACAGTTAATTTTCAATTTAGTTCAAATTATTCTAACATAGAATTATTAGCAGAAAGCTTAAGCTATGAAATTATAAACGCGATGAATAAATATATAGAAATCCATAAAAATAATAATTTAGACGATAGTACAAAATATGCAAATATACTAAGTGCTCAGGTATCATATCTAATGTCGATTTTATATATTATTTCGCCAACTCCAGAAAAAGCTTTTTTATTATTAGATTCAATAGGATATATTGTTAATAATTCTAGTGAGAGAAGTTTGAGATACATAAAGAAAAAATTACCATATAGATATGTAGATGCTTATAATAATGTTATTTCTAATATCATAAATAGTAATGAATATTATACAGATTTATCAAAGTTAGATTTATTAATGGAATATATATTAAATGAAGAAAAATATATAGAAAAAGCTTTTTATAATCAAAGGTTTGATAAAAAAGATTATATATTATTTAAAGACATACTTTATCATACAAAGGCAATTGCTTTATACGAAAAAGGTAACATTGATGAAGCATTGAACAATATAGAAAAAATAAGTCCAGATATAGCCAATACTTTAACAAAACATTTAAATTTTGCATTTTTATATGGATGTAGTAATAATTATCAATTGTGCTATAAATATTATAATAAGGTAAAAAATAGAAAAGATTTAGATGAAGAAAATAGTATTTCAGCTTTAAATGAAATCCGAGACTTTATAAACAAGCATTTGGATTTAAAACCAAAAGATGAGGGATTAAAATTTTGTAGTGCAATAACTAATATTTTATTTGCTGATAAAAATCTAGGTACAACTCAATTAAAGGAATTAGCTTGTTCAAATAATGAAATAAATAAGATTTATGCTGAATTAATTGATGATAAATATAATTAAAAAATAAATCTTTAAATAATAAAGTGACTAGATAATAATTTAATAAAAGATTTGATTAAAAAAATATAAAGAAAGTAGTGATAATGTAATGAAAATACCATACAAAATAACAAGATATTTTGATTATATAACGCCAACAGAAGTTGGTATATATGAAATAAATATAGATAATAATATAACATTTTGTGAATTAATAGATATAATAAAAAATAATCATATTAATGATAAAGGCTTTTACCAAATATATATAGAAAATCTAGTAGAAAAAACTTGGGGAAGTATTTTCAAAGAAGAACTAATAGATGAAATGGGAATAGATAGTTATCATTATAAGTGGTTAAATCATAGTATTGAAGAAATAAATAAAATGTTTAATTTATTTAAAGAACCAATAAATATAATAATAGACGGCCCAGGGATTGGAAAATTAATGGGTGAAGAAGAGGGCATAAGATTTATTATTCACAGTGATGAAAAAGACAAACATGCTAATAATCCTCATGTTCATTGTGAATATAGTGGAGAAACCATATTTGTATATTTAAAAACATTAGAAATATTAAATAATAAAGGATTTAAAAATAAAAAGAAAACAAAAATAGCTTTAAAATGGATAGATTATCATAAAGAAGAGTTATTAAGTTATTGGAACCAGGTAGTTAGTAGTAATGCCAATATAGACTTTAAGGTAGATATTTAAAAAAAATATCACAAAAGCTGGTAAAAAAAAGACTGACTCTTTTTATGCTATTAAATGATTATATAAATAATTAAAACTGGCATTACTGATTAATTGTCAGTTTTTTATGTTAAAATATATACATATCCAGAAAGGAAGTATCACTATGAACGAAATAAAATGTCCTAAATGTGGCACAGTATTCCAAATAGATGAAAGAGAATATGATTCTATAGTAAAACAAATTAGAAATAAAGAATTTGAACATGAAATACATATACGAGAAGAACAACATAAACTAGATAAAGAAAATTCTATTAAGCTAGCAGAAGCTAATATTACAAGCAAATTAAAAGAAGAATTAAATAAAAAAGAATTAGAGCTTGCGAATATAAAAAATGAATTAAAAGTTAAAGAAGAACAAGTAAGTAACAAACTAGAAAAAGAATATAATAATGAACTTAATAAAATGACTCTTGAAATAACAGAACTAAAAAATCAATTAAAACTAAGAGATACAGAATCAGAACTTGTTATTAAAGAAACAATAGCTAAAAAAGATAAAGAATTAAACGAACTAAATAATGAATTATCCTTAAGTAAAAATGAATACTTATTAAAAGAAAAGAATCTAAAAGAAAGCTATGAAGAAAAAATAAAAAATAAAGACGAACAAATAGCATACTATAAAGACTTTAAAGCAAAACAATCTACTAAAATGATAGGGGAATCCCTTGAAGTCCATTGCAGTAACGAATTTAATAGTCTAAGACCATTATTTAAAAATGCGTACTTCGAAAAAGATAATGATGCCAAAACAGGATCAAAAGGCGATTTTATTTTTAGAGATTATGATGATGAAGGAACTGAAATCGTATCTATAATGTTTGAAATGAAAAATGAAGCTGATGAAACAGCTACAAAACATAAAAATGAAGATTTCCTTCGTGAATTAGATAAAGATAGAAGAGAAAAAAATTGTGAATATGCTGTCTTAGTCTCTTTGTTAGAAATAGATAATGAATATTATAATAATGGAATTGTTGATATGTCTCATAAATATGAAAAGATGTATGTAATTCGTCCACAATTCTTTATTCCATTAATAACTTTAATTAGAGGAATCGCCATTAACTCATTAGGATATAAAAAAGAACTTGAAGTAATAAGAAATCAAAATGTTGATATATCTAACTTCGAAGAAAAAATGGAAAGCTTTAAAGAAGGCTTCGGTAGAAATTATCGCCTAGCAAGTGAAAAGTTTAAAAAAGCTATAGATGAAATAGATAAAACAATAGATCATCTTCAAAAAACAAAAGAAGCTCTATTATCAAGCGAGAACAATTTAAGACTTGCTAATAATAAAGCTGAAGAACTAACTATAAAAAAATTAACTAGTGGTAATGAAACAATGTCAAAAATGTTTCAAAGTTTAGAAGATAATACTAAGGAAGAATAAAACTCTTTCTTTTTTCTTTTTAAATAATACCTTGTAAAAATAAAAATATTTAGGAAGTTTTTTATAACGATTATATAGATTATATAAGAAACTAGAAAAGTTTATTGTATACGAAAGATAAAAAATAGAAGATTCCGTAAAAATAGATAATAAAAATAATGTCAAATTAATAGAAGTATCATAAAAAGGTATTTCTTTTTAATTTTATAGTGATAGAATATTTAAATAAATTACAAAAAAAGGAGTAAACAATATGAAACATAAATTTAATATAATAAGAATTCCATTAATTATTATAAACATACTAACATCTCTATATATAGTAATAAGCATTAATAAACTAAATATAATACCTACTAAGTATTACATAATAGGGTTAATAATATTAATAGCAATAAATATAATAGCTATCATACTCTTACTACTAAAAAACATTATCTTTAAAATAATAGGAATATTATTATCAATTATTTTAATAACATTATCAGTAATAGGACTTAAATATGTTAATAATACAAATGAATTTTTAGATAAATCTTTCAATAATAATGTAATAGAAATATCTACATATAATCTAATAGTATTAAAGAACAGTAAGTATAGTGATATAAAAGATATAGAAAATAAAAAACTTGGTTACTTAAATAATAGTAATGAAGCTCTAAATAAGTTAAATGAAAATGTAAAAACAGAAAACTTTGAATATGAAGATATATTTGATTTGTATGATGATTTAATAAATAAAAAAACTGAAGCAATAATAATAGACGAATCATATTTAGATGTTATAAAAGATGAGAGAAAAGACATAGATAAAAAAATAAAGGTCATATATAGTTTTAATCAAGAATTTGTAATTGAAAATAATAATGAAGAAAGTGAATTAGTAAGGCCGATAAATATTTATATATCAGGTAGTGACTCACGTAGTAATAACATTCAAAATAAATCACGAAGTGATGTTAATATGATTGTGTCTATAAATCCCAACACAAATAAAATATTACTAACTAGTATTCCTAGAGATTATTATGTTCAAGTACATGGTCAAACAGGTTTAAAAGATAAACTTACTCATAGTGGCATATATGGATTAGATGTATCTACAGCAACAATAGAAGATCTATTCGATATAAAAATAGACTATAGTATAAAATTAGGTTTTAATGCTGTGGTAGAAGTAGTAGATTTAGTAAATGGTATAGATATATATAGTGATAAAACTTTTAATTCTTATCATATAAAAGGATGGACAGTACCAGAAGGTATGAATCATTTTAATGGAAAGCAAGCACTAGCATATTCCAGAGAACGATATGCATATTCATCTGGAGATAGACATCGTATTCAAAATCAACAACAAGTGTTAGAAGCTGTATTTAAAAAAATAATCTCAGATAAAAAGATTTTGTTAAAATATGATGAGTTATTAACATCTCTTAATAACTTATATCGAACAGATATTCCTAAGGCTGTAATTACAGCCTTTGTAAAAGAACAATTAGAAAATGGAGACACTTGGACTTTTGAATCACAATGGGTTAATGGTAAAGGCGCATCACTAAACACTCACACATCTCCTAAATATAAAAGATATGTAATGTTGCCTAATGAAGATGAAGTAGAAAAAGCAAGCAATAAAATAAAGGAACTTATTAACAAATAAAAGAAATTCATTTAAAAGAATTTCTTTTTTTAATAAAATATACAAGAATATGGATAAAAGTAATCATCAAATTAAATAAAAATCATATATTATATAATGATATAATTGTACTTTATGAAGCCATAAAGAATAATTATTTTAAATTTAACAATAAGAATTTGACATCCTATTATTTTATGTTATAATTGAATTACTTTTGCAGGAAAAAGCATTGAAAATATGCCAAAAAATAAATTTTTTCAAAAAACTTTAAAAAAAAGTTGACAATGAAAAATGATAGTGGTATATTATTCAACGCAACCGACAAAAGGTCGCAGAAATATGCCAAAAAATAAAGAAAAAAAGTTTTAAAAAAATGTCGAAAAAAGTTGACATTAATAAAACGATTTGGTATATTAGATGAGCAACCAAGCAAAAGAGCTTGGAAGCAAAAAGAAATGATCTTTGAAAACTAAGTA
>CAJUBJ010000011.1 GCA_910584655.1 uncultured Bacilli bacterium
CCTACGACCTAACGGTTAACAGCCGTGCGCTCTACCGACTGAGCTAATCAGGCATTGCTCTTTAATTATAGCAAAATGAGAAATAATGTCAATAATATTTTTGCATTTTTTTAATAAAATATGCAATTTTTTTATTGTTTTACTAAATTAAAGATATTTTTTATACTTTATAATAATAATATATGAAAATAAAAGGCAAAATATACTTTTATGCATCAATATTTTTTACAATAAAACCATTTCTTTCTTCTGAATCTAAGATGTATACTTTTAAAGTTATAACTGAATATTCATCAGTACTCAAATCAATATTCTCTTCTTTAGGAAGAGTTGCTTTTTTATTACTAATTTTAACATCTACTATATATTCATAATATTTATCGGTTATTTCTTTACTATATGTCATATTTAAAACTTCATATTTATCCCATGTTTTAATCATTTTATAGGAGATTAAATCATCTCTTACAATTTGATCTATAATAGAATCTAAATATTTTTGAACTATACTAAACTTATCAAAATTAACAAGTTTTTCTGGTTCTGGTTCACCTGTTGAAGAATTTGTGTTTACTTTTTCTTCTTCTGGAGCTATTTCTTTTATAGCTGATTTAACAGTTTCCTTAACAGAATTTTCTTCTTTTAATGATTTTAAATAATCTTGTCCTCCTAAAACTAAGCAAAGAATGGCAGCAAATAGACAACCATAAATAATAACATCATATTTATTAAACTTCTTTATCATATTATTCACCTATTTTAATTATAATATAAAATTATTTATTTTTTAATAAGTATGGGTATACTTTATTTTAAGTTGACATTTGATATAATATATTTAGGTGATAATATGAGAGAATATATGAGAGAACATATTGAATTAATTGATAATTATATTAAGGGAAAAAAGCATGTAAATTTAAATGATGTTATCAATGATCATTTAAAGAAGATAAGTTTTTTTCAACATGAAAGATTAATACATTTATTAGTTACTTTGTTTTATGCAATAATTACATTGTTTTTCTTAGTTCTTACAATAGTTAGTTATTTATTTATACCTATTTCTATTATAGTAATGATATTTTTAATACTATATATTTATCATTATTTTTATTTAGAAAAAGGTGTACAATATATGTATAAACAGTATGATATTTTAAAAGGATTAGGCAAATAATATTCCTAATCCTTTTTTGATTCATCTAATTTAGAAGGTTTTATTATTAAATCGCTATGTTCTATAGTCGGTTCTTCTTTATCAGTTTGTTTATTATATATTAAGTCATTTAAATTACTTTTTGCCATTATTGTATCATCATAATTTAGTGATGATAATGAATTAATTTCAGGTTCTTTTTCTTCAAATACTTCAAAGTTATCTTCATAACGAGTTGTTTTGGGAGCATCAAATATAACAAATTGTTCTGGTAAATGAACAATTTTTGTAACATATTGCATTATTATACTACTGGCTTTTTCATTATATCTAAAAGCTTCGGCATTGTAGTTTTTTCTTGCTAAAGTAATTTCATTTGTTGGATCATTTAGTTCTTCTTCTTTAAAAGTTCCTAATTCATTTAATTCTAAAAGGTATGGATATCTTTCAAAATCTATTTTTTTACTTAATTTAAATTTATTTATGGCATTACTTGTTATTACTTTATCATTAATTGAACCCTTTACGCCCTTTTCAATTAATAATAGTAATCTATTTATTTCTGTACTTACAGTATCTTCACGACCATATTTTTTTAAAATACGATCTGTTGCTTCTTCAGCTGCTCCTATTTTTTCTTCCAAATATTTATTTAAAGTTTTTTCAAAAATACCATTTATATTAATTGTTCTTTCTTTTAAATCCTTATATTGTTTATAAATATAGTAACCTAATAATAAAATCATAAAAAGAAAAAAGTTATCAAATATAAAATTAAATATTTCAGTCATTGTAATCACCTATTATAAGAATTATAGCATATTATTTTATTTCTTTAAATAACTTAGTAAAGTCGTTTGGATACTTAGTTTCAAAATGATAAGTATGACCTTTTTCTTGATATTCTATTAAGTAAGCATGAAGACCTAATCTCTTAAGAGGATTAGATTTACTATTATATTTTTTATCGCCTATTATAGGATGTCCAATGTTCGATAATTGGACTCTTATTTGATTACGTCTTCCTGTTTTAATGTTTATTTTAAGTAATGAGTATCTATTACTTGTTTGTAATACTTCATACTCTGTTATGGCTAATTTACCTTTAGACTTATCTTTAGTTTCATATACTTCAAGAGTCTTTGATTCAGCAAGATATGATTTTAGAGTATCTTTCTTTTTAGGCATTTTACCTTCTACAATACATAAGTATTCTCTTTTTACATTTGACCAATTATTCTGCAAAGATAATTTTTTGTCTTGATTTTTAGCAAATATAACTATGCCTGATGTATCTTTATCTAGTCTATGAATAATGAAAACTTTATTTTTAGGATATTGTTTTTTTACATAAGTACTAGCTTCATTATATAAAGTTTTTGATTCTCTTTTTTCGGTTGCTATTGTTAGAAGATGAGGTTCTTTTTCTACTACTAATAGTTCCTTGTCTTCGTATATTATATTCATTTTTTTCATATTGTTCCTCCTTATCATATGTATATACAATACATGATATAAATGCTGTTAAGGGAATTATTATAAATGATGCTATTCCACTTAACATAATTCTTGTAAATTCACTAGCAAAAACTTTAGAGTTTATTATATTTATAACACTATAGTTAAAGTCTTGAAAATATATAAATAATGTCATATAACTTCCTAGATAAGCAAAAAATAGTGTATTGGTTGTGGTACCTAGAATGTCTTTACCTATATTCATTCCTGATATAAATAGTTCTTTTTTAGATAGTTTTGGATTATTTATGTGAACTTCATATAAGGCTGATGATATAGCTATTGATGTATCTATTATGTTACCTATAAGACCTATTATAATTATAGAGTTTGATAGAGCTAACATGTTTATTCCTGTGTCATATATTACATAACTTATTCCTTCTATTGTTTCTTCTGAATATCCTTGAATATAAATATTATTACCAAAGATACATGTTATATAAAAAAATATTATTAATAGGAAACATACAGATATAAAGGATACTATTGTTTTTTTGTTTGTTCCGTTTAAGAAGAATAAGATGATAGTACTTATTATGATACACATTATGAATGTTGGAATTATAGGATTAAATCCCCATCCTACTATAATAATTAAAAGAAATATTAAAGCTAGATTCATATATATTGTGAAGAAGGTTTTTAAGCCTCTTTTACCACCAATTAACAGAAGAAGGATTAATAATACTAGTGATAGTATTTTTATCATTATTTAAGCCTCCTTTTATATATTAATAGTGTCGTATAAATAGAGATTGGAATTGTCAAAGTTATTCCTATTGCTCCTACTAGTGCTCTTGTTATTTCAAGACTCATATATTGATCTATAAGAGTAGATAATTCAACTCCATTTCTAAAATAAATAGTAAGATTTGGTATTACTGAGCATACATATGTAAAGAATAATACATTAATCATTGTACTCATTATATCTTTACCGATAGAAAAACCTGATTTAATTAATGATTTTATGCTTATATTATTATCTTTTTCAATTAATTCATTTAAGGATGATGCCATACTTATGGAAATATCCATTATTGCTCCAAGTCCTCCTAGTATTAATTCGGCCATAAAAATTTCTTCATATGGACGAGTTAATAGTTCCATTTGTTCAAATCTTATTCCACTATATTCTGAGATGTTGATAACTATTAGAGTTATTAACATGGTAATCGTAACTCCTATTATACTACTTATGATAGCAGATAAAGTTTTTTTGTTAAAACCTGAAACCAAGCTTAGACATATTGTACTAAATATTATGGCTCCTATAAAAGATAGGATTGCTAAGGATAATCCTTTGGCATTTATTATTACTATAATATTGAATAAGAAAATATTTAAAACTACACTAATTAAAGAGAAGAATCCTTTTAATTTACCTATTAGGATTATAGTAAGAGAGAAGGCTATAATTAAAATTACTATGTATTTATCTCGTTTGTATCCTTCAATATGAGCATTTTTAATTATTCCATCTCTTTTATTTAATGAAACAAATACTTCGTCATTTTTTTTATATTTTTGATCATATGCTTCACCTTTATGGTATTCGTTACTTATAGTTATCTCTAGTCCTTTATCTTCGCCATTCATTATTTTAGCTTTGATTGTTTGGTTATATATATCTTCGTGATAACCATAAGTTATTGTATCTGTACTTATGTATTCTTCTTCAATTGATGTTATTTTAGCAATACTTTCTTTATAGAGATTGTGATTATTAAAAGTAAATATTATAGCTATAATACTTAGCAATATTAATATTGAATAGAATATGATAAATTTCTTATTATTTTTTATGAACTGCATATAATCACATCCGCTTAAATTATATCACAATTAGTTATAAGCTCTATTTTTTTCTTGCTTCATAAAGTGTTATTAAAGAAAAAAAATTAGATATTTTTATAAAATAAAAAAGTAGTTTTAGACTACTTTTCAAATGTGTGTTTTACTCTATCTTTTTCTTCTGCTCTTTTACCATCGTTGAATCTATCAACAGTTCCTACTAAATAGCCAGTGATTCTTCTGATTCTTTCAAATCCTACTCCTTCACCTACCATTTTTTTGCTTTCTACTTTTTGTTCTGCAACTTTTTCCATTTTTTCTGTTTTCATACCTTTTACCTCTTTCTCTTTCTATCCTTATTTATTTAAATTCATATTTTTTAATAGTTCTGCAGGAATTGGGTCTCCTTCACGACGACCACAACCTGGACATACATCTTTTATAACTCCAACATATCCACAAACAGGATCTCTATCTACTGGGTGGTTAATTGCACCATAACCAATTCCAGCTTCTTTCATTAGTCTTACTACTGATTCAAATGCTTCTACATTTTCTGTAACATCGCCATCTAATTCAATATAACTAATATGTCCAGCATTTGTTAATGCATGATATGGAGCTTCTGTTTTGATTTTCTTTGCTATTGAAATATTATAGTGAACTGGAACATGGAATGAATTTGTGTAATATGATCTATCTGTTACACCTTTTATTTTTCCATATATAGCTCTGTCTATTTTAGTAAATCTTCCGCTTAATCCTTCAGCTGGTGTAGCTAAACAAGTGAAGTTTAATTTATATTGTTGTGAATATTCATCAAGCTTTTCTCTCATGTGACCAATTATTTCAAGTCCTAATTTTTGAGCTTTTGTTGATTCCCCATGATGTTCACCAATTAAAGCTACTAGACATTCTGCTAGTCCAATAAATCCAACTGATAATGTTCCATGTTTTAAAACTTTTTTTAGTTTATCATTTGGTTTTAATTTATCTGAATCCATCCAGTTTCCTTGTCCCATTAAGAATGGGAAGTTATATACTCTTTTATTACATTGAATATCAAATCTTTCAAGTAATTGTTCTTTACATAATTCTATTTTTTCGTCTAGTTCAGCATAGAAACCTTTCATATCAGCTTTCTTATTAGCATTAGGTCCAACAATACCATATTTAATTCCTAATCTTGGTAAATTAATTGTTGTGAATGATAAGTTTCCACGTCTTGGTGAGATTGCTTTTTCAGGGTCTACTACATTACCCATAACTCTTGTACGGCATCCCATTGTAGCAACTTCTGTTTCTGGGCGACCAGGAACATAATATTGTAAATTGAATGGAGCATCTATGAATTCAAAGTTAGGGAATAAACGTTTAGCTGAAACTTGACAAGATAATTTAAATAAATCATAGTTTGGATCTTCTGGATTATAATTTACTCCTTCTTTTACTTTAAAGATTGAGATTGGGAATATAGGTGTTTCACTATGTCCTAATCCAGCATCAACAGCTAGTAGATAATTCTTAACTATCATACGTCCTTCTGCTGAAGTATCAGTACCAAAGTTAACACTTGAGAATGGTACTTGTGCTCCTGCTCTTGAATGCATTGTATTTAAATTATGAATAAATGCTTCCATAGCTTGGAATGTTATTCTATCAGTTTTTGAAACAGCTTTATCAAGAGCCATTTGGAATAATCTTTTTAAAGATGCATTTTCTTTATAGAATTTTTCAAATATTTCTACTTCGTTTTCAATAGTTGTTAGTTTAGCTATTTCACCTTCAACAGTTTTCATATTAATAAATGAACCAAAATCTGAATAATCAAGTAAATCTTGGATAGTCATTTTTAATTGTTTTTTATAAGTTTTTATAACTCCAGGAGCTAAGTAATAATCAAATAATGGAATTGATTGTCCACCATGTTGATCATTTTGATTTGATTGAATTGCGATAGCAGCAAGTGCTGAATAACTCATTATATCATTTGGTTCTCTTAAATAACCATGTCCTGTTGAGAAACCACCTTTGAATAATTTTTCTAAATCTATTTGTAAGCAAGTAGTTGTTCCCATTGCTTCGAAGTCCATATCATGAATATGAATATCTCCTTCATCATGAGCATCAGCAAATTTCTTTTTCATTAAATATGTTTTTGAGAATTCTTTAGATACATTTGAACCAAATTGTAACATTGTACCCATGGCTGAATTTCCATCAATATTACCATTTTCTCTTTTTGTATCATCTTCTGATGCACTTTTAAGTGCTAGACCTTCTAAAGTTTTTAAAAATTTATGAGATCTTTTGTCTTCTGTGAAAGCCGCTCTTGATTGAGCTCTTCTTTCTCTATAATTAGTGAAGGCTTCATACACATCTTCATATTTTTTTGCTTTTAAAGATTTTTCAATTAAATCTTGAATTTCCTCAATTTTAATTTTATCTTTGTCTTTATAGTCTTTTTCTATTCTGTCTAAAACGTCATGAAATACACGTTGCATGTCTTTCTCAGTATATTTTGCTACTCCATCTTCATCGTCTTTAGATGATTCAATTACATCATCAAAACCCTTTTTGATAGCTATAGCGATTTTTGTCTCATTAAAGTCGACCTTTTTGCCATTTCTTTTTACTACTTGAAGATTAGTAAAAAGTTCTTCTTTTTCTTTTGCCATAGTTTAAAAACTCTCCTTCTACCTTTTCCTAATTACATTATAATTCCTATGTATGAAAATTGAAAGATTAATTTTTTGAAAAAAAGTGAAAAAATTGATTTTTTGATTTTTTTCATTTTTTCATTTTTGCCGTTTTTTAGGACTTTTTGATTTTTTATTTTTGATATTAACTAAAATGGTCTATGTTATTTTTTGCCTAATATTAGGCAAAAAATGAGTTTTTTTAAAATTGTAGTGTTCGATTTACAAAGAATTTACTTTTTGCAAAATTTCGTTTTTCAGAAAATTTACATTTTTTCATTTTTCTGTTTTTTTGACTTTTTTGCAAAATAAAAAGATATACAAAAGTCAAGCTTTTTTAAGCTTTTTGTTATATCTTTTTGTTATTATATTTATTGCTTTTATATGATAAATTTATAGCTAGAAATTATCTTTCACTAAATCCTGTAAAAGATAATGATAATGCTCCAATTGTTGCTCCAGAATGATTCATCTGACCATACTCATTAAAAGAGAACAGAACTATAAATGGTAAGTCTCCTACTGCATTTTTTATTGCAACGAAATCTTCATCTATTCTTTCATCGATATTCATTTTTCTAAACCCAGAATGTACTAATATCATTGCGCCAATATTCGATTCTTCATCCAATTCTCTTATAGCTTCTACAGCTCCGCCTATAAGACCGTCTTGATCATTTTCCATTTGAATTATTGCAGTTTTTTCAGCTACGATTGTATTTACTTCAAATGTATAATCTTCATTTCCTGTTATAGGCTGACGAATTGCAAGTACATCTCCTTGAAGACTTTTTATTGCTAAAGGTTTTAAAGTTGATATCTCCCATAATTTGTCACCTATAAGATCATCCGCATTTTGTCCAATCCATTCAGCATATTTCTTTAAGGCAGGCTTATTATCTATTTCAACGATTGTGCGTCCATCATCTACTTTTGTAATAATTCCCATGTTTTCTGTTTCAGTATATTTGCCATCAAAAATAGTTTTGATTTCCTTGTTTGTATAAATTAAGGCTATTGCAACACCATCTTCATGACTTTCTTCATCACTAAAAACTTTCCATTCTCCTACTATATTATCGTCAGAAGCAGTACCACCAAACATTGGTACTTCGCCTAAAACATCTTGTATTCCCTTTAAATAATATTCTTCTTCTCCTGGAGTTGCAAACATAGCGAAAGCTACTGGTGAATGTTTTTTTCCAGCATTATCCATAGCCATTTTAGCAACACGACGACCAGTTAAACGAGGATCATTTCCACGAGGTAATGAAGCAACACCTACTATTAGTTCATTATCTTCAATTACTAGCATACCAGCATATCCATCATCATTTGAAATTATTCCATCTGGAGTCATAATTGCTCCTGAAGAAGTGCATCCTATAACTTTCAAGTTTGGCTCAACTGATTTGATACCTTTTAACACCTCTACTTGTTCATATTTGGTTGATGTAAATAAAAAACCTACTTTTGGTATTTTTAGCCCTTTTGTTGAATTTCTAACAATCTCTACACCTGCTTCAAAGCTATCTTTTAATATACTAGACCCAACATTTGCTTTCATTTAAACACATCCTCTTTACTCTTTTTTTGCTATTCTTTTCCTATTATAATTTTATACTTATTTACATACTAAAGCAAGCCTTTTTTATATTTTTAAGCAAGAAAAAAAGAACATTAATCGTTCTTCTTTTTTGCATTTATACGTTTTAAAATTAACTTTTTGTACAGTAGAATGAATTAAAATACTATTTTGATAGTTTCATAAATATAGTGATTTAACTCACTTATTCAAGTAATTACACATTCACGTTTAACTATACTCTTGTATAAGAGTTCTCCAATTCATCGCTAAATTTTATTTATATACGCGCACACGATATAGCATATTGCGTCTTTCCCATCGGCAGCTAACCAATAGGGTTTACGCTCAACGTTTGGATTGCTTGATTTCCCTTGCAAGACAAGTTTAAGACTCTCCAATTTTTAAACGCGGCCAGATTGTCTTTATATAACAATTCCAACTCAATTTCCCAAAGAATGCTATTTTATTTTTCAAAACATCATCCTAATTCCACTAAGTTGTTCATCTTATATATTAACAAAAATGTACTAAAATGCATAACATACCTGCGACTTTATTATTAGTAAAGTCTGTACTAGTACGAAAGCAATTCATCGATTCACAATAATATTATTATCCTTATTGGCAAATAGAAAATGCTAACTATTAACAATACCATCATGGTAATTAGATACTTTAATTTCTTAAATAATGATTAAATGGTGATGAATAGGTTCCATTCAATGATTAACAGTAGATACTAGAACATACGGTAACACAATATGTCCTCTTCAGTCATATTTTATATGCTGGAATAACTTGTTGGCTTAACGAGCTATCGTTAATATACAAATGTATTGCAAAGTACACATGTTACAAGTTTATAAGATTTATTATTTGCGGTAATAAACCTTTTTTATTTTATAGTTTTGCGGACTATAAATATAATTTAATAAAACTCTTATTATATATAATCTTTCACAAACGAAATATAAATTTCTTTATATTTTCACTGTATTTCAAGTTTATGCCCTAGATATATTTTTAAAGTTTTATTGAGTATCTCCTGTATACCTCCTTACTATATTAAGTATATACTTTTTAATATATGAAGTCAATATATTTTTTGGACAGAAATTGTATTTTCTTTACATATATGTTATCATAATTCACTAATTAAGGGGGATTATTAATGTTATATAATTGGAGTATTAAAAATATCAAAGAAGCAAGAAAAAAATTACTAGTAATCAAGGAGAATGAAACTAGTATTGATAAAAAAAGTTATATAGATGTTATATTAGATTCTTTAAATGACTATATAGAAGAAGAAAAGGGAAAAAGATTAGTTGAAGAAGTAGATTATAATGGAAGATTGGCTGTTATGGCTCAGGAGTTAGATTCTTATAGTTCTTATTATTCTTTAATATCTTTATTTTATAATATAACATCTACTTTTAGAGATAGAGTTGATTTAATTGATGATGCCTTAGAAAAAAAGTTAGGATTAGAACAAAGCTATGGAGTTTTAACAGGCGCAAGAATTAGTAATGATAGAGCTTTGTCATTAACTGATGATTTTTATAAAAAATTTGCGCCTAATTTATATCCTGTATTTAGTCAGGCATTTAAACAAAGAAAAAATTCAATTAGGTTTGTTAAGTCTTTAGGTGGAGAACGAGAAGCTGATTCAGTATATTTTGATATTATTAAAAGATATTTTTTAAATATAACTAGAACTGATGATATTTCTAAGTTGTATAACATTATTCATGAATATGGGCACATTATTTCTGCTATGATAAACCCTAAAGCAATTTATTTAACTCCAAATCTTATGTATACAGAAGTTGCTTCTATGTTTCCTGAGATGGTTTCAAGATACGAAAATATTGGAAATTTTGATAAAGCTCATGTTTGCTTTGAGGATTTTGTAACTTTAACTGGATTAATGGGAAGTTCAATAAATTTATCTTTACATGCACCTTTTATAAATTTGTGGAGAGAACACAACTTTAACGTTGATGAAACTTTTTTTGATGAAGCTGAAGAGTATTATGATTTTGATCAAGAAATGGTAGATGACGCTTTAGATACATATATTTCTGATGAAGGTGACTACATAATAAGTTATTTAGTCGCAATTGAGTTATTAAACTTATATAAAAGGGATAAGAATAAAGCTCTTAAAATATTTGAAGAGATTATGAAAGTACCTTACAATGAAGATTTACATGCTTTTGTTGGTAGTAAACTAAATTTAGGTAGTCATTTAGAAGAAGAAACAAGTGAACTACTTGACAAGTTTACGTTAAATTTAAAAAGGTCAGGTGGTATACATGTATAATTGGAATTTAGACGACTTAAAAAAATTACAAAAATTATATGAGAAAAAAGCAAGAGTGTGTACTGATGTTAATTTACAGTTAGAATATGAATCAGTTGTAAATAATATATTAGATATAATTGATAATTATAATTATATGACTCAACCTTCATCTTCTATTCAAGCACTCCCATTTATTCAAAAGAATAATCATTTTGATGTTGTTAATGATGATTTAGGCAAAATCAGATTATATTCTAGTTATTTTCCTTTTATAAGAAGGTTCAGAGATATGATGGATGGAACTGATGTTGCACTTCAAGATGATTTACAGGTAGTTAAAACTTCTCAAGACGGAATTGTTACTCTTACTACAGATTTTTATCATCAATATAAAGGAATTTTTTCATCTACTTATGATTCATTAGCTGATAATTTTAGAAATAGATTATTATTTAGAAAACCTAGTCAAGATGAAAAATATGGTGGCAATACATATTCTGTTTATAGGACTACGGAAGTTTTTATAGATTGCATAAAATCAAATAATGTTCAAGATTATATTTCACTTATACATGAATCTTCACATGGAATTACTTGTAAATTAAATCAAGATATTATGTGGGATTGGAACAAATATTGTTTGATAGAAGTTGATTCTTTATTTTTCGAAATGATTGGTACTGATTATGCTTCAAAATTAGTTGGTGTTCAAAAAGATGGGGTAAAGACTAAAATTGCAACATTTAAAGATCATTTATATTCTGCAGATATAATTTGTTCTAAAATAGATGCATATAAACAATTATCTAAAAAAGATTTAAGAAACAGAAGAACAATTTCTAAATTTTATAAGCAAGAGATTGGATATGATAAAGATTTAACGTTTGATGCTATGTATTCACGAATTCAAGAATATATGCATTATGTTATATCATATTTAGTAGCAATTGAATTATATATGATTTATATTAAAGATCAAGAGAAAGCGCTAGACTTATTGCATAAGATTATTATGTTAAAAAATTTTGATAATAAAGGATATTTATTGAATATAAAAAGTTTAGGAATTAATCCTGGAGAAAATGTAAAAAATTATTATGAATTATTATTGAAAGAAGAAGGCGATTTAGGATATGGAAAAAAACTTCAGCATAGATAGAGCCTACTTAAAAGAAATTCTTAATAATTTGAGAAAATATAGTTCAGATGAAGATGCTTTGTTAGATTCATATAGATTGGAAAAGGTAATTGAGCGATGTAATAATAACTTTTCGAGTAATGAAAATGTTGATTTAATGGAACTTTTATCGGATGACTTAAATAGTTATAAATATTACAGAACTTTTTATTCTTTAATTGAAAAATTCGTTATTTCGGGATATAGCTTAGAAGAGCTTGATTTTTGCACAAAATATACTAAAGCAACTTTAAGTAATGATAAAACTTTTTCTATAGTTAAATCATTTTTTGAAGAACAAGGAAAATTCTTTCATTCTGGATTTTCTGAATTTGAAGAAGAAGCTAGTGACCATTTAGAGTTTATTAATCCTTGTTCAAATACTGATGGTGAAATGGTATATTTAAAATCTACTGGTGATGCTTTTCTGTTTATTCCTGATAATAAAGATTTTACAAAGATAATGATTTTAACTCATGAAATTGAGCATGCCATAGATTCATTTAAAAATGAACTCTTTTATGAAAATACTCTTATTAGAGAGGTTTCAGCTATCTTTATGGAAATGATTGCAGGAGACTATGTTGCTCATAAGTATGGATTCATTCAAGATAGTTATCAAAGAAAACTTAGTTTACATTATATAATAAAAGAACAAGCTAGTATAGTAATCGATAAAATGGATATGTTAGAAATTATTTTTAATAATCAAAATCTTAATCAGGATGATTTATTTAAGTTGTTAGAAGAAGAAGGATATTCTAAAGAGTGTATAGAGTTTTTAGCAGAAAATACCATTATGCAAGATTTTTATTATTTAATTCCGCAATTAATAGCTATTGAATTATATTTTATTTATATTGAAAAAGATAAACAATTAGCTTTAAATATTTTGGAAGATATTATACTTAATGCTTCTGACTATAGTATTTTTGATATATTAAATAAATATGAAATAAAGCTATGTAAAAATGTTGAAAAGTACGAAAAAATGTTACTTAGTAAAGTAAAAAAGCAATAAAATAAATTATTGCTTTTTGTGTGAAAATATTTTTAATAAAGAATGTTTAGGAGCCTCTTGTTGTATAGGTGGCGTCTTAGGGTGAAGTTCTTGTCTTTTTTCGCGTTCTGTTATTTTAAAGGCGAATATAAGTAGTTCGTTATAGAACTTTGTAAATTCTTGATGATATCTATCATAATTTGAACCATCTGTTCTTATTCTTACTCTATTATATGCATTTTCTTTTGGTGCTTTTGTAATTGTTATTTTTATTATATCTTCAAGGTATTGAAGTTGTAATACATTATCTGTTCCAGAATCTGAATGCCATGTTATTGTTTTTGTTTCTATATTAATAAAATCGCAAGGTAATGTTGAAAATTCTTTTTCATTATCTCCTGATAAATAAAATCTTCCTATTATAGATTTCATAAGATTGTTAAATATATCAAATGTTTGCCATTCATTTGATTCTAGGCTTGAATAACGTAATTCAAAAGATATTTTATCATCGTTTGATTCAAACCAAATATCATTGTCTGGGGCTTTATTTATAGCTATTTTTTTATTATTCTTTTCAAGAATAATTGTATTATTAATTAATGATATTTTAAATTCTTTTGCAATCATAATAATCACCTATTCTTCTTTATAGTTGAGTAAAAATTCACGATATTCTTCAATGATATTAAACATCTCTTCACTTGTTTTACTTTGACATATCTGATTTTTTATTTCTTTACTTTTAGGCATTCCTTTTAAATACCAAATTATAAAACTTCTTATTTCTAGTAAAGCTGCTTTTTCATTTTTATCTTCTAATAATAATTTATAATGTCTTTTCATCATGTTTACTTTTTCAATGAATGAAACTGGTTCTAATATTTGATTATTTTCTAAATACGAGACGCATTCTTTAATAAGCCATGGGTTTCCTAAAACTCCCCTACCTATCATTACTGCATCACATCCTGTTTCCTCTAGCATTTTCTTGGCTAAAAAAGGTGTAGTAACATCACCATTGCCAATTACAGGAATTGATACCGCTTCTTTAACTTTTTTTATTATACTCCAATCTGCTTTTCCACTATAACCTTGAGAACGTGTTCTAGCATGAACAGCAATAGCACTAGCTCCTGCACTCTCACATTTTTTTGCTACCTCTACAGCGTTTATATTTTTTTCATCCCAACCACTTCTAATTTTTACAGTTACAGGAATTGATACTGCTTCAACAACAGCTTTAACTATTTCATAAATTTTATCTGGGCTTTTTAGTAAAGCACTTCCTGCTTGAGCACGTATTGCTACCTTAGGCACTGGACAACCCATATTGATATCAATAATGTCTGGATGCATTCTTTCTTCTATTATTTTAGCTGCTGCAACAAATGATTCAATATCACTTCCAAATATTTGTTGTGATATAGGTCTTTCTTCTTCACTCATTTTAAGTAAATCAAAAGTTTTCTCGTTGGAATACATGATAGCCTTATCACTAACCATTTCTGCATATATAAGTCCTGCACCCATTTCTTTAATGATTTTACGGTAAGAAGTATTTGAAATTCCTGCCATAGGCGCAAGTACAATTTGATTTTTTATTTCAACATTACCTATTTTCCACATAATTATCGCCAACTTTCTATCGTATTATAGCAAAAAAATGTATAGATATGTAAAAAAGACATAAAATAATACTAAATAAATATAATTAATTAGCACTCTTTATTGACAAGTGCTAATTATAGTAGTATGATTAGTATATAGAAAGAAGGAAATTAAGATGAGTTTAATTCCAAGAAGTTTTTATTTAGATGACATATTTGATGAATTTGGGAGAGTTCCAAGAACAAATGAAATGATGAAATGTGATGTTTATGAAAAAGATGGAAATTATAACATCGAAATGGATATTCCAGGTTACGATAAGAAAGATATAAAAATTGAATGCGATAATAATGTCTTAACTATTGTAGCAGAAAAAGAAACAGAAAATAATGATGAAGATGAAGGAAAAAAATATATAAGACGTGAAAGAGTCTACGGTAAAGTAAGTAGAACATTCAACTTTGCTGATATAGATGAAGAATCTATTAAAGCTGAATTTATTAATGGTATTTTAAAAATTACTGTTCCTAAAAAAGAAAAAGTTGAAACAAGAAAAGTCATCGAAATAGATTAAAAAAAATAGATTGATAATTTCAATCTATTTTTTTACGCTTTTTTTGTTTTTCTTACAGTTTTCTTTGTTTTTTCTTCAACTTCAACTTTTTCTTCATCAGTATCTTTTTCTTTAATTGTTTCAACACGTGCTTTTTTTGAAGTTGGTTCTTCAATTACGAATCTGTAGAATAAAGCTGCTAAAATGCCACCAACTAATGGTGCAACAATAAATACCCATAATTGTTCAAGAGCAACACCACCAGTTAATAGAGCTGGACCTATGCTTCTTGCAGGGTTAACGCTTGTTCCTGTAAAAGGAATACCCATAATATGAACTAAAGTTAAAGTTAGCCCGATAACAATACCTGAATTGCAATTTTCTTTTTTAGTAGATGATAAAACAACTAAAACAAATACAAATGTTAAAATTGCTTCAACAACTAATGCAACTGGCATAGTAGTAACTTTAGGTAATGCACTTAAAGTTTCATAACCATTAGCTCCTAAAGCTGTTGTAGCTCCAAAAACCCATGCTAATGCAGCAGCACCAGTAATACCTCCTAATACTTGAGCACATACATAATATACACATTCAAATATAGTAATTCTTCCGTCAATTAATGCAGCTATTGACACAGCTGGATTAACATGACATCCTGATACTTTTCCAATTGTATATACAAGTGCCATTAAAATAAGTCCAAATGCAAATGCGATTAATAACATTGTGAATGGTAATGCAATATTATATATGCTAGTAACATATTGATTTGCTGCTACAGCTGCTCCACAACCAAATATCACAAGTAACATTGTACCTACAAATTCTGATATAAATTTTCTTATCATAACAAATCCTCCTTGTTTTTATTATACCACTTATTGCTAAATTATGTATATTATATGATATAATTTAGGTATAATAAATAATTATATGAAGGAGTGATTAAAATAAAACTTATAAAGAAATTAATACTATTATTAATTATTATTGTATTGTTAGCTATTTTATTTATTGCTGGATATTTAACTTATGTAGAGTCTAATGCAACCGAAGCCAGAGATTATCTTTTAGAAAAATATGAAATTAATAAAAAAGACTGGGTTGCAATAAGATACACTGAATTTGTTTATGAAGATATAGCAGATTGTAACTCATTATGGCTAAAAAAATGTACTGATAATAAAGACTTACTATATCAATATACTTTTATAAATAAAGATAAGAAAAAAATAATTGTAAGTGAAGATAAAGATGGAAATCTTAGTGATGATTATAATGGTACTCTAAAAGTTAAAGAAGATGAAAATAGTACAAACAATAAAGATTTAGAAGAAAGTAATTAATTATTAAAAAACATTAGAATCTGTTTTTTATTGTTGCATAAAAAAAGGAAATTGATATTTCCTTTTTTTATTAGCTTAAAAATTTTAATTTTTTATAATTAATAATTAACATTCCTAGACCTATTGCTAAAGCTAATACAGCTGTAATAATTGCAATATCCTTGGTTTCAGGATTCTTTATTGATATTGAAAAAACTACTTCTATTAAGGCATCACTTTGGGGCATTGTAAATTTATTATCAGTTACTATGACTTCATTACCATTTTTGTCTGTTATTTTAACGCTTTCTAAAAAATAGTTATTTTCTGGTTTTATTTCGTATGTTATTTCTTCTCCTGCATGAGCAACACTTACAATATCTATAGATCCTTTTCCTGTTATTTTAGTTTCTATTTTTCTTGGAAGATAGTAAGTTTCTAAAGTTATTTCACAATCGCTATAATCGTCTTCGATCAAATCAGCAGCCTTTTCTATAGAACAATATCCAGAAGTTTTGTTAACGGCAAAGCCTGATTCTGATGGTGAGATAAGAATATATTTATCTTCATTTCCAGATATCTTTTGTACTAAATTGCCATATTCATCAAAAATCAAAATATCAGATGTTATCTTTTCACAACTACCATATGTACTTCTTGGGCAAATATCAGTATATTTTATTCCAATAGCAACAATATATTGATCAACAAACTTAGTATTAATTATGGTATCATATTCTTCATATTCTTCTGCCCATAACAATTTATTATTTTCATCATATACTTCAATATATCCATATGATGGGCAATAAGATAAACGTTCATGAAGCAAATTTAAAGAGTTAGGAGCTAATGAGCAATCGCTTGCATAGCCACCAAAAACTTTTTCATCTTTAGTGTTAATATCAAACGAAATAAATCTTTCATAATCTGATTCTATTTCTTCTATAAGCATCATAGCTTTATACATTTTTGGATAATATTTTTCCATCCTTTTTTCTGTTCCTGTAGATTCTTTATAAGATTCTAAATCTTTATCAAAATGATACAATAGATTCTCATTGCCAGAAATAGTTGGAATAGTTATTTCATTATTTTCTTTAGAAATAATTGAAATACCTCTTATTTTATATTCTAGATTGTCAATATATAATTTATCAGATGTTTCTTCATCAAAATCATATCTTTTAACTTCATTTAACTTTTCATCAAATTTAACGATACTAATAATATAGTCTTTTATATTATATTCAATCGCATATAAATATTCTTCATCACTTATAATGTCAAAGATTATAGAGTTTTTTATTATTTTTTGAGAAATATTTTCTCCTTTATAATCATAATAGCTTATTGCTGTTTTAGGATAGCTATTTCCATATACATCGACATTAATGTAACCATTTTTAAATGCTATCGTAGTATTAAATGGAATGTCACTTTCTTCAACGGTACTTTTTTGTGCTTTTTCCCAATCATATATAAATATATCTTCTTTTGCTTCTACTACACCTATTGTAACAATTAATAAAATAAATGCTAAAAATATTTTTTTCATTTTTTTACTTCCTTCTTCAACCATAATGTTCTAATTAATATCAAAAAGTGCTTCAGCACTTTTATATAACATTTTTAAATAATTCTTCATCATATCCTTTCGGTAAGATATTATTTATTGTATAATCAATTAATTTTTCACGATTATTTTTTATTTTACCAGATAAGATATCAGTATATATTCTATTTAAAATTTCTCCTACTTGTTCTTGTTCTACTCCTAAATTAATTAAGTCTTTTCCATTTATTCTAATTTCATTTCTTTTAATAAATGAAGTTTTTCTAGTAGCTTTTTTCAAACGTTCATAATCACTTTCTATTTTAGATAGTTCTGTTGTATATGCTGGATTTTTAGCATAGTGATTTGCTTTTTTTATTTTAAACAAGTCTTCTATATCATCAGTACCAAACTTAGTTAAGAATTGTTTTACTTTAGTGTCATTTTCTGGAATATCATAATCATGATATTCAATTAACTTTGTTACTTTTTGAATTGTTTTCTTATTAAATTTTAAGCGATTCATAATATCTCTAGCCATATCAGAACTTTTTTTGGCATGATCTTTATAATAAGCTGTACCATCACTATTTTTAGAATAAGTAAATGGTTTTGAAATATCATGGAATAACATTGCTAAACGTAAATCTAATCTTGGTTCGATTGATTTTAAAGATACAAAAGTATGCTCTAACGCATCATATATATGATGTGGATCATTTTGATTAAAGTTTTCTAATAAAGACAACTCTGGTAAAACTTCTAAAATTATTTCAAAATATTTTTTCAAATAAAACTCACAACGTGGTACTACTAAAAGTTTTGAAAGTTCATCTCTTACTCTCTCAGGTGCAACATCATGTAATAAATCTCGGTCTTCGTTCATATAATTTTGTGTTTCAAGATCTATCTTCATTCCATATTCAGCAGATAAACGTATTGCTCTTAGTATACGTAATGGATCATCTTGAAAAACTTCGTCATCTTCACCATTTAATCTTATTATCTTGTTTTTAATGTCTTGAACACCTGTACTGTAGTCAATAAGTCCATCTTCATCTGAATAAGCTAATGCATTCATTGTGAAGTCACGAGATGCTAAGTCATCTTCCAAAGTATTTTCTCTAGTACGATATCTAGATATTTCCATTGGGAATTTAGCATTAACTACACCCAATCGAGTATTATTTTCACCACAATAAAAAGTATTGTAGGCTTTTAGAGAATCTTTTACAGAGGAAAGTTCACCATTAGTGCTTATATCATAGTTGGAAGGTTTTAATCCCATTACCCAGTTTCTTACTGCTCCACCTATAATATATGCTTCATAGCCATTTTCATTAATTACATTTAATACTTCATTAACAGGTTTTGGAATAACTATGTTCATAGATGTACCTCCATATCTTTCTACCCTATATATTATTATACTTAAGTTTGTCAAATTTGTATAGTAGGTTTTAGAAAAAATAACATAGAGTTGACTATGTTATTTTTTTGATACTTTATTATCTTTACTCTTCTTTTTCTCTTCATGTATTGCTAAAGTCAAGAATGAAATTCCAATTAACAAAATATAAATATACCATGGTATTTTGAACCAATACTTGGAAGATAGAGCTAAAATATTAATAATTATAAAAACAATTGATACTTTTAAGTAAGAATCATATTTTAAAGAATAGCTTATCAATGAAATCATAAAAATAAATATAGTTAATAATAATCCATCTACAAAATTATAAACATTAAATAAAGCGATAAATGTTATAACTGCAAAGAAATAATATTCAATAAATTTATTATCAACGAACTTATCACTAATTATAAATCTAGTAAGAATAATTAAACTAGAATAACAACCTAAAGCATACATTGAAGATAAGTCTATATCTAAATAAATAAGTAATTTTATATATAATCCTAATGTACTTAAAAGACATATTATTTTATAAATAGTATTTTTTTCAGATTTATTAAAGTATATATGATTAAATCCCCATATTAATAGAATTATAAATAAAATACTTATATTATAAGTGAATGCTATAGTACTTAATATAATTGAAATAAATGATAGAATACTAAATAAATTAATTTTCTTTTTATATATTGAAAAAATTGTTAAAGTAATAATTGTTATAAAACTGTATATTTGTGGTAAGAAATTATCTTCGAAAAATAATATAGAAAAACTTGTTAATATAGGTAAAAATAAGAAATTATCATTTTCTTTTTCTAATTTAATTAAAAGTAATGTAAAAATTAATGGAATTAATACAGTGTATGAATTAATTAATAATAGTGATTCTAATGATAATATTATTAATATTAATTTAATTGAAGAGTTATCTCTTAGTTTAGGATAAAGTTTTTCTAATCCGTAAATAATAAGAGCTACTAATAATGGAACATACTTTGATACTTCATTAATTTCATTTACATAACATATTGAAAATAATATCAAAGATAAATTGAAATAACTTAGATATTTAAATATTTTATTCTTAGTAAGTAAAAATGAAATAATATAAATAATGGCTGACAATATAAATGATAAAATAAATAGAATTGTTTTGTCAGGAGTAAATATTACTTGAACAATTATTAAGGAAGCTAGTACAGTTACAATATTAATTATTATATCTTTTAGATCTTTTTCTTTTAAATAATAAGAGAATATAAATAATGGTAATAATCCAATTAGTATATATAAAGGTGTAAATGAATCTGTTAAAATGTTTATTATATTTAGTGATAATATGTAACATAATGTACAAAAAGTAAGATTTGTTTTCTCCTCAGATATATTATTTGATTTAATAAATTTATATAAATGTAATAAAGAAAATAGTACAATATTTGTAGATGCTATAAGTGATTTATCTAAATAACTTAAATATATTGAAATAATTAATAATGTATAAGTTAAAATAATATTAATTATTTTATAAGTTTTATTATCTAGATAATTTCCTTGTAATAAAATATATATAATAATGTTATATATAGTCATTAAGAATAAATATGTTTCAAAAGTACAATTTAAATAATTTATAAAGAATGTTAAACATATAATTTCTAATATGACACTTGTTCTGCTTAAAAATAAATCTGTTTTTTTATGTGATATTAATTTATAAATTATTGAAGTAATTAAAAATGTTATACTACAATATAATAAGAAGCCTTCACTATAAGGGCTAAAATAGTATCCAACTAGTTCAAAAAAGGAAAGAGATATTAATATAATAGGTATAAATATAAGGGATAAGTATTTAAATACTTTAGAAGTTTTTTCTAAAGAAAATTTTTCTAAACATATTTTAGATAAAAATGTAAATAATAGTTGGACAATTAATAAGATAAATACTTTTCCTATAGAAGATAAGAATAGCCATGATGATGCTAAAAATACGATTGCTGCTAAAACAATTAGTATGGCTCCTGCAATAAATAATGCAGAAGGATTTTTTTTGTTTTGAAAATTATTTTTTACTACATTTGAATTAGTTGCTTGAATATTATTAGTTTGCTCTGTAGGAGGAATAATATTTATGCTATTACCTACTTGATTTTGCATTGATTCATTATAATTGGACTGATTATTTATAAAATTCATATTTTGAGATTGAGAATTTCTTTTTAGTATTTCAATTTCTTTTTTTAACTTAGAATTATCTGACAATAAAATAATAATAAAAACAATTAATAAAAAATTCATAGACACACTTCCTATTATGATTATTATATCATAAAGATTATTTACATATGAAAAAAAAGACTATTGTTAGTCTTTTATTCTTCATCTCTATTTTCTAAAAATGCTTTTAATCTATTAATTGAATTATGTAATTTTTGAAAAGTAAATTTATCTTTTATTGTATACCACGAAGGCTCTTTTATATTATATTCTTTTAATTTTTTTAAAACGTTTTCATGTACTTCTAACATATATGCATATGGTAAAATATCATATAAATAATTTGGATTAAGTTCTAATAAAGGGTCTAGTTCTTTATTACTTAGTTCTTGGATAAATAACTTAAAACCTTCAATATTTACATATTGCTTTGTTCCATATAAAGTTCTTTTAGGCATATATTTATATAGAATTAAAATAAATAATACACTAATACAACTAATTAAGTACGCTATTAAATATATTCTATTTCTTCTAAAAGAAGGCATTAGTAGTATTAATATTGCTAATACTGATAATATTGCTAATGATATTAATTTTGTTTTTTTCTTTTTTATATCGATATTTTCTATAAGACTCATTAAAATGAACAATGTTGTAATACTGAAAATTACTCCTAATGGTAGTAAATATAGTTTCTTAATCTCTATAAATGGTAATGATGTTACAATAACTAAAATTATAGTTATAGCAAGGACTAATAATATTTTTAGCTGGTCAGGTTTTGGTTCAAAATACTTATCTTTTTCTTCATTAGTATTAATTATAGACAAAATGTTTTTACTAGCAATGTGAAATCTGCGATACAAATCATTACTTGAAATTTCTTTTTCTAGTTTTTTTGGAGTAGATGTTTTTTTCTTTTCTGAAACTATATTCATATATTCTGCTAAAGTAACAGATTCACTTTTCCTAAATAATGATTTTATAAAATATGTTTCTTTATAATTTTTGCCATCATAGTCTTTATTCCTTATAAGAGTAAAATTATTAGTTCCATCTTCAACTATATTTATATATCCTTTGTTAGCTAAAGATAATAGTAAGTAAAATAAATCATCTTCGATAACTTTACCATTATTTATTAAAGATATATCTAATGGAGTTAATTTAGAAGAAAATTTAGATGTTTTTTTGATAGGTAGTCTAAGATCTTTACCATATAAATACCATAAGATATAACTTATTATTGATAAGACTATTGAAACTATAATAGAAGTAAGAGTGAGATTATTAAGATACAATTTACCATAGTCTAACTCTACTTTTAAAATTTCTTTTTCTTTTAAAGAAGGATATTCTATAGTGAGGGTATTTTCATTTATTTTATAATCAATGTTATCCAATTTATCATTATTTAAATAAAAACTAAGATTATGTTCATTAAATGAGTTTGGAACATTTATAGTCAATGTTATATTATTTAAAATGTTATTATAGGTATTTGATAATTCAAATATATATACGTCTTTTTTAGGAGATAGTGGTTTATCTGAATAAGTAAGTTCAAAATTCTTTTTTGCGCTTAAACCACTTTTTATTTCGATTGTCTTATTATAGTTAGTTTCTAAATAATAGTTAATATTTATGTCTAAATCTTTTATAGTATATGGAAGTTCTTTCCTTAAAGAGATATTAGGATTATCAAAGCTTACATCGACATTCTCTTTGTATTCATAATTTTTATTATTTAGAGTTATTTCTAATTCATAATTATTAATTTTATAACTTGATTCTGCTGAAACTATTTGTGGAAATATTATGGAAGTCATTATTAATATTAATAAGTTTATCTTTTTCATATATATCACACTACTTTACTATAAATATAGTATAAATTATAGTTAGGAAAACTTCAAGAAATATAAATTTATTGAAAAGAAAAAAGTCATATTTTATGACTTTATATTTATTTTAAATGACCATATTTTTTCTTTAATGCTATTAAACTAACAAATCCTGTTATGAAGGTAATAATTAATAAAGTTAAGTTATCTCCAGTTACTGGATTTTCTTCATGAGGAATATTTTCATTATTGTTTTGATCATTTGAATTTGGTTTGTCATCAGGCACTTTAGTGTCCTCAGGTTCTTCTGGTTCTCCATCTTCATTAATTTTATAAAAATATAGCTTTAAAATAGTATTTGAATCAGTTAATGTACTACTTAATTTATTTTTTTCGTTTTTTTCATCAAATATATATCCTTCAATTATTTTATCTTTCTCTGTTGCTGAAACAACTTCATCTATTAACGCATATCTTACTTCTGAAAGTTTTATTTGTTGATTAGTTTTTGCATCATACCATTCAACAATGTAATCAAATTCCGATAAAGTACGTTCTTCCCATACTGCATAAAGAATTGTATTTTGATTTATTCTCATTGTATCCCCAGGTTTCCAGTCAGCAATTTGAGAATCTTTGTTTGTTGACCATCCTAAAAATAATTCTTGATTATTATAAGATTTTATTGTGATATTGGTGCCTTTATCGTAAATTTCTATTTCACCAATTTGCACTCCTCTGTCAATATAAGTTAAAGTAACTTTTTCTGGTATTTTATTCCACACAGCATATAGTGTTTTTGTAGTTGAGCCACCATTATAGCCACTTCCACTTTGGTAAATGCGATAATTACTATTTGGCTCATAAGATGGTACCATTGCTGTAGCGGACTCTGACCATCCCAAAAATTTATAGCCTTCACGAGTTGGCACATCCTTAGGAATAACAAAATCGTGAGATTTTTCATATTTATTTGAAGTGCCATAATTTTGTTTTTCTGGTGCTCCAACACCACCATTAGCATCGTATTTTAATGTAAAATCCCATATATTATATTCAACACTATTTAATGTATTAAAATAATAGTATGCAGATGCGTTTGACTGTGGTAATAAAACTGCAGTTCCTTCTTTTTTGTTAGAATTTCCCTCTCCTATCCAGATTACATAATCTGATTCTATAGATCCATACCATAATTCTGAAGCACGAGGAAGAAAAAATGAACCATAAAGATCTCCCCAGGCTTTAACTTTAATAGTGGTTCCGTTAATTGAAGTAACTTCGTAATTTCCAGAACCAACTCTATCTCCCACTTTGACTTTTGCAGAAGTAATATTAGAAGAGTAACTGTTAGTAGAGGCTGGTATTAAAGTCACTGTATGCCATTTAGCTGCCAAAGGCATTATTTCAAAACTATTTTCCAATTTATCTATTCTACTATAAGCTACATCAGATTTTAAGTTACTATTTAGCTTTTCTAAATTTTCTATATTATTGGAATAAGTTTTCTTGAAAGGAATACAGATTGATGATATGATTAGAATTAATATTATTATAATTAAGCTGTACATTTTTTTCATCTTATTCACCTACTTTTTACTTTAATTCAAGTATATAATAAATGTTTTTCTTAGACAATTATATTGGCTTGATATTTTTCTATTTTACATAATATTTATTATATACTTTAAGAAATTTTTTTATATAGATAATGTTGAAAGATGTTTTTATTTTTTTATTCATTTAAAATAATATGCTATAATTTATTTATATAGAGGTGATATTATGGCTTTTAAGAAGAAAACTACTACAGATAATGTACTACAAACTTATTATTTAGAGCATATTTCTGAATATGTAAGATTTTCAAGAGAAATTATGAAACCATTATCTTACAATAAAGAAAATCAAGAATATGATATAAAATGTTATACAAATGCAATAGAACATATAGTTACATATTTAAGAAATGCTTTTAGCAGTGAAACTTTACAATCTGGAAATGTTTTAGAAATAGATGTTAATAAAATGTGTGAAGGAATAGACAATGCTGTAATATATTCAATTTATAAACCTAAATTTAGAGATTTAATATATATAATAAGTGAAGAAAAATATCCACATTTTCATACTAACGGTAATGTTGTAGTAGAAGCTGAAGGTATACATACTATGCCTGGTTTAAATCCTAATCTTAGAAAAATAAAAATTAATGGAATGTTTGAAGGGCTTGATTTGATTGAAGCAAGAGACTTACTAAAACAAATGCAAATTTTACCAAAAGGTAATAACTTAGAAAAAGAAATAAACTTTTATGAACAATCTGGAATAATACATAGAGATTTTATATTAAGCGTTGTATATAATCTTTTAATGTCTGGAGATCAAGATGATGTTATTAGAGCTAGATTATTTGCTGATAGTTTTGGAATAAAGTTCAACTTTACACCTTATGAAGAAAAAGATGCAAAAGATAGTCATAAATTATGTATGGGTATGAAAGAAAGTACTTAATTGTTAGTAACTATTTAGTTATTAACAATTTTTTTGTATAATAAATTTGTGATATTTATGGAAAAAATTGAAGTATGTGTATTAAAATTAAAAGAATATTTTAAAAATATGGAATCTACTAGTAGTGTTATACCTATACCTAATAATATTAAGTTGTATAGTGAAGATTGGGTTTATTTTATTATGTATTCTTGTTTACTTAATTATGGTGTTAAATCTAAAATATATAATGAAAATATAGTTAATACTTATAGAGATTATAAATGGATGTTTAATCCTAAAAATGTTATAAAGGAAAGTAATTTAGATATACTTAATGTAATTAGGGAATCTATACATCATAGATATCCTAATATAGCTACTAAAAAATGGATTAAATTAAGTGAAAAGTTATCTACAATAGATAATTTATTAGATAGAATACTTAATTTTAATAGTTATATAGAACTTTATGAATTTATAATTAGTTTAGGGGGATATGGACAGAAGACAGGTGGATTACTACTTAGATTATTTTATGAATCTGGTATGTGTAAGTATGAAGATTCTCTTCCTATTATTCCTTTAGATAGACATGATATAGAGATAAGTTATTTATGTGGAATTATTGATAAGAAAAAATTAAGTAATAAAGAGATTTATGAATTATCTAAGTTATGGATAGAAACTTCTTTAAAATATAATGTTGATGCTAATATGATTGATCAATATTTATGGCATGTTGGGGCTATGTTATGTAATAAAAAGAAATGTTTAGATTGTCCTTTATATAGTGAGTGTAAATCTAAAATAAGGGATGATAGTTTATGAAGAAAGAGCTACTAAATAATATGTTTAATGAAATGTCTCAGTGTAATTTATGCTTAGATTTAAAAAATAAAAATGGAAAAGATTGTTCATTAATCAATATATATAAAGATAGATTTTATGAAGAAGTTCCTTCTATGTGGACAGACTGGTTTAACCGAGTTAATAGTAAGATAATGATAGTTGGACAAGACTGGGGTCCATTTAATGAAATGAAAAAGTTTCAAAAAATGTATAAAGATAATGAAACTATAGATAATTGGAGTGGAATTATTGAAGAAGAAAAAAGTTTAACTAAGAAAATGCTAACTAGATATTTAGTAGAATCTGGTAGACAATATGGTCTAGATATAGATGATAGTTTTTTAAATAAAATATATATAACTAATGCAATTATGTGTGCAAGAAAAGGTAATAATTATCGAAGTGATAATATTAAACTAAAAGAATGTAGTTTAAATTGTGCTAATTATTTAAAAAGACAGATAGATATAATTAATCCTAAAATAATATTAACTTTAGGTTTTTATCCCCTACTTGCTTTATCTAAAGTATATGGGTTTGATATTTTTAGAAATTTAAGTGAAAATATCGAGCATTATGGTATTATAAAAGTCAATGAAATGGTAATAATTCCTTTGTATCATCCAGCTGCACAGATAAGTAGGGAAAAACAAATAAAACAATATGAAAAAATATGGCAATATTATAAGGAGATATAGTTTATGGAAAAGAAAGAAATATTAAAAAAAGTAGATATACTTTATGATATGTGGAAAAAGGGATTACTTGGTGGTGAAGTAATGCCAGAAGATGAAAATCCTGCTTTGGAAAAAGATTCTTTAGAAAATTATTTATATTTTACTTTACCAATGGCACTTAATTATCAAAGAAATTCATATACTTTATGGGAAAGTGCTAATAAAACTTATCATGATGAAGAAACTAAGTTTATTTTTAATTCTAGAGATGTTTTAAAAAGAAATGTTAGTGAAGTTCAAGAGGCTTTAACTAAGTATAAAGTTGCTTTACAGAAAAATAAACAAACTGAAATATGGATAAAGCTATGTGAAACAATAGTTAATTTCTTTGATGGAGATATTAGAACTTTTTTTAAAGAAATGAATTATGATGTTAATAAAATAAGAGATTTTATACAAAAAGAACATAAGAAAGATTTCCCCTATTTATCTGGAAATAAAATATGTAATTATTGGATGTTTGTATTATGGCAATATACAGATATAGAATTTATTAATTTAGAAGATTTAACTGTTGCTCCCGATACACATGTTGTTAAAGCAACACATAGATTAGGTTTAATTAACGATGATGAATTAGATAAATCTGATGTTCAATTAATAGTAATTGAAAGATGGAATGAATTATTTAAAGGAACTAAATATAAACCTATAGATATTCATACGGCATTATGGTTATGGAGTAGAAATGGTTTTAGAGACTTGGAGGAAATAAAATGAGTTATATAAAATTTTTAAGAGAACATGTTGGTCATGAAGCAATATTAACTGCGGGAACTGTACTTTTTATAATTAATGAAGATAATGAAATATTAATGCAATTAAGAAGCGATTTTAATCAATGGGGATTTCCTGGTGGAGCTATGGAACTTGGGGAAAGTTTCGAAGAAACAGCAAGAAGAGAATTAAAGGAAGAAACTAATTTAGATATTATTGATATGGAATTAATAGAAGTTATGTCTGGTAAAGATACTTATAGAGAATATCCTAATGGGGATAAGTTATATGATATTTCTGCTTTATATAAAGTTACTAAGACAGATGGAAAATTAAGAGTTAATGATGAAGAATCTAAAAAATTTGGATGGTTTAAACTAGATGATATTCCTTCAAATCTTGCTCCTATGAGTATAAAGTATTGGAATAAAGTTAAAGATAGATTAGGTGTAAAATGATAGATTTACATTGTCATACAACATATTCAGATGGAACTTATTCTGTTAAAGATATGTTAAAAGAAGCTAGTAAAATTAATTTAGATATAATTTCAATTACTGATCATAATTCTGTTGAATCATATTTAGAGATGGAAAATATGGATGTAAATAAATTATTTAAAGGAAAAATAATATGTGGTTGTGAATTTACTACAAAGTTTGATAATAGATTAATAGAAGTGTTAGGTTATGGAATTGATTATAGAAAAGTTAATATGTGGCTAAAAAATAGATACAACGAAGAAATTGGAACTAAAAATGTTCAAACTTTGTTTCATAGATTAGTTAACATTATTGATAAAATTGGATTAAAATATAATTATGATTGTTTACATTATCCACAAAGGGAAAATGATTTTTTTGAAAGAAGCTTCTATGAAGAAATTATAAAGTACCCTGAGAATTTAGAAATAATTGATGAAAATATATTTACTAATTTTAGTGATTTCTTTAGAAAGGGATTAACAAATAAAGATAGTAAGTTATTTTTAAATGCTATAGAATTTAAACCAAGTATTGATGAGGTAATAGAAATTATACATAAATGTGGTGGTATTGCTCTACTTGCTCATCCTTTTCAATATAAGTTTGCAGATACTGAAGTTTTTTTAGAAAAAGTTATAAATGAAAGTAAGTTAGATGGTATTGAATGTTTCTATACAACATTTAATGAAGAACAGTCTAAATATTTAGTTCAATTTACAAAGGAAAATAATTTATTAATATCTGGTGGTAGTGATTATCATGGTAATAATAAAATAAATCATTATTTAGGTAGTGGAGCAGGAAATTTAAATATAGATAAAAGTATCATAAATAATTGGAATATAGAATATTATAAATTATGAGTTTTTATTTTCATTTTATTTACAAAAGAATATAAATTTATTAGTTGTAATAATAGCAATGTAAAAAAAATTGATGTATAATAATTTTGATAATAATATAATATTTGGAGGATACAATGGATAATAAAAAAGTTCAAATTATGATCGTTATATCTTTATTTATTTGTTTAATACTAATTTTGTTTGTGGGATATTCTGTTAAAAAGAATAATTTTATGCCAACAAATTCAAATCAAAAATCTACTAGTTATACCGAAATTAATAGTGATAATATATCTTCTGAAGAAGAAATTAAAGATGATAACAAGAACATGTATTATATAGATGTTAGATATGAAGAGTTACCAAATGTATCTTATCAACTAATAAATGATGATAATAATTTATTTAAGTTACATACTGAAAAACTAAATAATGAGTTTGATATAGAAAAAACTATAAAAGATTACGAGGTATCATTAAATGATGATGAATTTAATAAAGTAAAGATGGTACTTGAATATTTAAGTAATAAAAATGAACTTAATGATAAAGATGAATATATTATTTTTTATAATGAAGAAAATAGTAACATTCCTTTAGAAGATAAGAATTATATTTTAGAAGTTTTAGAAGCTGTTGAATATATTGCATTAAATGAAGAAATCGTTAATGAAAAAAGTGGAAGACTTTTGGGAAATGAAGTATTAGATAATCTTATTATAAAATTAAATTTACAAGAAGAAAACCCAGCTAATTAGCTGGGTTTTATATTATAATAATTTTTTTATCTAAGATATATTTTGATTCTCAGATTCTTCAATATAATCTAAATTTAAATTTTCAAGTAAATATTGAGCATTTATTTTAGAAATATTGTATTCTTGAAAACCATTAATTTTTATGTAATTAGAAGATGATGTCTTTAGATTATAAAAGTATGTTACTAATGAATTATGTAAGGTAGGATCTTCTGTTTTATTATATAATTCTATTAATAAATTAATATTATCTGTACAATAGTTTTCTAAATAATCTATATCTATTTTATTAGTTTCATAATATCTATTAATGTTACGATATGCGATTATATAGTCAACATTAATATAATTTAAAAGTGTATATGATGCTATACATATAATTAGATAATATTTAAATATTTTTAAATTTGAATTAAATATATAGAAACTTGTTGGTATAAATAATATTGATTCAGTTATTAAAGTAAAATATACTAATAATCTTAATAAAGTATAACCATATTCTTTTTCATACATGTACATTCTCATAAAAGATGATATGACTATAATAGATGTTAAGATTAACATTATAAAACTCATTAAATTAATATAAGCATTATTAGACTTGTTCTCTTTATCTTCATACATCTTTGATATTAAAATAATTGTTATGTTTATAAAAGAAACAAACATAAGTTGAAAGAAGCCCTGACGTGCATATTCAGCATAAGAAATATCCATAGATACTTGATGTAAAATTAAAGATTTAATTTGAATAATGTCAAAGATAATGTAAATAATATTTAAAATAGTTAATAATAATTTAATAACATAATTATCTTTTGAAACATTTACTACACTACTTTCATATTTAATTTTTGAATAATTATATATAATGAAATATGTAGATAAACTTAAGTATAAAAACATAATAGCTATAATAATTATTCGCCATATTAATTTATTAATATTTTCTTCTATTTGCATATTAGTAAATAGATTAAAGAATGAAGAGAATATTTGTTCAAATATCATATCTGCCGAAGATAATAGCATTAAGATTATTACTATAATTGGCAAAGTTATCAACAATGCTTTAATAGTCTTATGAGTTTTATTGGAAATGTTGATTTTTCCTCTTACTTTGTTTGATATTATTTCACATACTTTATCAATTCCATTTAATGGTTCAAATATTATAGTAAAAAAATCATTTATAACATTTCCAATATTATATGTTGGCTTTATAGTATATATGTACATTAATATAAATAAAATAATTATGATTGGAATGTTAACTAAATTGAAAAATGCATTATTAAATAATAAATAAGTTAATGATAATAAAGTTATTGGGATTATAAATAATAATCCATATTTATTTTTTATTTTACTATTTGAAATTAATACATATATGGTAAATGCTATGAAAGGAAGAACGAATAGGATTACTGAAATTCCTAAAGTTTTACCAAAGAATAAAATTGAATTCCAAATACATAATAATAAAATCCATATTAGTAAATTACTCATTATTCTCACTTTCCTTTTTATATTCTAAAATGTCTCCTGGAGTACAATCTAGAATTTCACATATTTTGTCTAGAGTGCTAAAACGTATTGCTTTACCTTTATTTGTTTTTAAAATAGACAGATTAGCTTGAGTAATGCAAAGCTTTTCAGCTAATTCTTGTGATGACATTTTTCTCTTTGCCATCATTACATCTAAATTTACAATTATCGCCATGATAAAACCTCCTATATTGTTAATTCATTTTCTTCTTTATAATTAATTGCTTCAATAAATAATTCTTTTAATATATATAAAGCTATTGATACACCAAAGAATAAAATAAATATAAAAGTTAAAGCAACTTTTAGTTCTAAAGTATATTGATTATAAACAAGTATACTTAATAATAAAGCTATTAATATAAAGATACATGTAACGATAGAAGATATCATACCAATACTCATTCTTTTAGGATTTTCTTTACAAAAAGGATTACTTTCTTTTAATGAATTAAACAGTCCTATAAATTGATATATCAAGACTAAAAAACTTATTCCACAAGGATAAATACAAGCAATAAACCAATTAAATTCTAAATTAACTTTCCTTACTATCCAATACATACTTATTAAAAATAGTATTCCTATTACCATACTTATTTGTAAAATAAATTTTAAAATACTACCTATTCCATTTTTTCCAACTATTTTCATAATCTTTCCTCCTTGGCAATATAATATCATATTAATATTATTTTTCAATATTTTTTTATTGTTTTTCGATAAATATGTAAAATTACATATATTAATATATTTATCTTTGTTGTATAATAGATTCTTGTTAAAGGAGAGGAATTTTATGGAATTAAATTTTACTGGTAGAGGGGCTATGTTGAATCCTAGCGAAGGAAATAATGCAGCTTATTTTGAAGATAATAATAATTTTTTCTTAATTGATTGTGGTGAAGATGTTGCTGGTAAACTAATTAGAATGGGAAAATTGGATCAAGATAAAAATTATTATGTTTTTATAACTCATACACATGGAGATCATATTGGTAGTATTGGAACTTTGCAACAATATCTATATTGGGTTCGTGGTAGAAAATTAAAAATTGTATTTGGTAATGGGATGAGATATGCAAATGATATATTAGCTATAATGAATTCATTTGGTATAGTTCAAGGTACTTATGATATTGTAAATACAAGAATGTTAAATGATATATCTCCTATGTTTAGTAGAATAAGATATGTAGAGAGTACTCATGGAGATACCCCACTTAAATCAGCATCTATAATAATTGAAACAGATAATGGAAATATCTTGTATACTGGAGATATTGCTGATAGTATAGTTATTAGAGAATTCTTAACAAATAATTTTCCTGATACAATTGATAAAATTTATGTCGATACTAGTTTAGAAAAAAATTCTGTACATTTATCATTAGAAGAATTGCGTAGAGTAATTCCAATTGGTCTTAGTGAAAAAGTATATTGTATGCATTTAAGTAGTAAAGAATTAATTCCTGAAATATATAGATGGGGATTTAATATTGTTCAATCTGATAAAAGTAATTTAATGCATAGGGATATTGATTCTCTTAGTGAAGAGGAGCTTAAAGCATATGAGGAAGTCCTTAAAGGAGAATTAGATAAGATACAAGACATTAAAAATAATGGTTATAGAAATCTAACTAAAAAGTTTTAAAAAAAGACTTATGTTCATAATAAGTCTCTTTTTTTATGCAAAATAGTCAACAGGAGTTAATTTAAAACCGCTACCATTATTTTTACTTTTTTCAATAGCTTGTTCTAACTGTGCCATTTTTTCTTCATGTTTTATAGCTAGGTAAACTCGTATTTCATCAGCTTCTTCTGGGGTGATTAACATATATTCATTTGTTTTACCATATTTATCAACTGATTCTTTATGTTCTTGATAGTATTCATACATCCTTAACTTCAACCATTTTTCTTCATGTTCTTTATCTTCTGGTATATCAGAAAGATTTATATTGCTAAAGAATGGGTGATGATATGTATGATAATAAGCTGATTTCATTTCAGATAATAACCATAAATCAGAATTACTTTCTATTCCTTCTTCTATAGCATCAATATTCATATTTATAGCAGTTAAAGTTAATACTACTCCTTTTCTAAAAGCAATATCGCAAGTTCCTAGATATAAAGCAAAATCTTCTCCATATCCTTCAGGAACTAGCCATCCTTCTCCACCACTTCTCATCCACTCTATTTGCCATTTTACTATACTCTGTTCATAATCATGTATTAACTTAGCGAAATCTGGATTTTTAGAAACATATTCTAAAATTTCTGAGAAGTTAATATCTTCTAAGTCCATAGATTGAAGTCTAGTAGCTAACCAATTATTATCTCTTAAATGTTGAATTAAACTAGTAGGCGACTCTCTAAATTCACTGCTACTCCAACTTCCTGTTTTAGGAAACATTTTTCTGGAAGACTCCTCTATTCTTTCTATAGTAGAAAGATTTTTAATTCTTTTAGAAGTGTTATCAATAATGTTATTTTTATCCTGACTTAATTTACATTGCTCTTCCATTCTCTTTTTAGCTTTATAAATATTTATTTCAATACACTTGATTAAAATATCTTTTTTACCTAATGTTAGGGGCTTTCCTGTTTTATAATTAGCTACTCCTAAAATAGGATAATAGTTACTTAATTCTTCTACATCATTTGGACTTTCCACTATCACTTTTCTTCCTGTTAAAACTTCCTTAAAAGTATCAGATAATAAAGTTTCTCTACAAATTAAATAATGATCATTATCATTTATTTTAGTTTTTATTACTTTTAAATTAAATACACTTATTTTCATATTATTTCACCTATAACTTATTTTATCATATTATATAGAATTTAAGATTTTTTATTTACTTTAAATAAAATAAGTGTTATTGTAAAGATGTATTTCAAATTAGATATTATTTTATTTTCTTTATATAATAATAGTCTCACTTGAATATTATGTAAGGAGGATAGAACATGAACACAGGAATAGTTAAATTATTTAAAAATGATAAAGGTTTTGGATTCATTACTGATGATAAAACTAAAAAAGATATATTTGTACATTTTTCTGCAATTAATACTGATGGATATAAAACATTAGAAGTTGGTCAAAAAGTAACTTTCGATACTGAACAAGATCCTAAAGATACTTCTAAATTAAGAGCAGTTAATGTTAATATAGTTAAATAATAATAAAAAGTTCAAAATCATTGAACTTTTTTTATTTTACTATATTCATTATATAATTTTTCTTCTATTCCTCTTGGACAATTAGCAGGAGATGTACTGGGTAAACATATAGCTTCAATATTAGTTAAAGGATAAATTAACTTCATATATAAAGTATATGCTTTTTTTCCCGTTGTAAATATAACTTTTATATTAGAATTATTTAGAATTTCACTTAAATCATTAGGAATAGGATTTTTTATAGAGCTATCACTGGATGAAGAAATATCACAACTTTTTAATACATCAAATAAAGCAATATTATGCTTAAGAAGAAAATTAATTTTATCTTCTTTTGAATCACCTATTTCTTTATTATACACTTTACTTAAAGTACTCCAAAATCTATTCTTAGGATTTGCATAATAAAAAGACTCTTCTCTAGATTTTACTGAAGGCATTGTTCCTAATATTAATACTTTAGAATTATTATCATATATAGGATTTAATGGATGAATTACTTTCATATATATTCTTCTTTCTAATAAAAGTATTCCCTTACTTTTCTAATATATCTATAATATCATTCATATTTTTTATAATAGGAAATTTATATTCTGTATACTTATTATTTCTATCCATTAATAATAAATTAAAATTGTAATTATTTGCTTTATCTAAAATATGTCTTCTATCATCAATATATAAAGATTCTTTAGGACTTACTTCTACTTGCTTATTTAAAAATATATCAAATAAATTATCTTCTTTAGAAGTTGTATACATTGATGATATATATACTTGTTTAAAATATTTATATATACCTTTATTTTTTAGAACTCTATTAGATGATGGCCATCCATTAGAGATAATATATAAATTATATGATTTAGATAGTTTTTCTAAAACAGGAGCAACATCTTCATAAAAAATAAATTTTTCATCATTATATACACAATCATCTGCTATTTTATCAACAAGTTCTTTTGTAATTTTGGGATAATTTAAAAATTTTAAAACTTCATAATAATATTTAGAGAACATTTGGTGTTCTTCTTTTTCTGTTTTAGGTTCTTGTGTTTGAAGAAATAAAAATTTTTTTAAAGCACTATTTAGTTTATCTTTATCTATTATTTTTTCATCAACAATGTTAAAAAAGTTATTAGTAATAAACCAATTTCCACTTTTAGGGTCTGCAAGTACTCCTCCTATATCGAAAATAATATTCTTTATATTCATAATAATACACCTCAAATTTATTATAACATTTGTTTTTTATTGTCGTGTTACTAATTTTGTGATAAAGTAAAGACATTTATGGAGGGTTTGTTATGAGAAAATATAATTTGAAAGATATGATTGAAATAAAAAATAAAGCATTAGAAATTATTGGCTTATCAGATAATAAGAATAATAAAGATGAAAAACCAAAAACTATTAAACCAGTTAAAGATATCCCTACTTGGCCTAAATTAGTAATTGATAGTTTGGTACTTCAAGTTGCTATTGCACAATGGTTAGGAATATTAAGTAATTCAAAAAGACAAGGAACAAGTTCATTTGCATTAATTTCTCATTTAGATGCTAGTGAGCTTATAAAAAGAAGTCCATTTTTCGTTGATTCTAATATAAAAAGAATAGATTTAAAAACGGCAATTATTAGATTTGCTAATTTACTTTCTATGACAGAAATAAAAGAAAGTGATACTTGTATATTAGATAATTTTAATGAAGAAAATTTAACATTTGATTGTACTTTGCAATCTACTGGTGAAGTAATTAAAATGAGCTTGCTTTATGGAAATATAGATGATTTACCAGAAATTCGTATGACAGGAGATAAAAAATATAGAAGATATGAATATCACTATCCATATGATGATAAAGATGAAAGAATTGAACTTTCTTCATATGCTAATCAATTAGGAGAAAATGGTTTACAATTTAATAGATATGTATCTAAATATACTTATTATGGACATTTAACTGATAATGATAATAAATTAGATATAGAGATTGGATATCCTAATTCTCTTGATGAAGCAACTAATAATATTTATATTGATGAAGAGTTATTAGAGATGCATCTTAATACTTTACCATTTCCAATTGAAGTGGATGATGCATGTAGAGCAGTTGCAGCATCTTTAAAAGTAAGTCCTAGTGAATTAAAATATATTAATATTGTTATTTCTAAAAAACAAGAAAATGGTAAGTTTAAAAATAGTCAAATAGCTAATTTTAGAGATGGTGAAATGACAAGATTCTGGATAGAAAAAGATGGTAAAGTAATTGATATTACTAATTTTGGTCCTTGGAAACATTCAAATGAACAATATACTGTTGCAGAAAATGAAGATAAAGAAATGAGTTTTGAATGTAAAAATATTTCATTAGATAGTATAGAACAAAGCTTTAAACCTATTGAAGCTATTAAGGAAGCACAAAAAGAAGTTGAAGAAGTTAGAAGATTAGCTAAAACAATATTAAATAAGAAATAGAGATGAGATTTATACTCATTTTTATTTTGTTTTTATATATAAATTATTTATTTTAAATGAATTGTGATAAAATATTAGTAATATTTTTAAGGGGGATTTATTATGTTTGAAATTGGATTTGAAGAAAAAAGTTTTAAAGGTGAACCAGTAGAAACTTGTGGTAAATTAAGAACTGTCACTTTAGATAATGGGACAAATGTTGAATTATTACCTATTTTATTTAGTACTTTTACTAGGCGTGGTACTTCTCCTTTGGATGTTCGAAGAAGAAGACATAACTATAAAGTTCCTAATGCTTTAGCTAAAGAATATGCATTATATTATGAAAAAACTTTAGGTGAAAATTGGACAGAAAAGTATGCAACTAATATGATTAGTAGTTTAACAGGTCGTTTATTTATTGCCGCTTGGGCTAGAGATGAAAATGGTAATGAATTTCCTATCGGATTTTCTGCTGGCAATACTCAACCATATAATGATGGAACTAAATTATGCAATACAGAAGTATTTGTCTTACCTACTTATCAAAAGTTTGGTGTTGGTACAGAACTAGTTTATGCAATGCTGTATGAGGCTAAGAGATGTGGGGTTACTAATTTTGAGGGACTAACTTATGATATGGATAATAAAAATCATCCGATTGGATGGTGGGAAAGCATAGGTGCTAAAAGAGTGGACTTAATACCTATAGAAGGTAATATAGATGAAATGATTAAAATAATGGAAGAAAAAAAGTTAAAAAAAGTGAATTAAAACTGTTTACAACTTAATATTTATAAACAAAAAAAAGAACTAAAACTGTTCTTTTTTATTTTCTTTTTTGGCATTAATTGACCACTTAATAATGCCATATACGTTTATAAGTAAATAACCTATAGAGACTAGAAGCATCATAAATGATCCTTCACCTTTACCAACAAAAGTAATAATCCAGATACATAAATCAATAATATTATTACATAACCATAACCACCATGATTCTTTAAAACGAAGAATCATTAATATTACACCACATAAATTTATTATATTAGATGTTGCATCCATAAGAGCTAATCGTTGATTAGGAATAAGACTTAATAAATAGCCTAAAATAAAACTACCTAATATACAGGAAGAAACTATTATAAAAGAATTTTTTAAAGTAAATTCTCTAACATTAACATTATTTTCTTCATCTAAGTTATTATTCCATGTAATAAATCCTTTAATTTGTAATGGAGAAAAAATAAAAATGTAAAATATAAAAGTGCCATATAAATTATTCTTAAAAGAAACATATCCCATTAACAGATAATTAATGAGTCCTAATATATAATTTATTCTTTTTCCTTCACTAGCGAAATAGGCACATAGTAATCCTGTTAAAAGAATTGTTCCTCCAATAATTAAATCTTTAGCATATAAACCTGAAATAATAGAAATTATTAAACATAATAAAATAATAATTAAATATTTTTTATTCATATAATCACCTACTAGATAATTTTATTTTAACATACCTATATAGCCAATTAAAGATTATTATAGTATAATCAAAATTAATAAATTAAGTAAAATATAATTATGGGTGGTGGATTAGTTAAATCTAAAATTTCATTACCAGTTGAACTTTTTTTAAAGCTACCTAACGTTGAGATTATTGATGGTCTGGCTAAACAAATTATGGAGGATAAAAATGAATAATATAAAATTTATTAGTAATAAGTATACTGAAGATGGGTTAAAGCTACCAATGGTTCATTTTGAGAGTGAAAATAAAAATATATGTGTAATTATGATACATGGTATGTGTGCTACAATAGTTGATAATTATTTTGCTACAGTTTGGGGTGAAATATTATCAAAAAATAATATTGGATTTATATATGAACATAATAGAGGTCATTCTATAGAAAATGATATTGTTATGAAAGATGGAACATTTAAAAGATGTGGATGTATGTATGAAATATTTGAAGAGTCTATATATGATATTGATTTAGCTATTAAAACAGCAAAAGAATTTGGATATAAAAAAATAATACTTCTAGGACATAGTTATGGATGTAATAAAGTTATATATTATAAATATAAGAAAAATACTGATATAAGTGGGATTATTTTAGCTAGTGCTCCTGATATGATTGGATCACATAAATTAGTTCAAAAAGATTATATAGATTTACTTAATGAAGCTAAGAAAAATATTGATAATGGAGAAAGTACTAAATTACTTCATAAAAAAATAGAAGACTATATGTATATGAGTTCAGAAACTTATTATAACTGGTACAATGAAAATAGTAATTTAGATAATTTGCCAATAATAGAAAATAATGGTAATTGGGAACAATTTGAAAATATTGATATTCCTATTCTAACTTTTTCTGGTTTATTAGAAGAAGATTATTATAGACATTTAGATTTATTAAAAAAGAAAGCTATAAAATGTAATGATTTTGAATATAAGTATATAGATAATACTGGACATACTTATATAAATAAAGAAGAAGAAATTGGCAATATAATTCTTGATTGGATAAATAAAAGATTTTTATAAAATAAAAAAGGAAAAAATTATTTTTCCTTTTTTATTGCCATAATCACAACAATAGCATCTTCTAAGGTTTGATTAATATTATTGTTTATAATATTTAGATTATTAACAGAATAAAGAGATTCTTTAACTTCACTAAATTTATGAACTTCTAGTAATTCAAAGCCTAATTCTTTAAAAAAATCTTTTACATGATTAATATCTTCAAATCTGTTATCAGTATTATTTCTAGATGTTATTTTAGTTAAGTTATTGTTAAGATTTGATATAGCTTTATTTTGAGAAGTAATAAATTTTTTGGGAGTAACATCACTTGTAATCCATATACCACCATGTATAGATAATAAATTATAAATATTTTGAGCTACTAATTTCTTTTCATCAAAATTTAGATATCTTAATAAACCTTCATTGATAACACATACTGGTTCTTTTTTATTTAAATAATTGTCTATTTGAATAAAGTCTTCTTTTTTTAATACATTACATTTAAGTATTTTATGATTATCTTTTATATGACCATATAAGGATGTAATAAGGTTAGTTTTAGTATTAATTACTTTATTTAAATCTACTTCAATATAATTATAATCTTTATTAGAATATATTAATCCTCTACTACTATAACCACAAGCTAATTCAACAACTTGTTTAATTTTTGATTTATCTAATAATTTATTTATTAATTTAAATCTAGCTTCTATTTCTGGAGCTAGTTCTTTATTAAAATTTATGGTCTTACAATCACAGTGTTCTTTTAAATACTTAAATATATCTTTTTCATATGGGATGTCTGTAAATGTTCTAGGGTATGAAGTAATAAGTGCTGTTGGACTAATTGTTTCATAAGAACTATCTTTTATATTCATTAACTATGTCTCCTTCCATAAAACATTTTATATACATAAATATATTATAGAATATTTTTAAATATTAAGATAGAAATATGATATTATTATAGTAATATAATAAAGATAGGTGGTATAATGGCAAGTTTAAAAAATTGTGAAAATTGTGGAAAAGAAATCTATACAAATATAAAAAAGTGTCCTTATTGTAGAAATAAAAATAATAATAGATATAAAGTAAAAAATAAAAATAGAAATATAGGTATATTTTTTATTAAAATGGTATTGCTATTTATTATTGTTGATTTATTTGTAACTATCATTCCTGTATATTTAGGTGAGTCTGTATTTAATTATAAATATGGTAAAGAACTTGTTGTAGAGGCACTATGGTGTTTATGTATTTTGGTAGTTTTATTAATGAGTGGTAATTCTTATGTATTTACTTGTAAAAAAGAAGAATTTGGCAAAGCAATAAAACTAGGATTACCAATGTTAATAATTTCAGGAATATCTTTACTAGCTAATATTCCTATAAGTTTAGATGGTTTAAATATATGGAACTTTGTTAACTTAATACTATTTTGTGCATCTATTGGGTTAACGGAAGAATTTTTATGCCGTGGATGGGTACAAAATGAATTTATAGAAAGATATGGAACGACAAGAAAAAAAGTTATAGTATCAATTATCTTATCATCATTAGTATTTGGAGTTATGCATATAACCAATATATTTGCTGGGCAAACGTTATTTCAAACTATAATGCAAATAATACAAGCAACTGCATTAGGTGCTTTACTAGGAAGTGTTTACTATAGGTCAAAAAATATTTGGGCAGTTGCTTTCTTACATGGATTTTTTGATTTTGCAATAATGCTTTCTGATGTTAATTTAATAAAAGATTGTGCTACTGGTACAGTAACTAATTCTATAATTATCTATCAAACATTCTCTACTTTATGCTTAAGTTTCCTTTATATATTTTATACAGTTATTTTATTGCGTAAAAAAGATACACATAAATTAATTGATGAAAAAAGTGAATTAACAGAAGAAGAATTAAAAAAAGATCAAAAAACAACAAATCTTATGAAAAAATTTATAACTGTAATCGTTATATTATTCTTTTTACCAGTAGGAAATAATATTGATGGAATAGAAGAATATGAAATATGTTATACATATGAAGAAAAATATTTAGATGGATATGAAACACACTTCTCAAATTATGGTATTTACGAAATGTATTATAAAAAGGTTATTAATAATAATGGTGAAGCTAATGATTTGTGGGAAAATAATAAAATAAATAATATGTATAAATTTGAATTATATTATGATAAAGATGAAAATAAATTAGCTATAAAAAATATTGCTACTAATTATGTAGTTTATATGGATGAAGAATATGTTTATGATTATCTAATTATTTATGATGATGGTATGTATATAATTATGTACTATGATAATGATGAAACAAAAGTATATTATAATAAAATTAATGAAAAAGAATTAAATGATAGTAATGAATTTTTAGATAACTTAAAAGAATCATTTAAATCATTTGATGTTCCTGATATAAAAAATTTAGGATATTTAACTTATAATGATAATGAAGATAATTATTATATATATGCGTATATGGTATCAGAATTAGGATATGAATTTATAATAGATGAAAATAATCAACTATTTTTATTAAATTAAAAAAATGATAATTTTTTTAAGACTTATCATTTTTAATTTCTTTTATTTCTACCCTATTAAATAGTTCATCTATGGAAGATGGTTTTAATTCTTTAATTACCCCAATAAAAAATGATATATTTATTGGATTTATTCCTCTTTCATATCTTGAAATAACAGATTGATTTGTATTTAATTTAGTTGCCAATTTCTTTTGAGTTATATTTTTAGATTTTCTTAAATCTCTCAACTTTTTTCCTAACTCTTTATGAGTAATATCTATTTTAGAATATTTTATCTTTTCTTCTGATATTTCAAAAATATAATCTAAACTACTATTAGTTACACTGGCATATTTAATTATAATATCTAGAGGGATGTTATTATTTTCATTCTCCCATCCAGAGACAGTCTTTCTATTTCTATTAAATAATTTTCCGAATTCTTGTTGATTCATATCTAAGTTTTCCCTATAATAAAAAATTTCCTCATTTATGCGCAACATATTTACCACCTGTTGCTATTATTCCATTTTAATCTTTAAAAATTCATAAAGTCTGGGAATTAGCATATTTTTTAATATAAATAAGAGTTGTTTTTTTGTATAATTATCTCCGTAGAATAAAAAGGTGATGTATAATGAAAGAAAAAAACAATGAAAATATTTTTAATATAGATGATCCAATAATATTAGAACAATTTGGTAAAAAGATAAGAAAAGCTAGAAATAAAAAGAAAATATCTCAAGGAGAACTTGGTGAATTACTCTCGATAACACGGCAAGCCATTAGCAAATGGGAAACTGGTAAATCAATACCAGATATATCCATTTGGAGAAAAATTAGCGAAGTACTTGAAATAGACTTAAGTGAATTTGTAAACATAGTAGATAACTCATTAGAAGACTTCGTAGATATAAAAAAAGAAATTGAAAAATTAGACATAGAATTAGACAAAGAAAAAAAAGTTGTTACAGAAGATAAAGTTTTAGAGAATAAAGAAAAAAATAATACTCAAAAAAAAGCTGTTAACTTCTACCTAGATAAAAAAGTATTAATTATTATTTTTTCCTTACTAATCTCCACAACAGTATTTTTAGGGACAACTTTTTTTATGTCTTTTAAAAAAAATGAAAATCAAGAAGAAATAGAAAAAAACGAATGGAAACAACTTGATTTAATTAACGCAGAAGGTGAAATATCCTTTGTAGGTAGTGTTACTTACGATAACTATACTAGTATATATAATATTGAAAACTTCTTCTATAACTCCCCTATCATTGGAACAAAAAAAGAACCAATTTTAAAATGTATAGAATTAGAATTCTATATTGGAAAAGAAGAAATATATTCATATACCTACAATAGAACAGCAACTAGACTACAAGACTTTTTAGATAATGTATCTATTGCAGTAACACATAAAGAAACATTTAAAGAAGAAAATAATATAGTAATAAAACTTACTTTAATAAAAAAAGATGGATCAAATAGTATAGTACAAATTGAAGTTGTCCCTTCTAAAAATTAGCAACTGTTAGTTGCTTTTTTAGCATCTAACAGTTTCTTTTTTTTTTGCAAATAATCAATTAAAATATTTTTAGAAAGGAGGGATAAAATGAAAAAAAGATATTTAACTATCGCAGTACTTTTATTTATTTTTCCAATTAGTGTGTTAGCTATAGATAATGATAATGAATTTGTAGTTATATCTGAAACTACAAAATATTATAAAACTATTGAACTAGATCACAATTTAGAAGTAATGGATATTAGTAATAATAGAATTTCTAAGACATATGAAATAACTGAAGAAGAATATTATTCATCAAATGAAAAAGATATTAATACACTTAGTGATGCAACTGTAGTTACAGAATATAAAAAAATGGTTACATCTATATTAAAATCTGGTAATGTATTTCGTTATAAAAATAAACTTATATGGAATAAGTTACCAGCTGTAAGAAGTTATGATGTCATTGGAATAGGTTTTACTGGAAATGTTAAAATTAACTCTAACATAGTATTCACACAAGAAGCATGTACTACTTTAACAGGATGTACTCAATATACTACCAGTTATCCACAAACATTTGAAAATGGTGCTGGTACAACTTTTAAACTACCTGTTGGAAACTTTGTTTCTTTAACACAAACAATATATTTTGATGTTGAAAAAAATACATCTCAAACCATTATTAATCAAAGTATATATGGTGATTACTCTCATTCAGTAAGAAACATTACGTTAGATAGTGCAAAAAAATATACCGTTAATGGTAACCAAGGAATATTATTAAATACATCTGTTAAAGATGATTTTGATGCTATTAACCAAGCTAAAGCAACTTGGTCTGGATCTTGGTAAGAAAAAAAGGAAGGGATAAAAATGGGGTTCATAAAAGAATTTATTTCTATTTATGGAAATGAAATATTATATACAATATTAACTGCTATAATTTCTTTTGTTGGATTAAAATTAAAATATTCATATGATAAATATACTAATGATAAAACAAAGAAACAAGTAGTTGAAGATACTGTAAAATATGTAGAACAAATATATAATAATTTAAGTAGCAAGAAAAAATTTGAGAAAGCAAAAAATAATATTATAGAACTATTAAATGATAAAAATATTTCTATAACAGAATTAGAATTACAAATATTAATAGAGTCAGCTTGTAATAATTTAACTAAATCTAGTAATACTAAAAATAAGGATGTGAAAACAGCGTGAGCTCTATTAATAAATTATTGGAAACTGCTAAAAAAGAAATTGGCTACTTGGAAAAAAAAGATAAAAATAAATTAGATGAAAAAATAGAAAATGCTGGTAATAAAAACTATACTAAATATGCAAGAGACTTAGATGCTATTCCTGGATTTTATAATGGAAAGAAACAAGGGTTTGCGTGGTGTGATGTATTTATTGATTGGTGTTTTGTTGAAACTTATGGAATTGATAATGCTAAGAAACTACTTTGTCAACCGACAAACTCATTGGGAGCTGGAGTTAGTTTTTCTAAAAATTATTATGTAAAAAATAAACAATATTATAAAAATAAGCCCAAAGTTGGTGATCAAATATTCTTTAAACAAGGAAATAAGATTGTTCATACTGGATTAGTTTATAATATAGATAAAGAATATGTTTATACTATTGAAGGTAATACTTCTAATAGTGAAACAATAATATCAAATGGTGGAGAAGTTTGTAGTAAAAGATATAAACTTAATAATTCATCAATAGATGGTTATGGGAGACCTAACTACTCTATTATTCAAGAAGATATTAATCAATGTGAAGTATTAATAAAATATGTTAGTGGTGTTGATTATGAAGGATTAAATGTTAGAAATAATCCTAATGGAAAAATAATAAAAAATCCAATACCTGTTGGAACACAATTAATTATTTATGAAACAAAAGATGATTGGTCTCGTATTGGTGATAATGAATGGGTTTGTTCTTCTTATCTATCAGATAGAAAACCAGATATAAAAACTGTATTTGGTGCTGATAGTGAAGGACTAAATGTTAGAAAAATAAGATCTACAAAAAATAATAAACCAATAGATTGTTTAAAAAATGGAACTAGAGTTCAGGTTTTTAAAATAATAAATGGTTGGTCAAAAATAAGTCCTGATAGTGAAGCATGGGTTTCAAGTAGTAATCTAAAATAATTAATAGCTAAGTTTAAAAAACTTAGCTATTTTTTTTGGTTGCCCAGTTGCGCAACTTAGCAACTGTCAGTTTCCTTTTTTGTTACAAATTTTGACTTTTTGCTGGTTTTATAAGGGTTCTTTGCTAGAA
>CAJUBJ010000012.1 GCA_910584655.1 uncultured Bacilli bacterium
TGCTAATTGATTACATTGAATCATCTCTAAAAAATATTTTTAGAAACAAAAAAAACAAATTTCTAATTATAATTTTTACTCTTTTAAGTCTATTATTAATTATTGATATTATGTTTTTTTATAACATCAACTCTTATTTAAATAATTCTATAAATAAAAATATGGGGTTTAGAACAATAAATGTTTACAAAGATGAAATAAACTATGAAGATGGAGTAGAAGAATTAAAAAAAATTGAGTATATTAAAGAAGTATTTCCTACATCATATTATAAATATGGAGCAGATACAGATATAAAAATTAATAATCTTAATGGTGATATAGTTTTCGTGTATGGAACAACAAATACAGCCCCAAAATCTGTTTTTGGTAAACAGATTGAAGATTTAAAACCAGGAGAAACTATATGTCCTTATCTTTTTTATCCAGACACAGGAGCATATGATTTAAAAATAGATAAAAATAAAATTATTAAAAAAGAGCAATCCCTTAATTACGAATTTAATGCGTATTATTTAGAGGTAAAACTAATTAATGAAGAACCTGTCGTTTCTGATGAACTTGGTTCAAAAAAATTTAAAATAGTTGGTTTATATGACAATCAATTAATTATGAATAGAAATAATGAATGTTATGTAACGCCTGAAGATATCAGATTTTTTGAAAATAACTTAAATCCTCATATAAACCCAGAAAAAGATAACTTCTTTGTTAGTATTGTTGTAGATAAAGTAACGAATTTAGAAAAAACAAAGAAAATAGTAAAAAAGCTTGGTTATTTTGTTAATGAAGGAACTGTTATGTATATAGATAGCAATAGTATTACAACTATAACAATCTTATTTATTACATTTTTTGTAATCATACTTGGTGTTAGTTTTTTAATACTTATGTCATATATAAAAAAGAAACTAAAAAATGAATCAAAATTCATAGGTATTCAAAGAGCTTGTGGTTATAATCAACAATCAACAATAATTATCCAAATAACAGAAATATTAATATCTGTAATAATTTCAATAATTATAAGCTTTGTATTATATATCGTATTATATTATTCATTTGCTAAAAAAATATTTGAATCAACAACATATATAGGTTTCGAAATAAGTAATAATATATTAATCTTAACATCTTTATTTATTATAGTAATAATATTAGTAGTATTTATTAGTTATATTCTTTTAGCAAAAGAACTTAAAAAGCCTATAGCTTACTTACTAAAGGAGGAGTAGTTATGATATTACAAAAAGCTTTTTTTAGAAAAAAGAAAAATCACATTTATCTTTTTATATTATGTATCCTCTTTAGTACAACGATTCTAATTAACAATATAAAACAAAATTATAAAGAGAATTATGATAATATCCAATATGAACACACAAGCTTTTTATTATATTCTAAAACTAATCAAATTAACTTAATAAACAAAGAAAAAGGAATAGAATCTTTTTATAGAATTATAAGTCTAGAAAATGTTGAGAATGAAGAATCATCAAACAATGAAATTAATAGCATATTAGAAAAAGAATTAATCTTTCATGATAAAAAAATTCATGCATTTCCAGATAATTTAAAAAACTACTGTGATATAGATTTAAACGATAATCAAACATTATTAATGTTCTCTAAAAACGAAGAAAATATAAATAATTTATTAAATAAAAAAATAGTTTTAAAAAATGCAATTAAACCTATTAATTTAGAAGTTATAGATATTAAGAAAACTAAATCAGCTCCTTATATTTGTATCGCAGAAGAACTATTTAATGAACTATTAAAGTCTGAACAAGATTACTTATATTCTATAAAAACAAAAAAATATTCTAATAATCAAAAATTAAAAGAAAAATGGAGTTCTCTAGATGAACAAGGAGAAATAGATATAATAAGTTCAATATTTCTTGATTCAAATACAACAGAGCAAATTAGATATTATGAAAGTTTACTTAATAAAATAGATATTATTTGTAAAATATCTACAATTATTTTCATATTTATTATAATTTTTGTTATAAAAGAACTTTTAAGTGAAGAAGAACAAGACATTTTAATATTAAAACACATTGGATATAATAAAATTCAAAATATTTCTAATATAGTAAAAAATATATTACTATTAAATTTAATTGTATATATTATATCCTTTATAATATCCACTATATTTACTATATTATTTGGGTTATTAACAAATATACCAATGAATATGATAAATTGGCAATTTATTTTTATACAGTTGCTTTTATTAATTGTTGTTGAAATTATTTTTATCTTCATAAATATTAAAAATATAAATCATTAAGTATGAAAAAGCCAATTTTAAAACTAGTAGAAATAAAATCTACTAGTTTTTATACTATCAAAATAAACATTGTGTTGTTTAATGATTTTATTCTTGTACTTCGTTCATTTCTTTAAAAACAGTTTCAGTATTATAATCTCTATACTCACTACCATTAACATAATAAAAAATTGTAGTTCTACTATTATCAGTAGTCTCTTCTCCAGTAATAGCATCTAATGGAACACCAACTACGTTATTAGGCATTTCATACCATTCTTTTTCAACATCTAAATTTTCTACAGTATCTACCCAAATATTTTTTGAAATAGCTCCATCTTTAACTTCTAATTCGCTATTATCATCATATCCATTCCATACCATCATTAACATATTAGGATTATATCCAACCATCCAACAATCAGTACCAGAAGAACCAGTTTTAATTGCATATTTATTTGATATTTTAGAAGCAATACTCATAACAGTTGGAGTGTTATAATCTATAAAACTAGAATTATAAGTACTCGTCATCATTTCATTTAAAATATAAGTATAAGCTTCATTTAATACTAAGTCATCTTTTTTCTTCTTTTGATATAAAACATTTCCGTGAATGTCTTCCACTTTTTCGATAAAAGTTAAATTTCTTTTATAGCCACCGCTAGCCAATGTAGTATAACCTCTAGCAAAGTCTAACATACTTAATTCACATGTGCCTAAAGCAAGAGATGGTAATGCATCCATATTTCCTTCAACTCCCATTCTTCTAGCTGTATTAACTAAAGTTTCTTCACCTAAAAACAAATGAGTTTTAACAGCATAAATATTATCAGAGTAAGATAAAGCTGCTGCCATAGTTATATTCTTATTCCCATATTTATCATTATAATTAGCTGGTGAATATGAATTATTTGAAGAAAACATAAAAGTAGTAGGTTCAGATAAGAAAGTTGAACTTGATACCATGCCATTTTCTAAAGCAGAATAATATAAAAATGGTTTAATTGAAGAACCAACTTGTCGAGTACTTTGAATAGCTCTATTAAATTGACTCTTAGCATAATCTATTCCTCCAGTAAGTGCCATAACTCCTCCAGTACGAGGATTAACAATAATACTAGCTACTTGCATTTCTGAATCTCCCATATGTTCTAAAATATTCTTTTCCATTAAAGCCTGTGCATCCATATTTAAAGAAGTGTAGATTTTAATACCACCAGAATCTATTAAAGAATCTGGAATTTCGTCTAATGATTCAAGTTCTTGTTTAACTGCATCTTGGTAATACATTAACATATTTAGATTATTTTCAGATCTTTTACCATAAATCTCAATATTACTAGTAAAAAGATTATTATAAGTATCATTATCTACAGCTTCGTTTTCTAACATTAACTTAGCAATAATTTTAGCTCTTTTTATAGAAGCATCATAATTAGTAACAGGATTATATTTATTAGGAGCTTTAGGAACCCCAGCTAATATCATAGCTTCTTCTAAATTTAGTTCTTTAGCACTTTTGTTAAAATAAAATTGACTAGCATTTTCAATTCCGTAATTTCCTTGTCCAAAATTAATTGTATTTAAATATCCTTCTAGAATTTCATCTTTACTATATTGTGTTTCTAAACGTAACGTTAAAAAAGCTTCTTCTATTTTTCTTTTCCATGTCTTATCAAAATCTAAATACATATTTTTTATATATTGTTGACTTATAGTTGAAGCTCCTTGGACAATAGATCCACTTTTTATATTTGTATACATAGCTTTAGCAATTCTTAAATAATCAAAACCATGATGATTATAAAAGTTTTTATCCTCTGTATTTAAAACTGCATCTATAAAATAAGGAGAAATTTCATCTAAAGATACCCAATCATTATTTCCAGAACCCTGATAAATTAATTCTTCTTTATCATCATAAATATAAAATTGATTAGCATTTTTTATATCAAGTTTTGGACTAAAGTAAGCATAACCATATAAACCAACAATACTAATAATGCCAAGTATAAATAAAAAACTAACTAATTTAAAAAGTCTTTTCATTAATTTCATAACAACACCCACTAATTAGTATTAAAAGAAATTACTAAATTATAAGTGCAAACATCATAATATTATGTTATAATCACAAACAAAAAGAGGTCCGATACTATGAAGAAGTTAATAACACTTAATTTATATAAAGAAAAACGGCTAGAAAAAAGTTATAAAGATATTAATGCAATAGTTGATAATGATTCATACATTTTTATGTTAGAAGGTGTAAAAACAAGCATTAATAATACCGTTTTTACTAGAGAAACAAAAGAATATAAATTTACTTTAGATATTAAAAAGAAAGAAGCAACATACTTGTTGGTAGATAAAAATATGTTATTTGACATAGACGTTGAAAAAATTAATTTTCAAAATAAAAAAAATAATATAATATTAGAGTATAAGCTATCTAGTGATGACGAAAACTTCAAAATAGAAATAATAGTAAAGGATGAAAGTAAATGAATAGTTTTATAGAAAAACAAGAAGAATATTTAAAAAATAAAATAAATAAATGTGGTTACAATGTAAATGAAGTAACTCTTAACATATCATCACGTCCAGAATTTGGTGATTATCAATATAATGGAGCAATGGCACTAGCAAAAGAATATGGGAAAAATCCAAGAGAAATAGCAACTGAAATCGTTGAAAGTATAAAATTAGACAATAAATACAAAGACATAAATATAGCAGGACCAGGATTTATAAACATTACATTTAGTGATGAAGAGTTAATTGCTCATATAAATGAGCTAAAAGAAAATATAAATTTAAATTATGAAAACAATAATCCTAAAAAAATATTTATGGATTATGGAGGAGCAAATGTAGCTAAAGCTTTACATGTAGGACATTTAAGAAGTGCAAATATTGGAGAGGCTTTAAAAAGATTATTAGTAGCTTTAGGGAATGAAGCTATTGCAGATGCTCATTTAGGTGACTGGGGAAGACCAATTGGTTTAGTAATGTTAGAAATAAAAAAGAGAAATCCAGAATTACCTTATTTTGATGAATTATACAATGGAGAATATCCAAAAACTTCTCCTGTAACAAATGATGATTTAATGGAACTATATCCATTTGCCTCTAATAAAGCAAAAGAAGATGAAGATTATATGGAAGAAGCTAGAGTAATGACAGCTAAATTCCAAGATGGAGATAAAGGCTTAACGGCTCTATGGGAACATATTATGAATGTTTCTAAAACCGACATAAAAAGAATATATGATAGACTTAATACAACTTTTGAAGTTTGGGAAGGCGAATCAGATGGTAATAAATATATTCCTGAAATGATGGAATACTTGGAAAGTAAAAATTTAATCGAAGATAGTCAAGGAGCTAAGATTATTAATGTTGCAGAACCAGAAGATGACCATGAGGTTCCACCATTATTATTAGTAAAATCAAACGGTTCAGCATCTTATGAAACAACTGATTTAGCTTGTATTTGGGAAAGAATGAAGCTATTTAATCCAGACGAAATATGGTATTTAACAGATGCAAGACAAGCTCTTCATTTTGAACAAGTATTTAGAGCAGCAAAAAAATCAAAAATGGTTAATGAAGATACTAAATTAGAATTTATTCCATTTGGAACAATGAATGGAGCAGATGGAAAACCTTTTAAGACAAGAGATGGCGGTGTTATGACTTTAGAAAGCCTTCTTGACTTAGCTAAAACAGAATGTGAAAAGAAAGTCTTGCCTAATATAACAGGTGAAGAAAGAGATAAAGTAGCTGAAAAAGTATCAGTAGCAGCTGTTAAATATGCAGATTTAATTCCTTATAGATTAACAGACTATAATTTTGATCCCGTTAAATTTAGTGATTTACAAGGAAAGACAGGGCCATACTTACTATATTCAACTATAAGAATGAAATCTTTACTAAAAAAAGCAGAAGAAGCAGGAATAGAATATAAAAAATACACTAAAATAAATAGTGATATAGATAGACAAGTTATAATAGGACTATTAAATTTAAGAAGTGTCTTAACTAAATCAATGAATACAAAATCATTAAATGATATAACAGATTATCTATATAAAATAACTAATTTATACAATAATTTTTATTCAAATAATCATGTTTTAACAGAAGAAAATAAAGAATTACAAGAGTCTTGGTTAACATTAACTAGTGTAATTTATGAGAACAATTCTAAACTATTGAATATATTAGGAATAGATGTCCCAGAAAGAATGTAAAAAAAATAATAAAAAATGTTCTTTTAGTATTGTCATATTATGAAAAATATGTATAATGGTGACTAGTGAATTATTTTGGAGGTCATTTCAATGAAATTAAAAGATTTATCAAAAGAAGAATTAGAAGCAATGTCATATGATGATATAGCCCTAATGGTTCTATCAGAAAGTAATCGTCAAATGAAAATAAATGAACTTTTTAAAGAGGTTTGTACACTTATCGGACTATCAGATGATGAATTTGTAGATAAGTTACCAGCATTTTTCGAGGTATTATCAACAGATCATAGATTTATAATGTTAGAAAATGGACTTTGGGATTTAAAAACTAAACATGCAACAAAAATTGTTATAGATACTGAAGATGATGAAGACTTAGATGAAGAAATTGAAATAGATGATAGTGATATTGAAGAATCAGAAGAAGATATCTTCGCTGATGATGACGATTCTGACGATTTAACAGATGATGATGACGATTTGAAAGATTTAGTAATAATAGATGAAGATGAAGAACAAATGGCTTAGTAAAACCATTTGTTTTTACTTTTAAATATGTTATGGTATAATACAAAACGAAAGGCGTGAATAATCATGTTTGAAAGACTAGATGCAATAAAAGTAAAATATGAAGAATTAACTGAAAAATTATCTTCCCCTGAAGTATTAGGTGATTACAATCAGTTAAAAAAATTATCTAAGGAACAAAAAGATTTAGAACCATCTTATATGAAATATAATGAATATAAGAAAGTTATAAGTAATTTAGAAGAAGCAGAAATGTTAGTTAATGATCCTGAAATGGGTGAAATGGCAAAAATGGAAATAGAAGAATTATCTGCAGCTAAAGAAACTCTAATTAGTGAATTAGAAATCTTACTTATTCCTAAAGATGAAAATGATGATAAAGACATCATTATTGAAATAAGAGGAGCAGCTGGAGGAGATGAAGCTAATATCTTTGCAGGAGATTTATTTAGAATGTATTCTCGTTATGCTGATAAAGTAGGATGGAAGATAGAAGTAATTAATTCAGAATCAGGTACAGCTGGCGGATTTTCTCAAATAGAAGCCAAAATTAAAGGAGAAAATGTTTATTCTAAATTAAAATACGAATCAGGTTCTCACAGAGTTCAAAGAATACCAGTAACAGAATCAAATGGACGTATTCAAACTTCGACAGCAACAGTACTTATAATGCCAGAAGTAGAAGATGTTGATATTGATATAAATCCTAACGACTTAAGAATAGATGTATATTGTGCAAGTGGACATGGTGGTCAAGGAGTAAATACAACGCCATCTGCAGTGCGTATTACCCATTTACCTACAAATACAGTAGTAACTTGTCAAAATGAGCGTAGTCAGCTTCAAAACAAGGCACAGGCTATGGAAGTACTAAAAGCACGTTTATACCAAGCTGAGCAAGAAAGATTAGATGCTGAAGTAGGAAATGAAAGAAGAAGTAAAATTGGTACAGGAGATCGCTCAGAAAAAATAAGAACATATAACTACCCACAAAATCGCGTAACAGATCATCGTATTGGATTTACAACTAATACATTAGATAGAGTTATGGATGGTGCACTAGACGATATAATAGAAGCTTTAATCACAGAAGATTTACAGAGAAAATTGCGCGGAGAATAATTATTAAATCTATTTGCATAATTATTAAAAATATAAATATATGAATTAAAAAAATCATGATATTAAACCTGCAAAGAGCATAAAATAACATTTTATAAATTTTCAGGTCCAAAAGAAATAAAAGTTAAACTAATTCATTAAGAATTAGTTTTTTTAAGAGGAGTATAAAGTATGACTGAATTAGAATATCTAAAAAAATATATTCACCCTGAAGATAATATTGACGAAGCGATAAATAGATTAAATAACGGCGAACCAGTTCAATACATAATTGGTGATGTTGATTTTTATGGTAATATTATTAAAGTAAATAAAAATGTTTTAATACCTCGTCCAGAAACAGAAGAATTAGTTGAAAAAACTATTAATCTTATAAAGCAATATTTTCCAAATAAAAATCTTAGTGTTCTAGACATAGGAACAGGTAGTGGATGTATTCCTATTACAATAAAAAAAGTCTATCCAGCTTTTTCTCTTACAGGAATAGATATAAGTCCTAAAGCCTTAGAAGTAGCTAGATCTAATGCTGATTTTAATGATGTAGATATAAAATTTATTGAAAGTAATGTTTTTTCTAATGTAAAAGAAACATATGATATTATAATAAGTAATCCTCCATATATAAGAGAAGATGAAAAAATAATGGATATAGTTAAAAATAATGAACCTCATTTAGCTTTATATGCTCCAAATAATGGTCTATATTTTTATGATAAAATAATAAAAGAATCTTCTTCTTATCTAAATGAAAAATTTATAATAGCTTTTGAAATAGGAGAGGAACAAGGAAAGGATATATTATCTATAGCTAAAGATAAATATCCAGAATGCAAAATATTTCTTGAAAAAGATATAAGAGGCTTTGATAGATTTATATTTATTATAAAAGAATAATATCAAGTGAATAAAAACAAATAAAATCACCCAATATTTAATTAGGTGATTTTTTATGAAAAAAATAGTTTATGTAGGACTTGTATTATTTGTACTAAGCATGTTTTTTCATTGCTCTAAAAATTATATGATTCCAGAAGATTCAATTAGATTTAGAATAATTGCTAATAGTAATAGTAATTTAGATCAAACTACTAAATTAAAAATAAAAAAAGATTTAGAATCAAATGTATTTAAATTATTAGAAAATTCTAAATCATCTGAAGAAACAAAGAAAATATTAGAAAATAATGAAAGTGTAATCAAAAGTACTATTGATAAATATAATATACCATATACAATAAATTATGGAAGTAATTATTTTCCTACTAAAGAATATAAAGGAGTTACCTATGAAGCGGGTAATTATGATTCTTATGTTATATCTTTAGGAGAAGCAGAAGGAAATAATTGGTGGTGTATTATGTATCCACCATTATGTCTTCTTGAATCACAAGGTGACAACTATGATGATGTTGAATATAAATCATACTTTCAAGAAATATTATCAAAATTAACATCTTAAAGACAAATAAAGAACTAATTAAATTGACAAAACATTTAGTTAATTGTATATTAATTTTTGAGAGAAATACATATAGAAGTATGAGAGTGATTTTATGAAACAATTAGTAATTAGGGGCGGACAAGAATTAACAGGAGAAATAAAAATTAGTGGAGCTAAAAATAGCGTGGTAGCATTAATACCCGCAGCTATTCTATCTGATGAAGAAGTAATATTAAATAATGTTCCAAATATTTCAGATACAAAAGCTTTATTAAATATTATAGATTTATTAAACGGAAAAGTTGAATATAAAGATGAAATAATGAAAATAGATACTAGAAATATTGAAAATAAAGTAGTGCCTGAAGAATTAGCTAAGAAATTAAGAGCATCTTACTATTTTATGGGAGCTTTATTAAGCAAATTTCATTATGCAGAAATATATTTTCCAGGTGGATGTAATATCGGCTCAAGACCAATAGATTTTCATATTAATGGTTTTAAAAAGTTAGGTGCTGAAGTAACTATAGAAGGAAATAAGTATATTTTTAAAGCAGATAAACTAATAGGTGCAAGAATATATTTAGATTTTGCTTCAGTAGGAGCAACTATTAATATAATGTTAGCAGCAGTAAAAGCAGAGGGAACAACATATATATCTAATGCAGCAAAAGAACCAGAAATAGTAAATATTGCCGAACTATTAAATAATATGGGAGCTAAAATAAGCGGCGCAGGTACTAGTGAAATAGTAATAGAAGGTGTAGATAAATTAGGCGCAGCTGAAATAGATGTAATTCCAGACAGAATAGAAGCAGGAACATACACTATAATAGGAGCACTTTTAGGTAATAATTTAAAAATATCTGGAATAATAGAAGAACACATTGAAGCACTATTAAGCAAATTAAAAGAAATGGGTGTAGATTTAGTAATTGAGGATAATTCAATACTTATTAACAAGCCAAATGAATATAAACCAATAAATGTTAAGACTTTGGTATTCCCTGGCTTTGCAACTGACTTAGGTCAACCAATGAGTGTATTATTAACTCAAGCGAATGGTACATCAGTTTTTGAAGAAACTATTTATGAAAATAGAATGGGCCATATCAAATATTTAAATGATATGGGAGCAGATATGACTGTTAACGATCGTACTGTTATTATTAAAGGCTGTACAAAATTAATAGGTAAAGAAGTAGTAGCTACAGATCTTCGTGCAGGTGCAGCGATGGTAATTGCTGGACTTATTGCAGAAGGAACAACAAGAATAAACGAAATTGACCATATTTTAAGAGGTTATGAAAACATAGTAGAAAAGCTTACAAACGTTGGAGCAAGAATAGAAGTAGAAGAAAGTTAGAAAAATTTGACTTTCTTTTAATTTTTTGATAAAATGCTAGACATGTTGTGGTGCATTATCCTAGTCACAAACATTATTTGAAGGTAGGGCTAAAAATCTACCAATTGTACTGAATTGACACTTTGTATATCTGCTTGATTCGCCCAGATTTGGGTGGGTATATAATTTAAGATTTAAGGATAGGTTGTAATGGCATATAACTGATGATTCCTTTTATCCCGTCAGCATTAAAGATTTAAGGTGCATGTCGTGAGTGATTATGTGGGATAGAAATTGAAAACATAATTGCAAAAGCGAATAAGAATAGTCACTTTGTGTTAGAGAAATTCTCTAGGGTGTTTGTATTATAAGGTTTGAAGTGCGGACTAAGTGGTAATCGAGTAATCGAACAGGTAACATTCGATTGATTCCTTTAAAGAGAAATCGCCAAAGAGTAATCGATGGTAGGAATTAGAGAAATTCAACTCGACCAAAGCCGTAAAATTAATTTATAATACTACCATATACCAATTTTTATACTTTATATAAGGAGAGTTAATATGAAGAGTAATGTTAACTGGATATATAAAGTTTTTTTATTATCTTTTATACTTTCAATAGTATTTAGTGGAATATCAACAATAATGGCTGATAAATTTAATACTATTATTCTAGTAATAATAACTATATTAGTAATAGCTATTGGTATTATTTTTGATATGATAGGTGTTGCTGTTTTAACAAGTAACGAAGCAAGCCTACATGCTAAAGCTTCTAAGAAGCTAAAAGGTGCTAAAGAAGCTATATCTTTGTTAAAAAATGCTACAAAAGTATCATCAGTATGTAATGATGTTATTGGTGATATTTGCGGTATTGTTAGTGGTAGTTTAGGAGCTGTATTAACTTTAGCAATTGCTAATTATTTTAATTTTTCTGCGACTATAACAACTATTATTGTAACAGCTGTTATATCTGCTTTAACAGTAGGATGTAAAGCAATATTTAAAGGTGTTGCGACGAAAAATAGTGACGCTATCGTATTTACAGTAGGAAAAATACTATCAATATTTAAAAAACAATAAAAAAGTGTCTAAAAGCTGTATTTTATATCTTGATAAGTTGATTTGTTGTGATATAATACATAAGACGAAGAAAATTACTATGTCTTAAATTCCTAGACATGGCGGAAGGAGAATAAAAATGAGAAACGATATTCATCCAGAAATGAAAGATTGCAAAGTTACATGTGCATGTGGAGCTACATTCAATGTAAAATCAACTAAAGAAGAAATCCATGTTGAAGTTTGTAATGAATGTCATCCATTCTATACTGGAAAACAAGGTAAAACTAAAAAGACTGGTGCAGTTGAAAAATTTAACCGTAAATTTGGTTATACTCAAGAAGAAACTAACGAAGAAGCTTAGTTTCTTTTTTTATAGATAATTTTGTAAATTATAATAAATAATGTTATAATACACCCCATATTTAAGGGGGATTTATATGACATCATTTTTAACAAATGAATTAAAAAATACATTTGCGAAAATATCACTTGATTATACTTTTAAGTATCCGTTACATTTCTTTGATCGAACAAAAAGAAATATTTCTTCTACAAGTGACAGAGGACACTATGAGATATTGTTACATTTAATGGAACATGAATGTATACCATACGATGGAATTGCTTATGAATATTTAAAAGATATGGATATGTATAAGGCTGCAAATAGAATTGCAGAAACAGGAGATATGATATTCCATAACATAAAATCATCAACATCATATTTTAGTAGTATATTATACTGCCCATATGAATTAACAGAATACCAACAATTACGTTTACGTTTATGGTATGAATTTCTTAGTGAAATAAAAACTAAAATTGGGATTAGTTGTCAAGATGAAGGCAGGAATGTGACTTATAAGCAAGAAAAAGTAATACCTTTTTTAGAAGAAAGAAAAATCTTTGATGATGAATATATTCATAGTTTAACAAAAAAATATCCAGATTATAAAGAATAGAAAATTCTGCCACAAGCAGAGTTTTTTTATCTGTAATATGATTTAAAACCTACCTAAGCTTTAAAACATTTGTTCAAAATATGTGATATAATATTAATTAGGTGATAACTATGGGCAGATTTGGATATTTAATTAAAAGAATAAAAGGTATGGATTATAGTCGCTTTTTTGATACAGTAAATTTTGTTCATGAAAAAAACGGAAAAAATAAATTAGGAATTTTTTTTGACATAGTTCATTGTGGATTAAAATATCAAGCAGGATATATGGACTATAAAGTTTTTGAAATGTATAATTTAAATGAAAAACAAAGAAGTACTATTATAACTCGTGGAATTAATAATGAAATAGTAAAAAAATATAATAATCCAGACTATTATAAATATTTTAAAAACAAAATAGAGTTCAATAAAAGGTTTAATAAATATTTATTAAGAGACTGGATGGAAATAACAGACACAGAAGATAATTTTGAAGAGTTTAAAAATTTTTGTGATAAACATGGAAAAATATTAGTAAAACCTTTAGATGAATGTTGTGGAAAAGGTGTCGAAATATTTAATGTCAATAAGAAAAATGTTAAGGAAATATATAATACTTTAGTAGAAACTAAAAGGCCTTTAGTAGAAGAAATAGCAGTTCAATGTGAAGAAATAGGTAAATTACATCCTTCATCAATAAATACAATAAGAATTGTAACTTTAAATGGTGAAATAGTTACTGCGTTCTTAAGAATAGGTAATAATAATGATGTAGTAGATAATTTTAACCATGGTGGTTTAGTTGCACCAATCAATATTGAAACGGGTATTATAGATTATTTAGCAATAGACAAATCAGGAAATATTTACGAAAGGCATCCAGTAACAGATGAACAAATTTTATGGTTTCAAATTCCAAAATGGCCAAGAATAAAACGTTTTGCTCAGCAAGCTTCAAAAGAAATTCCAGAGATTGGATACATAGGATGGGATGTTTGTTTAGGAGTTAAAGATCCTTTCTTAATTGAGGGAAATGAATTTCCTGGGCATGACCTTTATCAATTACCACCTCACAGAACTGATGGAATAGGATTATTACCTATATTTGAAAAAGTAATGAATAAAAAAGGAGAATTAAATGATGAAGATATCAATAGCAACTGATCATAATGGTGTAAATGAAAAAAAAGAAATAATGGCTCTTTTATCAGAATATGAATTTATAGATAAAAGTACAAATAATACACCAATAGATGACTATCCTGATTTTGCATATATAGTAGCAAAATCTGTAATAAATAAAGAAGTGGATTTTGGAGTTCTTTTATGCGGTACAGGAATAGGAATGAGTATTGCCGCAAATAAAGTTAAAGGAATTAGATGTGCACATTGTTCAAATTTAGAACAAGCACATTTGGCGCGTGAACACAATGATGCAAATATAATTGCATTAAGTTATAAGCAAGACATAAAAGAATTAGCAGAAATGATTAGAGAATTTGTTAAAACTCCACATTCAGAAGATGAAAGACATCATAGAAGAGTAAATAAAATCATAAATATAGAGGATGGATCATATAATGAACTATAAAACTTATATATATGTTATAACTTTATTTATGAGTATCTTCGCTATTTCAGGAATAAATTTTGATGGCTTCATAAAATCAGGCAAAGCTAAAGAAGCTCGTTTGTTAGTTATTTTATTAAGCATAGCAACAAGTTATCTTGTAACTAATTTTATAACAGACTTTATAAGTGTAAGTAGTATAATAAAGGGCTGATTAATTTGAATAAAAAGTTAGCATTTCTAGTAGTACTACTATTACCAGTAACAATAATTAGTTTCTTTTTTAAAAAAGAAACTAATTTTAACTTAGAAGAACAAAACAAAGAAAATAAACAGAATGTTGCAGAAAAAACAGTAACAGTAAATTTAGACCAATATAATGAAACATTAGATTTAGAAGATTATGTTATAGGTGTAGTAGCTGGTGAAATGCCAGCTTTATTTGAAGAAGAAGCATTAAAAGCTCAAGCGATAGCATCAAGAACTTATGCAATAAATTATTTAAAAAGTAATTCTTCGATATCAGGAACAATTAATAATCAAGTTTATGCTACTCAGGAAGAAATGAAAAATAAATGGAAAGAAAATTATGATAAATATTATAATAAAATAAAAAATGCTGTTGAAGCTACAAAAGGACAAATTATGTATTATAATAACGAACCAATAAAAGCTTATTACTATTCAATGAGTAACGGTTACACAGAAAGTTCACTAAATGTATTTAATGAACAAAATGATTATCTAAATATTATAGAATCGCCATTTGATAAAGATAATTCATATGAACAAGTATTTCAAAAAGAAGTATTTTGCCAAAAATTAGACATAAGCTGTGAATTTATTGAATTAACTAATATAAAAAAAGATAAATCTAACAGAATAGAAACAATCTCTATAAATAATAAAAATTTTACAGGAATAGAAGTAAGGCAAAAATTATCTTTACGTTCAACAGACTTTACAATTATAGAGGATAATAATATTGTAAAAATAACGACTAAAGGCTATGGACATGGAGTAGGTATGAGCCAACACGGAGCTAATAATATGGCTAAACAAGGATATAAATATGAAGAAATATTAAAATACTACTATCAAAACATTGAAATTGATGAGTTGTAGGTATATTTCTTTTTTTATTGACCAAACTTATTATTAGAAAGGTTGGAAAAAAATGACAAGAAAAAAATTAAAGGAATGGGTTATACCTACATTAGGACTTATTGTTATGTGTGGAGCAATACTTTTATACTACATACTTGGTAATATGATAAATTATAATTTAGTACCAGATGATATTTATGTAACTAATACCTTAGTTGATGATGATAACACAGTAGAAGTTCAAAAAGAAGTAGAAAAAAAAGCAATCAAGCCTTTTAATAATAATGAAGTTACAATAAGTAAATATTATTATCAATCAACAGATGAAGAAGCAAAACAACAGCAATCTTTAATTAAATATGAAAATATTTATATGCCTAATACAGGTATTTTATACTCATCAGATAACGAGTTTGAAATCTTATCAGTTCTTGATGGTAAAGTTACTTCTATGAAAGAAGATGAAATTCTAGGAAATATAATTGAAATTGAACATACTAATGGCCTAATAACTATTTATCAAAGTGTTAAAGATGTTAAAGTAAAAACAGGAGATATAGTTAAACAAGGAGATATAATTGCACTTAGTGGTTCTAATAAATTAGAAAATGAAAAAGATAACTGTCTTCATTTTGAAACATATAAAGATGGTTCATTAATTAATCCAGAAGAATTTTATAACTTAACATTATCAAATTAATTTTGAATAAAATATTCTTAGCTAGAATATTTTTTTTAATAATTTATAATATTTAAATATATAGCAAATAGTAAAAGTTATATGATATAATATATATACGGAGGATGATGAATATGAAACTAAATATTCGTGGTGAGAAAATTACAATCACTCAATCAATGAAAGCTTACATAACAGAAAAGCTAGAAAAGTTGGATAAATATTTTGAAAATCCAGAAGAAATTAACGCTAATGTTCTTGTAAGAATAAAAGGTTTAGAACAAATCATTGAAGTAACTGCTCCAACAAAAAGATTCACTCTAAGAGCTGAGGAATCAAATGAAGATTTTTATGCAGCAGTAGACTTGGTAGTATCTAAACTAGAGAGACAAATTAGAAAGAATAAAGACCGATTAAATAAAAAATATAAAAATGTTGAAACAATTGAATTTAATTTTAATTATGATTCTGAATCAGAAGAAAATGAAGAAAAAAATCAAAGTTCAATCGTAAAAAGAAAGAATATTTCTATGAAACCTATGGATGAGGAAGAAGCAATTCTACAAATTGAATTGTTAAATCATGATTTCTTTGTTTTTAAAAATATTGATGAAGAATGTGTATCAGTTCTATACAATAGAAAAGATGGAAATTACGGTATAATTAATATGAAATAAGGAGTAATACTCCTTTTTCTTATGCCTAAATCTATAAATTTAATCAAAAATAACAATATATTCCTATTTTCGATTGCAATTAGTATTAAAATAAATTACAATATATTATACGAAAAAAGGTAAAGAGAAAATTGTTTAATACTTTACATATTTTTGGTATAATATAACTCGTGGAGGTATGCGCAATGGGATTTTTTAGAAAATTAATTGACTCAGAATATAAAGAATTAAAAAGGTTTGAAAAAATAGCTAATAAAATAGAAGAACTTAGTGATGAAATGGAAGCATTAAGTGATGAAGAGCTAAAAGCTAAAACAGCAGAATTTAAAGAACAATTAGCTAATGGTACAGATTTAGAAGAATTAGTTGTACCAGCATTTGCTGTTGTTAGAGAAGCTGCCTATCGTGTGATTGGTGAAAAACCATATTTTGTACAAATTTTAGGTGGTCTAGCAATTCACTATGGTAATATAGCAGAAATGAAAACAGGAGAAGGTAAAACTTTAACAGAAACAATGCCTACTTACCTAAATGCACTAACTGGTAAAGGCGTTCATATTATTACTGTAAACGAATTCTTAGCAAAACGTGACTCTGAATGGATGGGAAATATTTTTAGATTCTTAGGATTAACTGTTGGTCTAAATATGCGTGAAATGTCTCCTTCTGATAAAAGAGCTGCATATAATTGTGATGTTTTATATTCTACAAACAACGAAATTGGTTTTGACTATCTAAGAGATAATATGGTAGTAAAATCAAGTGATAGAGTACAAAGACCGTTAAATTTCTGTATTGTAGATGAAGTGGATTCAATTTTAATTGACGAAGCAAGAACACCATTAATAATATCTGGCGGTAAATTTGATTCTAAAGATTTATATACATCAGCAGACAGAGCTGTAAAAAAACTAAAAGAAGAAGATTATACAGTAGATGAAAAAACAAAAAGTGTTTCATTAACTGATAGTGGTGTTGAAAAAATAGAAAAAACTTTCCATTTAGGAAATTTATATGATTTAGAAAATGCAGTATTAGTTCATCATTTAAATCAATCTTTAAAAGCAAATTATGGCTTTAAAATAGATGTAGATTATGTAGTAGAAGATGATGCAATTATAATTGTTGATCAATTTACTGGTCGTTTAATGCATGGACGTCAATTTAGTGATGGTTTACATCAAGCTATCGAAGCTAAAGAGGGCGTAAAAATTAATGAAGAAACTAAGACTATGGCAACAATAACATTCCAAAACTTATTTAGAATGTATGCAAAATTGTCTGGTATGACAGGTACAGCTAAGACAGAAGAAGAAGAATTTAGAGATATTTACAATATGTATGTTATTCAAATTCCAACAAATAGGCCTGTTATAAGAGAAGATTTACCGGATTTAGTTTATGCAACAGAAAAAGGTAAATTTGCTGCTATAGTAAGAAAAATAAAAGAAATACATGAAACTGGTCAACCAATCCTAGTTGGTACAATTTCAGTAGAAAACAACGAAAAATTAAGTAACTTACTAAAAAAAGAAGGACTAAAGCATGAAGTTTTAAATGCTAAAAATCATGAAAGAGAAGCAGAAATAGTAGCTAAAGCAGGTGAAATTGGTGCAATTACAATCGCTACAAATATGGCAGGACGTGGTACTGACATTAAATTAGCTGATGGTGTAAAAGAACTTGGTGGACTATGTGTTATAGGTACAGAAAGACATGAATCACGTCGTATTGATAACCAATTACGTGGTCGTTCTGGTCGTCAAGGAGATCCAGGTATGTCTCAATTCTTTGTATCATTTGATGATGATTTAATGAGACGTTTCGGAACAGATAAAATTAAACAAATGTTAATCAATGTCGGTTTCACAGATGAACAAGCAATCCGCTCTAAAACGTTTACAAAAAGTATTGAAACTGCTCAAAAGAAAGTAGAAGGAAATAACTATGATACTCGTAAATCATTGCTAGACTATGATAACGTTATGAACGAACAAAGAGAAATTATCTATTCAAGAAGAAACGAAATTCTTGATCAAGAAGATATTTCAGAAAGAACACAAGCTACATTTGATAGCAATATCGCTAATTTAGTAGATAGTCATATTGAACCAGAAGGATATTTAACAGATGATGATAAATCAGAAATAATTGAATATTTAAATACGAACCTAATTAAAACAACAAAATTAGAAGTATCTGAAATAGAAGAAATGAAAGATGAAGCTGAAGTTAAATCATACTTAACAGAAAAAGTTAAAGAAGATTATGAAGCTAAAACCAAGAGTGTTCCAAAAGAAATAATTGCAGAATTTGAAAAAGCAATTGCTTTACGTGTTATAGATGAAGCATGGGTAGATCATATTGGTGCAATGGAACATCTTAGAGAAGGTATTGGTCTTCGTGGATATGGTCAAACTAATCCTCTTCAAGCTTATACTATGGAAGGATATGATTTATTTGATGCTTTAATGAGCAGTATTGAATCAAGAATTTCTATATTCTTATTAAAAGCTGAAGTAAGACAAAATACTGAAAGAAAAGATCAAAGAAATAATAAAATAGTTCATGATACACATTTAAAGACAAAAGGAACTCCAGTAAAAGCAGACAAAAAAGTTGGAAGAAACGACTTATGTCCTTGTGGATCGGGAAAAAAATATAAGCAATGCTGCGGAAAGTGAGTATTTATAAGGCTTTGCGAAGATTTTGCAAAATTAAAAAATGTTGACAAATTCATATTTGTTTGCAAATAATTTAAAAAGTATGGCTTAATGCCTTAAAAATAAAGGATGTAAACAGAAAAAATATGTGAACATCCTTTTAAAATTCAAGAAAGTGAGGTAATATCTATTGAAAAAAGATGAAGTAACAGCAGAAATAATTGTAAAAGAAAATAAAGTAGGAATTTTAAGAGTAGCAAATGTAAATTATATTTCATTAACAGATTTGGCTAAGTATCAAAATTCTAGTGATCCATCTTTTACAGTAAAAAATTGGTTAAGAAGAATTACAACCATTGACTACATTGGTTTATGGGAAGAAATTCATAATCCTAATTTTAATTTGGTCGAATTCGACCAAATTAAAACTGAGTATGGTAGAAACTCTTTTGCAATGTCTCCTTCACAGTGGATTAAAAGAACTAATGCAGTAGGTATTATCTCTAAAGGCGGAAGGTATAGCATTGGAACTTTCGCACATCCAGATATTGCATTTGAATTTGCTAGTTGGTTATCTCCAGAATTTAAGTTATATTTAATAACTGAATTTGAGAGATTAAAAACTAATGAAGCGTATCAAGAAAAAATAGATTGGCAAGCTAATAGAATACTTTCAAAGTTAAACTATGTAGTTCATACTGATGCAGTAAAGACTTATATAGTTCCAACGCTTACAGAAGCACAAAAAAAATTCGTATATGCTGAAGAGGCAGATGTTTTAAATGTTGCATTATTTGGTATGACAGCAAAAGAATGGAGAGAAAACAATCCTGAACTTGCAAAAGATGGAAATATGAGAGATTATACTGATTTACTACATTTAGTAATATTAAATAATCTTCAAAATACAAATGCGGAATTGATTGAAGAAAAAGTACCTCAAAGCGAAAGACTTATTAGACTAAATAATTCTGCAAGAAGACAGATGAAAGTATTAAAAGACAATAAGAATATTAAAAAATTAGAGTTATTACAAAAACAAGTTAATGAAGAAAAAGAAATATTAATTGATTAAAATAGAAGAGTGTTAACAGACAATGTTAATGCTCTTTTGTTTTATATATAAAAGGAAAGGATGATTATATGAGAAGAGTAAATGTAAGAAAAAGAGGAAAGGTTTATCAATATCAATTTGAAATTGGAACTATTACTGGTAAAAGGAAGTTTATTAACAAGTCAGGCTTTAAAAGTCAGAACGAAGCATATGCTGCTGGACAACTTGCTTATGAAAAATATATAAATGGAGGTGTAACTTTTAAACAATCACAAATGTTATATTCTGATTATTTAGATTATTGGATGAAGGAATATTTTGAAATAAATTATAAATACACAACAGCAAAAAGATATTCTGAAGCATTTGAATCTATTAAAAAGGAATTAGGTAAATATAGATTAGCATATCTAACTCCTTATGTACTAAATCAAGCATTACTTAGAATTGCTCAAAAAGTAAATTCAAAAGATGCATTAAGAAATTATCAAAAGGTGATTAGAAGTTCATTAAGAGATGCTGCCTATTATTTTGGTTTTATTGAAAATAATCCTACAGCAGATTTACAATTACCTAGATTCTATTCTTTTGAGGTAAAAAAAACGATGTAAAACATATCTATACTCAAAAAGAAATTGATATGATATTGTTGAGATTCAAAAATAACTGTACTTTTACTTGTGCATTTCTAACTGCGTGTTATACAGGAATGAGAACAGGAGAAGTATTAGCTTTGACATGGGATGATATAGATTTAGACAAACAAATAATAAAAGTTAATAAAACAGTATATGCAAAGACTAAAGATGAAAATGGTAGATGGTATTTTGGTACAACTAAAACAGTAGGTAGTTGTCGAGAGGTTTATATCTGTGATACTTTAAAAATAGCATTGCAAAACTATAAAAAGAATCAAGAAATTATATAAAAAAAACTATCATAGATATTATTTAGAGGAAATTAAAAATAAATATGGCAAGATTGTAGATTATAAAATAATTAAACTTAAACACAAATCTAAAAATAGAAAACAAGTTAATATAATTTTTACAAAAAAGGATGGTAAATATTCTGGAACAGATTTACTCAAATATCCATTTAAAATTATTCATGAAGAGCTAAATATTAAAAATTGTAGATTTTATGATTTAAGAGGGAGCTTTGCAACTACAACATTACGAAGTGGAATTGAAATTAAAGATGTGTCTGATGTGCTTGGACATAGTAGAATAGAAACTACGGAAAATTATTATATTAGTAGCAATGAAGAAACAAAAAGAAGTGCAAGCGAGTCATTTGAACAAATAGTACAATCTAAAATAATTAATGAGATAATAAATTACGATACAGAAAAATAATTAATTCTTTAATATATTATAATTTATCAAAATATGGTAAAATAAACAATAATTAAATTACTAAAAAAGTGAGGAAAAGTTGATTATGGAAGTGACTATTAAAAATTGTAATAATATTAAAGAAGGAATTATTGATATAGTTCTCAATAAACTAAATATTAAATATGGAATAAATGGAACGGGAAAATCAACCATTTCTAAAGCAATTATTAAGCAAATACATGGAGAAACATTAGATGTTCTAAAACCTTTTAATAGTGATGAAAGTATAATGCCTAGTATAACAGGATGTGAAACCTTTAAAAGTGTAAAAATTTATAATGATGATTATGTTTCTCAATACTTATTTTTACCTAATGGAGATGATTTACATAAAAATTCTTTTGAAGTATTTATTAAACCAGATAACTATGAAAGCCAGATAGAGGATATTAATAGGATTTTAAATATAGTAAAGGAATATGTTTCAGAAAATAGCATAATTGATAATTTAATAATTCAGAGAAATGAATTAAATAAAATATTAAAATTAAATGCAAAAAGGACCTCAATAAATTCTACAGGTCTTGGAAAGGCTCTTGCCACAGGAAATAAAATAATTAATATTCCAGAAGAATTATCAGAGTTTTCAGAATTCTTGAATTTCAAGGATAAAGTAAAATGGTACAGCTGGCAAAATAGTGGACGAGAATATATTGTGGAAAATAAATGTCCCTTTTGTGCAAAAAAACTAGATGATAAATTTAAAGCATATATGGAGACATTAGATAATTTATTTGATAAAAAAAACGTTGAAGCATTATCAAAAATGGAATCTATATTTGAAAATATCTCTAATTTGATAAGTGAAGATACAAATAAATTTATTGATGATATTTTAAAAGATGAAAATCCTATTTCAGATATAAATAAAGAAAAAGTTGCAAAATTAATTGTTGAAATTGATGTTATATGCAATAAACTTTTATTTTTTGTACAATTAGATTACTCAAAATTAAAAGATATTGATGATTTAGAAAAAACATTATTATCTACAAGATTTAATACTAATGAGTATAAATACATCTGCGGTGAGGATTTTCTTAAAATTATGGTTGAATTAAATTGTAAAATAGACGAAATGCAATCTAGCATCCAACTATTAAGAAAAAATATTAACATTTTAAATTCTAGTATGAAAACGTCTGCAAATAAAAATAGGCAGAGAATTAATGACTTTCTTGATACTGTGGGAATGAATTATGAGGTAAAAGTAGAAAATGAAAAATTGCTTTTATTATATAAAGGAACTGAAATTATAGTGGATGTTAATACTCATTTAAGTTGGGGAGAGAAAAATGCATTTGCATTATCTTTGTTTCTCTTTGATTGCAAACATGAAAATCCTGATTTAATAATATTGGATGATCCTGTTTCTTCATTTGATTTTAATAAGAAATATGCAATTACTCACTATCTATTTAATCAAAAAGATAGTTTACAAGGAAAAACAATATTAATGTTAACTCATGATTTAGAACCAATAATCAATATGGTTAAAATAAAAAAATTTGGTTTTGTATCTAGTTTTTATTTAGAAAACACAAATGGAGTTATTACAGAAAATAGAATATTAGAAAATGATATTAATTCTATTTTAAATGTTACTAAAAATAATTATGAAAATACAAATATTAACATTGTTAATAGACTTATTCATTTAAGAAGATATCTTGAATTAAATAATGAATATTCTTTTGAATATAATATGATTTCTTCACTTTTAAAAGGATATGAAAATCCAAAATATATAAATGGAACAATAAATAGGACTTTTAATGCTGAAGAATTTGAAAATACGGAAAATAAGATAAGATTATTTATAAAAGAATTTGACTACAAAGAAATACAAAATAATATAAAAAATAGAACTTATATGAAACAGTTATACTTAAAAACTATTAATAATTATGAAAAAACAGAAATTTTTAGAATTATATTGAAAACGTTTGGATTACCTAATGTTAATCCTATATTAGAAGAATTCATAAATGAAGAATTTCATATAGAAAATACATACATATTCCAGTTAGATCCATATGCATATAATATTGTTCCAAATTATATTATAGAAATATGTGATGTTATTATCAATAGAATGACAGTAGAAGAATCCGTTTTAGTAACTAATTGATAAAATATTTAAATATTACAATGATTGTGATATAATTTTAGTGAGTGAAGGGTGCAAACATTGTTTGCAAAATGTTTGCGGATAAGAAATAGTTTATAGTAACAGTAATACTATAAATACCACAAATACTAATGTTACGGAATTCACAAAATATTGAAATAACAATAATATAGTAAATATCATAAATACTATATATACTGAATTTACTTCAACTTGTGGTTCTGGTAAGAAGTATAAACAATGTTGCGGTAAATAGAGATTGCTCTATTTGGTTATGTTTATAAAAAAATTAATATATTAATCCAGAAAAATATTTTCAAAAAGTCATCAATTTTTGATGACTTTTTTTGTTGTTGAATTTAAGAATTAGAAAATTAAATATTAATTAATATAGCATTTTATAACTTAGTAACAAAAAAACAATAAGTCATTGACTTTTCGTGCACTTTGTATTAAAATGTAACTATGTAGAGGAGAGATATTCAGATAGTTAAAAATAATAAATAAAATAAAAGGAGAGAATTAAATGAAAATTATAGAACAAGGAAATTATACTAAGGTTGAAGAAAAGAAAAAAATAGAAAGAACAGGAGATATATTATATAGAGTTCAAGAAAATTGGCCAATTGAAGGAGTTAACTTTGTTGATTTGACTCCAACTTTAACAAGTGGTGAAAACTTTAAAAAGGTAGCAACTTCTTTAAAAAATATGATTTTAGAAAATAGTGGAGATTTTGATTATATTATTTCACCCGATGCACGTGGATTTATATGGGGTAGTTATGTTGCTGCACTTTTAGAAAAACCTTTAATTACGGTTAGAAAACATGGTAAATTACCAGAAAGTTGTGTAATGTCAACAACAAAGGATACAACAGAATATTCAAGTATTGAGCTTGATATCCCAGAAGTAGACATAGCTGGAAAAAAATGTGTATTTATTGATGATGTTTATGCAACTGGTGGAACTTACAAGGCATGCCAAAAGTTAGTAGCAGAAAATAAAGGTCAATTGAATGAGGCGTATGTTGTTCTAAATGTTGTATTAACAAAAGATAAAATTAATGCTTTGATGACAAGCGATGAACTTATAATTAATAATCAACCAATAGTAAAAGAAAAGAAAAAGCTTAAAAAATAAGTGTTATATTAGAAAAAACGATAATGTAATTAAATAAGATTTTTATTAACAATATAAAAAAATATAAGTTGTTTATCAATTTATAACAATAATTATAAATTAAGTTAAATATAAAAAAATAAATTACACACATAATTATTCTAAATAAGCAAATAATAAATATAGTATTAATATAGGTATATCTAATATATAAAATTTATTCTAAAAAATATCAAACATAGGTAAAATAGAAAAAACTAAAAATTGTAAAAATTAGAAGTAACTAATTGAAGTTATTTCTTTTTTTAGTTATAAACAATCACATAATGTCGAACAAACATTCTAAAACTATCTTGTTAAGTACAGGAATTTAGATTATAATATATCTACAAAAGTTATAAAGAAACATTAGAATAAATAACAATATAATGTCTATGTTATAATAATTGAAAGGGTGAATAATGTGGAACTAAGAGAAATGAAATTGAAATTAAAAGATCTTACTGAAAAATTAGAAGTAATTGGGAGGTCACTTTGACATAGAAGAAAAAACTACAAAAATTTCTGAAATAGAAAAGATAATGAATGAACCAAATTTTTGGGATGATATAGATAAAGCCAATAATTTAAATAAAGAATTAACATTGTTAAAAAAAGAAACAAGTACATATAATAATCTAACTAAAGAAACCTTATCAAATAACGAAATATTAGAATTATTAGAAATAGAATTTTCCGATGAACTAGCTAATGAATTAGATAAAGATATCAACACTTTGTATACTAAAATAGAAGAACTAGAAATAGCAACTTTACTAAATGGTGAATATGCAAGTAGTGATTGTTATTTAGAAATTCATCCAGGTGCTGGTGGTACAGAATCATGTGATTGGGCAAGTATGTTACAAAGAATGTATCAGAGATTCTGCGATAAAATGAATTATAAATACGAGATAATTGAACAACAAGCTGGAGAAGAAGCTGGAATAAAATCAGTAACTCTTCACATAAAAGGTGACTATGCCTATGGATATTTGAAATGTGAAAGTGGAGTTCATAGATTAGTTAGAATATCTCCATTCGATTCAAATAAAAGAAGACATACATCATTTGCTTCTGTATCTGTAGTGCCAGAAATTGATCAAAATATTAATATTGAAATAAAAGATGAAGACATAAGAATAGATGTGTATTGTGCAAGTGGACATGGAGGACAAGGTGTAAATACCACACCATCAGCAGTACGTATAACACACTATCCAAGTAAAATTGTAGTAACTTGCCAAAATGAACGTAGTCAATTGCAAAATAAAGAACAAGCAATGAAAGTTTTAAAAGGTAAATTATATCGCTTAGAGGCAGAAAGAAAAGAAAAAGAATTAGCTATGTTAAAAGGAATAAGTACAGGAATAGATTTTGGTAGTCAAATAAGAAGTTATGTTTTAGAACCTTACACATTGGTCAAAGATACAAGAAGTAACTTTGAAATGGGAGATGCTGCTAAAGTATTAGATGGTGAAATTAAACCATTTATTGAATCAATATTAAAAATGAAATAGTTATTGATTTAATAAAATTTATAATATAAAATACTCAAAAAAGAAGGAATAATTATGAAAGAAACAGTAGCATATTTAAATAGTTTGCTTAAAAAAAATGATACTATTGTTATAGGTTTATCAGGTGGCCCAGATTCAATGTGCTTATTAAATATTATTATGTCTTTAAAAAAAGAAATAAAAATAGTATGCGCTCACATAAACCATAATATTCGTGAAGAAAGTAAAAACGAAATGAAGTTTATAAAAAAGTATTGTGCAAATCATTGCTTAGCAATAGAAACAATAACATTTGATAAAAAAAGTGATATAGAAGATTACAATGAACTTGAACTTAGAGAAAAAAGATATAAATTTTTTGACGAAATAATAATGAAATATAATGCAAAATTTTTGTTTACGGCTCACCATGGTGATGATTTAGTAGAAACTATTTTAATGCGCATATCAAGAGGATCAACATTAAAAGGATATACTGGTTTTCAAATAGAAACTCCAAAAAAAACATATAAAGTTATAAAACCCCTTATTTTTATGACAAAAGAAGAAATAATGGAATACCTAAGTGAAAATAATATACCATATGTTATAGATAAAACAAATAATGAAGATAATTATACCAGAAATAGATATCGTCATAATATCCTCCCTTTTTTAAAAAAGGAAAATAAAAACATTCACTTAAAATATCTTAAATTTAGTAGAGAATTATTAACATATTACAATTTTGTAAATGAAATAATTAATAATGAAATATCTAAAAGATATGTAAAAAAATCATTAGATATAAAGGGATTTAATGAACTAGATAAGATTATTCAAACAAAAGTTATAGAATATGTATTAGATGATAACTATGAAGATAATTTATACTTAGTAAATGACAAGCATATATCTTTAATATTAGATATCATAAATAATCCTAAACCAAATATAGAAATTAATTTACCTGATAAGTTAAGAATAACTAAATTTTATAATACTATAAAGATATCAAGAAATAAGAAATCACTAGAGAAATATCGAATTCCAATTGAAAAAGAAACACTTCTGCCTAACGGAAAAAAAATAAAAGTAATTGAAAATACTTCTAAAAATAGTAATGATTATATTAAACTTGATTCGAAAGAACTGACATTACCTTTATATGTTAGAACAAGAGAAGATGGCGATAAAATGGTTGTAAAAAATATGAATTCAGCCAAAAAAATCAAAGATATTTTTATAAATAGCAAACTTTCAAAAGACGAAAGAGAAAAACAACCAATTGTAGTTGACAGTAAAGGCGAAGTTGTTTGGCTTCCGGGCTTAAAAAAATCTAAATTTGATAAATCAAAAGAAGGAAACTATGATATAATATTGTGGTATAATTAAATTTATGTAAATTGTTAAGAAGGAGAAATATAATGAAAAGAAAAAACAATACTTACATGGCAATGATGCCTTATGTAATAGTAGCAGTTGTTCTTGTAGCCTTATTATTCTTTATGGGTGGAAATGATGTTAAAGTACACGAATTTACTACAGGAGAGTTGATTCAAAATATCAAAGAAGAAAAGGTAACAGAAATAACAATAACACCTAAAAATAGTGAAAGTGTTTACTATATTGAAGGTAAATTAGATGGATATGAAAAAGGAGAGTCTTTTAAAGCAAAAGTAATCAGTGAAGAAATAGAAACAGTAACTGATTATGCTAAAGAACAATCTATAAAAGAATATGTTACAAATAAAGATCCAGGATCAAATAATTTCACTTATATTATAGTAAATATTCTTCCTATAGTAGTGCTAGTAGTTGTTGCATATTATATGTTTACTAAATTAGCTGCTGGTAACAATAAATCAATGGACTTTGGAAGAAGTCGTGCTAAATTAAGTGAAGATGGTGGACAAGTTAGATTCACAGATGTTGCTGGTTTAAAAGAAGAAAAAGAAGAAGTACAAGAGTTAATTGATTTCTTGAAAAATCCTAAAAAATTCCAAAAGTTAGGAGCTAGAATTCCTAAAGGAGTATTACTAGTTGGTCCTCCAGGAACAGGTAAAACATTATTAGCTAAAGCAGTAGCAGGCGAAGCAAACGTTCCTTTTTATTATATTAGTGGATCTGATTTCGTTGAATTGTTCGTTGGTGTAGGTGCATCACGTGTTAGAGATATGTTTAAACAAGCTAAACAAAGTGCCCCATGTCTAATTTTTATTGATGAAATCGATGCTGTTGGACGTCAAAGAGGTACAGGTTTAGGTGGAGGTCATGATGAACGTGAACAAACACTTAACCAATTACTTACTGAAATGGACGGATTTGGAGCAAATGAAGGTATAATAATAATTGCAGCAACAAATAGACCTGATGTATTAGATCCAGCTCTATTAAGACCAGGTAGATTTGATAGACAAGTTACTGTTAACTTACCAGATGCAAAAGAAAGAGAAGAAATACTTGGAGTTCATGCTAAGAATAAAGTATTCGCTCCAGAAGTTAATCTAGAAAATGTAAGTCAAAGAACACCAGGATTTAGTGGTGCTGATCTTGAAAATTTATTAAATGAAGCTGCATTACTTGCAGTAAGAAGAGACAAAGATTCTATAACAATGGATGAAATTGATGAGGCGACAGACAGAGTTCTTTTAGGACCAGCAAAGACATCACGTCGAATAACTGATAAAGAAAAACGTCTTGTAGCAATCCATGAAGCAGGACATGCTGTAATAGGAATTAAACTTCAAGAAGCTCAAGAAGTACATAAAATCACAATCATTCCAAGAGGAATGGCTGGTGGATACACAATGATGCTTCCAAAAGAAGAAAAAATTGGTATTATGACAAAAGAAGAATTAATTGGTCAAATAACAGGGTTACTTGGTGGTAGAGCTAGTGAAGAAAACTTCATTGGTGAAATTACAACTGGTGCTTCTGATGACCTAAAACGTGCTACAAAAATTGCTCGTTCTATGGTAACAGAATATGGTATGAGTGATCTTGGTCCAATTCAATTAGAACATAAACAAGAAGGTGTCTTCTTAGGAAGAGATTATGCAAAATCAAGAGACTTCTCAGACCAAGTTGCGTTAGAAATAGATAAAGAAGTAAGAAAAATTCTTGAAGAATGTTATAAGAATGCAAAAAAACTTCTTGCTAAGCATGAGACTTTAGTATTATTAATTGCTGATGCGTTGATGGAACACGAAACATTAACTAAAGAGCAAATTGCTTCATTAGTTGAAAATGGTAAAATAGAAACTAATAAAAAAGAAGTAAATGAAGAAAAAAACGAAGCTGAAGAAAAAGAAGTTAGTAAAAAAACTAAAGAATCAACAGAGGAATAATAGAAAACCTATGAAATCATAGGTTTTTTAAATTATTATAAATAATTAAATTACATAAAATTAATAAGAAACAAATAAAAGTATAAATTATTATAATAAAATAGATTACTCATAATATAAAATATAATCATTACCAAAATAAACAAATCAAACTAAAATTAATATAATATATAACGATTTTTCTATTTAATTACTATCAATATAAATAGAATTCTTTCATAAAACTTATGACATTTATCTATATATATGATAAAATTATTAAGAGAATTAATACATGAAAAGGTGGTACAAAATATGGCAAAAGTAATTTCACTCGTAAATCAAAAAGGTGGAGTAGGAAAAACAACAACTAGTATAAACTTAGCTGCCGCACTTGGTAAAGAAGGTAAAAAAACATTATTAATAGATTTAGACCCACAAGGCAATGCTTCAACTGGTTTAGGGTTTAACAATGGAGATTTTAAACATGATATATATGACGTAATGACAGGCGAATGTACAATATCAGAAGCAATAATAAAAACAAAATTTAAAAACTTATCATTAATTCCATCAACAATAAATTTAGCTGGTGTAGATGTAGAATTTGTAAAAAATATGTTAGAAAATTCAGAGTTTAGACAAAATGAACAATTGCGTAATGCAATATCTGAAGTCCAGGAAAAATATGACTTTATTATTATAGATTGTCAACCATCTCTAGGAATAACAACGATGAATGCATTAGTTGCTAGTAATTCAGTAGTAATACCTGTACAATGTGAATTTTTTGCACTAGAAGGAATTACTCAACTACTAAATTCAATTATAATGGTACAATCTAATATGAATCCAGAACTTCGTATAGAAGGAGTTTTACTAACTATGCTAGATGGAAGAACAAATATAGGATTAGAAGTAATTGAAGAAGTAAGAAAATACTTTAAAAATAAAGTATTTAACACAATAATTCCTAGACTAGTAAGATTGGTAGAAGCACCAAGTCATGGAAAACCAATAAGTGATTATGACCCTACTAGTAGAGCTACATTAGCTTATCAAAATTTAGCAAAGGAAGTGATTAGTAGAAATGGAGACTAAGAGAAAAGCATTAGGTAAAGGATTGGAACAATTATTTTCAAATGAAGTAATAGATTTTGATAATTTTGAAAAGAAAATAGTAAACGAAACAAAAGAAAGTGATATTGTCGAAATACCTTTAACTGAAATAAGAAGTAACCCATATCAACCACGTAAAGAATTCGATGAAGCATCATTAAGAGAATTTGCTGAAAGCGTTAAAGAACATGGAGTTATTCAACCTATAATCGTTAAAAAAAGCATAAAAGGATATGAACTTATAGCTGGAGAGCGTAGAACAAGAGCATCAAAAATGGCTGGTAAAGAAACTATTCCTGCAATTATAAGAGAAATGTCTGATCAAGATATGATGGAAATTGCTTTGATAGAAAATATCCAAAGAGAAGATTTAAACCCAATAGAAGAAGCAGATGCATTCTCAAAAATAATAGAATCAAGTAATCTTACACAAGAGGAAGCGGCTCGAAAATTCGGGAAAAGTAGAAGCTATATCACAAATCTTCTTGGATTATTAACTTTGCCAGAAAAAACCAAGAAATATGTACAAGAAGGAAAAATTACAATGGGTCATGCAAGAGTATTAAGCAAATTATCTGATCCAGATCAAATCGATGAACTTGCCAATAAAATAATTGAAGAGGGATTAAGTGTTCGTGAAACAGAAAAAATAACTAGTACAACTGAAATACCAAAGAAAAATAAAATAAAAAGAGAACCAACATACAGTGCTCGTCACACAATATATGAAGGAATTATGCGTGAACGAATTGGTACAAAAGTAAAAATTGGAACAAAAAAGATAGAAATACCATTTGATTCAGATAGTGACTTAGATAGAATATTAGAAATATTAGGCATAAGTATGGATGGTGAATAATGATAGAGTTTCTTAAAGTAATTCTAAATATCATTACTAAAAAAGAAGTTTACGGAGTTATTGTAACATTAGCAATTGCATATTTTGTCTATCGAACATCAACAATAATTTTAGATGAAGTAATAAATTATGGCAAAAACAATTATGAAAAGAAAAAAAGAAAAACAATAACAAAACTATTTAAAAATATTGTTAAATATCTTATTTTAATGATTGCCGTATTGACTATATTAAGTATTTATGGTGTTAATGTTGGCGGTATGGTAGCTGGACTTGGAATAACAGCAACAATTATTGGTTTAGCTTTACAAGATACATTTAAAGACATTATTAATGGAATTAATATAATAGTTGAAAATTATTTTATTGTTGGAGATATTATTGAATATGATACATTTACAGGAGAAGTTATAGAATTCGGATTAAAAAGCACTAAAATCAAAAATGCCAAGGGAGAAGTAAAAATAGTTGCAAATCGAAACATCATGGAAATAAAAAACTTATCCCAAGAATCACAAACAATTCAAATAAATATACCTCTTCCATATGAAGAAGATGTTGAAAAAATGGAAAAAATTATTCAAGACAACATTCTTCCTGAAATATCAAAAATAGAAAACGTTGATCCAAAATCTCCAACTTACCTTGGAATTAATGAACTTGCAGATTCATGTATTAATTATTTGATTTCATACAAATGCAAAAGAGAAACGCAATGGCAAGCTAAAAGAGATGCAAATAGGATTATAATAATGGCTCTAAATAAAAATAAAGTAAGTGTTCCATATCCACAATTGGAGGTGCATAATGAAAAATAAATATAATCTAAATGACATAGTAGAAATGAAAAAACCTCATGCGTGTCAGACTAACAAATGGCAAATCACACGATTAGGTGTAGATATTAAGATAAAATGTATAAATTGCAATAGAGAAATTATGATGGACAGATTAGAATTTGAAAAAAAATTAAAGAAAATAATTGGAGGCAATAATGAATAAGTTTAAAGAACGTATTACTTTAAACCCAGTTATGACTTTCTTAATTTTAATATTAATAACAATAATATTAAGTGGTTTTTTAAATCTAATTGGATTTGAAGCAACTTATAACAAAATTGATGTTGCTACAGGAGAATATACTGTAACATCAGAAAGTGTCGAATCTTTATTAAGTTTAAGTGGAATAAAATATATTTTTACTTCTACAGTTTCCAATTTTACAGCTTTCACTCCTTTAAGCATGTTAATAATAGTTCTAATTGGAATTGGAATAATGGAAAAAAGTGGTTTTATAAAAACTACTTTTACCATACTAACAAAGTACTGTAAAAAATATACAATAACATTTTGGTTAGTACTTATAAGTATCTTATTAAGTATAGCTGGCGATATTGGCTATGTTGTAATGATACCACTCGCAGCATTAATGTTTAATTATGGTCGAAGAAACCCATTGCTGGGAATAGTAGCTGTTTATGCTGGCTTAACCTGTGGTAGTGGTGTTAGCTTATTATTAACTTCAATAGACAGCGAAATGATGAGATATACATTAGCAAATGCAACAAACATAGACTCTTCATATACTTTAGGAACAACGATATTTATCTTTATTATGGCGGTTGCAGTTGTTTTAATTGCAGCAATAATAACCATTATAACAGAAAAAATAAGTGTTAATAGCGTAGAAAAATACGAATATAAAGAAGAAAAGAAAGAGGTAAGAATTGGCAAAAGAGAATATAGAGGTCTAATATTTTCAATTGCTGCAGGGGCACTATATGTTTTAATATTCATATATAATATAATACCTGGTTTGCCTTTTTCAGGAAATCTCTTGGATTATACACAAGAGTTCTACATAGATAAACTATTTAGTTATAATTCCTTTTTTAGTAATGGATTTGTCTTCATAGTTACAATTTTCTTTGTAATATTAGGTTTATTCTATGGAATCGGAGCTAAAACAATAAAAAATAACAACGACTTCTGTGAAGATTTAACACATTCACTAGATGGAACAGGAAGAACATTAATATTAATATTACTAGGTTCAATTCTAATAAATATTTTCAAAAAAAGTAATATTGGAACAGTTATTACAATATCCTTAAGTAATATAATTGGTTCGTTTTCACTGAGTGGTATAGCTTTAATAATTGTATTATTTTTAATTACCGCAATATCATCACTTTTCTTAACAGGATCTGTATCAAAATGGGCAATAATATCAACAACAGCAGTACCAGCATTTATGAATAATAGTTTAAGCCCAGAATTTGCTCAAGTTATAATGAGATTTGGCGAATGTGCAACAATAGGTCTTACACCATTACTTGCATATTTTACTATATATATTGCTTATTTAGAAAAATACAATCAAAATGATAATCCTATAAGTTTATTTAGAACTTTAAAATATCAAGTTATATATGGCTTAATAGTAGGAGCAGCATTACTTCTATTAACAATAGGATGGTATTTAATTGGTATACCAATAGGTATAAATGGATTTGTAACAACATAAAACAATTGAACTATCAATTGTTTTTTTATATAATAAGAACTGAATTGAGGTGTTTATAATGTCATTAAAAGCAGGAATTGTTGGCTTGCCTAATGTTGGTAAATCTACACTATTTAATGCCATAACAAAGAAAAATATATTAGCAGCGAATTATCCGTTTGCAACAATAGAACCAAATGTTGGAGTAGTTACTGTTCCAGACAAAAGGTTAGATAAATTAAATGAAATGTATCAGCCAAAAAAACTAGTTCCAACAACTTTTGAATTTACTGATATTGCGGGTTTAGTAAAAGGTGCATCAAAAGGAGAAGGACTTGGAAACAAATTCTTATCTCATATTAGAGAAGTTGACGCTATTGTAGAAGTAGTAAGATGTTTTGAAGATGGAGAAATAACTCATGTGGAAGGAAAAATAGACCCTATAAGAGATATTGAAATAATAAACACTGAGTTGATTTTAGCAGATTTAGAAATTGTAGAAAATAGAATTAGTAAAATAGAGAAAAAAGCTGAAACAACAAAAGACAAAAGTGCGATGTTAGAATTAACAGCTTTAAGAAAATCTAAAGAAGCTTTACTAAAAGGAGAAGCTTTAAGAAAAATAGAGTATACAGAAGATGAGTTAATAGCAATTTCAGGTTTTAATTTTATAACATTGAAAAAGATAATATACGCTGCAAACGTTAATGATGAAACAGCAATAATAGGAAGTAATGAATATACAGATATGGTAACAGAATATGCCAATAAGGAAGGTTCAAAAGTTATTATTATGTGTGCCAAACTTGAAAGTGAATTATCAGAATATAATGATGAAGAACGTAAGACGTTTATGGAAGATCTTGGATTAAACTCATCAGGACTTGATTTACTTATTAAAGCCACATATGATTTATTAGGATTAAAAACATTCTTTACTTCTGGTACAGATGAGTGTCGTGCTTGGACTTTCAAAAGTGGTATGAAAGCTCCAGAGTGTGCTGGTATAATCCATACAGACTTTCAAAAAGGATTCATTAAAGCTGAAGTAATGTCATATGAAGATTTAGAAAGATTAGGTACAGAAAAAGCTGTGCAAGAAGCAGGAAGACTTCGTCTAGAAGGAAAAGAATATGTTATGCAAGATGGAGATATCTGCTACTTTAGATTTAATGTTACAAAATAGTTATGAAATATATTAGAGAATTTTTTGTTAATGAGCATCCATTTGTACCATATAAACCATTTGGATTTATTCATTGGCTATGCATTTTATTAGTTGTATCATGCTTAATTTTAATATATATAAAGAGAAATAAAATATCTGAATTACCAGAAAAAACAAAAAGAAAAGTACTTAAAGTTATAGCACTTATAATGCTTATAAATATGATTATATATAATATTGCACCACATGTATTTAATTATTTTGACTATAAAATTCATTTACCATTTCAGTTATGTTTTATTTCAGGATATTTATTTATGTTTGCTATTCTTTTTGAAAAAGATAATTTGTTAAAATTAACTTTATTTTTATCTTTTATAGGACCAATACCAGCAATATTGTGGCCAGACTTACCATCTACATTTGATGATTTTAATTTTTGGAAATATTTTATATCACACCACGTCTTTATATGTGCTTCATTCTTTTCATATTTTGCATTAAATTATAAAATTGAACTAAAAGATATAATAAAAGCATTTTTATTTGCTAATTTACTTATATTCATAATGATGCCATTTAATCATATATTTAATATGAATTACATATATTCGAGTGAAATTCCAGCAAATATAGTAACTATGTATCCTTGGTTAATAAAATTTCCACCTTTTATAGTAATTGAAATAACAGGACTTATTATAGCTATTTTACTATACCAGTTAATAAGAAAACGTAACAAAGAGTTGTCAAATATTAGATAGCTCTTTTTTTAAAAGAAAATAAAAGGTTTACTTCTATCAATTTTAGTGCTACAATACTAGCGAGTAAGAAATTTACTCCTTGCTTTATACTGGATATAAAGCCGAAAAGACCATAAGGAGGTGTAATAATGAATAAATATGAAATGATGTTTATCGTAAAAGCAACAATGGAAAGCGAAGCTGTTAAAGCTACTGCTGAAAATGTAAAAAAAGTTGTTACTGAATTAGGCGGAAATGTTGTAGAGTTCAAAGAACTTGGAGAAAAAAAATTAGCTTATCCAATCAAAAAAGAACTTAATGGTTATTATTTCGTAATGCAAATGGAAGCTAGTAAAGAAGCTGAATCTGAATTACGTCGTAAAGCTGGATTAGACGAAAACGTTTTAAGACATTTAATTGTTAAATTAGATGAGGAGTAAGATGATTTATGAATAGAGTAGTCTTAGTAGGAAGATTAACAAGAGATCCAGAAATGCGTACAACAACTAGTGGCATTAGCCAAACTAGATTTACTTTAGCAGTTAATCGCCGTACAGCTAATCAAAGTGGTGAGAGAGAAGCAGACTTCATCAATTGTGTTGCTTGGAGAGGAACTGCAGAAGCTATAGGTAAATACCTTACAAAAGGAAGAGAATTAGCTGTTGAAGGAAGAATTCAAACTGGAAGTTATGACGCACAAGACGGAACTAAAAGATATACAACAGATGTAGTTGTAGATAATTTTACTTTTATAGGAAGTGGAAATGGTTCTGCAACTCCTACATATCAAAACAATGGAGCATCAAACGACATAGCTACAACTGATATTAGTGAAGATCCTTTTAAGGATTTTGGAAGTGAAGTAGCATTAAGTGATGATGACCTACCATTCTAAAAAGGAGGATTTGTAACATGGCTGAATTTTATCGTAAAAAGAAGAAAATATGCCAAATGTGTGCTGGCAAAAGTGTTGACTACAAAGATGTTATGATTGTTTCTAAATATATTAATGAAAAAGGAAAAATCATGCCTCGTAGAATGACAGGAGCTTGCGCAAAACATCAAAGACATATTGCTCAACAAATTAAATGGGCAAGATATATGGCATTACTTCCATATGTTAAATAAAAAAAACTCATTTTATGAGTTTTTTTGTTTGTTAAAAGAGTAAAAAATAAGATATATATATAACTAAATTTATTTTGGATTTTTTTATTAATGACTTATCTACTCTTAAATTACCTAAATAAGAACTTAAAGAATAAATTTATTAATTAATATTTTAATCATTGGAAAATCAATGATTTTTTTAGAATGTAAAGCTTATATGTCAATAATCTATACACTAAAAAAAATTAATGATATACTTTTATTAACAATAGAAAAGGAAGATGATAAAAATGAATATTGAAATTCAAGATCCAGGAAGATTAATTTCTGATGGTAGCTCAATTAGTTCTAAAGCTACAGAGTTCCAAAGTGAAATAAGTACAATATATAGAATTATTGATGACTTAAAAAATAGTTGGACTGGAGAAGCAGCATCAAGATATACACAAAACGTAGAAAGCTTTAGAGCAGATTTTGAAAAATTTGCACAAATTATGGGTGAATTTGGTGAGTTAATCAACGCAGTTGGTACAGATTACCAAAATCTAGAAAGTGAACTATAGGAGGTAATATAATATGGCATTTAAATTTACAAGTGGTGAATGTAATACAGCAGCATCAAGCTTAAATAATTCTGCATCAAAAATTGGTGAATTATTAGAAGAATTTGGAAATCTAATTAGTTCAGTTTCTGATAATTATCAATCAGATGCATCAAGTCAAATAGCAGAAGCTTTTAATAGTATTAAAGCTAGAGGTCCAGAATTCCAACAAGCAATTTCAGACTGCGCTAGGTATTTAACTGATACAGTAGCTCCTGCATATGAAAAACTTGAAGCAACAGCAAAGTCAAAAGTTGAAGGTGTGTAATAAAAAAAGACTTTATAAAAAGTCTCTTTTTTTGTATAATCAAATAGTAAGGTGATAGTATGATAAACGTAAAAAGAGAGGAGAATCTTGCATCTAAATTAGATGAAGCAAACAAGAATCTTGAAGATATTATAAAAGATTATGACAATGCAATTTTAGAATTAAATAAAAATAATACTAATAGTGCAAAAAAATATACTAACGAAATATTAACAAATAAAAAAAGCTTAAATTTTTATAAAAAAAAGATAAATGAGATTTCTTCGACAATAAAATCAAAAGCGCTTGAAATAAGAAAACATGAAGAAGAAGAGAAAAGAAAACAAGAGGAATCAACAATGAGAAGTTAAAGTGAGTGATTAGTATGGCAATAAAAATGAATCCAGATACATATGATAAAGCAAGTGAAA
>CAJUBJ010000013.1 GCA_910584655.1 uncultured Bacilli bacterium
TTCATCTAGAGATTTTATAATTTTCAAATAACTTTAACATCTAAAAAAGTTTTTTTATATAAAACAAAAAAAATACTCAAAAAAGAGTATTTTCTTATCTTATCTTTTTAAGAACTTTTGTATTTTCACTAAATTCTCTTTTAGCTTTTTCTACATCAATTTTATCTTCTAAATTCAAATGTTTAATAGCACTTTCAAAATCCTGAGCTAAGTCATATCCATCAATACCCATATTCCTTGGTTGATCAAAGAAAATATCGTTATTACCTAATTTTAAAGCTTTTCTAATAAAGGACTCATCACATGTTTGTCCATATCCATTTCCCCAACAATTCTTAACATCCATAGTTTCTAAAATCCTAAACAATATTCTTCTTAAAAATTCAACATGACATAAAGTTTTATATAAAGCTCCCATATTAAGTCTTCCACCATGTTTTTTTATTTGCACAATAATATAAACCAACTCATCATCCTCTTGACTCATTTCAAAAGTATTTAAATCAACACTATATCCAGCCTTTTCTAAAGCTTTTAAAATATTAGTTATAATTATCGCCCTATATAAAACTTGACTTTTACTTGTACCCCAATAATAAGAAAGTGAAACATGTATTCTAATAAATTTTGGTTTAGTAATTCTTTCTTCTGTCTCATAACAAAGTGGATTACCAACACTATAAGCTGGTATATTCAAATGTCCTCCAGCAACAGTCCTAACCAATTTAAATTTATGAATTTTACCACTCTTAGCTCTATTTAAATCACTTTGCAATTTTAAAAATTCTTCATAGCCTGGATCTATATCATTTATTAAATCTTCAACCGCTTGATCATATGGCTTACCAGCAAAATCTAAAGAACCTTCTATACTCGATAGCTTGCCAAAAACATCACGATTTAATTGTGGATTACTCTTTAAATATTCATATAAACTATATAAATTATTAAAACTAGCTCGATACATATTATAATTATATCTTCCAACTTTTACTTTCTCAGGCTCATATATATTATCAGGAAATCTAATTTGATTTTCTCTAGCAGCAGACATATTCCACCTCCTTAATCTTAATCACTTTCCTTACCATTACATTTTAATATTAATTTCTTAGCTATATCAATTTCTCTAACATCACCTAATCTATCATCTATATCAAAATCTCTACTAGGTACTCTATCAATTTGATAATATTCTTTAAATTTATTCATAATAAATTTTAAATAATCTTCACTCTTTGTTTGAACAAATTTTTCAGATAATACTTGATCAACTTTTTTACTATTATGACCAATATATCTTACAATATCTGAGGCATCTCTTGTTGTAACAATTCCCATTGGTGTATCTATTCTTTCACGTTTTGCATAAGCATCACACGCTTTTCTAAAATTAACAAAAATATTATACCAATTTTCATAATTACCAAATATTCTTTGTTCAACTCTATTATCATACCAGAATTTTATTGGTGTCATTCTTTGTTGTACAGATTCATCCATTTTACCACGAGATGAAAACGCTTCATTTTCTCCAGCTCCAGAAGTATTTCCAGCACTTATCATTCTAAAGTTAGGATTAATAGGTACTGTCATATCTTCTGCAAATGTAACAAATCTCTGTTCTGATGGATCTGCTAAATAATCATGTAATTCGGAATATAAATCATTTAATACTACTTGAGTATCAACATTACCATTATCTAACTCATCAAGTAATAGTAATTTACCATAATATAATGCTATAAATGATTGAGTAGCTCTAAATCTACCATGTGGATCATTATAAGCCATAATACTATATTTATCCGTAATCTTACCATTATTTATCATATCAAGACCAATTAACTTACCAACCTGTTTAATGGTATAACTTTTACCACAGCCACTTGGTCCCCATAAATAGCACCAATCACCTTCCAAAATATCACGAATAATTTCTTCAGTCTTAGCATGAAATATTTCACCCATAGATTCTCTACGCTCTTTTTCAGCCAAAATTTTTTCAACTCTAAGTTCAAAAGGAATCGATTCATCAAAAGCAGGAATAACAACTGAAGAAACCTCCTGTGATGGCACAATAACTCTTGGATTTGCAGGCACTACTAATCTATCAATACCAGGAACTACAATACCAGGTGTTGAGGAAACAGCCCCTACTTGCTGACTAGGTACACTCACAACTTGTGGAGAAGATGAAACAACAGCTTGAGAAGTTGAAATTACTGCACTGCTTTGTAATTCTCCAAATTTTAATAAAGCTTCTCTAATTGCATCTTCTTCTTGAACACCCTTAAGTAACTCTTTTAATTGAGGTTCATTATCAACATAAGCTCTTAATTTATCAACACTCTCCTCTGAAGCCTTTTTAATTCTAATAAGTTCAGAAGTAGCGTTACTCGATAAACTCTGAGCCATCATTTTAATCTGTCTTATATTTTTTTGTGCATCTTCTAAAATTGCATTAAATACTTGATCACTACTATTCTTCAACGCTTCTTCTAAAGTTACTAAATATTTATCTAACTCTTCTTGAATTGCTTTTTCTTGACTAGCAATATATTCACGAATCTCCTTTATTGAAGAATCAGCAGTAGCTTTAATATCCTTTTTTGCTTTTCCATGAACAGCACGAATAGAGTTCTTACCATTACCAACTTCAGAAATTATATCACCTTTACCAGTACTAATTATATCTAATAGTTCAGCCTTACCATCAGAAGTTAATGTTCCAACCTTTTCCTCGTACTCTAACACCTTTTGCTTCATATCATTTAATCTTTCAATTAACGCTTGTGCCTTTTCAGCTTCAGACGAAATAACAGCTAAAGTCTTTTCATCTATAGGATAAACACCACACCTTTTTTTAGCCTCTATCAAAGACTTCTCAGCATATTCATCATAATCCCAACCATTGTCCTCTAAATCATTTATAAATGATAATAATTCATTTTGTAAAATGCTCTGATTAGCACAAAAAGGACTTACCTTAATAGCATATTCAAATATTCTACTAGCATATTCTCTTATATCTTCATTTTTAGCTATTAAATTCATTATATATAAATAATCATATCTATTTTGAAATAACGCATAAAATTTATCATTATATAAATCTCGGCTAACAAAACCATTTTTACCATAGAAATTATTAATAATCATTTCCATAATCGCTTTATAATCTTGTGTTTGCTCACCTTCAGGTAAAAACTGTTTAATTACATCTATATATTTACTTAACTTAGTTTTCTTATTCTCATAATTATCTTTATCTTCAATTAATGCCAATATACTTCTAACCAAATAATCTACTTCAAAAAAATCATTATTTTTAGCATTATTCATTATGTCGTTTACATAACCAATTAAATAATCTTTATCATTACTATCCAAAGCACTCTCATATCTAATTGCTTTTATTAAATTTTTCAAAGTTTTTTCTTCTTCTGTTTGACTTGTAAATAATCCCATATTACTCACCCTTTACCAATTTTAGTATTCTATATTTATTTACTAAATCACTATTATTAATAACATTTTGCTTTCGACTTAATGTTACTAATCTTCGTTTTTCAACCGATTTTATTCCTTCATCCGCATAACATCCATGATAAAAATGTCGTCCACCATATGTTCCATTATAGAAATCTTCTTGATTTCCATCTTTATCGAAACTAGTTTCAATAACAAATAACTTACCATCTTTATCAATACTTATTCCAACAATAGTTTTTTTCAATTCATCAAGCATCATATCTTCGGCATTAAGAGTCACTGTCTTATTTCTTTTATAATTTTTAGAATAATATTCTTTCTTTATAAAACCACCATCAAAAGTATCAACATATATATTTTGTATTTCGATAATTTTTTCAGTAATACTTACATCTTCGACTGCTATTTCGCATCCATATACTGCTCCCCAAGGTAACTTATACCACTTTAAATTAGCATTTTCGTCTAGCTCAGCAATATTTTGCAAAGGATTTTCATCCAATCTTTCTAAATCATTATTCTTATAACCTACTGTAATCCCTCTCCTAGTTACATCATGTATTTCTTTAATAACTCCATTAGTAATTACATATCTAGAAACCTCAACTAACTCAAATCCATCTATCTTAACCTCAACACTTATTTCATCTTTTTTAAAGCTTACACTCACTTTAACTGTTTTATTTTGATTTACCAAACCATTTACCCAAAATTCATAGCTATCATCATTATTTTGATAAGAAAACGGAAAATAACTCTCTATTCCATTAATCTGACCACTCATCAAATAATTATCCCTATATCCACTAAATTCATCATTAAAACTTATGTTTCTATCAGTATTATCAAATAATCTTCTAATATGATATTGAACTAGTTTTATTAAAGGTCTAACCTCATCTATTTGAAACATCAATGATTCATCATAAGCTTCTTTTCCTTGATAAAAACGAAATATTTCATTTATTTTTTCTAAATTACCACTTTCAAAAATCTTCTTAGTATTATCATCTATGTCAATTCTACTTTTCAATCTAAAAGGATCAGTTAAATTATCTTCTAATATATTATCCTTTTCATCTTTATACACTTCAACAACCTTTTTAACATAAATATCAAAATACTTATCTTTAGCACATAAATTAAGTTGTTTACCACCATCATATATAATCATTATTGCTGGTACTATAACTCTCTTACCTATTTCATTCTGTACTAAATCCCAAACTTTAACAGATTCTAAATTCCTAATATTATAAATTTGTACTAAACTTGGATCCATACCATAGTACTTCATAATAAACCTCCCACACTTAAGAATCAAAAAAGACTCTTATGTATTAAACATAAAAGTCTTGTTCTACTTACAAAATAATCCGGATTATCAAGTTAATCGTCCTGTCGGATTATTAAAACCATCTTGGGTGGAACTACTCCCTCTTAAGTAATTAAATAATAGCATATTTTAGCCACTTTGTCAAGGAAACAAGCTACTTCAGAGTCATCTCATTATCCAAACCAAATTTATTAACTGCATTCATTACAACCATTTCATTTCCATATTTATCAATTTTATATCTTCTAGGAAATGCTTTATCATTTCGTTTCTTATTAAATTCCATTGTTTCTTCTAATTTAGAATCTATATCTTGCTGTTCTAATCCATAACAATTTTCATAAAGAACTCTTATTCCTTCCTTAAATTGTCTACCCGTAACAATATTATTACTTCTTTCTACAATATGTTCTCCAATATCAAGTAATATATTTTGTATCTCTTCTTTACTCATATCCCTATTTTTATAAGTACCAATTAAAGGATATTTATCCTTTAAAACAACTGCAAATTCTTTGTCTAAAGAACAAAACTCTATATATAAAGAATCAATAAAATTTAAAACTGTCCTATTAGAATTTTTATCTAGTAGAATATTTAATTTCTGGTAAAATTCTTCAATACTATGTACAAAAAATAACTCACTATGTCCTCCCATATTAAAATAATTATATCTATCTGTTCCTACATATTCATCAATTGTCATTAAAGCAAAATTATATGCATCATTTTGTAAATCATTATCCCAAGTTGGATCAGCAATATAATAACCATCTATTCCATATTTAGGATCTACCAAATGAACTTTTCTTCTAGAATGACCTGCATCTTCAATTTTAACCTCATGAACTTTCTTTGTTTTTTTATTTTCTATAAAATCAGGAATTATTGTAGCATCTATTGGTATATCATCTAATCCTATTTCAACAGAAACTCCATGTTCAAAATTACCTATTTCCAATTTATCTAACAAATCACCAAGAAGCTTCGAATACCCAACACATACCATAAACTCATTATCTAGTATTTGATATAAATCACGTGCTTTTTGTTTATTTTCTTCTGACTCTTTATACTCTTTAAATTGTTTAGTTACATTATAAGCATATAAATATCGCTCAAAAGGACTTAAATTCATCGCTGGTCTTACCAAATCAATTAATCTTTTTTCATACTTTAAATAACTAAGCAAATCATGATCATTACCTAAAAAATCTACCATAACATTTTGCATATTAGGAATTTCATTAATATGACTAAATAAATAATTATTAAAAACATTTTTATTTTCAATATCTATGGTTATTTTACCAGTTCTACCTAATTCTTTTAGCCTATTTAATATTTCAACAACTCTATGACAATTTTCAAATTTTATTGTAACAGAAGCTCCTTCTCTTAAAAATTTAAAATTATATATTTCTTCATCAGATACTTCTTGTGTTACATACAAAATACCTGCCTTACTTAAAGTATCATAAGTATTATAACCAATTAAATTTCTTGTATGATTATATCCTATTATTGTATCAAAATTATCTTTCAACTCAGGACAAACACCTTTAGTATCTATTGTTTCAATATGAGTTCCTTTTAATTTTTTATATGTTGCAACATCTAATTCAAACACATCATCTACAGAACCTAAATTAATTTCAGTTATATTTTGATTTTCAACAATTGCATCAAGAGCATTATCATTAACCATTTCTCTTTTTCTTAAATATAAACTTTGATTCTTTGTTTTTTTACATATTTCAACTATTAATCTATCACATTTATCTTTATTTTGATAATAATATTCCTTACAAATAACTAAAGTCTTATTAAAAAAGAAGCCTTCTGTATAAACTATAGGGTGTTCTATATCAGCAAATGCAACAATTGATGAACCAACTTGCATTTCTAAATCAAAATCAATTCCACTTATATCAAAATCTTCTATATGTTCAATTAAATAATCAATATCTAAAACCTTACATTCAAAACTAGATATTTCAAAAGCTTTTCTTTTTTCCATACTTTTACCACCTTATAATAGGATATCTACTATCTTACTTTATCTATTATAACAAAAAAAAGATGATTATTCATCATCTTCATCTTTACTTCCTCTATTTTTAAATTGTAAAATCATCGGAGTTCCTGTAAAATCAAAATTATTTCTTATTGTATTTTCTAAATATCTTTCATAACTAAAATGTACTAATCCTTTGTTATTACATCTAAATGTAAATTTAGGAGGACAAATTCCTGTTTGACTACTAAAGTATATTTTTAATTTCTTTCCTTTATATCCTGGAGCTTCATGTAATTTAGTAGCATCATTAATAACATTATTAAGTATAGATGTTTTAACTTCTCTTCTATTATTTTCATAAGCACTAATTATCTCAGGCATCAAAGTATGCATTCTTTTTTTAGTTAAAGCTGATAAGAATACTATTTTAACCCATGTCATAAATTGAAATTCATTTTGTAAAAGTAATTTCCATTCTTTAATAGCTTTATCTTTATCTTCTATAGTATCCCATTTATTAACAACTAACACTAATCCTTTTCCAGCTTCAATAGCATAACTAGCAATATGTTTATCATGTTCAATAATACCAGTTGAAGCGTCAATTACTAATACACACACATCAGATCTATCAATTGCTTTTAAACTACGTAATAAACTATATTTCTCTATTGATTCATATATTTTACCTTGTTTTCTCATACCTGCTGTGTCTATAACTATATAATCTTCATTATTATATCTAAATTTAGTATCAGTAGAATCTCTTGTTGTTCCCGCAACATTAGAAACAATAGCTCTCTCTTCATTTAATAATGCATTAACTAAACTACTTTTACCAACATTAGGTCTTCCAATAACACAAAATTTTAATGTATTATCTGGTTTTTCCTCAACATAAGTAAAATCACTAGTAATCTCATTAAGTAACTCTGTAAATCCTAAACTATGTAAAGCTGATACTGGAATCACATACTCAAATCCTAACTCATAAAAATAATATATTCTTTCTTCTTGCATCTTAACATTATCTAATTTATTCAATGCAACAATAACTTTTTTATCAGTTTTCATTAACATATCACGAATATATAAATCATTACTTGTTAAGTCTTCCCTACCATCACATACAAATACTATTACATCAGATTCCTTAACAGCAATCTCCGCTTGAGCTTTAATATCTTTATTAAAGTCTCCTTCACCTAAATCTATTCCACCTGTATCTATTAATAAAAATGTCTTATCTTCATAAGATACATCTCCGTATATTCTATCTCTTGTTACACCAGGAGTATCTAATATTATAGATTTTTTTTCTTTAATAAGTTTATTAAATATAGTACTCTTACCTACATTAGGACGTCCTATTAAACATACAGTTTTTTTCATGTATACCCCTCCATTCGTTTGTATTTTAACACAACTTTACAATTTAGTAAACTTGGTCTCTAATAAAAAATATTTATAAAGTTTTTTCTTTTTCTATTCTTTCAATAAAAGGAATCAAAATTCTTGGTGAAGCAATACCAGTATTAGAAATAGTATGTAAGCCCCCCTTTATATTAAGCCTCTTTGTCTGCTCATCTCCAAAATATGTACAACTATGTGTTTCTAGCCAACCAAACATTTTTGTTTTCACTTCAATATCATATTTCTTAATATGATACCCTAAATCATCTTTTGTTTTATCAACAATACGATACTCTATATTATACTTTTTTAAAAATTCAACACTATTATTTAATAATTCATTAAAACATTTTAAAGCATTTTCTGGTTTACAAAAACAAAATTGCTCTAATTTTTTAAATTCTCTTAATGACTTCATCCCATTTAAGTCTTGTTCATTTCGAAAACATTCATTAAATGAAAATAAAAATAATTCATTTTTTACTTCTGTGTTTTGAAAATATTCTAAAAAACCTTGTTCAGCACTTCCAAATAAAGCATGTCTCTCATCTATTCCTAAACTATATTCCTTTGTTACTACTTCTTGTTTTTCTATAACATCCCAACTACCTGCACTTGGTAAAGACAAATATTGATACCCTTTTTTGAGCAACATATCTTCAAATTCTCTAAACAACTCAAATTCTAACTTACTTAGTTCAAAATCTAAATAATAAATTCCATCTTTAACATAATATTTATTCATAAGTTTTACTCTCCTTAACCTTATTAGAAAATTTTATTAAGTCATTTAAATCTAATCCAAATCTTTCAATTACACCTTCAATAGCTCCAACTATATCTGATAATTCTATTAAATACATCAGTTTGTTTTCTTGTTCTAAAGCTTCCCTTGCTTCATCAAGCTCCTCTTCTATTTTAGAAAATTCACCATATATCCCTTTTTTTATCTTTCTATTATGAAAACTAAAATCCTTATTTAAATTAAAAACATCATATGTATTATTTTCAGAATAGTGAATTGTTAAAAACTTACTATTCTTTGTCTTAAAAACAAATTTCTTATTGATAAAATTAACAAATATATTATCTTTTAATACTTCGTTTATAATCTCATCTATTTGACAATAATCTATTGCATTTTCACTTATCCATTTACTTTCAATAGTACTATTTAAACTATTATCAAGAATCTTTAAAGCCATCGTCTCAACACATTCCAACTTATCATAATAAGAAATAACATTACCAATATGTTCTAAATTATTTTTCAAAATAACTATATTTACTCTAATCCTATGAGAATTAAGAAAAGCTTTAGAACTTAAATAATTCTTTTTATAATTATAAAATTCTTGGTCATACTTTGCATTACTAGTTACTACTGTAATCTCTTTTAACCAAGAATCAAATAATTCCAACTTTTCTTTATCCATAAATAAATTACCTGAAGTTTGTATTCTATAATCTTCAAATACATTAGATTCCATAACCAAATCTCTTATAAATTTTAACTGTTCATATTTATAAAGCGATGGTTCACCATTCCCAGATAAAATAAAATGTTCAATCTTGACATTTTTCTCTTTGAAATCTTTTAACTTTTCATTTAATAAGTTAAGTTCTTCATCAAAACTTAAAGTTTCTTTCTTATTCATTTTCGCTATACAATAAGGACAATGCTTATCACAATTATACTCTCCTAAAACATATACATAATCTTTTAACCTCATACACTACTCCTTCTATTATCTAATTAAGAATGATATATGGCCATATTATAATCAATTCTTGTTATAAGTATATGCGTATATAATACACTTGTCAACAAAAAAATAATAAAAGACATACTTTTACTTTAAGCAGTCTTTTATTATTCCATAAATTTCTTCTCTACCTTTTTTAGTCACAGATGAAAATAATACAATATTGTCATTATCTTTTAGTTCAAAAGATTCTCTCAAAGCCTTATCACATTTTGCTCTATCTTTTTGACCAACTTTATCGTATTTAGTTGCAACTATAGTAACATCTAAATTATAGTATTTCATAAAGTTATACATAAGTAAGTCATCCTCTGATGGTTTATGTCTAAAATCCACTAATAAAAATACTCTTTTCAAATTTTTACGATTAATTAAGTATTCTTCAATCATCAAACCAAACTTCTTCTGTGTATCTTTATTCACAGAAGCATAACCATATCCTGGAACATCAACTAAATAAAAATCTTCATTAACTAAATAGAAGTTCAAAGTCTGCGTTTTTCCAGGTGTAGCACTCGTTCTCGCAAAGTTTTTTCTTGATACGATTGAATTTATAAAAGAACTTTTTCCTACATTACTTCTTCCTACTAATAAAAATTCATCTTTTTTATCTTCTGGATATTGACTAGCTCTAACTGCCATATTTTTTAATTCTACAGATTCTACTTTCATACAATTTCACCTACGTGCCATAATTATAAACGAAAACCAAAGAAAAAGTCAAATAACCAACTTCCACAAACTTTTTCATAAGAAAAGAAGATTTTAAAATCTTCTATAAATTATTCTCCTATTTCTACATAACCAGCACTTCTTGCAATATCTTGACCTTTATCTGAAAGCATCGCATTCTTTAATGCTTTTACTGTTTCGTTATCATTTCCTTTTAAAGTAACTATATAATAAGCTGTAATCAAAGGATAAGATGAATCTTTAATAGTATCATGATTAGGAGTTACACCATCAACACTAAAAAACTTCATATTTTCATTTCCATACATAGCTGTAGCATAATAGTAATAAGAATATCCTATAGATTCTTTACCATCTTCATAATTAGATACAACATCTATAATTCCAGCCATTGTTTCAACATATTCCTTAGTAGTTGGTTCCTTCATTTTTTTATCTTTCATAACAAGTGATAAAATACCAGTTTGACTTCCAGAATTAACAGGTCTCTGATATGCAATTATTGATGCATCTTCACCACCAACTTCTTTCCAATTAGTAATTTCACCTGTATAAATCTTTTGAATTTGCTCTAAAGTTAATGAATCAACTTTATTATTTTTATTCGTATAGAAAACAAATCCTTCATTAACTACTGGTGTAACTTCAAGTTCTACACCTGCTTTACTAGCACGTTCTAATTCTTCTTTACTTGGTTCTGTTACAACAATTAAATCAACTTCTTTATTAATTAATTTTGTATAAGCAGGATCAGTATTAGAATAATCAGCTTTAATATTAAAATTATCTAATCCTTTAATATAAGCGTCAGTTAGTGGCTGTGTAGCAAGAGATGCATCTATCTTAACTTCCTCATCGTATTTCTTTACTTCATCTACTTGTTTATTATCATCTTTTTTATCAAAGAATCTATCTTTTACAATTAATCCACCAAAAACCAAAACTCCAATAACTAAAATAGCTATAATAACATTTAATACTTTATTTCCTTTTTTCTCTACTAATTCTTCGTTCATAATTTCTACCTCACTTTTTTATTTATACATTTTATTTCTAATTTCTTCTGCCTCAAAAAATGTTCCATCTACAATTTTAGCTTCTAATCCCTTATATTTAAGTTTTATAATTCCTTGCCCTCTATCATAAATAACTAACCTATCTGGAAAATCTGCCAAATCATTTTGCATAAATATAACACTATTAACTAAATCATCATATGTTTTATATTTACCCAATGTTAACCATTCTTCAGGAATATAAGTACTTAAATCAAAACTATTATTTAATAAATCTTTCGAACTATATTCTTTGCCATTTTTATCTATTATATAAAAATAATAAGCTTTCTTAGTTAAATAATTTTTTAAATAGTCATACTCAGTTCTATAAGATAAAACCGTATCAATATTACCAACTGTCATTTTATCATATTTATCTAAATAAATTTGTTTCTTATTCTCTAAATATTTATCTTTATCTAAATTATAATGTGTAACTTCAAAATATACATAATATTTATCATTTAATGACATTTCAATACTTCCATTTATATTAAATACACTAAATTTATCTTTTTTTAATTCTGATGATTCCTTAATAACTTTATCCAAAAGTTCATCAAATAATTTTGTGTTTTCTCCTACATAGAAAGATGTATCAAGATTATAATCAATTAATTGATTATCACTTTCTCTCATAACTTCATACATAGTCCAATCATCGCCTGTATTAGTTTTTAAAAACTTACGATCAACTTGTTCACTATTCTTAGTAAAAATACTATCTTCTTTTTTATATTTATCATAAATAATTACATTATCAGACATTTTATAAAATAAAATAAAAGTACTATAACCTACATCATACTCATTTTGACAAATATATCTTCGTTCATCTTCCAAATATGACTCATATTCTTTACACTCTTCAACCTTAAATTCGTCACCTTCAAAATATTCTTTAGGATTTGGAATCATAACATCATTAAAGTATAAATATATTCCCTTTTCAGAAAAGGAGAAAATATAATTATCTTTATTGTATTGATTAACAATAGCTAATGTCACATCTTCAACTTTACTATAATCTGGTTCAGGGTTTTGACAAGGACCACCAGAACATACAAAACCAATATTCTTATAAATTGCTTCTGTCGCATTATTTACTAATTCAGTCCTTAAAATACTTTTACTTAAAATAACATCAGTAATTGATAATTCATTTCCAGTATTCAAATCACAATTATAAGTATCTGCAATTGTCGTTTTATAATATTCATAACCATAACTACTAGTCATATAATTTTTAATTATAAATTCTATAGATAATACATTTTCAAAACTTCCCACAATTTCTGTATAAATTGTATATTTAGAACCATCATCTTCTTTTTTATTTAGTTCATATACCTTATCTTTTATTTTTGAATTTATATTATTTTCTAAATCCTTATTTTTTAGTCCACTAATCTTATGATAAGCCAATTTACCATCTTTTATTTCTTCATATTCTAATGCATTAATCATATAAGGTGTAAACAAATCAGCAATATATTTTTCATCTTCACTATTTACTTCTTCATAAATATTTTCATTTTTATTACTTTCATTTATCTTTTTATTATCTTTTTGCTGAGTAAATAACAAAAACTCAAGCACTATCAAAATAACTAGTATAAAAATAATAACTACTTTACTTTTTCTCAAACTTCACCAACTCTTATCTATCTTAAAATAATTATACCACTTAAATAATTTATATAATAAAAAATTTGATTAATTATCAAATTTTTTCATCTTTTTATTCAACAGTAACACTCTTAGCTAAATTTCTTGGTTTATCAATATCACATCCATTTAACTTAGCTACATAATAAGCAATAAGTTGGCATTTAATAACTACTAAAATACTTCCAACTAAATCATGTAATTTAGGGACCAAAATAAGTTTATCATATACATCTTTATCTAAAACTTCCTCATTAGTAATCACAATACTTAAAGCTCCTCTAGCACATACTTCTTTAACATTACTTAATGTTTTCAGTCTTATATCATCTTCAGTAATAATACTAATTACAGGAGTACCTGATTCTATTAAACTAATTGTTCCATGCTTAAGCTCACCAGCCGCATATGCTTCACTATGTAAATAACTTACTTCCTTTAACTTAAGTGAAGACTCCATACATATTGCATAATCTATTTTTCTTCCTAAATAGAAAACATCCTTATTTTTATAAATCATTGCAGCAACACTTTCTGTATCACTTGTATCATCTAATATATCATTAATTAATTTATCTAAACTTTTATACTCTTCAAAAATACTTTCATCTAATCTACCACTATTTATACCTAAATACATAGCTATCATAGACAACATAATTAATTGACATGAATACGCCTTTGTCGTCGCAACCGCAATTTCTACACCTGCTTTAATGTACAATACCTTATCTGCTTCTCTAGCAATTGACGAACCAACTACATTAACAATTGCTAATGTATCTATTCCATCTTCTTTTGCTTTTCTTAACACTGCTAAAGTATCTGCCGTCTCTCCACTTTGACTAATAACAAGAACTAAATGATTATCTTTATAAATATGATCACTATATCTATATTCAGAAGCTATATCAACATTTACCCTTATATGTCCATATTTTTCAATTAAACTCTTACCAACTAAACCAACATGATAAGCACTTCCACACCCTACTATATCAATTTCTTCATACTTTTCCAAACCATTCATTTTTTCTTTTAAAGTATCAACATCACTAATATATTCCTTAATAGTATCCATTATAACTTTAGGTTGCTCATATATTTCTTTTAACATATAATGCTCATAACCATTTTTCATTGCAGCTTCTCGACTTCCCTCAAAAGTCAGTAGATTTTTTGTACTTATTTGACCATTCTCATCATATATAACTACATCATCTTTAGATAAAACTGCAAATTCATTATTCAAAATCAAATAATAAAGATTCGTATACTCTAAAATTGCAGGGACATCTGATGCAATAAAATTGCCATTTTCAGAAACACCTATAATAAGTGGACTATCTTTTCGTATAGCATAAATCTTATCATCACCTTCTATAAGTATTCCTAAAGCATAACTACCTATCAAATAATCTTTTAATTTAGCTAAAACATGCTTCACATCTTTTTCTTCTTTATAAAGTTTATCTACTAAAGCAGCTACTACTTCACTATCAGTTTCACTAACAAAATCATAATCACTTAATTCATTCTTTAAAGTTTCATAATTTTCAATAATACCATTATGTACTATTGTTACTTTTCCCACTCTATGTGGATGACTATTTACTTGACAAGGCTTACCATGTGTAGCCCATCTTGTATGTCCTATTCCTACATAACTTTCTTCATCTATATTAATATTTTCTTTTAAATTAGATATTCTTCCTTGTTTCTTAGTAATTTTAACTAAATTATTTACTACATATGCAATACCTGCACTATCATATCCTCTATACTCAAGTGATTCTAAACCACTTAATATTCTTGGAATACATTTATCTTTTCCAACGTATCCAACTATTCCACACATAAAAAATCCTCCATACTAAAAAATATGGAGAAATGTTATTTGTTATAATTTTGATTTTACTTTTTGAACATTTCTGACGCTTCCACTATTACGTAGTAACACCCGCCGAATCTTTCGATAGTTACTATCCTCGTCATCCCTTAGGACCTGGCGCTAACTTATTACTTACTCTCCTTTTATATAACAAGCTTATACTTCATTATATGCAAATAATATATTCAAAGTCAAAAAAAACATTTTACTTTACGTCAAAAAGTAAACTAAAAAAGGAAAGTCATTTAATTAACTCTCCTGTCATAATTTCTAAGCTACTAAAAATATTTTCTGCACTATCTAAAACCACATCATAATACTCACTATCAGCTTCATAATATATAAAAATAATTTTATTATCTTTTTTATAAATACTTACTAACGTTTGAAATTCTTCATTCTCGTATAAATAAGAATATGAATCATAATTAAAAGAATAATCGTTATTTATATTTATCAACTTATATTCTTTATTTTGATCTTCAATACTATCTTTAATATCTAATATTATATCCTTTAATTTAGTATCCATATAACTTTTATCTAAAATTTTACATTGAATATTAATAACACTACCCGATTTCTTATGTTCCAATTCCAATCTCTTTTTTTTATCAGTAATCTTCCATGTCGTATCATATTTAATTTTAAAATCATTATTATTATATTCCTTTATTCTTACTTTAAAAGAATAAGATAATCCTAAAGTTAATATTCCACTTATAATCAATACAACCAATAAATATTTTATCTTCTTCATATTAATTCTCCAAAATTAAAATAATTAAATAATTAAAATTAGATTTAATTACTACTTTATATTTATCATTTTTAAAAACCTTCTTTAGTCTATCCTCATAAGTTAAAATGTAACCATCTTTTATTAAATTATCGATATAATCACTAACAAAATACATCACTTCAATGCTTTCACTACCATTAACTTTATACCTTAAACTTAATACTTTATCTTTATAACTGCCTTTAACAAGAGGTATATTTGTTTCAATATCACCAATATTTTTATATTCTTCCCAAACATTTTTATCAATATAATTATAATTAACTTCATCATTTAACGAATAATAATACTCTTGTTTAAAAGTATCTAAAATAGTATATGTAATATTACCATAGCTCTTTTTAATTAAAACATCTTGAAGCTTTTTTAAATAATCAGTACTATTAGCATAAGATAATTCAGAATATAATTGATCTCCAACATTTATTCCAACAACATTACCTTGATTATCAAACAAAGCTGCACCAATATCACTATTACCTAACAAAAATAAATTTCTCAATCTTCCATTTTCTTGAGAAATAAAAGATCCATAAGATATACTAAATCCACTATTATACTTACTATTTATCATAAATAATTTATCATCTGTCTTTAAAGAAATAGATTCACCCAGTTTTACTTCCTCACCAACATTTCCATCAATTTTTAATACAACAACATCATAGTTTGCGTCAGCTGCAACTACTCCCAAAACATTATATGTATTTCCATTACAATCATTTACATATATATAATTACTATTAGTTAAAAATTGTAAGAACAAAGACCAAGTAGTTACAACGATTCCTTTTCTCAAAAAGAAACCACTACCATAAGTATTACTACCATTTCCATCCATACCAGTAATTTGCACAACTTTATTTTTATTTTCATTATATAAATTAGTTAGTATTTCATCTGTTACTATATCTTCACTTCCATTAAAAGATAATGCATTAAAAGTTCCACTTATTACTTCACCTTTATCTTCATTATTTGTTACTCTTTTAAAATACTCATTTAAATCATCATCAATTTTTATCCAAGGAAAATACAACCTATAGCCATTTTCATTTTCCTTAAACCAAAGTCCCATAATAACATCTTTATCTTCTCCATTAACTTTAGCAGAATCAAAATATACAAATGACATAGCATCATTCATATCAGTCATAACTGTCTTTATATCTTTATACCTTGATACCTCTATTTTTTCTTTATCTATTTGTTCTAAAAACATTTTTATAAACATATCACTATTTAAAGTATCAAAACCATTATTATTACTTAAATATATATAATTAACTAATTCTTTTCTTCTTTCTTGTATATCTTTCTTATCTATAGCTATTTTAACTATCTTTTTAGACAAAGCTTCAATTTCAACATCATTAATTATTTTTTTATCAAAACCATCAGTTTCAATCTTATATGCAGAGTTCAAATTACTAACAAGCTTATTAGCTTTACTATTTAAATCTATTTTATCCACATCAATATTAAAAGCTTCTACATTATAAACAAATAAGGCCATCAACAATATTATAAAAATTATTTTCTTCTTCATAATAATTTACCTCCTTATAACTTACTTTCTAAAACTTTTATTATATACTTACTAGCAGGTTTAGCTCCATCACCATTTATATATACATCATGAAAAGCTTCAGCAATTGTTTCATCATAAATATATAAACCATTTTTATCTTTCGCCATTGCATATTTAGAAATACTTCTTCTAAATTCATCAAAAGATACATCATGATAATCTTGTCTATACTCATTATAGGCCTCTGTCAATAACTCATAACTATATATACCTGAATCAAAATTATCTATTACCTTAGTTAAAGTTGCATATTGCGTAGCTTTAACGAAATTAAGTTGTCTTGTATCATAAGAATTTAACAAAGCAACATAAGAAAGATAATGACCGAATTCATGAGCTACAGTACTACTTCTTGTTGCATTAGGTGGAAAATAACCACTTTTTGAAGAATAATTAACTGAACTCTTAAATTTAGACATATTTAAAAATGAAGATGCATTTAAAATAATTTGTGTTTTAATTCCAACAGGAAATTCATTTTTAGTATTACTTGTTGCAAAACTAAAAGATGGCATAAAGGCTGCAATATAATTATTATTACTTCCTACATTAGCTAGTGTTATATTTGTAAGATAATATCTCGCCTTTGGATATTTATTATAAATAAAATCTACAACATTTTTTATTTCCAATGCAAAATCCTCATCAATTTCACATAGATTAACTGCCGTAATACCATAATTTTCAACAATTTCATTCTCAATTTTCACAATATTGTTTGGACAATTATTCTTTTGTTTAACACTATCTGCAATTATTAACTTTCTCACATCGTTATCACTTGTCAAAGTTAATTGTTTAAAATATTGATTATCATAAACAATTGAAGTAACCCCTTCACTACTTGCTCCGCCAGTCTGACCAGATTTAGACACACCATTGTACTCTAATAAATCTGTATCTACTACTTGGTTTTTATTAATTAATGTATCCGAATTACTTTCACTAAAATAAAAATCTTCACTTTGTTCACCAAAAACATATATAAGCATTCCTGCCCATAAAACAATTACAAAAGAATAAGCTAAAAAATTAAAAATACCTCTTTTATTTTTACGAATTCTAGCCGAATCATTATTCTCCTCTGTAACAATATTAATAAAACCTTTTTTAGGACTCACTTCTTCCTTAAAAGGCCACTGAACATTATTAATAATATTATTTGAAGAATTGCAAATATCTTTTTTCCCATAAATTTCTTCTTGAGTAAATTCTTTTTTCACACTCTTTGTCTTTATTGAAGAATTTTTAACATTTACATTTTTTTCATTTAATGCTATAGCTTTATTTACACTTTTTGATGCTTTAACTTTATTTATTTCCTGCACTGATTCACTATCAGATATTAAACTTTTTGAATGATTAGCAATTTTACTTTTTCTAATTTCTTCTTGTTGTTTTTCCTTTGCTTCTTTATAATCAATATAATTATTATAATCTTTTCTTTCAATTTCTCTTATTTTTTTACCAGTTTTACGTAATTTAATAAATGAACTTTTAGTAACATAACCACCAACTAAATTCTCACTATTATTAGATTTTATTGCACTTTTAGCATTCTTACTTGTTCGTATTACTTCTTTTTTATTCTTTAAAGCAACACCACAATGTGGGCATACAGACAAATTATTTGAAACTTCTCTATTACATTTTAAACATTTCATATACACACCACCATTATCATAAATAATTATAACATAAAAAAAGGAAGAAAACTATTCTTCTCCTCCTGTTTCTTTTCCCATTAATACTTCTCTAGGCTTACTACCGTTTTGTGGTCCAATTATACCTCTCTCCTCAAGTAAATCTATTATTCTTGCTGCTCTATTATATCCTAATCTAAATCTCCTTTGAATCAATGAAGCACTAATTTTACCAGTCTCAATTGCAAATTCTAATATCTCATTATATAACGGATCATCAAAAGACTCTTTATCTCCTGAGACTGGATTATGTTCTTCTTCTATTGCTTTATTTAGTGAATCATCATAAGTTGCTAATTGCTGTCCACAAACATATTCAATAACTCTTGCAATTTCTTCATCGGTGATAAAGCATCCTTGAACACGTCTTGGATTATTTTCACCCATTGGTAAATATAACATATCTCCTTTACCCAACAATTTTTCTGCTCCAGAATGATCTAAAATTGTTCTAGAATCTATTTGAGATGCTACTGCAAAAGATATACGTGAAGGAATATTAGCTTTAACAACACCTGTAATTACATCAGTACTTGGACGTTGAGTAGCAACTATCAAATGTATTCCAGCTGCACGCGCCATTTGTGTAATACGCATAATAGAATCTTCTACCTCTTTAGAAGCTACTAACATTAAATCCGCCAACTCATCGATAATTACTACTAAATAATACATCTTTTCTTTATCAAACGATGGATCTTTTTCTTTTTGTTTATCAACCCATTCATTATAAGTACCAATATTCTTAACACCTGTCTCACTAAATGTTTCATACCTATCTTCCATCATCGCAACAACTCTTTGTAAAGCTGTATTTGCTTTTTTAGGATCAGTAACAACTGGCCATAATAAATGAGGAACACCATTATAATTAGAAAGTTCTACTTTTTTAGGATCAACTAAAACTAATTTTACTTCTTCAGGTCTATATCGCATTAAAATAGATGCAATAAAACTATTAATACAAACTGACTTTCCTGAACCAGTAGATCCAGCAACTAATAAGTGTGGCATTTTTGAAATATCAGCCGTTTGCACTTTACCCATTAAATCTTTTCCTAATGAAACAAGTATTTTAGCTTTTTCTTGATCTCTAGGTATATTTCCTAATACCTCTCTTATTTTAACTGCGTTAACTGAAGGATTAGGAATTTCAATTCCAACTGTACTTTTTCCAGGAATTGGAGCTTCTATTCTAACGTCCTTAGCTGCTAATGCAAGTGCAATTTCCTTATTAATGCTTAAAATTCTACTTACCTTAGTTCCACTAGGTATAGCTACTTCATACTGAGTTACTGCTGGTCCTACATGTATTTCTACAACAGTTCCCTTAATTTGAAAATCGTTCAAAACTCTTTCTAAAATAATTTTGTTACTTTTAGTAAAATCATTATTTACTTTATTATTTTTTGGTACATCATCTAACAAATTTATACTAGGCAATGTATATATACCCTTACTAGTTGCAAAACTAGTTGGTTCCTTTGTTTCAAAACTATCTGGTTCATTTTTTATTTCTTTAGACAAAGAAACAGGTGACACCACTGGTTCTGAGGAAACAACTTTAGGCATTGGAGTTCTATAATCCTCTTTAGGAATTTCATCAATCTCTCCAATTGATATTATCTCATCCTCTTCATCTTCATAATCATCTTCACGATTAGCTTCCCTCTCTGCACGTTTCTCGTCTATTTTATTTTTCATATTAATAAATAATTCACCTAGATTAACGTCAAATAACATTACAATAGCCAAAACCATAAAAGCAACTAAAACAACTATTGTTCCAATTTTCCCAAATAAATTAGCAAGAACATAAGAACATCCTGCTCCTAAAACCCCGCCACCAATATTAATACTTTTTTGTCCACTAGTAAGGAAACTAGAATTATCACTTATTGTTCCTATTCTACTTTGATAATTAGATATTGTAGCATCTATTATATCATTAGGTTGATAATTATTTATAAAACCAAAATGTGCAGTAACTAATACAACCATAATAATTATATATACCCCAACTAATTTAGAATCAAAAAAGTTTGGTAATTTTCTTTTAATAATCATATATAATCCCATAAATAACAATAGGAATAAAATTGTAAACCACCATTCTCCTACCAAAAACATAGCAAACTTTTTTATTACAGTACCAACAATACCAAATTTACCAAGTCCAACTATTCCCATAAGAATTAAAACAATCCCTATAAGTTCAGGACTATAGTTAAATTCGCTTTTTTCTTGTTTTTTTGATGTTTTCTTTTTCTTAGCCATACTATCTCACCATACTAATTATAACCTAAAACCATATATAAAATCAAAAGAAAAAGAGGTATTTTCTCTTACCTTAACAAAAAATGAAGTTACAAAGTATAATACATATCAAAATGTATACACTAATTACTATAAAAGCATTATTAATTACTATGCTCTTTTTCTTTAATAACTTAAATATAAGCCCCAACGATGATAATTAATAATATAAATAAAACTAAGATAATAGCAGGACCTAAAGCATTGTTATAATTATTGTTACCACAATTATTCATAAACCATCCTCCTTTATATTTCTTTTCACTTATATTCTATGGTTGATAATAACTTTGTGTGAATATAATCTTGTTTTTTAATAATGACATTGCTATAATTATAAGTATGTTAAGGAGGAAAACATGAAAAAGAAAATAATTGTGCTAGCCCTTATCGTAACATTACTATGTTCAGGGTGTGGAAGTAAAATACCAACATTATCTAATGGTGACGAAGCGGTCGTAACACTAAAAGATGGTTCAAAAATTAGTGTAAATGAACTTTATGAATCAGTAAAAAATGATTTTGCACTACAAGCAATGGTTAATTTGGTTGATAAAAAAATATTAGAAGATAGTTATAGTGACAAAGTTGAAGAAGCTAAAAAATATGCAGATGATATAATGACTCAATATGAATCTTTATATGGAGATCAACTTCTTTCTTTAATTCAACAACAAACTGGATATCAAAGTTTAGAATCTTATAAAGACTCTATTTATGTAAATTATCTTGAAAGACTTGCAATAGAAGATTATTGTAAGAAACAAATCACTGATAAAGAAATTAATGCATATTACAAAGATGAAATTGTTGGAGATATTAAAGTTAGTCATATTTTAATTAGTCCAAAAACAACTGATGATATGACTGATGAAGAAAAAGCTGCTGCAGAAACTGAAGCTAAAGAAAAAATTGAAGCTATCATTTCTGAATTAAAGAAAACTAACAAAAATGATGTTGCAGATAAATTCGCAGAATTAGCTAAAGAACAATCACAAGATGAATCAACAAAAAATAATGATGGTTCATTTGGATTTATTAATAAAAATACTTTATCTTCTGCATATGATGAATTAGTTAGTGCTGCTTACAAATTAAAAGATGGTGAATATTCAACTAGTATCATTACTACAGAATTAGGATACCATGTAATTTTAAGAACAGAAACTAAAGAAAAAGCTTCTCTAGAAGATGTTAAAGAAGACATTTTAGAAACTTTAGGCGCTGAATATTTACAAGAAAATCAAGTTTCTGCTGTTAAAGCATTACAAGAAAAAAGAAAAGAATATGGTGTAGAAATCGTAGATTCTGAACTAAAAGCACAATATGCTGAATTAATTCAAAATCAAATTGCAGCATATCAAGAACAACAAAATCAACAAAATCAACAAAATAACCAAAATCAAACAAACTAAAAAGAGGACTAAATAAAATAGTCCTTTTTTATTTATGTAAATTTATACACTCTCTAACCTCATCATATTTAAAACCTTTATTTACAAGTTTTAAAGTAACTTTATTATCTAATTCATACCCTTCATATTTCATTGACAACTTTTTATAAACTTTGCTATATTCTTTTTCTAAAATAGAAATATTATCCTTAAATTCATTACTATTAATAACTTCTTCAATCATCCATTTATAATAGCCAAGATTACTTAAATCATATAATAACTTTTCTTTTAATTTATTATTACCATAACTTTTATTTGTACTAATTCTCTTCTTCACTATTTTATCAATCTTTGCTATCCAAACTTCATCATCAATTTTTTTCAAATTCTCTTCGATATCATTCTCATTCAATCCTAATTTAATTAATTCTTTTTTTATCTTATTTGGTCCTGCTGTACTCAAATTAACTTGATCAGATAAATAACACTTTAAATATATTTCTTCATTAAGATATCCATCCTTTTTTAGTCTTTCTATAGTTTCATGAACAATACTTTTACAATAATCTTTTTCTAAGTATTTAACCATTTCCTTTTCTGTTCTAAGTTTCTTAGTAATATATTTAAGTGCCTTATAATAAGCTTCTAATTTATCATTATATTCTGTTATTTCTTTAAATAACTTTTCATCTATTTCTTTTCTTCTTAACAACTCAAATTTTACAATTACATCATCATATAACTTAACATTAATATCGTCAATTAAAACACTATATTTATTACTTTTTAGTTTAGTATACTTTCCTACTTTCATGTAATCACCTTAAAAAATATTATAACAAATCAGTATTTTTTTATCAAGAACATTTGTTCATATCAAGACATAAAAAAACTTACAAATTATTTTGTAAGCTTTCTTTATACTTTTTACAATCTTCATCTAAATCTTTTAATAAATTATCAATATCTTCCTTATTATGTGTCCTAACACCAGATGCAAACTTATGACCACCACCACCATACATTGCAGCAGTCTCATTTATAACAGGACCTTTACTCCTAATATTAACTTTATATATTTCATTTTTTTCATCAAAAGTCACAAAAGTCCATACATAGACATTTTTGATATTACTAAAATCATTAATCATATTTGATGGAGTTGCTGGATCAACATTATACTTTTTTAATATATCAGAATTAATAATTAAATATGCAAATCCATTATCAGTTATATTTAAGTTTTCGGATAAATATCCATGAAACTTTATTTCCTCATAAGGTCTTTCATATAAATAATTATATAAATTAGTAAAATCAATATTTGTTTTATCAATTAATTTAGCAACTAAATGAAATGTTTTACTAGAAGTATAACTTATTAAGAATCTATCACTATCTGATACAACACCCAAATATAAATTTTCAGCAACTTTTCTATCCAATTTAATACCTGACTCAAGAATAAATTCTATTATCAATTGACAAGTACTAGATGAAGTCTCATCAACCCAATCACACTCACCAAAATTTTCTTCTGATGGATGATGATCTATCTTAAACATTTCCTTAAATGCTGTCTTATCAACACCATCTATTCTCGAAATATTTGGAACATCTAAAGCTATTAGTAATGCATCTTTAGAAAAATTTGTTTCATCTATTTTATCTAAAGTTCCATAATATTTGAATTTTGAAACACTAGTACCAACAGCATATACTTCCTTTTTAGGAAAAGTTAACTTTATAGCATCACGTAACGCTATTTGGCTTGCAATAGCATCAGGATCAGGACTAGTATGACGAGCTATTACTATTACATCATACTGTTTTATTTTCCTTAGGATTCTACGTACTTCTTGCTTCATCATCGTATCCTCACCCTTTTCTCTTTTTTATTTATTTTACGAATTTATAAGTATCTAAAATAATCATTAATTCTTCATTTGTAGGTACTACATAAACTGGTACCTTTGAATCTTCTGGACTAACTATTCCTTCTTGTTTATCACAATAAGCAGCATATTGCATGTTTGCATCATGGTCTATTTTAATTCCAAGAGATCCTAATTTATTAATTATTTCCTCTCTAAATTCACGTGCATTTTCACCAAGTCCTGCAGTAAATACAATTGCATCAACTTTACCATCTAATTTAACATAATATTGAGCAATATAGTTAACTACTCTATCAACATACATATCATTAGCCAAAACACATAAATGGTCATTTTCTTCCATACCTTTTTCAATATCTCTATGATCTGCATATTTTTGACTTACTCCAAGTAAACCACTCTTTTTATTTAAAATATTTGTTATCTCAGAAACATCCATTCCAGATTCTTTAGAAACATATTCAATAGTTGAAGGATCAATTGAACCACTACGAGTTCCCATCATTAATCCATCAAGTGGTGTAAGCCCCATAGTTGTATCTATTGACTTACCATCTTTTATACAACAAATACTACTTCCACTACCAATATGACAATTAATAATATTAATATTTTCTTTACCAAGAATTTCTTGCATTCTTTGAGTTATATATTTATGACTTGTTCCATGGAATCCATATTTTCTAACACCATATTTCTCATACCATTCATATGGAACTGGATAAATATAATTTTCTTCTGGCATAGTTTGATGGAATGCAGTATCAAATACAGCTACCATTGGAACATTAGGCAAAGCTTCTTTCATAGCTTCAATACCAGCTAAGTTTCCTGGATGATGTAAATGAGCTAGTTTAGTTAAATCTTTAATATCTTGAATAACTTGATCATCTATTAAAACAGCATCAGAATATTTTTCTCCTCCATGAACAACACGATGTCCAACAGCTTTTATTTCATCCATGCTTTCTACAACTTTATATTTTAATAACTCATCTATTAAAACTTGAACAGCTTCTGTATGATTAGTTATTACTTTTTCTCCTCTTATTTTCTCTCCATTAATTTTTGTATTCCAAAAACTATCTGGTTCTCCAATTTTTTCAATATAACCACTTATGATTACTTTTCCCTCTGGCATTTCAAATAATTGAAACTTCAATGATGAACTACCAGCATTTACACATAATATTTTCATCTAATTAACACCTCGAAACTATTATACAAAAAAAAGACAGCTTTTGCCATCTTTTATTATAACTTTTATCGACTTTCAGAATTTTTATGTCTCTTTATGTTCATATCAAAATCTACTATTCTCTTCTTATTTGAATCCATATTATAACCAAATTCATTTAATAACTCATATCTTTTTTTATCAAGAGGACTCATCTTTTCCAAATCACAACTTTTATAATAATAATCACAACTTCTTCTACGCATATTAATTCACCCATTATTATTATGAGTAAATTATAAATTATTATACCAAAATAAGTAACTTTTTATCTGGTTCAAAATCAGTAGCTTTACCAAATAATTGAGCATGCTTCATAATAATCTCACTATAATATAAAACAGTTGATATATCTTCTAAATCTGAAGCAAGAAACTGAGCTGCTGACTTCAAAGTCCTATAATTCAATCTAGAATCATAAGATTCATATTCAACCTTAAATCCTTCTTCATCATTTTCATAAAAATATTTTTTAACAAGATTATAAAAAGCATCATTATCAATAAAATCCTTAAAAGTAACATTTAATCTATCATAAGATTTAGTCATTACATTTTTTCCCTTATAAGTTTTTATTTCTTCTAAAAATTCCTTTAATAAAGGTGAAGTTATTTTCTTAGCTTCAAGCTTCAACAAAGCATTTAAAACTCTATTCTCTAACGATGTAGCCATTAATTCTATAAAACCAGAATCATCTGCCCTAAATCTATTTGTTTCTTTATTTATCCCAATACAAGTAAATCCCTGATTAACAAAAACAGTATTTTCATCCTCCGAAATTATAGAAGCACTAACTCCTTCTAATCCATGTGATAACTCATGTACAATACTTAAAACATTATCAATAGTTAATTCTTCCTTCATATAAATAACATTAGGAATTCCACCCAAGAAATTTTTTTCATCATCATATTTATAATCCCAGATAGTAATTGGATTATACCTAAATACATTCTGATTTTCTCTTAATCTTGGAGCCACCTCAAATGCACGTTCTCGATAATCTTCTTCACTTATACATTCATATATATTAACTGAATCTAAAAGCACATTTAATTTACTAAATATCTCTGTTCCAAAAACAAGATAATATCCTAATAATGAAAAAGATAATTTTCGAGCAACCTCATACTCACAATTTTTTCTTCTCGTATAGTCATTTACAATACCTATTATTTCTTCATAAACTTGATTTATAATATCATAATCCATAAAAACACCCCTTTAATAGTTTTATACTATAGCACAAAAGAAAAAAAGTTTAAAGTAAATCTTCAAACTCTTCTATTTTATCTTTTGTACTTATCTTAATAACTTCATGATTTTTTATAGCTTCATAAATTAAATCTTCATAAGGTATTGCACTCTCATATTCTCTTGCTTCTTCAAATGTTGGATTAATAACAGGATGTTCAGGAACAAATATTGTACAACAATCTTCAAATGGTAAAATACTTGTTTCATAAGTATCTATCTTTTTTGCTATATCAATTATCTCTAATTTATCAAAACAAGCAACAGGTCTTATAACCGGTATTTTAACAGTTTCATTAATTACATTCATGCTTGCTAATGTTTGACTTGCAACTTGACCAATACTTTCTCCGTTAACAACAATCTTACAATTATTCATACGAGAAATTCTCTCAGCAATTCTATACATCATACGTCTCATTATCGTAATCAAATATTCATGAGGACAATTTTGATATATAGCTGTTTGTATATCAGTAAATTTTATTATATGTAGTTTAATTTCATTATTATATAAAGATAATTTTCTAGCTAATTCTATAACTTTATTCTTAGCTTCAATACTTGTATGAGGAGGACTTTCATAATAAATACATTCTAGTTTCACTCCTCTTTTAATAGCTAAATATCCTGCAACTGGTGAATCTATTCCTCCACTAAGCATTAACAATCCTTTGCCAGCAACCCCTACAGGATAACCGCCAATACCTTTTTCACTATTAAAATAAATATAAACAGCATCCATTCTTATCTCAACATTAACCATTAATTCTGGATTATGAACATCTACAGTTATATCATTAACATTCTTTAAAATAACTCCACCAATTTTTCTACTAAAATCCATACTATTAATTGGAAATTTTTTATCACTTCTCTTAGTAACAACTTTAAAAGATTTAAACTCCATAGACTTAACTAATTTTAAAACACTATTAGCTATTTCTTCTGGATCTTTAGTAGTTAATTTATAAGCAATATCAAACTCATGAATTCCAAACACACACTTTAAAGCCTTACAAACTTCTTCAAAATTATTTCTATTTAAAGTAATAAACATTCTTCCTTTATCAAATTTAACATTAACATCCATTTCACTAAGAGCAAACGTTACATTATCTTTTAACTGCTTTAAAAACAAATTAATATTAGCTTTTTTTGTTGATAATTCACCATACTTTATCATTATTAATTTTTCCATAGCTTCACCCCAAAACTAAACCTAAGTATAACACAAAAACAAGAAAAGACAACTTTATTTATTTACTTATTCTACTAAGCAAATATTATAAAAGAATCACTTTCTTCTTTACTTGTAGGTTTTATTTTACTTTTTAATTCCATAAACTCTTGAGCAATATAATTTTCCATTTCATCTATTTCAACAACTGGCGATTCACTTTCATACCTAAATCTATTTTTTAACGCAGCTTCTTTTATAGCCTCTTCACTGAAATTAAACTTTCTCAAAGCAGCAACTATTTTAGCTTCTAATTTTCTACCTGCTTTATTAAGTCTCTCTAACATATCTTGTGGTAATACTGAAACATCTTTAAAATCTATATACATTTTAGGTTTACCATAACCAAACACCATAATAAACATTGATTGTGGAAAATATTTAACATAATGTTCTAACGAATTATCATTTCCCTCAATAACATCAATTATCGTATATCCTAAATCCTTATCAAAAAAGAAATTAAGTGGTTTTGGATCAATCATTAAACCTGTTTCAGCTACACTATTACAATCCTTTATAAATTTTGTATAAACATCTAATGAAGCCTCTGCACGCAATTCTAATTCTTCAATATATTCTAAAACCATTCTCAAATAATCACTTATAACTCCATTAAAATCATAATCGTTATTAACTCTTAAATAAATAGAATTACTATTTAAAGAATTTCCCTTAGCTCTTTCTTCTAAAAAAATTCCTTCTGTATAACTTCCAACATTATAAGACTTTTTTGTTTCAAGTAATAATGTATAATCAACTATTGGAGCAATAGAAACTCCACTATTTTTCAAATTATTTAAACTACTAACATACCACTCTAACTTATCATCAGTAACTGGCATCCTCTTTTTTAAAATTACATAACTTTCATCATATATAGTACACATTTTTTTACTATTTAAAGCTAAATCACACATCTCTTTATTTAATACCATAACCAAATCCCCTAACTACCTTAATTATAACAATTAATTATTGCTTCATCAAATTATGCTCACTTTTTTAAATAAAAATTTAACTATCATTATCCTCATCTTGTTCTGTATCTGTTTTAACATTATCACTATCGATATAACTTGTTTTATAACTCTTAAATAAACAATAAAAAATCACTCCACATATAACTAATGGTATTAAATTTATTAAATAATTATTTCTCTTTTCAAAATCATAAATCATTTTAAATAATAAAAATGCAATTCCAAAACCAAAAATAAAGAAAAACAAATAAAATACTGGTTTAATCGTTGGTGTTTTAATTAGACCATATTTCTTTTCATTTTCTATTTCACCAATACATTTTATTTTCCAATTAAATTCTTTTAATAAAACAACATATTTTCTGCCTACTTCTAATCCATTTTCTTCTTCTGTATAACAGGATAAAGTAATTGATGATTTATCCTCTCCATAAATTATAAAATCCATCTTCCATATATTTTTACCTTTATAAACTATATTTTCTTTTCCTTTTAATACTCCAATAACTTCAGTAGGAAATTTAAAAAGAAAATAGACTAAATAAATTCCTATCATTCCTAGTCCAAAAAATATTAGCAATCCCATTCCGCTAGAGGAAAAAACTTCAATAAAATACTCAAGGTTAAAATTTAAGAAAAATACAACAATATTCACTAAACTAATAATGCCCATAGTTCCAAAAATAAATGTGACAATCAAAGCAGGAATAAGTGGTTGACTATCTTCTTTTCTTACTTTAACTTTTAACTTCATACTACCACTACTTTCTTAATCAATCTTAAACTATAAAAACTCCAAAAGTCAATAAAACAAAAAAATTACTTGTAATATTCTTATACAATATACATATACTTGTACCAAGGAGGACAAGTAATAAATGAAGCACTATGGAATAGAATCAAAAGATGTTGAAAATTTAAGACAAAAATATGGCAGTAATTCACTTAGTAAAAGAAAGAATAACAGTTTTTTTAAATTACTTGTTGAATCTTTAGGAGATCCAATAATAAAAATTTTGTTAGTAGCTCTAGCTATTAAAATTGTCTTTTTATTTAAAGACTTTGATTGGTTTGAAACTATTGGCATCTTAATAGCAGTATTTTTATCAACTTTTATATCTACTATAAGCGAATATGGTAGTGAAGCTGCCTTTAATCGTCTTCAAGAAGAATCAAGTAAAATAGTTGTTAAAGTTTTAAGAGATAACATTGTCAAAGAAATTCCTATTGATGAAGTTGTTGTAACAGATGTTGTTCTATTATCAAGTGGAGACAAAATACCTGCTGATGGTTACCTAATAGAAGGAAATTTATCTGTTGATGAATCTTCATTAAATGGTGAATCAAAAGAAGCAAAAAAATATGCTACTACACGAGAAAATAATATATCAAATGATAATGAAGTCTATCGTGGTAGTGTTGTTTATTCAGGTATAGCAAAAATGCTAGTTACCAAAGTAGGAAGTAAAACTTTATATGGCAATTTAGCTGAAGAAATACAAGAGAAAGAACCAATCAGTCCTCTAAAATTAAGACTTAGAGGTCTAGCTAATGTTATAAGTAAAATTGGTTATATTGGAGCTTTTCTAGTAACACTATCTTATCTTTTTTCTGTTGTAGTTATTGAAAATAATTTCAATATTAATAATATTATTGACACAATAACCAACTTTCCAGTTATGATGGATCATTTAATTTATTCTCTTACATTAAGTGTTACTATTATAGTTGTCGCAGTTCCTGAAGGACTACCTATGATGATTACACTCGTACTATCAAGTAATATGAAAAGAATGTTAAAGAGCAATGTTTTAGTTCGTCGCTTAGTAGGTATTGAAACAACAGGTAGCTTAAACTATTTATTAACAGATAAAACTGGAACATTAACTAAGGGTAAATTAAGTGTTACAAGTATAATTGATGCTAACTTAAATAAAATGAATAAACTTCAAGATATCAAATTAAAAACAAAATATTATAATAAATTTTACAACTCAATTACTATTAATAATGCTGCTATGTATAGCAAAGATAATGAAATAATAGGAGGAAACTCTACAGACAGAAGCTTATTAGCTTTTGTCCCAAATGAAATATCTAACATAAATAAAATAAGTGAAACTCCTTTTGATAGCAAAAATAAATATTCTACTGTTACAATAATTGAAAATGGTGAAGAAATAACATATATAAAAGGTGCTTGTGAAAAACTTTTACCATATTGTACAAAATATTTAAATAGTGATGGTATCGAAAAATTTTTAATGTATCCAGAAAATATAAAAGAAGAAATAGACAGATTAACTAAATCTGGTAATCGTGTAATTCTAACTGGATATATAAAAGGAAAATTTAATCCTGAAAAAATTAATAATATTATTTTTATTGGTTTAATAAGTATAAGAGATGAATTACGAGCAGAAGCAACTTCTGGAATAGAAAATATTAAAAATGCAGGTATAAAAATAATTATGATTACAGGTGATCATCAAGACACTGCGACATCTATTGCTAAAGAATGTAATTTAATTTCTTCACCTAATGATTTAGTTATAACAAGTAATGAATTACATAATCTAAGTGATGAAGAATTAATTAAAATTATTCCCAATATTCGTGTTGTAGCACGTGCCTTACCTCAAGATAAAAGTCGTTTAGTAAAAGTGTTACAAAATATGAATCAAATAGTAGGAATGACAGGAGATGGAGTAAATGATGCTCCAGCCTTAAAAAAAGCTAATGTTGGTTTCGCAATGGGAAGTGGTACAGAGGTAAGTAAAGAAGCTGCTGACATAGTTATTCTTGATGATAATATTTTATCTATAAGTAAAGCAATTCTTTATGGTCGTACAATCTTTAAAAGTATTAGAAAATTTATAATATATCAGTTAACTTGTAATATGTGCGCCCTTTTCCTTTCAATAATAGGTCCATTTATTGGTGTTAATACACCTATTACAATTATTCAAATGTTATGGATTAATATGATAATGGATAGTTTTGCAGGACTAGCTTTCTCATTTGAACCACCACTAAAAGAAACAATGAATGAACCTCCTAAGAAAAAAGATGAACCTATTATGAATAAATATATGTATAGTCAAATAATATTCACAGGTATATATTCAGCACTATTATGTATCTTTTTCTTAAAATCTCCTCTAATAAAAAATTTAATTCGTCCTTCAAGTGATAATAGATATTTAATGACAGCTTACTTTGCTCTATTTATATTTATTGGTGTATGCAATGCTTTTAATGCTAGAACAAATCGTCTAAATATTTTTGCCCATCTAAGAAAAAACATTGTCTTCTTAATAACAATAATATTCATTTGTACAGTACAATGTTATCTTATATACCATGGAGGTGATTTATTCAGAACTTATGGCCTTACAGCATTTGAATTCACTCTAGTATTAATATTATCTTTGTCAGTTATTCCTATAGATTTTTTAAGAAAATTATATATGAAGAAAAAAAACTTAAGTATTGGAGTTTAACTTCTTACTAGTTTATATAAATTTAAAGATTATAGCTTTCATAAGCTATAATCTTTTTATTATTATCTATAAAAAATATAGATATATTCCATATCTACATTTTAAAAAACTAAACTTTTGAATGTTTTTTTCTTTTAAATTGTCTTATTCTCTGATTTTTCTTATTCATTAAATAAAAATGATTAATACTAATTCCCATTACTGAAACTCCAGTTACTGTCATCATTATTACACCAAGGCCTCCTGAGTTTGGTATCTCTGCTACTTTGATATTTGGTAAATATAGTGCTTCTT
>CAJUBJ010000014.1 GCA_910584655.1 uncultured Bacilli bacterium
CAAATTTTGCACCAACTAATGGATTTCCATCTGGGTCTACTTTCTTAATTTGTTGGTGTAATTGTGATTGTAAGTTGAAATTAACATACATTGAAGAGTCGTAATTACCACGCTCTAAATAAAACATTTTCAATGTATGGTTAGTATTATCAGAAAATGTATTACCATTCCATTCAACAGAATCTTCTTTACCAGCTTCTTTAAATCTATCTCTTATAGTTGTAACAACTTGACCATTATTTTGATAAACCTCACCAGTTGCAAAATTTATATAACCATTAATAGCAGTATGAACTCCACCTAAATCTAAAACTAAAACATCATCTATAAAAATCCAAACGTCATCATCACCATAAAATTCAAATATCATATCTTTATTACTATCAATGTTATTAGTTATCTTTCCATTTCTTGGTTGACGAAATGGTACAGTAAGATTTAATCCAAAAAAGTGATTTACATCATTATGTCTACAATCAATAAGATTTGTTGTACCATCTTCTTTAAAAAACAGATTAGGTGAATTAAAAGGAAAAAACTGTCCATAATGTTTATTAGCTTCATCTTTATCATATGTTATTGCAGGTTTACTATACAGTTTAAACTCAGCACCATTTTCTGGGGCATTTATTCCACCTATTAATTCAGCAAAATTTTTACGATAGTCATAATAGTAATAACCATCTTCATCAATTTGAAATAAACCAGTTACATTTTTATAAGCTTGCTTTCCATAAGGATGTGAAATATCTGGATCAAACAAGTATGCTAGTGATTCATCTTTTTTTCCAATACCAGAATCAAAAGCTTCCCATACAGCTGTTACTTCACCAAATGTTTCTGGATTTAAAACTGGATAACCATTAACTAAAGTATTTTGAACAATACCAACTTTATTATTGCCTTTTAAAGTATTTAGATTCCAATTACCATATGGAAAATCATTAAAACCATTTCCAAACAAAAATAAGTGACCAGCATTGATCCCAATTTCCTTCCAACTAGTAAAGTGAAAATTATCTTGATACCCTCTAATATTAGCTATATCATAATCAAACATATTTAAAGTAACCCCATCAGGATCAGCACTTTTAACAACATTTAAAGAACCACTAGCACTATAAATTCTAATAGTCAAAGTTCTTTCAATTTCTGGGACTAAAGTATAATCTAATCTACTATAATCACTTATTTCATTTCCAGGATTTGGAGCAATTGTCTCACCTTTTCCTGGAATTGAAACAAAAGAATAAAATCCAGCAGTGATATCATCAGCATCAGTTAATTGTTTAAGTTCGCTTTCTCCTTCTTTACGATATAACCACTCTGCGTCATGCCAGTGAGTAGTATCATAAGCCCCTACAGCATCAGGATTTGCGTAATTAAAAGCTAATTTAGGAAGAAAACTTTTTAAATCGCTTCCTTTAATAGATAAAGCTTCTCCAATGTAATATTCTGTAAATTCACTTGGATAATTATTATACTTATAAATATACCCAGTTGAAGCTCTAAACGTCCACATAGAAACTGGAATATCTCTATTATTTTTCTCATTAACTCCATAAGTTATAGGAATAATTACTAAAAGTATCAAAACGAAAGCAAATAAAATAGATAAGATATTTTTATTATCTAAAATAAAACACATTAATTTATTATTTTTATTTTCAGAAAATATCTCCTTAACTCCCATACTTTTTTACCTTCTTTATTATCATAATATCAAATTATCTCAACACCGAATACACTGCCTTTTGCAATACAAAATGCAACATATATTTATTGTGCGGTATGTAATACTATAAGTGTGGAGGTAACAATATGACATTTATAATAAGAGAAAATAGAATAGAAACAGAAAACAAAACAATTAGAATCCCTTTACCGTTAATTAACGAAATAGAAAAACAAATTGTAGGAAAAAACATATCATTTTCCAAATTTGTAATACAAGCATGTGAATATGCTTTAGAAAATATGGAAAATGAACAATCTACAAAAAATAAATCACAAATTGAAAATGAACAACTCAAAAAAGAAAAAATACGATTAGAAAACATTTAAAAAAATACTCATAATTTGAGTATTTTTTAATTTCCACAACTAGACATAGCACCTAGATCATAAACTTTATTATAGCCTAATTTATCTAATTCTTCTTTAGCTTGCGCACTTCTATTTCCACTTCTACAATAAACAATAATAGGTGTTTCCAAATTTATTGAACTTATTGTATCTATACTTTTAATATTATCAACAGGAATATTTATTGCTTCATCCAAATGTTCTTCTTTATATTCTTCACTTGTTCTAACATCTATTAAACGAGCATTACTATCCTGTTTCATTATTTCTTTCATCTCAGAACAATTTATTTTACCAGGTTCAATTTCTTTACTTTCTTTATCATTACAACTACAAAGAAATAAACATATAACTACTAAAAACAATATTTTCTTCATTATTTATTATCCTTTAACAGACTATTTAATTGATTATATTTCATCTTAAATAAATTTAAAAACTTATTTATCTCTTCATTAGTAGTTACATAACTAAGACTAATTCTTATAGTAGACATAGCTCTTTTTTTATCATTATAGATTGCCATAACTGAAGTACTTAAATCACCTGATGAACAAGCAGTATTGGTACTAATATAAACTTCATCATCTTCCATCGAATGAATAAAAGTTTCTGGTCTTATATTAGTAAAACTAATATTCAAAATATGAGGAATAGAATATTTAGTTTTATTTAATATAACACCATCATATTTCTCCAATTCCTTACATATTCTATCATTTAACTTTTTAATATTATCTTCTCTTTTTTCTAAGTCCATTAAAGCAATTCTACAAGCTTTAGACAAAGCAACAATTAATGGCAATGGTGGTGTTCCACTCCTTAAATCATTAAACTTTCCACTACCATGAATTAATGGAACCATATTAACTTTTTCATTTTTATATAAAAATCCAATTCCTTTTGGTCCAAATATTTTATGACCACTCATTGAAGCCATATCAACATCATGCATACAAACAGATATTTTTCCAATTGCTTGTGTCATATCACTATGAAATATAGTTGACGGATTTTCTTTCTTTATTATCTGTCTAATAGTTTTTAATGGTTGCCTAATTCCAACCTCACTATTTACAGCACAAATACTTACTAAAATTGTATCTTCTCTTATTTTATTTTTTAAATCATCAAAATCTATTAAACCTTCTGAATCATTATTAACATAACTTATCTCATAACCTTGTGTTTCCAAAAAATCGCAAACTCTATAGATAGAAGGATGTTCTAACTTGGAAACAATAATATGTTTTCCCCTATTTTTATATGCTAAAGCTACACCCTTTAAAGCCATATTATTACTTTCAGTAGCTCCACTTGTATAAATTAATTCTTCTTCTTGTATATTAAACAACTCACATATTTGCTTTGTAGCACTATTAAGTAACACTTTTGATTTTACACCTAATGAATGGATAGAATTAGCATTCCCCATATAATCTCTAGTGGCTTTATTATAACTTTCAAGTACATCATAAGAAACAGGCGTTGTTGCTGAATAATCTAAATATATCATTTTTAACCACCTTTAAAATGTATTTTTTCAAATACTATACTAATTATAGATTAACACTAATCTTAAATCAAGACATTTAACTTATCACATACAAAAAAAGGATACTTCTTGTATCCTATTTTCTAACTGATTCAATCAATTTATCATATACCCCAGGTTCCAAAACATTAATTGCCCTAATTGTATTTTCCAAAGCTTTTTTAAATTCACCTTTAAAAAACATATCTTCTGCTCTAGTTAACTCAATGTCAATATTTTTATTAACTGGTCTATATCTATTTCCATACATAATTGCAATTTCAGTCATTGCAGCTGTTTTTATTACTTCATTAGACGTATTATACAACTTTAATACTAAATCTCTTGCTGTATCAACTCTAATATTAAGTGTTTTAATTGAAACAGGTTTTTTATTCATTTCTCTAACAATTTCCTTAATAGCAACATTAGCTTCACTAAGCTGAACATAATAACTATTAGGAATCATCGGCAATTTATAACTATTTATTCTTATTTTGGCTTTCTTTAAAATATCCTTAATCTCATCCAATTGCTCATGTGCTCTTTGTTCATCTTCTTCTAAACTTCCAAGACTCTTTAATGCAATATCCAATTTTTCCTCTGTTTTAGATAATCTTACATTAAGCCTTTCCATTTCTTTACCAAGTCTAGTATAAGCAAATGATTTATTTCTATGAGCATCTACAATTTCATTATAATCCTTTTTTATAGTAATAAGTTCTTGTTTAATAACTTCAATAACTTTCACATCATCATCCGTTAAATCATAACTATATTTAATAACATCTAATTTTCTATATAAACCATTATTAATTTTTTCAAGTTTATTAGCCTTAACTAAAACTTTTCTAATATACTCTTCAAAAATCTTTCTAGCCTGTTTTTCTTTATCAAAATCATTATATATTCCATCAAAATAATCAAGTATCGTTTTTAATTCAAATATAGAATCTTCAACATTTAAAACATTCAATCTTGCAAATACATCTTGTATTTTCTTATCAGATTCTTCTATATTATATTCTAAATTCAAATAATCTAAATTATAGCCTTCTGAAATCATTCTTTCATTTATTATTCTAATTTCTTTCATTTTATTTGGAATTAAATTTTTTCCTATTAATATAATAGTTGGTGCTTCATCTATAACAACACCTAAATTACCAATTAAATCATCAATTCCCTTAACTATTTTTCCAACTTCTTCATATGAGTTAGCATCCATTGCTACTTCAAATGCAGCAAATAACTTATCAACATTTTCAAATTGTAATTCTAAAGGAGCACACACATCCTTATAATCATTTTTATTTTTATTATATTTTGTAATTATTTCACGATATTTAGTTTTTAATTTTGTAATTGTTTCTCTATTTCTCTCCTCAGATAAAGTTATCTCTTTTATCTCATCAAGCAAAAAATTAGATTTTGTTTTTACATAAAAAATCTCCAATTCTGCTTTAGCAATTTTTTCATTTAAAGACTTATAATCCTTTTCATTAAAACAATCCTCTATTTCAATTAAAGCATCTGTAATTTTTGGGACTTCAACATCCTTTATTTCCTTAAATCTTTTCTGCCAATCATCATAAGTTTCTTGCATTTTTTCATTATTAACTAAAGCCTCTACTTTATTTAATTCACTTAAAATAGCTGAAGATATAATTAAATTTTTATCTCTTTCTAATGTTACAATTTCATCTTGATACTTCTTCTTTTCACGACGATTTATTAGATTAAGAACTATAACTATGATTATTACACTTACAATATAGTAAGAAATACCTGCTAATATATAAGTTGCTTGGCTCATAATTATACCTCCTATTCTAAATCTTACACTATAATAATAACACATTATGTTATCAAAATATACATTTAATAAACAAAAAAACTAATTTAGTTTGTTAAGTCTTTTGTAAATTAACAAAAAAATACAATTTAAATATAAAGATGATATAATAACTCAAAAGAAATTATTTAGGTGATTTTATGGAAGAAATTAAAAATTATATATTTTATACAATATTAAAAGATTTTAGTGGAAATAAATTAAAAGATACTGGTATAGCTTATGGAATTGAAGCATGTAATTCAATTATTAATCATGAAGATTACTTTCGTGCCTTTTTAAATATTGATTACTTCCCATGGGAAGGATTAGAATTAGGTAGTGACTGGTCAACATCTCTAGAAGTTATGTCCGCAGATGGTAATGTAATGATTGCTAATGCTGCTCCAGAAGTTAAAGATTTAAAAGAAAGAACTTATGTAATATATTTACCAAGTGAACCAAATCTTTTTCAAATACTTTTTTTAGAAAGAATAAGTATTGAATTATCAGAATCTTACTTAGATGTTGGAATTTATGGTTCATTAAGAGAAAAATTTTTAGAAAAAAGAATGTCTAATGATTTTGATTCACATTTATTTTTAAAACAATATATTTCATATCACAAAGAAAAATTAGAAAAAACTAAATTAACTATGAGAAAAGTCTTACCTTAAGATTTTTTTATTTTCATTAAAAATAATATATAAAAATCCTCTTTTTTCCCCATTTTATTTGACTTTATCAAAAAATAATGTATAATTAATTATGCGATGTATTTGGCAGCGCTATATGTATTTGTAAAGTGTTTATTGCCTTTGGGTGTATAAGTATCTAAGGCTGCCTTAGAGAAATTACCTAAATAAACTCCCTACATACTACATTTAGCAACCCTATATATCAAAAATATATAGAAAGGAGAAATTTTATGGCAAGATATACTGGTCCTGTTTACAAAAAATCTCGTCGTTTAGGTTTCTCTATCCTTGAAAATGGAAAAGAATTAGCTAAACGTCCATATGCTCCTGGAGCTCATGGAAATGATAAGAGACGTAAATCAAGTGAATATGGTATCCAATTAGCTGAAAAACAAAAAATCAGATTAATGTATGGTTTAAATGAAAAACAATTCCATAAATTATTTGATAGAGCTGCTAAAATGGAAGGTAAAGCTGGTTTCAACCTACTTTGCTTACTTGAATCTAGATTAGATAACATGGTTTATCGTTTAGGTTTAGCTAAAACTAGAAGAGCAGCTAGACAAGTTGTTAATCATGGACATATCACAGTAAACGGAGTTAAAGTTGACATTCCTTCTTATCAAGTTAGAATCGGTGACGTAATCGCTGTTAAAGAAAATTCTTTAGAACATCCAGCAATTAAAGAAGCTGTTGAAACTTGTTTAAGTCGTCCTGCTTATGTTGAATTTGATCAAAAAACTATGTCTGGTAAACTATTAAGATTACCTGATAGATCTGAACTTAATGCAGAAGTTAACGAAACACTTATCGTTGAATACTACAACAGATAGTAAATCAAAACTCAAACTTAATTGTTTGAGTTTTTTCATGCACCAAAAAAGACATCTTAATGATGCCTAATTATTTATCTTCTTTAAAAGGTACTAATAAAACAGTACTACAATTATTTAAATCAATCTTCTTAATTAATTCTTCTGCTACCTTCAATTTTAATCCCTTATATTTATCATACATATTATCATATACTTTTCCATAAGTAATTAATTGCTCAGCAATATCAGTATTAACATACTCAATATCATCAAAATCATTTATTAAAGCAGCAATATTACATCTAATTCTTCTTTTTAAATCTTCTTGTGTTAATGACAAATTATTCATCTTATCTTTTACAATTGGAATAACTTCATCAGGATACTTAGTTTCAATATTTATCTCAATAGTTACTACATCCTTAAATATTTCTCTCCCTGCTCCTATTCCAACAACCAATTCTTTCTCTAAAAGTTCTTCTCTTAAATAAGAAGTCGAACCAAAATTATTTCTTAAAATTATACTCAAATAAATATTAAGTAATTTATCTTCAATATCCCCAAAAACTTCTTTTGGCATTTTATAACAAATCTTAACTTTTGGAATTTCCACATTTGCTTCTATCTCTTTATATTCTTCTACAACACTCTTAGGTTCTTTATACTCCTTAAGAACTGGATTCCTATATTCTGGAAATTTCTTCTTTGCTTGATTTTCCTTAACAATACCAATCGCCTCATAAGGATTAAAATTACCCGTAATAACTAAATACATATTTTGCGGATGATAAAAAGTATCATATATATCTTGTAATTCAAAAACAGTTGTTGCTTTTACATCTTCAATTTCCCCAGTTACCAAATTTTTTCTCTTATCATTTTTAAATAATGCATTATTCATACCATAATATAATTTATGTCCAGGATTATTTTTACCCATCTTAACTTCTTCACAAATTATACCTTTTTCCTTTTCAATCAAATCTTTCGTAAAATAAGGAGTTTGAACATAATCAAGTAAATGATTTAAATTACTCGCAAATTCTGATGAAGCAAATACTTCATATAAAGTAAAATCAAATGTAGTAAAAGCATTAATAGAACTGCCAAGTTTATTAAAATAATCATGAGCTGTAAGTCCTTCACCTTCATTAAAATTAACATGTTCTAAAAAGTGAGCCACTCCATTATGAACTTGCCTATACTCTTTTTCACCCTTACATTTATACTCAGTATCAACTGATCCATACTTAACACTTAATGTCATATAAAAGTTATTAACTTTTTCATTAACTAACATATATACTTGAAGACCATTATCTAATGTTTCGGTTAAAATTTTCTCATCGCAACCTTTTAAAATTATCTCTTGCATTATTTGTCCTCCCCACTAAGTAAATATATTGTATTAAGTTTTATTTTTTTAGCAACTTCCATAATTTCCTGTTTAGTAATAGTTTTAAATTCTTTAACCCTTTCATCATATAAAGGTAATCCATCAAGGTCATTAAACAAATAGTTATTAATTATTCCACCATTAGTATCTTCACTCATCTTAATTGATGAAATAACAGACTTCTTAGCATTATCAAGTTCTTCTTCAGTAAAGTCTCCAATTACCATTTCATTTAAAGCCTTATTAACTAATTTAATACATTTCTTCTTATCCTTCTTATCTATTCCTGAATAAATCATCAATAAACCATCATATTTTTGATACATACTAGAAACAACATAACATAAAGAATTTTCTTCTCTTAAATACTTATAAAGCTTACTAGTTAAACCACCACTACCTAAAATAATATTATATAAATGAATAACAAAATTCTTTTCTCTTTGACTTAAATTATCCAAATTATATATCATTACAAAAGAATCTTGTTCATAACTTCCAACTTCACATATTTCTTGTGCCTTTTTCCTTACATTATTATCTACATATAATTGAATATCACTATTTTTAACAGTATTTATACTAAACTTATCTCTTATTATAGAAACAACTTGTTCCATATCTAAATTACCTATTACATAAATATCACATACATAATTATTTAATACTCTATTATAAGTTTTAACTAAACTAGATGGTGTAATATTATCTAAATCATCCATATATCCAACCATATAATAACTACTAGGACTCATATTATCCATATGAGTTAAACTTCTCCTAAATGCATATCTAGTAGCATTTTCTTTTAATGACTCTATATCACTTTTTATTCTATTTTTTATAATATTAAAGCTTCTTCTATCAAACTCTTCATTTTCTATATTAGGATTTAATATCATTTCAAATGGCATTGATAAAATATCTTCTAAATATCCCTCTTCACAATATTTTGGATTTAAAAAATCAGTCACAAAAGAAAGCATAACACTATTTCCAAGACGAGTTACACATCCTCTTATAAATGAACTATACAAATTTTCTAATTCTATAGCTACATCTCTTCTTTTAGGATATTTCTTACTAGAATGCATTAACATATCCACTAACATATTATTCTCTGTTATTTCTGTCTTTACTAGTTTATTTCTAAACATTATTTCCATTGAACAATTCTTAAATTTATCCGTCTTTATAGTATGTACTCTATAACTACCACAATCATAAACTTTATATTCCATAAGCCACCTCACTATATTTATTATGTTTCTATTTTTTTTTTTTATAATTAAATTAATCGAAAATCTTTATCAAAGTTATATTATAACTTCAACTTATTAAATATTATATCACATAAATAAAAGAGGTTTATAAATGAACCTCTTTTTAATAATTATTTATAATATACTGGAGAATTAGCTATTTTTGTAACATCTTCTGCTATCTTAGTATTTTTACCCGTATATCTATATAAATCTCCTTTAGACTGACCAATATTATAATCCTTTATATAATATATTAATTTATCTTTAATATATTCAAAAGTATATACATCATCTGTAATCTTTTTACCTTTACCACCACTAGTAACATATAAGTCACCAGAAGTTTTATAATTCTTTAAATAATAAATATCTTTTCCATCTTTACTTACAGTTATAAGATTATTATTTACATCAGTATCTATCTTTTTAGTTTTACCATTTTTAACTAAGAATAATGTTCCATTGGCACTCTTATCTACATCAGCTACATATGCATAGCCATCTTTATATAAATACAAGTATCCTGTAACATCCTCTCCTATTTTACTAACATCACTTAATTTATTACCTTTTATTTTTACATATTTTATTTCATTTTTTCCATTAATATAATAAATATCTTTTCCTTCAAATATTTTTACAGTTCTAATAGTAGTTAATTTATCTTCAATCTTAACAGCTTCACTGCCTACTTTTTGATAATATAATGTATATTCACCATCTTTTACTACAGAATAAACAACCATTTTATCTTCTACACTAGTAGCATTAATTGCATAAACATCTTTAGCCACAGATTCTGAATTTTTACCATCATAATAATAAATAGATTTTTGATCAGTATTTTCAATATAGAATAATGTATCACACTCTTCTGTATCACAATAATATCCACTTACATCTTTACCTATAACTTCTTCTTTTTTTTTCTTTACATCATATGTAACAAGTTCTTTATCTTTATTAATATATATTATTTTTTTACCATTAAATTTTAAATAAAAGTTATAATTTTCTGTAATCTTTTTTCTATTATCTTTCTTTGGATTTATACTTCTAATATAAACTTTATCCTCTTTTTCAAAGATAATTTTATCTTCAAAAATTTTAATAATTTCTGAAACATCAGATTCTATTTTAGTAGTTTCTTTATAATTATAAACCATTAAATTAGCTTGATTATCTAAAGCTATAATAAATTTATCATCATCACTAAAAGTATAAAAAGTTACATTATCAATTATTTTTGTAGTTGCATCTTTTTTACTTGAATCATATAAATATAAATTTCCATCTTTCTCAAATAAAACATATTTATTAGTTTCATTTGCATATAAAACATTATTTATACTCTCATTTTTAGCTAATTTAACAGCATCTTCCATTTTCTTATCCTTAGTATCCATTAAATAAAGTTCATTTTCACTACTATTATAAATAACAGGATAATCTACATCTTTATCTTTAAATAACATACTACCTAATAAAATAACTAATATTAATCCCAAAACACATCCTATAATTTTTAAATTAATATTACTCTTCTTAATAATTGTTCTAAGTTCACTAACTACTATCTTACCTGTTTTTTCTAATTTTTTTACATTATTATTTTTTGGAACTATAAGTTTATTATCATCTTTCATTTAATATACTCCTCACTCAAATGATATTCAATTATATTTTAAATTATATTATTTTAATTGAATAAAATCAATTACCTTTATTTCCTATAATATTATTATATTCACTAACAATAAAATCATCTGTCATTCCCGCAATATAATCAATTACTTTTCTCTCATCACTAGTTTCACTTAAATATTCTTCAGTCATATCTGCTAAAAATATAGTAAATATATGACCTTCTTTATTATTAGTTTTCAAATCATTTAAACATTTATTAAATACTTTCCTAAAAATATCTTCATATAAAGCTAATCTTTCCTTACTATTAGCTTTTGCATAAATATAATCATAATTAAATTGTTTTAATTTTTTTATAGCATTAAATACCTCATCACTCATACACAAATAATCTTTATCGATACTATTTTTTATTAAATCAACATTAATAGTATTGATTATTTGACCATTTGTTAAACCTAAAACAGATGATATTTCATAAGGTATTTCTTCTTCACTAATAACACCCATTCTTATTGCATCTTCTATATCTCTTCCAACATACGCAATTATATCTGATACTCTAACCACGCATCCTTCTAGAGTCATTGGAACAAGACTTTTTACAGCATCTGGATTTTTATAAGTATCTTCATATTCTGCCAAAAAATCCTCTTTAGTTTTATTTTTAGGACGATATTCTTGTAATTCTAATTCTCCATTATGACACATAATAGCATCTAAAACTTGTAAAGTAATATTACTTCCTAAACCATTATTTTCTAAAGTCATCAAAGTTCTAACACTTTGAACATTATGATTAAAATATCCTTCTCCACATTCTAAACTAATTTGATTTAAAATCCTTTCACCAGCATGACCAAATGGTACATGTCCTAAATCATGTCCTAAAGCTGCTGCTTCAATTAAATCTTCATTTAACTTTAAAGCTCTTCCTAATGTTCTTGCCACTTTACTAACCATTTGAACATGAGTCATACGCTTACTTATATGATCATTATTATTAAAAGAAAATACCTGTGTCTTATCCATATATCTTGTATAAGAAAGAGAATAAACTATTCTATCTGCATCCCTCGAGAATGGTGTTCTAAAATCATCATCAATAACACTTTTAAAACGATAAGACTCACTATCAGGACAAGCATATGGTGCAATATACTTATTCTTAATCCCCATATTATCTTTTATCCTTTGTATTACATCGTCCATAATATCACCTACATCCATTATATCATATTAATAATCTTCATAATAATTTATTATTTTATCTATAGTTCCATCAGATTCAATTCTAGCATACTCCTCTAAATAAACCTTCTTAGCATACTCTTTATCTAAAAAATCTTTTTCAAATTGCTCACGTTGTTCTATTAAGACTTGATTATTAGTCCACAAATTAAAATGACCTTCTCCGTTAATTCTCTTCATAATATAAGAATAACAATTCTCAAAATGTTCTAAACCTGTACTTAATTGAGGACAATTTTTTAAAGATGTAGCTAATTGCCTTTTAGCAAGTAACTTTATATCAAAATCTCTATCAGAATCAGATAAAACTTTACCATATATACTTCTAGGTTCCACTTTTCTTGATCCCCTATGGTCTTCTATAGCTTCTTTTATAATAGTTCTTTCTTCATCTGTAAAAAACTTTTTCATAACTTCATCTTTTATAAAGAACTTTCCTGATTCCTTTTCATGATTATCTCTATCTACTTTTAAACCAACATCATGATATGAAGCCATTGCATAACAAATATTTTTATCTAAATTATAATAATCAGCTAACATCATAACATTATTTATAACATTATTAACATGAATCATTCCATGAGAATAAAACTTCTCATAAATTGGAAATATATTTTCTTCAACATATTCCTTTAAATTATTGTTTATCATTACTACCACTTCTCCTATATGACTTTATATAATGTACTTCCCCATCATAATAATCAACATTTTTTGTTCTATCATCTAAATGATTTATCTCACAATACAAATCTTTAAAAGCTTTCTCATCTTTTAACAATTCTCTCATATCACTCAAGAAAACATGATATATCTCATCTTCATAAAACATATTTTCTGGATTTTCCTCACCATATCTTTTAGATAATCTTTTAAAAGTATAATCTAAATAATCAGAAATAACTGATTCTGGCATTCTTTCTTTTGCAACAAAGAAACTTCTAATAAAAACTATTTCTATCCTAGTATTTCTATCTGCTGATGATATTAGTTTACCATAATTACTTCTTGGTTCATCTTCTTTAGAAGAACGATGATCTTCTATAGCTTCTTTTATAATAGTTCTTTCTTCATCACTAAAAAACTTCTTCATATTAAAATCATTAATAAATATATCAGCAGCAATCTTTTCATGTATTTCATGATTAATATATTTGCCTAAATCATGACAAGCTGCTATAGCATAAATCATATTTTTATCTAAATTAAGTTTAAGTGTTTCATTTAAAGCAAAAGATCTTCTAATAACTTCCTGAATATGAATAATTCCATGGGCTTTATCATTATCTTCATATTGTGGAAAAATATTTTTCTCAACATATTCTATTAATTCTGTATTAACATCATTTAAATAATAATTACATTCATTAATTCCACACAAAGATAATATTTTATCTTTCATCACTTCAAAAGATTCTCTATATTCTCCTTCTTTATAAGTTGCATATAATAATTGATCTAATGATAATTCTGGATTATTTTCTTTTATTAACATAAAAACTTTTTTTAAACGACTATCAATATCATCATTATCAAAGATACCCTCTAAATGATTTATTTTAATGTATCTTTTCTTAAACTCTTCTGGATTATTAACAATTTTAGAAATACTTTCTAAGAAATTTTTATATTCTTCATCATCAAAATACATTTTTTCATTTGCATATCCATTAACTCCAAATTTTTTTATTAAATGTTGTCTTGATTCTTCTAAAATATCTCTCATTGGAATCCCTGGATTTAACTTCATACGATAAGTAAATGTTCTTACTAAAGGTAAATCTAATGTTACATTTCTATCTGCTGAAGAAACTATCTTACCATAAATACTTCTTGGTTCACTATCTTTACTAGCTCTATGATCTTCAACAGCTTCTGCCATTATTTTTATTTGTTCTTCATCAAAAAACTTTCTTAAATTTTTATCATTTAATAGCATTTCTGCTGATAACTTTTCATGATTATCTCTATCAATATAAACCGCAATATCATGCATAGCAGCAATTGTATAAACCATATCTAAATTAATATCATCAACTAAAGAAGCAAATTTCATACTTCTATCAATAACATAAGTTATATGACTCAAATTATGTCCAATATCATTTTTCTCATAATATGGAAATACTTCTTTTTCAATATATCTTTTTAAATCTTCATTAATTTCTTTCATAATATTACCTACTTTCCTAAACTCCCAAATTCATTTTTTAAAATATCAATATCATTTTTTTCACATAATCCTTCTATTTGAATCATAATATCTTCTGGTGTTGTTAATCCATAAAGATTCAAAATAACATTAGAAGCATATTCATCTGTATGTTCTACATACAACTCTCTAAAATATTTATCTCTCTTTTTTTCTCTCTTATCAATTTCCTCTTGACTACTACCTCTATCTCTTAAAGATTGACGCCAAGCCTCTAACTCACTATCTTCATATCCTCTATATACAAATATAGGTACTACTAATTCAGGAAAATCTCTACATAGTTCTAAATAATTCTTATAATTAGGACATACAACCATTGGAGACATCCCATTATTTAGTACATCTTCTAAATCACTTTTTTTAATTCCATAATATCTTCCTGCCTCAGCTCCTTCATAATAATAATCTAATCCTTTTATTACTTCTATTGGAACTGAAAATACTGACGAAAAAGATTCCTCACCATCACGTGAATCTCTTGAGATATACCTTTTAACAACTTCTATTCCAGGATACATATTAGCAATATTCATAACAAAATCTTTTCCTGAACCACTATCACCAACTATTAATATAATTTTTTGCATAATCTTCACCATTTATATTATATCAAATATAATAAATGCTAAACAAATAACTATAAATTATCTAATAACATCTTGTTATAATATCTTAATATACTTCTTATTAAATTTCTATGATAAAATAATATTAAGGAGAATTATTATGGAAAAATTTGTAATTATTGAAATAGGAAGTACAACATCTAAAGCATACCTTTATGAAAATAATGAAGTCATTGACCTAGAACGTCGTACAATTGAATTAAAAAATCACTATAAGTTAGAAAATAAAATTAAAGAAGATGACAAACTAGAATTATATGATTTTGTTAATTCTAATAAAAAAGAAAACACATATGTTTTTGGTACAAGCATTTTTAGAATTTTAAATGATAATCAAAAAGAAGAATGGTTTAAAGAATTTAAAGAAAATACAGGTCTTGATTTTACTATTGTAACACCAGATATGGAAAATGAATTTACTGTTTATGGAGCAATCGCTAATATTGATTACAAAGGTAAAATTGCTATTATGATTGGTGGTGGAGGTTCAACTGAACTATCAATTGTGGAAAATGGCAAGATTATTGAAAAAGCAAACTCATCTTTTGGTGCTATGGATACTACTGATATGTTTCCTGAACTAAGAACAGATAAAGCCAAAACAGATTATGATTACATGGTTGAAGAAACTAAAAAATTAGTTAATATTCCTAAAAATAAAGCTGATATTTTAATACTTGCTGGTGGTGATTATATTTATTACTATGAAGAATTAAATTATCCAGTTGAAAGTAATAAATTTTATGAAAATCCACTACAACCATATTGCTTAGACATTGAAACTATGGACAAACTTGATCGTAATTTCTTTTATGAAATATCATTAGATGAAGTATGCAATAGAACTAATAATGATGGTTGGTGGCGTGGAGCTCGTGGTATGCGTCTTTGTGTAAAATCTTTAGTTGATATTTTAGAAGTTAAATACATAATTCCAACACGAATTTCTATGGTATATGGCTTAGTAGAAAAAATAAAAAATAATGAAATATAATCATACTTCATTATTTTTTTATTGAAATTAAATTTCATATCATTTCTACTTTTTTATTTTTTACATATCCATCTTCATCATATTCAAAAGTAATTTTATATCCATCTTTCGTAAAATGTATTGAAAAATTATTTCGAAAGTTAATAGACCAAAAAGGAGCCCATTCAACATTACCAAAGTCCAAGAAATGAATATTTAACCTTTTTGTTTTACCTATTTCAACCGAGTCAAAAACATCTTTATTTTTTGATATTTTGTTTAAATAATCATCACCATATAAGAATTTACCATCTATAAAAAAAATCCAAAAGAATCGACCCCAAATTATAATAAGTTATCAATTTTCTTATTAATTTTCTCAACATCGTAATATCTTGTGTTAATAAAAAAGTCAATATATGATTCTGAATTATTGAAATCTATCATAAACTTTATTTCGTTATTTTTTATTAATTTCTTAGGTATTAATTCGCTCATATTATTTATAAGCTTATCGTATATTTTATCTTGATAACTAGATAAAATACATAAATCACATATGATTGCAATATCATTTAAAATATCTATCTCATCTAAAGGAAGGATTACACATTTTATATTTCCTTTCCTATCGTAAAAAACTTGATAATTTTTTAATACATCTAAAATCTTAGATGATTTAAGTTCAATATCAAAAAAAATTAAGAATTCATTACAATCAAGTAATTTTAAGATTTCTACAAAGACATTTGTTTTGATTTTTACTTTTTCTAAAGATATTTGCGTTGTATTGTCTTTATTCATAACTTATTCCTTCCATTTTTTAAATCCTTCTACAAAGCCAGTTACAATTGCAACTATCGCAATTTTTACAACATTAGTGCTAGCAACTTTCTTTACAACGTCAGCCTTTTTCCTTTCCCTATTCAAGCCATAATCAAAATTCCCCACTTGAATTTATAACATTAATAGGATTGTTAAATGAATATTGATATCTATCATAACTTAATAACTTTTCTTCTGTTCCAATTATACTATTCACATTAATAAATCTCCCCCATCTTCGGATTATAATACCTTGAATTTAGAGAAACATGACTACCATTGTAAATATAGTATATCACATCTCCATTTCTATCTTCAAATACATAAAAAGGTATAACATAAAAGTTATACCCTTTAATAAAAATTATTATAATAAAAGTACTTTAAAATTATTTTTTTAAATACTAAGATATAAATTAATTCCATTATTTTATAATAAAAATAACAAAAAAATTTATAATATAAAATATATTTAATCTTCAATGAATATCTTTATTTAAACTTTAGCTAAATTTCATTTATGATAATTTCCTCGCATACAATAATTATTTCACCACCATTAAGTAGTTGAATACAAATTTCCAAAAAGTTATCTTTCAACTTTGAAGATATATAGTTTTTATTTTGACTATCGAACTTTTCTACAAGATTTTTAAATTCACGCTTATCATTGGAATACCAAATATCACTTATATCTATACGATTATTATCTTCCCAAAAATATGCATTCTGTACACTAAAAAAACTTATATTATTAAATATTAATTCAATATCTTTCTTTTCATAAGTATTGCTAGCAATATTCATAGAAATCTTTTCTAGCAACAAATTATAGTCTAAATTAATTATATTAAAATCATGTATATTAATTTCTTTTAATTCATTTATATTTTTATTATTAATTTTCATTTTACCTACCTATAATCTAATATTTGTTATATTAACAAAATCAAATTCCTTCCTTTTTTTTCAAAATCTTAATATCAAAATTAACTAAAAAATATTGAAGCATATGGCTCAGGAATCTCATCACCAGCTCTAAAATGAGGAGCATCTTTAAGCATTCCAGGAAATTTGTTTTTTATTTCATTAATATGATAATGCTCTCCATCTTTAAACGATTCGTGCCATTCAAATACTGGATGCTTAGAGTCTCCAAGCAACGACCACTTTAAAATAACTCCATTATCTTTAGTTGCAATTCTAGTAGTAATAGTCAAACCATTAGGTCTAAAATCAGCTGGATTTTCTGGAAAATAAACTTTATCTTTTTTAAATTTATGAAAAACATCTGCTTCGACTTTGGGTACACTATTTTCCTTAGTTTCTGATTTATCTTTACTATACGCTTTCCAAACTGCCAAAGCTGTTCCACCAATAGCGATAGCGCCACCAATAACATCACCAAATGGAAGTGGTCCATCAGCTGCCGATAAACCGCCAGCAGCTCCCCATAAAGGAGCTGATTCACGGATTGCATTTCCAAGTTTAACTCCAAAGTCAAATAAAGCATCTGCAAAATATCCAGTATTATCAAAATAATTTATAGGATTATTACTAACATATTGGTACAAATTAGAAGAAACTATATTTTTATTAGCAATTAAAACGTTATCCGCATTAATAAACCTTCCCATCTTCGGATTATAATACCTTGAATTTAGATAATAGAAACCTGACTCTTCATCATAGTAATAACTACGATACCTGAATGGATTTATTGTACCTAAGTTAATATTACTACTATCAGTTATATTAACTAATGCTCCCCAAGAATCATATTCATAAGTTACTATTTCATTATAACTAGAATCTAAAATACCTATGATGTCCCAAAACATATTTTCATGATAGTAATATGTCTTATCTTTGTAGATGAATCCTAGTAGTTCATCTCCGTTGTAAATATAGTATAACACATCTCCATTTCTTTTAAGGTAATAAATAATATTAATATCACCTTTCCATAAGTATCTCTTTTTATTATATTAATTAAAACATTATCTTTATATACTCCAGATATATTATCTAATTTATTATTGATATAAGAATGAATAATTTATTTCATCTTGATTACAATACATAACTTTAATTAAATTATCATTATTTTAAAACATTAAATAATATCTTTCACATTAATATTCATTTTCTTTATCATCGAACATCAATATATCTTTTATTTTTTATTTTTTTAACTTATTGAAATTTTTTTAATATCTAATTAATCATTATCATATTCATTATAATCAATACTTCTACATATTATTCTTAACTCTCCACCTGATAAATTATAAAAAGAAAGTTCTATAACATCACCTTTCAATTTAGATGGACAAATCGACTTTTCTTCTAATCTGCTTTTAAGTTCATTAAACTTAGTAAAATTATCATCAACTACTACACAATCAAAAGGAACTCCATCTCCTCCCCAAAAATTCACATTATTATACTCAATATATATAATATCATTTAATACAAAAGATTTATTTTTTAATTCATTTCTATCACTCAACAAATTAATAGTTAAAATTCCCATCAAATTATTATAAGAAAAATCATTTAGCAAGAAGTCATGTATATATATATCATTTATAATTTTTTTATCAAAACTCGTTATTTTCAAAATTATATTCCTCCTTCTAACTAAGCATTTTTTATTCTTATAAACAAAACCCATTAACTCACTACCATTATAAATATAGTATAACACATCTCCATTTCTATCTTCAAATATAACTTATTCAGCAAAAAAGCCAAAAGATTTTATCTCTTAGCTTTTAGAAAAAATAAATATTTCTTCCATACAAATTATAAATTTTAAAACTAATTTTTTGAAAATAATTCTTTTATCATTTTTAGAAAATCCTTTTTAGAAAGTACATTAACAAAATATATAACGAAAAGTGGCGCTAAAAAAGATAATATTTTTTCTATATTTTTTATTTCAAAACCAACCGTTTTTAAAAAAAACGAGGAAATAAAGCCAATAAGTACGTATACTAAAACGGATATAACAATTTCTAAATAAGTTTTTAATATTTTTTTAAGGAACATATTTTCACCTGCATTTATTATATCATAAATCCAATTTTAAAATCAAATCCTGTTATCAAGTAAAAACTAATAGATAATCCAACGAAATTTCCTTCAATTGTTGCATTAGTTTTTGTATGGGTTATTCCTACTGTACTGCTTATTTCCACACATTCATGAGTCGTTAAAGCATCAACATCCATAAAGTAATCATGAGAATCATTCTCATGTTCATAATGTGTATATGAATGCGAGTAACCAACTTCAATACTTTCAGATAATCCAACAGTTGCACCAGTGGAAAAACGATTATAATCATGCCATTCACCATTGTTATACGTTGAACCAAATGTCGTAGCTCCTCCAACGTCTACAAAATTGTTAACATTAATCTTAGCTCCTACTCCAGTTCCCCATTCAACCGTAAAACTCTTTTTAACGTTTGATACAAAATTAGTTAGTGAAGAAGTAATCTTTTTAGTCTCTGTAGCAATACTATTCGTCACTTTCTTAACTTCAGATATCACACTTTTTTTTACATTTTTTGCAGTATTTAAAATATGCTTGCCAATCTTTTTTAATGACCATTTATTTCCGTTATCATTTCTGTCAACAGGATTATTGCCACAATATATAAATATATTAGCACTATTAATTTCCTGCCCAGTTATCATTGAATCTCCACTAATAAACCTTCCCCACTCTGGGTTGTAATATCTAGAGTTTAGATAGTATAAACCTGTTTCAATATCATAATAGTAACTACGATATCTAAATGGATTTATTGTACTTAAGTTAATATTACTGTTGTCAGTTATATTAACTAATGCTCCCCAACTATCATAGGTGTATTTTACTATTTCATTGTAGTTTGAATCTAGAATACCTATAATGTCTCCAAACATATTTTTATGATAGTAATATGTATTGTTATTATAAGCAAAACCTAATAACTCACTACCATTATAAATATAGTATATCACATCACCATTTCTATCTTCAAATATAATTGATGTACCTTCTAAAATATAATTAGTTTTAATACCATTAACTACCTTAGAAGTTCTAATACCATTTAAGTTATATTTATAACTAATATTATTAGTTCCATCACTATATGAAGCTAACTCACGACCATTCATCCAATTTAATGCTACATTACCGATAGAAGTTGGATTACCAATTTCATCATAAGTAATTGTATCATTATTAAACTTAGTTAATAAATCTTGCCAATTACTATTTGTATATTCATACTTATCTTCTTTAATTAAATTAGTAGTACCATAAATATAAATCTTCTTATTTAAGATATTACCATAATTATCATATTTATAAGAACTTAATCATATTCATATATATTCATTAGAAATTAACTTAGAAATTCTTCCTAAATTGTCATATATATAATAAACAAAAATACGTTAAGATTATTTAACGTATTTTTAGCAAATATTATTTTTATTCTATATAGCAAATTAATTCTACATTTAAAATAATTTGCTATATATTATATTTACATAATTGGTATAGGATTATATTTAAAATCCCATTTATAATTAATTTTTCTAAACAAGAAATAATCAATTTATATGCATACTATATCTTGTATCATTATCAACTGTTTTTATCTTATAATCAATATTCAAACTTTCTATATTTTTCATAATTTGATTTTGCAAATCTAAATCTTTAAAATATACTTCAAAGCATTCGGCATCAACTATCAAAACTATTAACTGACAAGTACTCTTTAGAAAGTCCTCATAATTATTAATAACTCCTATATTACTACCTTTTAAATACACTTGTATAGCTAAAAATATAATATAATAATTTCTTTCCAAAAATTCATCAAAATCATCTGGGTAATCATTTATTCCAAATTCTCTAAAGTCGGGATTTTCATTATCATATAATTCATCTTCTAAAAATAAAAACGAATATTTAGACAAATCTATATTTTTAAATAAACATTTTAGAAATTTATTTACTTCATGTTGTTTAAATTCTATTCCTATCATTTTGTTAATCCTCTTTTCTAAGGCGTTGCTCCTGCAATAACTAAACTTCCACCTCCAGTTGCAGGTGCAGTTGCAATTGCAATTCCCCATTTTATTATATAATAGCTTGCAAATAACGTTACACCAACAAGAACTCCTGTTTCATAATCTGGTGTAGAAATTACTATTTCAGGTGGTCTTGGAATATCATCATCCGTAGGCGGAAATTCATCACTAGGTAAGTTCCATTCTCCATTAGGATTTTTTTTCCAATATTGATCATGAGGTACAAGAGGGTGCTTCTTTGAATTGCCATGATCAGTATGATGTCTGTCTTTAAATGGATCACCATTTTCATCATACCATCTTTCTTTAGTTCCATCTGGAGATACTTTATGTTCATAAGGAAGTCCATGCTTTCCAGGGATATTGTTATCTCCGTAACTTCCACTTTCTACTATATTTTTACTAGTATTCATTTTTTTGAATTTATTATATACATTTTTAATGTTATCAATAATTTTTTTTGTCGTTGATACAATTTTATTTGAAATTCTAGTTAATGATTTCAACAACCCATATCCAGTTATATCAGTGTTATTTATAGGGTTATTACTTACATATTGAAATATATTGCCAGAGACAATGTCTTTATTTGCTAATACGATACTATCAGCATTAATAAACCTTCCCATCTTCGGATTATAATACCTTGAATTTAGATAATAGAAACCTGACTCTTCATCATAGTAATAACTACGAT
>CAJUBJ010000015.1 GCA_910584655.1 uncultured Bacilli bacterium
AACAGAATATGCAGATATTAATTTATTATTAGAAGAAGGCACATTAGAAGAGGTTCCAAATGCTAATTGATTACATTGAATCATCTCTAAAAAACATTTTTAGAAACAAAAAAAATATAACATTAATTATGATAATTAGTTTACTATTTATTTTACTATTTATAGATGCTATTTTTATGAAAAATTATTATGGTTATCTAGATTATAACAATCTTATGGATATTGATTTTAGAACTTTTGCAGTAACTCGTCCTGCTAGTGAGGTCGAAGAAGATTATAGTGATATTAAAAACTTAGAGTATGTAAGTGAAGTATATGAATCTAAATATCGAAACACATATGTGGCCTCAGATTTAAATTTTTCAGGACTGGATGGAGGAATAGAATTGTTATATGGTAGTTCCAATATTGTCCCAAAATCAATAGAAGGAAAATCTATTAATAATTTAAAAAGTGGGGAAATGATATGTCCTTATGATTTTTATCCAGATCCTGATGCATTTTATGAAAAAATTGATGAAAATAAAATAATATCAGCAAAAAAAATACTAAATCAAGAATTTAATATCTTTTTTACTTCTCATAAATATGAGATTGTTAATAATAAAGTAATAGACAATACAGAAGAAATGACTAAAAAATTTAAGATTGTAGGATTATATGATAATAAATTACTGATGAAACATAATAATCAATGTTATATTAATTCTCAAGATATGAAAAAATTAATTGAAACAATTAATCAAGATTTTTCTTATGATGAAAACTTTTTAGATTTACAAGTAATAGTTGATAAAGAAAAAAACGTGAAAAAAGTAATGCATAAACTTCAATCACTAGGTTACCAAGTTAGTGATAATGTCAACTCTTATTTTGATAAGAAAGAGACTTTTGTTATAAGTTTTTTATGTAACTCCTTTTTTGTCATTATTAGTGGTGCAGTATTATTAATATTGATAAATTATATAAGTAAAAAAATAAAAGATAATTCCAGATATTTAGGAATTTTAAGAGCATGTGGTTATCCAAAGAAACAGGTGATTTTTAATCAAACAATTGATACCATAATAATATTAACTATAAGTTTTGCTATAAGTCTAATAATTAGTTTACTATCATTTTTTGCTTTGATATCGATTTTTAAAGAAAAAATAGAACGATTTATTATTTTTACATATTTTAACGTTTCGTTTGATTTTTCCATTTTGATTTTATTGTATTCTATAGTCATAATTATTTCAATAATTATTAATTATCTAAATCTCAAAGATAGTATTAATAAATGTATTACTGATTTATTAAAGGAGGAATAATATATGATTTTATTAAAAGGATTTTTTAGAAAGAAAAAGACAAAACTTTTTATAACAATATTTGTTATTCTATTTGTGGTTATATTTTTATTAAATAATTTTAGAGATTACTCCAAGAAAAAATATGAAGATTTAAAATATAACAGCACAGAATTTATAATCATTTCTGAAAATAATCATGAAATAATTTTAGAAAAAGATTCAGGAATAAAAAGTTATAAGACTGCTATAGGGTTTGCCTCTGGTAAAGACAGTGATATTATATATACACCATCAAAAGATAATATAGAAGAAAGTGAAAAATTAGTAGATGAATCAAAAATGGAGTGGGAAATTCTAGAAAATTTTGGAATGATACCAGCCTTTTCTGCATCATCCTGCAGCACAAACTTGAAAGAATCAGAAGTAGCTTTATCTTTGTATCATGATAGTTATAAAGAAGAATTTCGTTCAGAATATATTGGGAAGACTATAAATTTTAATTTTAATAATCAAGAATTATCCTTACACTTAACTCAGTTTCTTGATGCTTCTCCATTTAATTATATTTGTATTTCAGATGAGTTATATAATAAATTATTGCCAGAAAATCAAAAGTTCTTATATAATTTAAAATTAAATAGCTATGATGACATTGAAAATATTTCTATAAGATTAAAAGATTTAGAAGATAGCAATCACTTTGAAATTATAAAGTTAAGTAATGATATGGAATTCGCAAATAATGAAAAGATATTTGAAAATATAATTATTTTACTTAATATTGTATATATTATTTCATTAGTTATATTTTTCATTATAGTTGTATTTGTAATAAAAGATCTAGCAACTGACGAGGAAAAAGACATAATATTACTAAAAAAGATTGGTTTTAATAATACTCAAAATCTTAAAGTTTATTCTTTAAAACTATTTACATTAAATACTATTTCATTTACTATATCTATCATTTTAATATCAATAATTTCTTTTGTTCTAAAAAAACTATTTAGTATTAATTTGGGGTTAATTGATTTAAAACTATTCATTTTATTAGCTTTACTTATTTCCTTAATAGAACTAATATTTAATAATATACATATAAAAAAATAATTACATGTATAAAGAATAGATTAGTATATATGGAGTCAAACTCTACTAAATTCGCCCAACAAGTGGTGTACAAACCAAGATGTTTATTATAAAATTTTGCCATAAAGTTAAGAACCATTAAAAAGCTTATCTAACATAAAAAAGACGACTATCTTCCATAGATAATCGTCTATTTTTCATATCTTTCGTTAGCTTCCTTAACGGAATTAGAAAGCAACTCAGTTAAATCATTATAAGGCTTCTTACCATAATCTAGTTCATATAACCAATCCAAGTATTTAGTTTTTGGTGCACCATCAGGTCTTCCATATATTACTTTATTTGAATGTAACCAATAACCAAATTCAACATTAGTTGTAAAACCTGCCATATCAGGTAAACTTCGTGGTACCCAAAATAATATTATTGTAGCTTCACTTAAACCAACACGTTCCCACATAGCTTGATCTACATAATCTTCCTTTACTTTCCAAGTTGAATATTCTGGTACATACACAACACCATCAAATCCAATTTCTTCTAATATTCTACATGCATCAGTTCTCCAAGACTTCGCATTTTCACCTCTTGGGGTAGGACCTGCTAAAAATATAGACTTCATTCCTTTAATAGCTTCTTGATCAGAATAATTAATTTTCATAAAAACAACTCCTTACTATATTAATTATAACATTAAATAATTATAAATTTTTAGCAAGTTCTTTCTCTCTTTCAATAAACTTATTTTTATCTTCAATTAAACTTTGCATATTACTTAAAAAATCCAAATACTTCTTGTCAGGATAATACATTTTAGCATATCCACCCTTACCATACTTAGAAGATAACTTCTTGTAAGAATATTCGATAATTTCATTAGTAGTAGGATTTTCATTTGCATGTTTATCTCTTTGAAATAAGAAAGATCTTTTTAACATATTATCTACTGAAATCTCCCTATCAGCTGAAGATACAATCTTACCATAAACACTTCTAGCTTCATACTCCAAACTAGCTCTATGATCAATAATAGCTTCATAGATTATATTTATTTCTTCTTCGCTAAAGAACTTCTTAATTCCTTCGTCATTCATAAAGTATTCTGCCGATAACTCTTCATGTCTATCAGGATCATCTTTATAAGAAATATCATGAAAAGCAGCAATTGTATAAACAATATCTAAATTTACATCTAACTTAAATTCTTCTACAAGTTCAAAACTTCTTTCAATAACTTGCCTTATATGGTCAATCCCATGTCCTCCAATATTATCTCCATAATTAATTAAAATCTGATTATCAATATAATCTTTCAATTTTTGATTAACATTAATTGTCATTTTATCACCCATAAAAAGTATAACATTAATTAATTAAAAAGTCTTAAATAATAATATGCTATAATTAAATAGGTGATTATTATGAATATCTATAAATCTTTAAATGAAATTACAGAATATATCGATTCTCATTTAGAAGAGAAGATTGATTATGAAATATTATCGCGTATGCTAGGAGTTAACTCTTATACAATGCAAAGAATATTCTCACTATTAACTAATATTTCTTTATCAGATTATATCCGTAAAAGGCGTCTTTCTGTTTCAGGAGAAGATTTATATAATAATCCATCTTTAAAAGTAATGGATGTAGCTATTAAATATTGTTATGACAATGCAACCTCATTTTCACGTGCATTTGAACAATTTCATGGTATAAAGCCAAGTCAAATTACCAAAGAAAATAAACTAAAAGTATTTCCTCGTATAACATTTGAGGAAAAAAATGAAATTAAAGAACCAATCAGTTATGAAATAGTAGAACTAGATGAATTAATTCTATATGGAACCTATATTAAAACAGATAATGATCATATAGAACAAGATGCTCCAAGATTCTTTGAAGAAATAGAAAGTAAAAATATTAACAAGTATGGTGAGATAAACTATGGTATGGTAACTTATACTGAAAATGAAGAATATTGTCATATGGAAACTAATGCTTATTGGGTATTATATAATAAGGAAATTAATGAGTTAGAACGTGTGGTAATTCCTAAAAGCAAATGGCTACTATTTAGAATAGATACTCAAGAAGCAAAAGATATACGTAGTATGTCTCAACAATTTTACCTAGAATTTTTACCAAGCTGTAAATATAATCTATCTCCATTACCTGAATTAGAATATTATCATGATGGTATAACTGATTTCTTAGTACCTATAATTTAAACTGACAAAACTGGTAATAAAAATATCAGTTTTTTTAATTTTATTTTTGTTATATTATCTTCCAAGGAGATGATTACGATGAAGTTTAGGGGTTATTCATCAGAAATCTATTTGACCAAAAAGTTTGTTAAACAAGAAGAATGGTTAAATTTTATTAATACGATAGCAAGATATAATGGTTATTTAAAAAAATGGAGTATAACTATTACTTTTGATTCTAATAAAGTTCGCTATTTACTTAATACATCTTGTAAATTACCACCTTCAATAAATAATTTAAGTTCTTATCTTTTAAAGAGTACAGAGAAATTTATTATTCCAGAGCATTATACTACATTTCCATCATACTTTCCTATAGGAAGTAGTTTATTTGATATTTATAATTATTGCGAAATAAAAAATTTAGGCGAATTAAAATATATTGACATATCATTCCGTAAATTAACAGAAGATAAATTTTTGTCTAAAGTAAACTTATACATTAAATATAACAATAAATTAATAAAAACTAAAATGATTTTAGGTCTTCCTGTAAATGTTTTGAGTGTCGACTTTGAAGGTAATAAAAGATTTTCATACTCAACTGTTCCTAAGTACTTAGATATACAAAAATCTTTACACTTATTAAAGACAGATAAAGTAGGTAGTTTACTTTGTGTTGATACTTTTCCTTATCTTCAAGAAAATTTCTATCTTAGCGAAAAAAACTTCGACTTTGCCAAACATTCTTTAGTTTTGGGGGCATCCGGTTGTGGTAAATCAAAATTCTTAAGTCTTTTAATAAACAATATAAAAAATAATAGTTTTAATAAATACAAAATAGTTATGATAGATCCACATGCTGCAATAGAAGAAGATATTGGTGGTCTTGGCTCAACCATTGACTTTAAAACTTTAGAAGATAGTATAAATTTATTCGCATCAAATAGTAATGATTTAGTTGCTTCAACTGAGCTTACTTTAGAGCTATTTAAATCTCTAATTAGTGATCAATATAATTCAAAATTAGAAAGAGTATTAAGACATTCAATTTATCTTTTACTAAGTAATAAATCATTTAATTTTATTAATCTAAAAAAATTAATATTAGATTCAGAGTATCGTACCAATTTAATAAAACATTTAAGTAGAATAGTTCCAATAAGTATTACAGATTTTTTCTTAAGCGACTTTAATGACTTAAAGACTAAATCTTATGGTGAAGCCATCTCACCTTTAATAGCTTTTATTGATGAAATGGAGCTTCTACCCGTTTTTAATGAAGAACATATTACAAATAATTTAAAAAATTCAATAGAGAATAACTTCCTAACTTTATTTTCTTTGAATCGTACTATTTTAGGGGATAAGGTAACTAAAACAATATCAGGTCTTTTAATGCAACAACTTCTTACATTGATTCAAAGTAACACATTTAATGAACATATAATATTTATAATAGACGAAGTAGCCGTTGTCGAAAATCCTATTTTATGTCGTTTTTTATCAGAAGCACGTAAATATAATTTATCTTTAATATTAGCAGGTCAATACTTTAATCAAATATCTCCAACATTAAAAGAAGCAATTTTCGCTAATGTTATAAATTATTATATTTTTAGAGTCTCAAGATTAGATGCTACATTACTTGTTGATAATTTAGACATAAAGATACCTAGTGATGATTCAAAAGAGACAAAAATAAAACTATTAAGTAGTTTAAATAATCGTGAATGTATTATAAGAGTGAGTAACAACAATATTCTATTTCCATCATTAAAAGCTAAAACTCTCGATTTTATAAGTATTCCAAGAATAAAAAGTAAAACAAATTATCCAACAAACAATTTAATAAATAATAATCAAAATGATGACGAAATAAAGAATAATACCAACTTTACTTTAAATAGTAATATAAGTTTAAATGAAATATTAAGTATTAATTCGACAGGTAGAAGGGTGAATATAAATGAATGATAATAAAGCAATAGAAATAATAAATAAAATATTTATAAATGTTTTTGATAAGAATAATCCTTATTCATTAGATAAAATATTAGAAAAATTTGCATTTGATATAAAACTTCCTAAGCAAGTTAATGATTCAATAACTAATGAAGTTACATGGGCAGACTCTATAAGTAGTGGTAGATTTATTACTTTAGAAAATATGGAGAAAAGAGATACAACATCAGGATGGATGTTAGAAAAAAAAGATATTAATAGTCTACAAGATTTAATTAATATCTGGAATACTATAAACTATACAACAACAGAGCGAGTATATGATTCTATAAATGTCACTAAAAGTGACACTATATATGGATGTCAGTATGTCTATCGTTCTACTGATTGTAGTAACTGTAAAAATATTGTCTTCTGTGATTCTTGTGTTAATAGTGAATTTCTACTTGCTTCTCAAAGATCTAATACTAGCGCCTTTTGCATAAGAACAGACGATTCAAAAGATTGTAGTAATTCTTATAATGTTATATGTTCTAATAAAGTAAGTAATTCTTTCTTTATTCAAGATTGTTTCGACTTACATGAGTGTATGTTTTGTTCACATATTGCTAATAAAAGATTTTGTATAGCCAATATGCAATTTGAAGAACAAGAGTATTTTGCTATAAAAAAAATGATAATAGAATGGATTTTAAACTCATAAAAATAAAAAAATTTTATAAAAATTTACTTTCCTCCAAAATTCGACATTTTCCGACAAATGAGTATGTAATAATCTAATCATAGAAGAAAGGAAGAATTAAAATGGAAAGTAAAGTAAAATGGTTTAATAACGAGAAAGGGTATGGATTCATTGAATATAAAGAAAACGAAGACATCTTCGTACATTATTCTGCAATCTTACACGATGGTTATAAAACATTAAATCAAGGAGACAATGTATATTTCGATTTAATCGAAACTGACAAAGGTTTCCAAGCAAGAAATGTTCAAACATTAAATAATTTAGCATAAGACTAAATTTAACATAAAATAAAAAATATTATAAGCGCTTATAATATTTTTTTAATTTTATAAATTTATTTTTGACAAATTTATAAAAACGTATTATTATAAAAACACGAAGGGAAGATTACTATGTTACAAATATTAGTAAATACATTACATCATCATAATAATCTGCACTTGTTAATACGACATTAAAATTGTTGTAGGTACAAGTGCTATTTGTGGTGCTTGTATTTACTTAAGATATATAAACTTAAAAGCTATACAAGTACTATTGTATAGCTTTTTTTGAATTTATAGAAAGAGGATTAAAATGAAAATTATAGAAAATGGAATCGTTTTTAGTAACGATATAAATAGAATATTAAAAGGTAATAATTCTTTAGACTTTAATTATCAAGAAAATGGAATTATGTTACCAAAAAAAGAAATATACACAGATGTACGCAAAGATTTTAAAGAAGATGCAAAAAAAATATTTAATGGACAAGTTACAATTATTGAAGAGGAAGAAATGACTGAAGGACTAATTACATCAATAAGTGACTGCCTAGGGAGGTATCCCCATTGTTTCATTAGATAAAATATATTTATCTTGTAATGAACAAGATATTATATTTCTAGATTGCACAAGGCTTGATGGATCTAAAAAGTTAGTATCACGAATAGATTCAACAAATTTTAATTCAGTCGAATTACAAATCCAAAATATAGCTACATATCTACTAACTAGAGGCGTAAACGATATAATTCTAGCAGATGATGTAGTATTTAGTGGCTCAGTTTTAAAAACTGTAACAAATTTATTTAATCAGTATGGAATAAATATAATAGGAATCAGAAGTGCGATATCAACAATAAGTTCATATATTTATTTTAATAAAATATTACCTTTAGGTCTAAAATGTGAATATCTTTTAGGGGAAAATAATATTGACCAAATATGTGAAAGAGATTTTTATTTCGGTATAGCAGGTTCAGGAATATCGATATCCACCTGTAATTCAATATATAAGTCTCCGTATTTTATACCATTTGGTGATCCAGTTACTAGAGCATCAATACCAGAAAGTGACAAAATATTTTTCTCAAAGAAATGTCTCGCAAGAAGTATATTACTATGGGAAGAGATAGAAAAGTTATCAAAAAAAGAATTATATATGAAAGACTTACCCGAAAAAATAATGAATACTCAAGCTGATGAACGAGTTGTAAAAGTATTAAAGAAGGAGTGGAAAAAAATATGAAAAAATTACAAATAGGAATTATGGGATCAGCAGCTGATTTGAATTATAGTGATGAAGCATTAGAATTTGCAAAAGAGTTAGGTCGCTTAATTGCTGAAAGCGGAAATATTTTAGTTTATGGAGCTGAAAAAGAATACAGCTCATTATCAACAAATGCAGCTATAGAAGCAGATAAATATGGTGGTATAACAGTAGGAATTACATATGGAAAAAATGGAAATGTCTATGGAGACTTTAGACCAACTGTCTTAATTCCTTGTGGATTAGAATTAGGTGGAGGAAGAGAATTTACTTTAATTCTATCTTGTGACATTATTATTGCTATAAGTGGCGGATCAGGAACGCTAACAGAAATGGCAATTGCTTATCAAGCTAATGTACCAATTATTACTATTGATAAATTTGGTGGATGGGCTAAAAACTTATCAGGAAAATATATTGATGATAGAAAGAGATTAAAATGTATTAGTGCAAAAACACCTAAACAAGCTCTAAAAAAAGCATTACAAATTATTGAAGAAAGAGGGAATTAAAATGAAAATACAAAATGTAAAAGGTGGTTATGATTTTCTACCTAAAGAACAAAAAATTAGAAATTATATTAATGGAGTATTAAAAAATACTTTTGAAGAATATGGATACTTACCAATTGAAACACCAATTTTATGTTATTTCGACATGTTAGCAGGCAAGTATGATGAGAATAATGATATTTTAAATGAAATTTATAAATTAAAAGATCAAGGTAATAGAAATTTAGGTCTACGCTATGACTTAACTGTACCTTTTGCAAAATTCATTGCTTTAAATAAGAATGAATTAAGACTACCATTTAAAAGGTATGAAATAAATAAAGTATTTAGAGATGGCCCAGTAAAGGTAGGAAGAGATAGAGAATTTACACAATGTGATGTTGATGTTGTAGGGTTATCTAATCAAATGATTGAAGCTGAATTACTAAGCTTATATGTTACAGCTTTTAAAAAATTAGGTATTGAGATAAAAATAAAATATAATTCAAGAAATCTAATGAGTGGCTTAATTAAAGAATGTAATGTCAAAGAAGATTTAATATCTAGTATCATAACAATTGTCGATAAAATTGATAAATTATCAGAATCAGAATTTAAAGAAGAATTATATAAATTTAATTTAAATGAAAATGATGTAAATTTATTACTAGACTATTTTAAATTATCCATAGAAGAATTAAATAAAAAGTTTTCATCAACTACTAATGAAGAAATTAAAAAAGGTTTAGAAGAACTTAATAACTTAATTAACTATATTAAAGCATTAAATATTGAAGAATATTGTATATTTACATCTTCATTAGCACGTGGACAAGATTATTATACAGGTAATGTTTTTGAAGTATATGAAGCTAATGGTAAACTGACAGGTGCTATTGGTGGCGGTGGACGCTATGATAAAATGATTACAGAATTCATTGATGATGGTGAAATATATCCAGCAGTAGGAATAAGTTTTGGACTTACATCCATTTTTGAATTATTAAAAAACTGTGGTGATTTTGCAAAGACAAATACTATTGATATATATATTATTCCTTTAGGTACAGAATCATATTCTTTGTCTCTTGCTAACAAAATAAGAGAATTGGGATATAAAGTAGATATTGAAATGACTTCAAGAAAAATGAAGAAAAGCTTAGATTATTGTAATAAAGAAAGAATACCTTTTGTAATAATATTAGGTGAAGATGAAATAAAAAATAATAAATTTCAACTAAAAGATATGTTTAATAAAAATACCTACGAAATATCTGTTGATAATTTAGATAAAATTAAGGAAATAATAAAATAAAAATAATCAAAATAAATATTTTATTGTATAATACATGCAATAGGTGATAACTATGTCTAAAATATCCAATGTAATAACAATGTTAGAACTTTTAAATAGTGGAAAGAAATATAGTATAAAAGAATTATCTGAAATTCTTGAAGTATCTGAAAGAATGATCCGCTCTTATAAAGAAGAATTGAGTATTGCAGGTATTTATATTGATACTATTATGGGTCCTTATGGAGGATATGTTTTAAATCAATCAATTAGGATGCCTGTTCGTAAATTTAAAAAAAATGATTATGAATTGCTTTCTCAATATATCGCTAATGAGAAAAATGAATCTAAAAAAGAAAAACTTGTATTATTACAAGATAAAATAAAAGGAGTTTATAAAGGAAGTATTGCAGAATCTAAAGAATTAAATCTTAAGGAAGAAACATTAAGCAAATATAATTGTTTAACCAGAGCGATTAAAGAAAGACGAAAAGTTAAAATATTGTATTATTCTTATAACAAAGGTGAGAATGAAAGGATTATATGTCCCGCTGAAATGTTCTTGTTTCAAGATGGTTGGTATGTTGCAGCTTTTTGTTTACTAAAAAATGATATAAGACATTTTGAGTTACGTCGTATTTTAAAATATGAGTTACTAAATGAAAACTTTTAAATGTTATTCTTAATTAGCTGAAGTTGTAAGATAATAGTATACACCAAAAAAGTGTATGCTTTTATTTTGTTATAATATAATCTAAGAAAAAATAAAAAAATTTTAAAAAAAAGAAGGAAATCACCCCATAAAGGTAGAATATATATAGTGAAGGGGGATATATGAATAAAGAAAAATATTATACTAGTAGATATGATGTCGTCTTTAAATCA
>CAJUBJ010000016.1 GCA_910584655.1 uncultured Bacilli bacterium
TTATGACAGCAGAAGAAGATTACCAAAAATGTCTAAATACAGATAGAAGAATAGCCAGAGAAGAAGGTCGTGAAGAAGGTCAATCACAAATAATAAAATGTTTTATAAAAAATGGAATGTCAAAAGAAGAAATAAATAAAATAACAAAAATATCTATAGAAGATATAGAAAAATTAATATTATTATAATAAATTAATAAGTAGACCATATACTTCCTACTCAAGTGATATATTGAACTTGAAAGGAAGTATTTTTTATGAAACTAAATATGTATGAAAATTATAATTTATTAGAAAGGAGAGTTTTAGACACTTTAACAAAAACTGACTTAGAAAAAATTCAAAAGGCCTTACAACAAATAAAAACACCAACAATTTGTACAGGTGTTGGTGGATCAAATGTTGTGAGTAATTTTGCCAGTAAAGTAATAAGTAAAAAAAATAATTGCATTGCAGAAAATTGTGAACCACGAAGTATCATTTATAGAAATCTAAATGGATATGATAATGTTTTGGCATGCAGTTATAGTGGAGAAAATCTTGGTGTAGAAACATCATTTAATAATAATTTAAATAAATATCTTTTATCAACACAACAAAAAGAAGATGTTAATAACATAACGTATGAGTCAAATTTCGCTAAAGAAGATAGTTTTATTTCATTGGCAGCAACATTAATGCCAATGAGTATTTTACTAGCATATTATACAGATAATGATATTGCTCTTATTAGAGAAATTCTTTCGACTAAAAAAGAATATTTAACTAAAATTTCAAAAATCTATGAAATTTTATCTGGTTATGATACAAGTACAGCTTCAATTTTTTTAGAATCAACATTAACTGAATCAGGTATTGCAATACCAATAGTTCATGATAAATATGGGTATTGCCATGGTCGAAGTACAACTTCAAAAAATAATGACTCATCCGCAATTATATTTAATAAAAATACTGAGCTAGATCAAAAATTAATATTTGAAATTTCTCCTCATTATAAAGAAGTAGTTCAAATAGATAGCCGATATCATGACCAAATAATTGATGATTTCTTTTTTACATACCAATCAATGCTACTTGCTAAATCAATAGCAACTAATACAAATAAAGATTTATCAAGAGTAGAGTATTCACCTTTGGTAAAAAAACTTTATTACTTTGAAGGAGGTATGTAATATGACAATAACTTATGTAACAGGAAATCATGGTAAATATATTTCCGTAAAAGAAAAATTTTCCAAGCATAATATACCTATAGAATTTTATAATTATGATTTTGAAGAATTAAATATAAATGATATTGAAATTATTTCTAAAAATAAAGCTGAAAAAGCATATGGAATTTTAAATCAGCCATGTTTTGTAGCTGATTCTGGTTTCTATGTAAGAAACTATCCAAATAATCCAGGATATCCTGGAGCATTTGCTAAACGAAGTGGAATTGCAGATAATGTCGATAAATTTTTGAAAGTAATGGAAAATGTTACAGAAAGAGAAGCTTTCTTTCTTGATTGTGTAACATTCTATGATGGTAATGAATTCTACACTTTCTTTGGCGAATGTGAAGGAACAATTTCTTACGAAAAAAGAGGGAATCACATAGCAAAAGCAAAATCTAACCTTTGGTATGTTTTTGTCCCTAAAAATCATAATAAAACATTAGCGGAGATGACAGATGAAGAAAGAGAAAATCGTCATGATGGGCATACTTCTGCTTATGAAGAATTTATTAATTGGTATAAGAATAACTACTTGACTCAAAAATGTTTAAAAAAAATCAAATAGCAATTAACTATTTGATTTTTCTATTTATTAAATATACCTTTAAATTTATCAATGAATTTCTTGGATAAAGATACCTTTTTATTATCCTTTTTAGAAGTAAATCCTAAAATTCTTTCTTCATCTTCAATAGCTTGTTTTTCACGCTTTTCTTTTTCTTCAGGTGTAATAATTTTATATGTAGTAACAAAGCTTTTTTTATCATCACTTAAATGACTTGAACACTCAAATTCCCCAAAAAATTCATTATGATCCATATTTTCACTAATAGAAAGAGTTTGAGCAGATTGCAAAAATCCTAATGGTAAAACTTCATTAGCTTTAAAGAAAGCACCATCTTTTCTACTAATAATAAATTGAAAAGGGTTTAGGCCCTGATTTGCTACATAGGAAAATTCTTCATTATCACCACCTAAAACAAAACCATTACAATCAGCAACTTCTGGAAAAGGCATTTTTATATGGCCCTGTTTAAACCATAAAATATCTCTAATAGAATACATTTTATGTTTTAATTCTCCGTGTTTACTAAGTAATTCTTCCAAAAATTCACTATTTTCAATTTTTATCTTTTTATTATACTCTCTAGCAATATCATCCATTTCATCACCCAACATATAACCCTGTTCTAATAATTCTTTCTCATTCATATTTTTATATGTTCTAAAGTCAACTATCCAATCAAGATTTGAAAAAAATTCTATTTCTTTTATATCAGTAAACTCTTCAAAATTCCATCTGTTCTCATCATTAACAATAAAAATATTGTAAAAAAATCTTTGCATAATACTGACAGGAATTGATGAACAAGAATGCATTAACATTGCAATATCGTTTAATTGTACGTAAGCCTTTTTTATACCATTCTCCACATTAAATATTTTCATAAAACGTCCTCCTTATCTATATAGTATCACAATATTAATCATTATAAAAATTAAATAATAAATAACATTTTTATAAAATATACTTATTTGACAAAAACATCTTATTTCCTTATAATTTTTCATTAAAAGGAGTCAGCAAAATGATAGTTAAAATAAACTCAGAAAATATAAAAAAATTAAATAAAAAGATAAAAAGAACAAAAGTTACAAGTTTGTTATTAAGTGGAGTTCTGGCAACTTCATTATTAACTGGTTGTAATAAAACTATGGTGGATACAAAATATGGCTTTGATAAAGCATTAATATTAGGTGATGATACTTCAATCATATTAGATGTAGCCAATTGGTTAGATTATGAAGGTGAACAATTGCAAATCATAACTGAAGATAATATGGCAATTCTTACCTCTGCTTTTGATACAAATGCATTTTATGGACAAAGTGAAAATTATGGAATTAAGGAAGTAGCTACATCATCAATATCTGAAGATGGTGAAGTTTATGATTATTCATCTGATAAATCTACCTCCTTATATAACAAATCATTTTTTGATGGAATATGGGCTTTTAATAAGGCTGTAGTATTTAATGGAAATAATGCTTTAGTTTTACCTATAGAAAAATGGAAAGATTATGAGGGAGAGCAACTTCAAATAGTAACATCTAATGGCTTGGTTCTTAACTTATGTAGCTATAATACCAAACTTATCAACGATCAAAAAAGTACAATGCAAGCTTCAGATTTTGCCCAGAGTTATGTTGGAACTGATGGAATAGTAACTGATATATCTGGTGAAAATTATAAAATATTTAATTATGATTTAGCAGACTTTAATTTTGGTTTTAATAAAGCTTTAATCTTAAAAGATGATAGTGTAATAATATTGCCTGTTGATAAATGGTGCGATTATGAAGGAGAACAAATCCAAATAAATGTAACTAATGGACCAACTTTATTGAGTGCAGCTTACAATACAATATTAATAAATGATATAAAATCTGAAATAAAAGCTAATCAAGTAGCAGAGTGTTTGTGTAATAAAGGAAAAATATATGATTTAACCGAAGGATACGATTATAGTAAACCTATATATTTTAATGGAACAATTATAGATTTTAATTATGGATATACAAATGGTATTGTATCCAATAACAATAGTGCTACTTCATTTAAAGTTGATAAATGGAATGATTATGAAGGAGAACAATTACAAGTAAAGTTAGAAACTGGGGATATATTTCTTACTTCATCAATGTTTTTAAATTTAGTAAATGGGGGGAATGAACAAATAAATGCAAGTACATTATCTTCAATGTTTGGGATTAAAACTATCGATAACTCAAAAGGAAACATTGATTCTACATTTCATAATCAATATATTATAGATACGGAATTGAAATTTAACTATGCTTTAAAAGTAATAGATGGTAATGTGACAATTATTCCTCTGAAAAGCTGGCAAGATTTTTATAATACAGATGGTAAAAAAGGGTATAATGAAAAAAAATATCCATTTTCTAAAAATTATAAAAATGATTTAAGTCGCACATTAGATTTTTTACTTGAAGAAGATGAGGACGAAGAAAAAACTGCTCCAAATTGTGAACAAATTCAATTAGTTTTACCAGATGGAAGCGTTATAGTAACAACATCTTATGATACAATTCTTGTAAAAAATGTAACAGATATTAAAGACTTAGCAGAATATTTTAGAGGAGAAAATGGCATAATAACAGATTTAACTCCTTATGTAGGAGAGCCTGACCTTTCTTTTTGGAATCAATCACTTTTCGATACAAAATATAACTTTCCGTATGCAATTTTGAGCAATGGAAAAACATCTCAAGTATTCAGATTAAAAAATTGGCTAGATTTCCAAGAAGGAGAACAATTACAACTTAACTTAAGTGACAATACAGGTTTTTTAACTTCATTTGTAAATACAACTTTAGTATCCCCTAAGACTGAAGGGCTAGAAGAAATACTTGCCGCATCATTTAATGGTACATTAGATAATGGTCAAAAATTAATTAAGACTTATGAATAAAACTCAAAACATTGAGTTTTTTTTCTGTTTTTATTATAATAAGCCTATATAAGGAGGAAAAGCTATGAAAGAATATTATATTGATTTAGGTTCATCAACTATAAAAGTATATGAATATGAAACCGAACTTAAATTAATAGAAGAACACTCAATATATTTTAAAAACAATTTTGATAGTGTAAAAGGAATAAGTAAAGAAAATTTAGAAGATTTGTGTACATATTTTAAAGAATTAAAAGAAAAATACAATCTAAAGTATGAAAATACTAATATATTGGCAACTGGTATTTTCAGAAATCTATGTTATGAAAAAAAGAATGAGCTAATTAAATTATTTAATGATAAATATGATTTACATTTTAACATCATATCTCATGGAATCGAAAATTATTATTTAGGTCGTGCTATGCAAAATGATTACAATGGCAAAAAAGTTTTAATTATAAATATGGGTGGTAAAACTACTGAACTTGTTACTTTCAATGGTGATAAAATTGTAGCAACAGACAATCTAACAATAGGTGTAGCTGACCTTTTGAATAAATTTACAAGCGTAAATGAATCAACTAGTGGAGACACAATAGAAGAAATGACAGATTTTGTTGCTGAAAAATTATCCAAAGTTGATTTAGACATAGATTACGATTGTGCCATATTCACTGGCGGAGAAGAAAGATTTGAACTATTAACAAAATTTAACTTAGTTCCAAATACTTTATTTAATGATGGAATTCACAAATATATGGTTAGCTTAGAAGACTATATCGCAGGAACAGAAAACGTCTTCTATAATATAACAATGGAAGAACTATATAATTTAATGCCTCAAAATCCTAAATGGATGGATGGCGCAAGAAGTGGAGCGATTCTTCCACTAGCAATATTCAAAAAAGCTAATATAAAATGGATAGTTCCATCAGATTTGAATTTAATTAATGGTGTTATTAATGATAATAAATAGGAGAGATAAATATGAAAGAAACATTTGAATTTTTAAAAATTAGAACACAAGTAAACTACTTAACTACAATAAATGGTGAAAAACCAAGTTGTCGTCCTTTTGGAGATCCAGTATTATTTGATGGAAAAATATATGCTTTAACTAGTAAGACTAAAGAAGTATCAAAGCAAATAGCTAAGAATAATAATGTATGTATTGTAGCTTATGATGGAACAGAATGGATAAGAATTGACTGTAAATTGATAGATGACAGTGAAAATATAGAAGCAAAAAAAGCTATTATAGAAGAATTCGATTGGGCAGAAGAAGCAGGATACACTTTAGACAATCCTGATTTCCAAGTGCTATATTTAGCTAATGCTAATGCAAAGATATATGATGAAGATGGAAATATAAAAAAAGAGTACACATTCTAATCACCTTAACTATTCATATAATTACATATGAATAATAATGAAATCAAAGAATTAGAATTTGAAAAAAAATTATGGTTAGTAGTTATATTCGCTGCTGCATTAAGTATATTAGGTGATGATTTAGAGGAACATTTTATAATAGATCATGATGAAAATGCTGAAAAAAATGCAAAGAAAATATTTATTTTTACTATTGTAATTTCTATATTTATATATCTATACTATGTTAATAGAAATTATAAACAATATGAATTATCTAAAATAAAGAATGATGGTAACACAACACTACAATTAATTAGATTAGCTGGAAGTATTTTAATAGTTGTAGGAGTTATATTTATTTTATATTTTGAAGTAAATGAGAAAAAACCAATTGGAAGCCCAGTAATATAAAGGAGGAAATATGAAAGTTGTCGGAACAATGTTTTTTAAAAATCAAAAAATTTTAATTGATAAGCCTCGTAAAAGAGCAACTTATCAAATGATAGGTGGTGGAGTTGAAGAAAATGAAACAACTTTAGAAGCAGCTATACGTGAATGCCATGAAGAACTGGGAAATAAAGCTATTTTTGATGAAACAAAATTTGAACTAATAATGGATTTTGATGAAATAGCAACAAGCGATCCAACTAAAAAAATCCATTTCTACGTTTATAAGTATAGTGGTATTCTTGAAGGTGATTTAACAGAGTCAGAAGAAATAGAAAAATTCCTGTGGTACGATTCATCTTTTGGTACTGATATTTTATCTAATACTTTAAAACATGAAGTAATACCTTATTGTATAAAAAACAATCTTATAAAATAAAACTATTATAATTACTATAAAAATGATAAAATATTATTATAAAGAAGTGTGATAATATGAAAAGAAAATTAAAAGGAATAACAATACCATATCTTTATTATGATAAAAGCAAAAATTATACTTATTACATATATAAAGATAAAGAATACACTAACTTAGATAAACTATTCACTGATTTTGTTGGAAGTTATCTAACATATCATTTTAATATAAATGAAAAGACTCATGAAGTGCATAATTTAAGTGAAGTATTAGAAGCTTTACTAAAAAATAAAAAAAGTTTTTCTATTCCTAAAAATTATAAAGAAGAATATAGCAAAGAAGAATATGCGTACATTACCAAACTTCAAGATAGATTACTTAATGAAAAATTAAAAATAGAAAATAATCAATTATATGAGCATAAATTCACTATAAAAAACATTTTTGAATATCGCTTATTTAAATTTACCAAAGAAATATTTGAAAAATATAAAAAAATAGCAATTCCTAAAAAAATTCATTCAAACATATTTAATCATGACTACTATGTAGTAGCTGGTAGTGCATATGAATCAATATACCATGCTCTAGATGAAGTTTTTGATGATTCTCTTTATTATCAATTTGGTGGTACAAAAAAAGAAAATAATAGAAGTCATTTTCACTCTCACAATTTTGATGATTTAATTTCATTAATATTTGAGAGATCAAGTAAATTTAAAATACATGTTTTTCAACAGGAGTTTTACAGTAAGCAAGAATTAGAATTTCTAAATAAGCTTGCAGATAAGCTAAAAAAGATGAAATTTCATAGCGTTGAAAGAAATATAGATGAATTAGACTATGAAGAATACTTTTATTTAAAAGATAACAAAAAATATTTAAGTCTTCTAATTCATAATATAAGATTTTATAAAGAAGACAAAAAATATCGTAATGATGTTTTAAATAGCCATAAAATATAATCAATCCTTTTCTAAAAAAGGATTTTTTTGTATAATAAAATAGTAAGTAAAATAGTGGTGATTAGTATGGCAATAAAAATGAATCCAGATACATATGATAAAGCAAGTGAAA
>CAJUBJ010000017.1 GCA_910584655.1 uncultured Bacilli bacterium
AAGAAGCACTATATTTACCAAATATCAAAGTAGCAGAGATACCAAACTCAGGAGGTCTTGGTGTAATAATGATGACATTAACTGGAGTTTCAGTAATGGGATTAGGAATCTGTTATCTATACAAGTTTGATAAAAAATACAAAAAAAGAAGAAAAATATAAAAACAAGAATCAATTATGATTCTTGTTTTTTAATAATAAACTAATTCCAATCAAAATTGCGCATACAAAATAAATATTATTTTTAAATATTAAAACATTAACATAATTTCTAATCATTAAAAACTCTGTACCCAAAATAATTAAAGTAAGAATAGTAGAAACCATATAAATATTTAAATTATCAGATAAGACTTTTACACATATTAATCCTCCAATACATAAATTAACTACCCATTCCATAACTAAAATATTTTCAACATTGCTAATATAGTTAAATACACTTATTTTATTCAACATTAAATATTCAGGAAATCTAATAGTACTAGCAAATTCAGATCCATATATACTGAGTATAAAAAACATTACTATAATAGTCAGAATAGCACCAATTAAGTAACCTTTTCCAATATCTTTAAATTTTAAATCACCTTTATAATTTAAAAGTAATAAGTTTGGCATTAATGAAGTAGCTGTAAATACAATAATACATTTTATAAAATCTCCAAAATTCGCATTAAATATTGGTAATAAATTATACAAAGAAACTAAAGATAATAAGCAAATTAAAGCAAATATTATAAAACAAATTGATAAAGGAGATAGTAATTCACTAACCCTTGAAGTTATCTTTATTTCTTTGGATGCCCCATATACTAAAACTAATATAAAAGTTCCCATTATAAATAGTGTAGGAGTATCATAAAGTAAATATGTGCCTGTTAAGGTTGTAATAGCAAGTAACCCAGCTGTTAAAGTAGTAATACTAATCAAAATATTAGATAATTTACTTAACTTATCTTTTTTATAAAATAAATATAATAAAAAATACCCAAGAAGCATTCCTAAAACACTTGCTATTAATAAACTATTCTTTCCAATTCCAACCATAACACTAAATCCTATACCTAAAAATAAAACACGAGTTAAGTAAAAACTTAATATAATATATTGTCTTTTATTAATCATGGATTGTTTCATAAATAGCTCCATTTCTAGTAATTTTTACTTTTACATTTACTTCATAAGGTAAGTTATCTTTTTCTTTACCATATATTCTATAATATAAATCTTTAAATCCAATTAAATCAGATTCTTCATTTAATGTTTCCTCAATAAAGCTTTCTACTTCTGTAGCAATAGTTTCTTGAATACCTTTTTCAACTTCTTTGTAGCTATTTGTATCTTCTAAGTTAATATCAGTATTAACTTTTTTAACTTTACCCATACCATTAATATTAATTATTATTTTGTCTTTTTTTACATCATATTTAATATCTTTTTTATAAATATTTATAACATTATCATTATCATCAAAATCTAAATTATTACTTTTTAAAACTAAGAAATTATATATTTTATTATTTATTTTTCCTACCATTTTAGATTTTTTGAAGTATGCTATATTATCTATAATAACATTTTCATCATCCAATTCTATATATGGTAAAGCTATATCTTTTCTTTCATTAGTTATATTACTCACTATTAAATCAATATTATCTATCTGTGAAGCATCAACATTATATCTAATTGTATCTACAATTAAATTACTAATAGAATCATTGTCAATATCAGTTGTTAATATTTCTTCTGGATTTTCAGCTACTACAGTAAAAAAAGAGGAACTAATTGTTACATCACGTAGTATATAATCAACAACATCTCCAATACCTTTATTAGCTAATTGTTCACTAATAATTAGTAAATCAACATGCTTAAAATAAACTTTTTTATCAGAATTATTAATTGCTTGATTAATTGCATTGGCAAGAATTTTATCTTTACCATTTATAACATTAGTTTCTATCTTACTCCCAGAATCTTCCTTAGAACTTTCAACCATTTCTAAACTAACTATATATTCATCATCTTTATAATCAATCCCAATTCCACTAACAATATTCATATCATTCAATTCTTGATAATCATAGCATCCTGTAAAAAATATTAAACATATAAAAAATAAGATTATTTTTTTCATTCTTTCACCTTATATTCATTATTTGATAATACTTTACTTCTTTTTTTATCCTTTCCTTTTTTTAGTACAGTTTTTAAAAAATATGTTTTATCATATGGTGCAACAGGATAAAGATAAGGTTCTCCTAAAGTCTTTATCGAAGCCATATGAATAAGCACTACAAATACTCCTAATATCATGCCATATAATCCAAGAATAGTTGCTGCCAATAAAAGTAATAATCTATATAACTTTAATCCATCTATAACATCGCCACTATTATAAACCAAACTAGTAATAAAAGTTATACCAATAACAATAATCATAATAGGGCTAGCAACATTTGCTGCAACAGCAGCTTCACCTAATACTAATGCACCAAGTATTGAAATTGAACTTCCATATGTTGAAGGAAATCTTATATCACTCTCTCTTAAGATTGAACATATTATAATCATAAATATTGATTCAAAAGCAGACGGAAAAGGTACTCCACTTCTAGCAGATTGAAACGATAACACTAATTTAAGAGGAATAGTTTCAGGATTATAATTTATTATTGAAATATATAAAGCAGGAAGAAGAAGTGTAATAACCAAACAGATTAGTCTTAATATTTTTAAGAAATTAACATCTATAGCTTTCACATATAAATCTCCCTGAGGATTAAGAAAATCAACAAAAAAAGCTGGCATTATAAGTGCATAAGGTGAGTTATCAGCAATAATCACTATTTTTCCTTCAAGTAACGAAGTACTAACTTTATCAGGACGTTCGGTTTTCATCATTGTTGGCAAAGGGGACTTATCGCTATTTATATAACTAGGAAGAACCTCTATGTCAATCAATCCATCAATATCTATATTTTTTAATCTTTTTCTAATTTCTTTAACATATTTTTTCTGAGCAACATCTTTTATATATAGTAAAGAAACTTGAGTTTTAGTCTTTCTCCCAATAGTAAAATCTTCATTTACTAAATTTTCAGTCTTTATTCTTCTTTTTATTAATCCTAAGTTCATCTGAATACTTTCATTAAAAGAGTCTTTAGGTCCATTAACAGAAGGTTCAGCAGAAGGAGTACTAACAGAACGATATAATTCTCCTTTACATTCACAAACTAAAATATCTTCGTCATTATATACTAAAGCAAAACCACCCATTATATAATCCTTTATTGAATTATAATCTTTTACATAAATAATATTTGGTCCACTAACAATATTCTTTAAAAAATAGAATTCATGTCCAATAGTTAAGTTTTGTAAAATATATTCATTAACTTTATCACCACTACAAAGACTTTCTAAATATACAACATGAACATTATTAATATTTTTGTGTTTTAAATCTTCAGTGTTATTAAAATCTTTTTTTAACTTTTCATATAACATAATATCACCAGTACTATTATTACCAAAAATTACTAAATTATTAAAAAATTTTAAAAAAAAGAAGGAAATCAGTCCCTCAAGGTAGAATATATATAGTGAAGGGGGAATATATGAATAAAGAAAAATATTATACTAGTAGATATGATGTCGTCTTTAAATCA